>JBOGLC010000087.1:0-64382 GCA_050746005.1 Terriglobales bacterium
GTTGATTCGCTTGCGAATCAACCGGGGAGTGGAGGGACCTGCCGTTCCTGGCCGCCAATTCACCCCCGCACCCGCGTCGGTACCGAGCCTTCAAGCTGGTGGCGGAAGGCACTGGATTTGTTGCCGATTTTCAACCCCTGTGGCGCTGCCTAGCAGCGGGTCCCTCGACTCCGCATCGCGATTCGCAAGCGAATCGCTTATGCTCCGCTCGGGATGACAGTTCAGTTCAAGGTTCGCAGTTTCACAACTCTCCCAAATCCCGCTAGGGCAGATGATCCTGGTAGCAGGGACCGTTAGTCGGCTGGTCGGGTATCTGTGCGGGCGGCGTTTTCCATGGGACATTGGTGAAATCGAAGAATTCCGACATGTCCATCTGGACGGCATCACGTTTCGTCAGGTTTTTGAGGTTGAATCTGGTCTCGACCAGCTTAAGCCAGGCCGTGGAATCGGCTACGGTGTGCGAAACGTAGCCTTTTTTGGAGAAGGGCGAGATCACGATCAGCGGTATCCGATATCCGGTGTAGACGAAATCGCAGGTGGGGCCGGTGTTGAGTACGCAAATGTCGGGACCGTTCGGCGGAGGTCCCTGCAGCAGATCCATGGGCGGGATGCCGTCGGGGTTCTCCAGCATTGTGCAAGGGCTGGGTCCTACGCAGTTCTGCGGCGGAACATGTTCATAGAATCCGCCGAACTCGTCGTAGGTGAGAATGAATACGGAATCCTTCCAGGCAGAACTCGTCATCAGCGCGTTGATCACGGTTGTAACGTAATGCGCTCCCACCTGAATGCTGGCTCCTACAACTCCCTCGTCCACGCCCGGATGTTCATCGAGCCCGCTGTTGAGACCCGCGTCAATATAAGACACCTGGGGCAGGGTGCCGTTGGTGAGATCGGTGAAGTAGTCGGAAACTTTCACGATATTCTGCGGGTACTTGGCGGCAGCGGCGTAATAATTTATCTCGCTATCCTGTATGGGAAACGCCGCGTAGGCTGGGTCCAGGTCAGTCACGTAGATCTTCCAGGTGATGCCTGCGGCCTGCAGTTCATCAAAAATGGTTAAGTTCTGCAGTGGCGTATTGGTGGGAGTGTAGACGTGCCCTGACGAGGTAGCGGCAATCAGGTACATCCGGTTGGCTTGAGTCCTGGTCATGATGGGAGAAAACCAGCGGTCTGAAGTGCCAAAACTGGAAGCCATGAAATAGTAGTAGGGCAAGTCATCGCCATCATAGTAGGACATGGCGCGCAGGCCGTCGGTGTCGTGAAACATATCGTTACGGGCATCGTGAGCCGCGGTATTTACGAATCCGTCCAGGGTCGCGGTGGGAGAACGCGGACTGGTCAGATTCCAGTCAACGTGGGATTCATTCCAGGATGGGCTCGGATTCTCTATGCACATGGACAGCATGTGAAAAGAACCGACCGCCGGACTGTTGCTGTTGAATATACAATCTGCGGGGACGGGCGACATCGGGTCGCAGCCCGGGTTGGTGGGAGCATTGCCGAGAAGTGGAGGGTCGCCCGAAACCGGATTGAATTGAGCCAGCCCGTCGAATGCAGGGTCGTCAAAGCCATGAGAGCGCCGATAGTCGCGCAAGGCCCCAAAGTAGTGGTCAAAGCCACGGTTTTCCTGGGCCATGAAAATAATGTGATTAATGTTTTGCAGGCCGGATGGAGGAGGGGGCGTCTGCCCGATCCCCGTATCTCCGGCCACCAGTCCACGGCAACCGGCCAGTAGAAGGCTCAGAGTGGCAAGCCCCAACAGCCGCAGTATGGGCCATTTGATTTTGTCGTGCTTCATCAGTGCACCCCCCCGCGCACTTCTTTCCCGTGAAACGGCATGAGATGACGTGGAGGGGCAAAGCGTTGGCTGGCGAATCCGCCATCATGGCCGATTTTCGCGGCCCTGGCCGTGTTTTAGAGCCTGGATTTGAGGCTCGATGGCTTCCCCCTGGGCGGCAAAATGCCTTCCCCTGGATTGTGGGCCCAGGCCAGGCGGGGAATGGCCAAGTCCAAGCCGGTCATCACGATCCCGATGTACTTCCGTGTCGGCAGAAAGAGCTTTTGTGCTTGCGCTCAAGCCGCAGAATCACTAGAATCCGCGTCAATAGCAATTTCGCGGCGCCCCACTTCGCATAATTAAACAACTTAATCTGGAGTGCATAAGGCATGAGAAGTGTCTGCATGTATGCCTGCCTGATTGCGGGGTGGGCCACGGTCGCCTCGGCAGGAGTTTCGGTAAGCAGTCCTGGAAGTGGCGCCACGGTTGGCTCGCCGGTGAGTTTCGTCGCCAGCGCGAGTACCGGTTGCTCGAAGGGCGTAGCTTCGATGGGAATTTACGTCAACAACAAGCTTACTTTCGTGGTGAAGGGAAACACCCTGAACACGAAATTGGCCTTAAATGCCGGGACCAATAACACGGTGGTGGAAGAGTGGGACTACTGCGGAGGCGCCTCGTTCACTCCGGTCCCGATCAAAGTGGGTGGAACGACACTGACCAACATTCAGGCCAGTGGAGGGTGGAAAGGCTGGGGCGAACTGGCGCCCGCTTATGAAATCTGTTCATCGTGCAGCCCGAAGGTTACCTGGGCGATGAGTCAGAGCGGCGGTGCGACCAAGTTCGACATTGGGGGCACAGTGCCCTATTCCGACGTGCTCTGGAGCAACCCCGTCATTGGCCAAGGTTCGACGCAGGGGATACCGGACAACAGTCAAACCCTGGTTCCGAGCCTCAAGAACTTCGTCTATGACGCCTGGTTTTTTTCCAGCAACCTGCCGGCCTCGCAGATTCTGGAGTTTGACATCAGCGAATTTTTCAGCGGAAAAAGCTTCATATTTGGCCACCAATGCAACCTCGTCAACGGGCACCAGTGGGATATCTGGGACAACGTAAACAACAAATGGGTGCAAACCGGGATTCCCTGCAAACCCGCCAACAATGCCTGGAATCACGTTGTCATTCAAGTGCAACGAACCTGGGACTACAAGGTGTATTACCAGTCGGTCACGCTTAACGGCGTCACAACCCCCATTAACCGTTACTATGGCGAGAATTCGGCACCCTCGGGATGGCACGGTATTACGCTTAACTTCCAGATGGATGGGAACTACAAGCAAACGCCGTACACGGTCTACCTGGACAAGCTGCATTTCACCTACTGGTAAGACTCGCAGGTCCTGATCCATTCTCAGAAGTCCGACTTCCTATTAAAGACGGCATCAAGCTGTGCCGTTTCGTCTGTGAGGTGCCGACTGCTCGGCACCTGCCCGCCAAATCTCCTCTGCACGAATGCAAGATTCCCACGGTAACCTCTGATTTCACATCGACATCGGCTTAAGGTCAATCCCATCCGTAATGGTGCTTTGCCTGCAAGCAGTAGCTAAGCTTTCTTCAAGTCACACTTGCAGTCACAGGATTTTCTTTGAAGGCAAAGCGCCGCTACCGCTTGTCCGTCATCGCATTGTTCCTGATTTTTCCACTTGCCACTCGCGCTGGCAATCTGGTGATCAGGTCCACCACAACGCTTTCCGCAGAGACGGCCAAAAACACCAGTGCGGCCGGCAATTTTGCGACCCAGGCGAACGGGAACCTGGGCGCAGGCAACATAAGCAAACAGGACATCCACTCGCTGCTCTATCCCGCGGCACGGACCAAGGTCTTCGCTCATCTGATGCTGTGGTTCGGTCAAGCGGACCACATGAATGTCGGCTACAGTTCGACTGATCCGGCCCAGGTCAAGCGCCAGATCGCCGACATGATCAGCCGCGGCATCGATGGTGTGGTCATGGTCTGGTATGGCCCCGATAACGCCATCGATCAAGCCGCCAAGCTGGTGATGCAGGAAGCCGAGGCCCACCCGGGATTTAGCTTCGCGATCAGCATCGACAATGGCGCCATCCGGTGGAATTCCTGCACCGGCTGCGATCCTCAGCACGCCCTGATCAGCCATTTGCAATATATCGAGCAGACCTATTTTCCTTCGCCCGCATACCTGAGGGTAGGCGGCCGCCCGGTCGTCAGCAATTTCGACATCGACCTCTACTACAAGGTCGATTGGAGCGCAGCCAAGGCGGCCATGGCTACCGATCCCGTGTTTCTGTTTCAAAACGGCAGCGGTTTCAGCCATGTGCAAAGCGGCGGCGCCTTTTCCTGGGACGCCGCCACCAGCGCAGATTATGGAATGACCTATCTGACGAATTTCTACCAGACCGGTATGGCAGCTCCCGGTCAGCAGACCTGGGGTGCTTCCTATAAAGGATTCAACGATACCTTGGCGTCCTGGGGCCTGAACCGGGTCATGGGACAGCAATGCGGTCAGACCTGGCTGCAGACCTTTTCAAAAATCAACAGCCTTTACAACTCGACCAATCAGCTCTCGGGCCTGCAACTGGTCACGTGGAACGACTACGAAGAAGGAACCGAGATCGAATCGGGGATCGACAACTGTGTGAGCGTCTCCGCGGCGGTTGCCAGCGATTCTCTGCAGTGGAAGGTCACGGGGAGCGAGGATACGATCGATCACTACACCGTCTATGTCAGTAGCGACGGGCGAAACCTCATGCATCTGGCAGACGCGGCAACCGGCTCGCATGCGCTCGATATGTGCGGGTATTCGCTGTCCCCGGGGAACTACGAGATGTTTGTGCAGGCGGTGGGAAAGCCGAACCTCAACAACCAGATGTCAGCAGCCGTGTCCTATGCGCCCAGCTGCACTGTACCGGCGGCGGCTCCGACGCCACCGGGCGGATCGGCGGGAGTTCCAACACCACCGCCATCGGGGCCACCAGCCACGCCGCCTCCCGTTACGGCGCCTCCCGTTACCCCAGCCATCGCTCTCAGCGCCTCACCATCGTCAGTAATTATTGGGGATGGACAGTTGGGTGGTCCCCAGATCACCATCACCGCACAATCAGGATCCAGAAGCCCCATCTCGCTCTCATGTACGGACCTTCCGGCGGCGATGTCGTGCGCCTTTTCGCCCGCCGTGGTTACTCCGGGCTCAAAGGCCGCGACTTCTGTTCTCAAAGTTTCGGTCACGCGTGCCGGCGGCAGTCCTGAACGTCATCCGAAGACGCCGCGCAAGGGTGTTCTCCTGGGCCTCAGCATGAGCGTTGCAGGTCTTTTTGTGCTGGGACAGCTCGACCGAAAGCGCATCCTTCGAGCTATGGTTCTCAGCGGCTTGGTTGCTTCCATTCTTCTTTTCAGTTCCTGCGGGATGAGTGCGCCCGCCGCAGCTTCCGCTGCAATCGTTCCCGGTTCCTACACCATAAGAATCAATGCGGCTTCTGCGACTGGCCGGACCTCATTGCCGGCCTCGATCACAATCCGCTGACCCGCTGGCATTCCTGGAAGCGAAGAGATTGGCCATCGGGTTCTACGCCTGCGCCACTCTGGTTGCAATGGGCGGACACCGTTTCACGCTGCTGGGGAGACAGCTTTTTCAATATTTCCCGCAGCACATCGTCCTCCATCTCAGGGGTTGTCCGGGCTCCGATCAAAGTCATGGAGGCGGTCATCTGGTTCAGCGCCAGATACGCTGCCCGATTTCTTTGGACAAATTCGAGCGGATATTCCGGCTTACGTTCACGGGCCTGGAGCGGGTCGGCATCGAGCAGGTAAGCAACGTCCGGCTGGGGAATAAATTTCAGCACCAGATGAACATAGGATCGCGTCAAACGAGAGCGCAGCGGCAGGTTCGCAAGTTCGTCGTAAAGATACCGGTCAAAAATGACCACATCGGCCGGGGCCCGGGCGGCTTTCCTTGCCACGATGGCAAGCCCGGCGGCATCGAGGAAATAGAGGAAGTAGCGAAACGCGTTCATGTACCAGGTCTGGACATTCTTGTCCCGACGGTCTACCGGCTGGTTGGGTGCGCCAATGCCGGAATCACCCTTCAGTAAAGTCCTCCGCGAGAGGTCGCGCAGGCGCTTCAGCACGGCGACGTCATCCCAGAACGCGAGCCTCTGGATGCGAAGGCCGGCCTGGCTCAATCGAGAGTGCAGGCTTTCGATCTGCGTACTCTTGCCGGCGCCGTCGATACCGGAGAAACTCACGAGCACGGGCCGCCGGTTTCCTGATGGGTCGATCATATTATGGGTCAATCATATTATGGGTCAATCATGATGTGGACCAATCGTGATACGAGTCGATCAGGGGAGGAGTTTTAATCAGGCTACTGACATGCGCGTCTCCCCCTATGGAGCGCCGGGCGGCTTGCTGGGAGTTCCTTTGGACAACGCCATAACGGTTCCCAGAGCCACCGCCCCCCCCACCACAGCCGCCACGCTTATGAGAATGGTGCGTGTCCGCTTCTGCTTCGCAGGCGCCAGGGCCGCGCCTGCTGGCTTGGACGCTGCAAAACCGGTGGTGGTGGCAGTTTCGGCAGCTGCTGTACCCACGGGCTTCTGGCTTCCATTTTGCTGTGTTTGTGTTTGCTGTGTTGGTGGCTGTGGAGCCGCTGGCGCCGGTTCGGCCTGGCCTCCCGTGTTTTGAGCAATCTGGGACCGTGCGGCTCCCGGGCTATCCGGCAGTGTCTCGGCCGGGGATGGAACGGGAACCGGCGCGGGCGTCGACTGGCCGGCTGCGGATTCTTGCTGACGGTCCGGGACTGGGGCGGCCTCTTGCGGTCCCGGCAGGGCCATCGCGCTGGTCGAAATCAGCAATGCCAGCACCAGCGAGCTGCAGGTCAGACGTAATGCCACGCCATTCACGATTTTCACAGTTCCTCCGGGAGCGGCAGATATTCCGGATCGGCCAGCCAGGCTTCCGCCGAGTAGCTGGGGCGTGCACGTAGTTCTACATCCTTCATACCTCTCATACCTCGCCTTTGGATAGCACTCCGAGGGCGGGTTGCTGACGCGGGGCTTCGCGAGGAATAGGCTCGATTTCCACCGTTCCGGTGCCCGGAGCGACGGCCTCAATCCGCTGGCCACCAAGCCCGAACCAGTGCCGGCGGGAGGCAGTCCTGCCAAAGAGCTTCGGGTCCTCAATGGTGAAGGCTACGTTGCGCGACAGATTCATCAGGCGTTCGCCTTCGATGACGGAGTGGACCACGTCCAGTCCTCGGCCGACGCGCGTAAAAGGAAGTACCGAAGAGTTCTCGATCGCCGTGCCGCAGTCCACTACGCAGCGGCGTTCGACATTACTGAAGCGAGTAACAAGCGCCGAGGCTCGCACCCTGGCGCCTTGCCCGATATAAGCAGGCGCAACGATACGGGCGGAACGGTGCACTCGCGCTCCCTCGTCGATCCACACGCCCGGCTTGATCTGCCGCCCGCGCGGCCGGATGGCGCAGCGGCCAGAAAAGGCATCTACCGCCAGGCGCCGGAGATCTTGAGCATCGGCGAGCCGATTCACATAGCCTGAGGTGCGATAGACCGCAGGTAGGCTCGCGTCCGAGGACAAGTCCAGACTCAGTCCCCGCCGGGTTCCGGGAACGGCATCCAGAACCCATATATCAAGGGGTCCCTGAGCGTCGCAAACCCGAGTCACGGCGGAGCCTGTATCAGCATGAAACTGCAGGAGGTCCGCGAAATCAACTTCCGCGTAAGCTCCCAGCCTTATGACCAGTACTCTGGCGATGCCTTTTTCGGCATGCTTCATGAGAATCTCGGGGATAAAGCAGGGCCCCGCGGTCAGAGACAGAGAGGCTTCATTGGCCACGGAAATTGAATGTATACCGGTAGTCCTCAGGCGAGCGACGGTGTGTTCGACGATGGTTCGTCCAAGTATTTCCAGGTGTGCAATGGGATTCGCTGAGGGCTCCACGCCGCTCTCACGCCCATTTGCGTTTAGTAATGATCGGGTGCTGATAACCAGAATCGCGCTCGCGACCACGTTTCCCCCTCGTTAATCCCGTTTGGATGGCAAACAGGGGAAATATGTTGGCTGCGGAATCTGCCCCCAACCGGGAGCCGAGGGCATCGGAAACCAACCCCTCGCCGCATTTCCTACATCAAATACCGTCTTTCCTCACACTTATGCGATCTGACACATCCCGGACAGCTCAGTATGTCGATATCCTTTCGAGCCTGCTCTTCCCCGAGCCCATGGGCGGATCCGCGAAGAGGCCGGATGACTGGGCGCGAATTGGTCGCCAAGAGCAACGCATATCCGAACTGAGCGAGCAGGAACTGGCCGATTTTCTCTCTCTTGCCGATGCTCATCACGTGACGGTGCGGGCCTTGCAGGCGCTGCAGGCATCCGGATTTTCTTCCCATGACCGAATTCGCTCCTGGTCCGAAACCTGCCTAGCGCGCGAACGTGCCCGTATCACCCACGCGGTGGAGAATCTTGTTCCCGTGGTTGCCGCCCTGGAAGCCGCGGGGGCGAAAGTTGCAGTAATCAAGTCCCTCGATCACTGGCCGGACCTTGGGTCTGATCTCGACCTGTACACGGACGGTGACGAGAATACCGTCCTGAAAATCATGGCTCAACAGTTGCACGCGACCCGCGAAGCGCGGAGCTGGGGAGATCGCCTCGCCAACAAGTGGAATTTCAGGCTCCCCGGCCTGCCGGAGCTGATCGAAGTCCACGTGCGCTATCTGGGCCAGACCGGCGAGCAGAAAGCACTGGCACGCCGGGTGCTCGAGCGCGGTGTAAGCAGGACTGTCGGTGGCTTCACCTTCCGAGTGCCCGCGCCTGAAGAACGCGTCATTATCTCGACCCTGCAGCGAATGTATCGCCATCTCTATTTCCGGCTCTGCGATATGGCGGATTTTGCCGGTCTGCTCAATGCAGGCGCCATCGACTTCTCCGAGCTTCGCAGAGCGGCCAGTCTGGGCGGCATCTGGCCCGGCGTGGCAACTTTCCTGTCGCTGGTTGCCGAATACGTAAATTCCTACGGTTGCCATGTGGAGATACCGCGCGAGGTCCTGGAAGTAACGCCTACTCCCGGCCTGCGGGTGCATCTTGGCGGCCAGTTTTTGCGGGTATCGAAGGGACCGGCTGCCGGCCTTTATGGCTCCCAATTGCTCAGCGCCGGCCGGCATGCCGATTTCCGTGCCCTGTGGCGGTTACCGCTGTTACCGCCACTGGCTATTTCTGCGTTCCTGGCGTATCGCCTGACTGGAAACGACAAAGGCGTGTGGTAAAACACTGCAGCCTGCGGCGTTCCCAATCTCAGTCAAACCAGCCTCAATCAAACCAGCCTCAATCAAACCCCTGCAACAGGCGATCGAGTTCTTCCTGGGGATCGTGGACCAGATACCGGACCAGGTTGGTGCCGTAGCGCGCCAGAGTGGTCACGTTGGTTTCATACCAGCAACACTCGCTCATCCTGGGAGACATGCCGCAGAAGAAACGGAATCTGCTCAGCGTCTCGGGTGACGCGAGCATGGCCGCCACCATGCGGTGATTGCCGTCCAGCAGGGTCAAGGCGCGCCGCTGGTCAAGGCCGATCAGCAGTATGGCGCCGGCTTGCCAGCCGTCTTCCAGCCGATTGCGCAGCTGCTGAATTTTTAACAGGAAGGCTTCATCGGCGGCGCCATTGCATTCACCGGACGCGATGCGCTGGGCAACATCCGTAAGGCCAAAGTTGCCCCGCGCCAGCCGACGCCACTGGGCGCGCGGAAATACGCGAATCCGTTCCAGTTCCGACCTATCGATCTCGACCTCGAACCACTGGGTATTCGGCGGAAGCTCTCTCCACAAAGCACCGTGCCGCACGAACAGGAGCGCGCGCCGCACCGCATTTTCCACCACATCACCGAGATTCGGCGCGGTCACGACATGGCCCAGAGATTCCTGGTACTTGCTGAATTCAGGCTTATGAAAATCGGTCTTTAAAAACTCGGCCATCACTTCGTGCTCTGAAACCCGGCGAATGGTCCTGATCTCGCCGGTGCCAAATTTGCCATACGATCCTTCGGCGCCGGCCAGCACGTTGAACATGAACGGAACCGCCACGACAAACAGCAGCACGACCATCATTGCCAGCTGAACCCGGATCACCTGCTCGAGAGAGGAATGAAACCGGTAGATACTGGCGATGAGCACGCCGCTAAAAGCCAGTTGCACCCAGGCCGTGTTGGCAATCTTGTGGGACATCTCGTAGGCAATAAATACAATGCTGAGGGAATAAATGCTGGTCGTCGCGGCATAGAGAGCCAGGAGGTAAGGAAGATTGTTGGCCATTCCGAAGCGGGCGCCGAACAGCATCGTCCATATCCAGGCTGGGGCGAACCAAAGGCCCAGGGTGATAGAAGCCCCAATGGCGAGAACCAGCAGCAGGGAAGTCGCCAGAACGCCGTGGTCCCGTTGCTTCTGGCTGAAAGTTCCGGCTGCAATCGGAAACATTCCACTCACCACCGACCAGGACAAGACGTAGATCACCCTTCCCACCAGGGCCACAGCGGCATACAGGCCTGCCGCTGCCGGAGCAAAAAAATGTTTTACCAGCACGATATCGAAATTGTTGATGATGACTGCGCCGACAAAGAAGGCGATGGCCTGCAATCCTTCCCGGAAAGCCACGGAGACGGATTCAGGTTCGTGGGTGACCAGGATTCGGGGCGTGGGGAAAGCCAGAAGATAGGCCATCACAACCGCGGCGACGTTGGCGGCGACCACGCCGGTCACGCCGGAACCCAGGCTGATGGCGAGCAGAGATCCCCCCAGCCGTACAAACCCCTCGGCCACAACGTTAAGCGCCAGATGGCGGAAGTGACAGGCGCCCTGGAGGTATCCGCGCCGGGTCCCGAGGGGAACGTAGAAGGCGGCTCCGATGGCCATCAGGCCCACGGGCACGGGACCGGGCAGGTTCAGATAGCCTGAAATCAGATTCCGAAACACCAGCAGAAACAGTCCGCCCAGGATGCCGCAGACCCAGGATCGCCAGTGAAGTCCACGATAGGCGCTTCGCTTTGCCGGCAGCGACTCCTGCTGGGCCACGATCTTGGCGGAGACGATCTGAAAGGAAAGCGTGATCGCCGATATCAGAATCAGGAGGGTGCAGACTGCGCTGACGTGACCGAATCCGCTCGGCCCCAGGAACCGCGCCACCACGATGTTGTACAGAAAATTGATTACCGTGACCGAGCCGGAGCCCGCAAGCAGCATGAAACTTCCGGAAAGTACCTTGGCTCGGAGCGTCTTGGATTCGGCATCCGGACTGGAGGTCAAACGATTGATCACTTAGGCTCCGAACAACTAACCGGGGGGCTCCCCTGAATGCGGCTCTGTTCCAGCCTTCGGGGGCGAAGACCGTCCCAGGCCAAACCTATCCCCATGCGCGATTTCAGATGCTGAATGCCGGTGCGAGGCTGCTCCCTGCCTGAACCAAATTCCGCGCTGCAGCGCACAACCTTGATCACTGCAAAACCCTCTAATGTCGGTAATCTATCTGATGGCACGCCACCCATATCGAGTTGCGTATGCGCTCCTGCTGCTCCTGTTCGAGGGCTGCACGCAAACCGGGGTGCGACGGGATCTCGACCGGAACATTGCATCGCCGGGAATCGAACGGAAAGTTCTGGCCGTCTACGAGCCCTGGTTTGGTCATCCCAGCCACATTTCGGTGGGCTACTCGTCTCAGGATCCGGTGATCATACGCAAGCAGATAGACGAAGCCAAAGCCCTGGGGATTTCGGGCTTTGTGGTGGATTGGTATGGAGACCGGGAGCCCTTTCTGGACCGGAGCTACGCGCTGCTGCAGTCGATTGCGGCCGAAAAGCAGTTCAAGATCGCGATGATGTACGACGAGACTCAAGTGGAGAACGGCCAGGCGACAGACGACACGCTGGCTGCTTTCGACAAGTTCCGTCAGACTTATCTTGCCCCCGATGCGCCTGGGCGGCAGGCTTATCTCACCTACGACGGCCGGCCGATGATCTTCATTTTTCCCAAAAGCAATCAAACCGACTGGAGCCGGGTGCGCGCGGAAACCGACAAATGGGATCCCCGGCCGTTGCTCATCTATGAGGACCGCCACACACCTTTTGCCAGCCTGTTCGACGGCTTTTATGCGTGGGTGAATCCGGGGAAAGAAGGGTTTGCCGCGGATGGAAGCAACTGGGGAGGAGATTACCTGAGCGATTTTTATCAGCGCATGCGCTCCAAATACCCAGACAAGATCGCGGTAGGAGCGGCATGGGCAGGCTTCGACGACAGCAAAGCCTCCTGGGGACTTAATCGCCACATATCGCAGCGTTGTGGCCAGACATTTTCCGACACCCTGAAGCTCTCGCGCGAATATTCAAATCTTCCGTTCCTGCTGATTGCCACCTGGAATGACTACGAAGAGGGCACGGCAATCGAACGCGGGCTGGCCAAGTGCAGTCCCCAGACCGGTTAGTCCGCCGCCAAAAGCCCTGTCTTACACTGCGGGAGATATTCTTTCCAGATCGGTGCCCTGCCCGTTCGACTTGACGGCAATGGGCAGAACCCGGTATTCGGATTCGGCTTCATAAACCTTGGCGACGAGTGAAAGGGGCCGCCGCCTCACCTCGTCATAAACCCGCCCGATATACTCGCCCATAATGCCGGCGGAGAATAACAACAGGCTGCCCACAAAAAAGACCGCAGCCGTCATCGCAAACGCCATCGAGTTAACCGGTCCGGCAGAGACCAGGGCACTGATGGCAAAGCCAACGGATGCACACATGACAAGCCCGGCCAGGACGAAGCTGAAGCGCAGGGGCTTGTAACTGAAGCTTGTAATCGCATCCATTGCATACTTTATGCGGCTTATGAAAGAAAGCTTGCCTTCCCCGCCGACCCGGTCGTTGCGGTCGTAATACACCACCGAGGTACGATACCCAACCCATGCGCGCAGGCCTGGCAAATAGCGGTTCCCTTCCTGCAGACCATTGATTGCGTCCACCGCCTGCCGGTCCAGTAGCCCGAAAATGCCTGCATTCAAAGGGATGGGGAAGTCCGACAGGGCGCCCAGCAGGCGATAGAACAATGGGAAAAGCAGCGCCAGTGCTTTGCGCTTTTCCTGCCGGCTTCGCCGGACCGCAGTTACGACTTGCGCGCCACGACGCCACGCGTCCACCAGTTCGGGAACAACTTCGGGAGGATCCTGAAGGTCGCCATCCATCAATACGACCGCATTGCCGCGCGCCGTCTTCAGACCGGCTGAAATCGCGCCCATGTGTCCCCAGTTGCGCGACAAGTCCACGATTACGATGTGCGAATCATTGGATTGCAGGGTGCGCAGCAGGGTCAGAGACGAGTCCCTGGAGCCGTCATTCACGTAAACCACTTCCCAACTATCGCGCAGCCCACTCATGGCCTGGGCCACGGCGTCATGAAGTATCGGAATGATCTCCTCTTCGTTGTAAACAGGCACGACCACCGAGATCATGTGCGGCTCCTTTGGCTCGTAATAACCGGGTGCCGATTCATGGCCGCCCCGGGTTTGAAACCATCATTCAGGCTGGGCCTGAAAGACGCGTACTTTCCAACGCACTTCGGTTGGAGTCAAAACAGCGACGTAGCGCGCGCGGACATGCTGAGTGGCTAGAATTTGATTGTGATCTACGATTTGCATCTCGTATTCCACCGTGTCCAGGAGTTGAACTGATAACCCTTCCGGCGAGTAGAAGCCGATTTTGATGTCGTGCGAAAGATCACGGTAGTGCGTCTGCAAACCCAGGTCCTGCTGTTCCTGGACCGTCTCAGCCAGCTTCTCCTTTGCCACTCCCAGGTACGATGAGTCCAGCAGATCGGGTCGGTTTTCCTGAAGCGCTTCGCTCAGGCTCTTCCACGCCTGCAGGTAATCACGAACCACCGCTGTCTTCGTCTGAGGCTGGAGCGATCGCGGACCCACGGCGCCGGCATCCACCCGCACCGCGGGCTGCTCGAAACCCGAGAGCAGCAATATGGCGACAATCGAGCCCGCCAGCCGGCACGCCTTTCCGAGAGAGTGCACACTTGGCTTTGAGATCATTTTCGGCATCGCGGTTGTCTTCATCGCGCTTGTCCCACGCGTATTTCATTTCCCAGGACTACGCCGGTCGCGACAGAGATGACGGCGCCATCGCGGGCGGGCATTTCCGTGCGGGCTACATCGCGTTTCAGGGGAACATCCGCCGTGTCTTCGCTGCGGCCGTTGTAAGTCTGGGTAAAGGTGATGATGGTCCCGTCCGACACCGCATTTCCGCTGCAATCGCGTACCGGCTCGGTTTCCAGAATGATTCTCTGTCCAGCGCGGCGGGAATTCATTTTCAAATTGCAGGGATCGCCGGGGACCTGCTGCACCACCCGCTTGTCCGCGACGCCGGCAACACTCACCTGGAACTGCGCGGCTCCCGCCTTGGGCGCGGAGTTCATCTTCACCCAGGCGACGCCGTTGCGAGTGGTGGCACTCCGGGTCTGGGTTGCACCCCCACTATCTGAGAGCTGAAACGAAACCGGCATGGGTTCCAGAATGAGATTCCGAAAAACATCGAATACGTAAGCCACGCCGCTGATGCCATCCGGCAGGCTGACCGGGAGGCGCGAGGGTTTCGCCAGAAAGCTCACCGATGCCGGCTGATGGGCAGCTACCACATCGAACTCCGTCTTCTCAGTCGACTCCGGACTCACCAGGAGCGCGAGGTAGTGACCGGCATTGTGCAGATCGCCTGCGCCAATCGCGACGGCCTCTCCGGGCTCCACATTCCGCCGCAGGACCTGGGCTGGACTCACGATGTACAAGACCGCCTTGCCAGTCGCGCCGGTTGATATCGAGAAGGAGCTTCCCGCCTCCACCTTTGCGGGCACCCGCAACCTGGAACCGTCGGCCGCGGCGAGCTGAAGTCCGCTGGTCACGATCAAGGCCGCCAGAACAAACTTGAATCCACGTTTCATTGGATCTGGCCCGCGCTGAATGTGCTGGTGACGACGCGATAGTTATTTATCTTGTCAGCCAGATCGGCCGGGTACGGAAGTGAAAACGCGAGCGGCGTCTGCGGCAACAGAGCGCGGTTCGCATACTGGTCCGAGACCCAGATAATCTGGCCGCGATTGTCATAGAACGTGCCCAGGACGTGGGCGATGTTGACCACCTGGCCGCTCTGATTCACCAGTTCCCCGCTCAGTGAAGGCGTGGGCGCCGGATTCAGCTTCTGAGATTCGATCCCGATTACCGGGTCCGCCGAGGCCGAAACCAGAGTGGCGGAAGGTTGAATGTGAACATTGTCGACCTGGGACAGGCGGACACTGGGAAAATCGATGCGGAAAGGAGTGACTTGCTTAGGCAGAAGGACGTGCGAGATCTTCTCAAAACTATCTTCGGTCGCAATGGCCGATCCGTCCTTGGCCAGCAAGGTCGCCTTGACCGTAACCAGAGCGGGAACGACGTCCTCGTTGAGCAGTTCGCCCAAAATAATCGTCCCACCGCCGCGGTCCACGGGATGCATGTCCACGATCCGCACGTGCGGCGACTCTACGTCCTGCGCTCCCCAGTCATCCTGGGAACCGCGGTAGATCACATCCCAGCGCAGGTAATTAACCGGGATCACCTGCGGAGGCAGCTTTGGTTCTGGACCGATGGGCCACACGACCTGCCAGTGGTCGCCTTGTCTGATGACGCGCAACTCGCGCACGTCCTGAAACGGCCCTACCACGCTCGACCACTTCAGACTCGCCCGAAACCTGGCTTCGTCATTGGAAGCGCGCAGGGGGCTCAAGTCGAAACCGTCGAGGCTGGCGTAGCTGCGAAGGCTGGTATATCCGCCGGCCAGATCGCGGACGAATTGGGTTTCGGAAAACTCGGATTTATTGGCCAGAGCGGCATACGCCGTATCCCAATGCCGCCGGCTGATCTCCTGCATCAGGCTCTGGGCCGCGCCTTGAGCGGACGAGGAATTACCCGGCGACTGCAAACTGGAGTCGGCCATCGCCCTGGCCGACGCGATGGGCCACAATGTTCCCACGGTAATCAACACCGCAGTCACGAGGACGATGGTCAAAGCCAGCAGCCGCCCGCCGGTCACGAGAGTATCCTCCCCAGAACGAGATCCTCGCCGGCATGTTCGCGTACAGTCTCTGCATCGGAATGAGGCTGGTGCCGCTGTCGTTTGTCTGGAATAAGCAGGAGCAGCATCGCCAGAATGCTGCTGCCGATGGGCAGAGTCCCCCACATCAGACCTTGCAGTTGCGTGGGCATCTGGGGCGAGTTGACCGGAGTGGCCGGCGGAACATCGTCCTTGCTCCACACCGTGATGGTTCGCTCGTCGAGGTTGTCCACTTTGCGCCAGCCGGCAAAAGCTAACAGGGGCTCGTAGTAGGGATCGCGTACAAAGACCCACTTCAAGCCATAGCGGTCGGCATGGCGGAGCATGGCCGTGAGAGCATCGAGACCGGGTTTGCCGAAAAATTTGGAGCTGGTCAGAGCGGCAGCCCCATGCTCGGTCAGCTCCGGCAGCATGCGGCCGGAGTTCCATTCGCCGTCGACGCTGCTGGCATCGGTCATCACCGCCAGGCGTGAAATCTTGTTGCCGAACCCGAGAGTGACGTAGCGATAGCGGTCGTGACCGTCGCGATTGAGCCAGGCGGCCACGTTGCCAACTTTCATATCCGAAGCGTCGGCGGGCCTGAAGCTCGACCAGGCCACCGCGAAAGCGCACGTGGCGGCGGCCGCCAGGGTCAATCCAACAATGCCCGGCATATGAAAGCGATCGATCACTTCCTTGGCGAGTAGACCGACAAAGGGCAGAGCCAGCAGGGTGGCCCAGTAGCTGAACCGTTCCATGGTGATGACTTCAAAAGCGCGGCCCAGGAGCACTCGGCCGACCGGAGTCGTTCCTCCCAGTCCCAACAGGAATGCCAGCCAAAACCCCAACAGCAACGGGCGCAACCGAACCGTCGATGCTCCGCGCAGCAGGATGAAAGGCAGGGCCAAAACCAAAGCTCCGTAGGGGACCAGGAAATAGTTGAGGCCCCACTCCGGGCTCAAAAGGTAATTTGCCCGGCTGGCGTGCGGGATGGGAACCTGGGTCACGGGATACTTGATGAGAGCGGTCCAAAAGGGCAGCAGCACGATCGCAATTGCCGCAGCCACAAACACCACCGCGGTCAAAGTCCGCATGATGAAACCTGGGGCCGACACCCGTTCGCCGTCTTCGCGTTCCAGCGCGGCCAACGTCAAGACGGGAAGAGCAAAGAGCAAAGATCCAAATATCAGCGTGGCGTGGTGGGCGGCGGCGGCGGCAACTGCCAATACCGTGCCTTTGAGGAAAGACCTCCAACTGCCTCGCCGGACCCACTGGTAGAGATAAGGCAAGGCATTCAGGTAGAGCGGAGCGGCAAAGGTCGTCGAGAGTTGCCCCGCGGAGTACACCAGAAAAGATTCCGATCCCAGAAAAACGCTTGCCACTGCGGCCAGAGACGCCGAAGGCCGGTCAACCCAGAGCAGGGAAAAGCGATAGACCCCAAGCGCCAACAGCAGGATGGCCACAAACTGCACCACCATGTACGCCATATCGAGCCCGGTCAGATAGGAAACCAGCGCGAGCCATTGCTGGGCCAGTGGCGGATATGTAGTTTGCGAAAACCCCGCATACCATTTCGGATTCCAGGGCTGGAACCAGTGGTGCACATATTGGGACGCGAAAAAGATGTGGAAATTCGTGTCGTACGACTTCAAGGGCAGCTCCATCAGGAGCAGGGGCCCGTGAATGGCAAACGCCGCCAAAAAGACGAAAGTAATTGGTATTGGCCGTGGAGCAGATACAACGGTTTCAGCCCTATCCACTGTACTTTCCTCCCGGAACGGCGGTTCGATTCCTGTCCGGTATATAGGGTTGCTTTTGGAGGGGGTATTCCGAGGCCAATCCTCAGGGGGAGGCCAGCCAACACTTAGGGCTTTTCCCGAATCCAAACCGCTTCGTAAATCAGTACGGGGATGGTGGCATTTGAGTTCGCGGACGGGTTGCCTGAAAAGGCTGTCTTTGTGCTGGCTCATGGTCGCGCTTTGTCCGTTGCTTCGAGCGCAGACTTACAAGGTGTCTCCCGATTCTCCGCCGGTACAAAAAAACGAGAAGGACCCATCAAAGTCCCCACAGAAATCGCTGGGCTGGGGATCGAACATCCAGAATGCGCGCGTGGCCCGGGCCGCGGAAATGGCGCTCAAAGAGGGCAAGTATGCGGTGGCTGTCGATTATGCCCAGCGGGCGACGCAAGCTGCGCCGAACGATCCTCAGCTTTGGTTTCTGCTCGGCTACGCCGCGCGACTCGCGGGCAAGACACAACTTTCAATAGATTCCTACAATCAGGGCCTTCGCCTGAATCCCTCTTCGCTCGACGGGCTCTCCGGGCTTGCCCAGGCATACGGCAGTGCCGGGCGGGCGGATGAGGCGGAACGAATCCTGACAAAGCTTCTGGCGGCCGATCCCAAGCGGTCTGGCGACCTGGTCATCCTGGGCGAGTTACTGATGCAATCGGGCCAGTACGAGGAAGCTCTGACCGCCCTGCGCCGGGCCGAACAGGGGCAGCCTTCCGCGCGCCTCGAACTGCTGCTGGCGCTCTGTTACCGGCACCTGAATCAGCCGGACCAGGCCGGCCACTATCTTGAACTGGCCAGGCAGCGGGCCCCGAACGACCCTGAAGTACAGCGGTCGATGGCAGGCTACTATCGCGATACCGGAAACTATTCGGCCGCAATTGCGGCCCTGAAGCCGATCGCCGGCAGAAACCCTGGCGTGAAAGCCGAGCTTGCCTACACTTACCAGCTCGCTGGAAAAAAGGACGAAGCCGCCAAGCTCTATGCCCAGGCGGCCGACACGGCCCCGAAGGATCTGGCTCTGCAACTTTCGGCTTCCCAGTCGGAAATTACCGTGGGCGCGATGGATGGCGCCGAAAAGTATCTCAAACGCGCAGCCGCCCTCGAACCGGACAATTACCGGGTGCATGCGATCCGCGGAGAAATCGCCCGGTTCCAGGAAAAGCTGCCGGATGCCGCCCGTGAATACAGCGCGGCCCTGGACCGTCTGCCGCAAACCCCGGCTGAAGGGCCGCGTTACGGCATACAGCTCCACATGAACCTAGTGGAGCTGTACAAGAATCTGCATGATGAAGCTGCCGCCCATCGCCATTTGGAAATCGCCCAGTCCGAAATCGATGCGTTGAACGAGCAAGGCCCTTCGCGTCCGGATTTTCTAAGGTTGCGCGCCCTCATCCGGATGAATTCCGGGGACCTCAAGGGGGCGGGTCAGGATATCAATGAAGCTCTGACCATCGACCCCAAGGACCTCAACTCTCTGCAGCTCGACGGAGACGTGCTGGCCAAGCTCGGCAAGCGCGACGAAGCGATTGCGGCCTATCGAAAAATCCTTTCCCGGGATGCGGAAAATCGCTTTGCTCTCACTTCCCTGGGTTTCCTGGCCCGCGAAGCCGGGCACGATCGGGAGGCGGAAAAGTATTTTCAGCGACTGGCGGCCGCGTATCCCCGCCTGTACGTGCCTTATCTGGCGCTGGGAGACATGTACACCACGCGGCGAAATTTTGCCAAAGCCGAAGTCAATTACCGCAAAGCCTACGAACTGGCTCCGGGCAATGCTTTGATCGTTGCCGGCGGGATGAATGCCGCCACCGAAGCGCATGAGTACCCGGTTACGGCGCAGTGGCTGAGCCGGGCGTCGGCCGAAATGCAACAGGATCCAGAGGTCATGCGGGAGAAGGAGCGCTACCTGCGCTGGATCGGGAAATACCAGCAGTCGGCCGAGGTGGGCCGCGAGGCCATCAAGAAACTCCCTGCCGACCGCGACGTGGTCGTCTATCTCGGCTATGACCTGCTGCAGCTCGAGCGTTACGACGAACTGGCAGAACTCACTTCGCACTACCAGGACCTGCTGCCGAAAGAACCGGATATTCCGTTGCTCGCAGGTTATGTCCACAAACACTCGGGGCAGCTCGAGCAGGCCCGCGAAGATTTCACTCACGCGCTGGATCGGGATTCAACCGTGGTCACCGCTTACGTGAACCGCGGATATGTGTTGAAGGACCTGCACCAGCCGGAGGCGGCCGCGGCCGATTTCGAATCCGCGCTGCAACTGGAGCCGAAGAATGGCGAGGCCCATCTGGGGATGGCGTATTCCAGTCTCGATCTGCATCATCCGCAAACCGCGCTCCGGCAGGTCCAACTGGCCGAGGATCAACTGGGAGATTCGATGCCGGTGCACCTGATTCGGGCAACGGCATACGGCGACCTGGGATTATTGAATCATGCCGTGAGCGAGTACCGGGCCGCTTTGAAATTCTCTCCGGACCAAACCCCTCTCCACCATGCTCTGGCCGAAAGTTTGTACGGATTGCACCGCTACCAGGAAGCGATCAGCGAGTTGCAGGTGGTGGAGAAGCTTAGCCCCGGCGACCGCGCCAGCTATGCGCTTCTTGCCCGCTCTTACGCTCACCTGGGCGACCGCAGCGCAACCCTGAAATATGTGGGTATGGCAGAGCAGTCGGGACAAAGCGACGTTCTGGTTTCTACTGCCGACGCTCTGACCACGATTGGCGACCACGATGCCGCCATGCAACGCTTTGAGAGAGCGTTAACCGTCCCGAACAATAACAGGCTGGACGCGCGTCTCGCGGTAGCCCGGCTCATGGCGGAGGATGGCGAATGGAACGACGCGCGACGCCAGATCGCATTGGGTTTGATGGAAGTCCGCGGAGGCCAGACGCCCCCGCCCTCAGGCAAACAGTGGTTGCAAGCGGCGGATGTATTTCTGAGCATGCATGACTTCGAGTTGGCGCAGACATTCTTTGAACGCGCTCTGGCGGCAGGAGCGCCCGAAACCGCGGTGCGGATCGGTCTGACCAACACTTACCTGGCGCGCGGCGACACCCCTCGGGCCGCAGGCCAACTCTCCTTGGTCAGTCGCTCCAATGACAACGACGACGAACACTCCTACGATTACCTGCTGGCTAAAGCCAACGTCTACCGTCAGCAGCACCGCGACGCTCAGGCGCTCACCGCGTTCGCGCAGGCGGCCAGCGCCGCCGGCGAAGATGATGCAGCGCAGAGGGAAATGCTCGAGGTGGGAGGCACGGAAGGGCTGAGAATCAATCCTAAAGTAAGCTTTCAGTCGAATTTTTCCATCGCCCCGATCTTTGAAGACACCACGATCTACGCCTTGGACGCCAAGCTGGGAGTTACAAACGCGTCGCCGGGCAATCAGTCATTGTTGCCACTGCCGCGATCTTCGCTCGAAACCCAGTGGACCGGGGCGTATCGCCTTCATTTCAACAATCTGCCCGATGCCACGGGCTTCTTCCAGATGCGCAACAGCCGCGGCGAAATCTCGCTGCCCAGCGTAAACGCGATCGTCAACCGCGATACCACCGATTACTCGTTCAATTTCGGAGTGAATCCCAGTTTTCACCTGGGCGACAATGTCTTCACCTTCAACACCGGGGTGCAGGAGACCGTCCGCCGCGACTCGCAAGATCCGATCGACATGAACCAGAACCTCTTTCGGCAGTTTCTGTACATGTCGACCAGTTCCTTCTTCAACATGGTTGCGGTGAATGGCTACGCGATCCGTGAAAGCGGGCCCTTTACACTAAGCCACTTGCATTCCCGGGACCTGGGATCGCAGCTGAACTTCCGCATCGGCAGGCCCTGGGGCAGGACGGCTCTGCTCACGGGATACGGAGTTCGCGATCTACAGTTCTCGCCGACCATACGCGAGTTTTTCTTCACCTCTTCGTACGTGGGGGTGGAGCGCAAGGTCAAGGACAACTTAAGCTTCAAAGTCCTGGCCGAAGACCTGCGGGCGTGGCGAGTCGAGGGCAACCAGTACGCCATCGCGCAGGCGCTGCGCCCGGCCGCGAGCGTGCAGTATTCGCCTACCCGCAACTGGAGCCTGGAGGGGTCGGTCGCCTACTCCCGCAACATGGGATTCCACGTCTACGACGCGGTCCAGAGTTCATTTGCAGTCTCCTACGGTATGCCTGTGGGGCGAGCCTTTAAAGACGGCGGGAGCGAAGTTCTGCTGCGTTATCCGATTCGCTTCTCGGCGGGATTACAGCAAGAGACTTTCTTCGATTTCAGCGGAGGGAATAACCGGCAGTTCAGGCCTTTTATAAGCATCACGCTGTTTTGATAAAACCGATATTCGAGACCACGAAGCCATGAAAATCTGTCTGGTTGCGACTTTTCCTCCGAGCGGGCGCCAGTTAAACGAATACGCCTTTCATATCGCGCGCGAACTGCAGCGCAACCCGACCATCCACCTGACGATCCTGGCAGACGAATTGGCAGACTACGAATTTGCCACTGATCAGAACGGAGAACCGCTGGCCTCCAAGACGCAGGCCGAACTTCCCGGCTTTAACGTGGTCCGCTGCTGGAAATTTAACGATTTGAGAACTCCGGTTCGTCTGTTGCGGACGATACGGAAACTGCAACCCGACGTGGTCTGGTTTAACCTGGTGTTCTCGACTTTCGCAACCCAGGAACGTCCCGTGGCCGCTTTTGCGGGGTTGTGGGTACCGGCGCTCACCCGAGCCATGGGCTTTCGAACCCACGTTACGCTTCACCACATCATCGAGCACGTGGATTTTGCCAGCGCCGGCGTCCGCCAGGAAAGGCTCTTCCGTTTTGGCAGCGACCTGGCCACGCGAGTCCTGCTGAAAGCTCACTCCGTTTCGGTCCTGCTTTCCGGCTACCAGCGCACTCTGGTTGAAAAGTACTCCGCCCAAAACGTCCTGCTGGGAACCCATGGTGTTTTTGAGCCCCGACCTACGCCCCCCGACTTTTCGCTGCGCGGCAATCCTGACCAGCGCATTCTGGCCATTGGACATTGGGGAACTTACAAAAAGCTGGAAACCCTGATGGATGCCTTTCCCCATGTCTTGCGCCAGGTACCGGAGGCCCGGCTTGTGGTCGCTGGAGCCAACCACCATACCAAGCCCGGCTATTGGGAGTCGATAAGGGACCACCAACGAGGAAACCCGCGGGTCGAGTTTCGCGGCTACGTCGCCGAAAACGACATACCCGAACTCTATCGGACGACCAGCATCGTGGTGATGCCCTACGATTCAGCCACTGGATCGAGCGGTCCGGCTCATCAGGCGTGTGAATACGGAGTTCCTATCGTATGCGCCGACATTGCCGATTTCCGGCGAATGGCCGAGGATGAAGACATGGCCATCAGCTTTTACAAAGCCGGCGACCCGACGGACCTTGCCGGCAAGCTGGTCGACATACTGCGGTCTCCCGAACAACAGCTGCAGCTGGCGCATCACAACTTCTCCGCCGCGATGCGGATGACCATGCCCAGCGTGGTTCGCCACTATTTGCGCTGGTTCGAGCTTTCGCAGCACAGGCAAACCATGAGCGGCTTCATCAAATTCCCGCTATTTCACTCCGGGCGTTCATTCACCAGCCGCTCTGCAGGCGTTCAGCACTTCTCCAGGCCATCGTGGAGCTGGACCTTACATCCCTCCTCCGTGGCAGGTGATGGATTGGCCCAGAGCGAGCGGGAACAACTCCTGGGGACGCCAGTAGCAGGGAATGACGGGGCGGATGTGCCCGATGCTGACCGGCCAAAAGATGAATGAACTCTGGGCGCAAGCGGATTATGGCGGCCCGCTTCTCCAGGCGGCCTGAACCCGTCTGACCTTCTCTTCGAGTCAACTACTGCGGCGGGACGGGTGAATTATCTTTCTGAGGTTCGGCCTGAGGTTGATCCGGTTGAGGCACTTCGTCGACCGGTTTGCCGTCGCGGCGCTTCAGCACAATTGGCCCGGTCTGGCGGCGGCGAGCTTCACTCAGCTTTCCGATCTGGACTCCGACCTGCTGGTCGCTATCGTCCGCGACCGTCAATAGCGGTGCTCCTTCGGCGGACTGTCGTGTGGCCAGCCCAACCCGATCATTAGCTCCTTCTGCGATCCGGGCCCTCTCGTAAAAGACCTGCGCGGTCTCCAGGTCTCCATCCATTTCTGCAAGGTAGCCGAGATTGTTGAGGGAGAAGGCGCTGTTCGGATCGAGCGCATAGGCGTCCAGGAAATCCTTGGATGCGGCTTGCCGGTCGTTGCGGTTAAGCGCCGCCACGCCGCGCAGATTGAGCAGCCCCGCCCGCTCTTCGGCGCCGCCCATGGTTTGCATTCTCAGCTTCAACCTTTTTGCGGTTTGTTGTGCCATCTCACTAACTGGCTTACCTTTCCAGGCCCCGTTCTGGCTGACGATCACGCTTTCCTGGGAGTGCATACCAGCCGCTGCCTGGTAATATCTCAAAGCCCCCTCGAAATCTCCTTCGGCTTCTTTTGCAACCCCAAGATTGTTCAGGGTAAAAGGGTTCTGCCGATCCAGGGTCAAGGCGTGCTGCAACACGACTTCAGCTTCGGGAGCACGCCCTTCCGACAGCAGTCGCACCGCAGCAACATTCGACCGGTTGATTTCCATCGGCACATCCTTAGCGTTGCTGACCGCGCTCAAGAATGATTGCCCTTCCAGATGGTGCGCGCTGGCCTTGTCGACGACAGCTTCGGTTCCTGTCTGCGCCGCCTGTGAGTAGAAGCTTTGGGCCTGTTTCATCCGGCCTTCAAGTTCGGAAACGTAACCCATATTGTTCAGGGTAAAGGGGTCGTCAGGGTCGAAAAGATAAGCTTTGTAGAAAAGCGATTTCGCCTTTTCCAGATTGTTCTTGCGGACGGCTTCGACCCCCTCACGATTCAGACGCTGGACCGGGGTGAGTTTACTCCGCTTGGGTAGATAGATCGTCAGGTCGCCCGCTCGGGCAGCTTGGCCTCCCCATAAAGCACCGACACACAAAATGACCAGCCATCCCTTCCAAGCCATCGGACCCTTCCTGTTGTGTTTGCGCCAGCGGGCTTTTTGCCGGCTTTTAAGATGCCCCATGGGAGCAGACGTTGTTTCCCTCCGGAAAATTAATTTCCTGGAAGCTACCTTCGTCCGCCGGAACGCATCGAAAGTGAGCATTCTGAATGGCCCGAGGGGTCCGCGAGGGGTCTGCATGAGACGATGGCTGGTCGGGTTTGCGTTGGGTGGGCTTGCCTTTGCGCAGGGGCCTGCGCCGGCGCCACCCTCCATGGCGGTCATAGGGCCCAGCTGGGACGCAGCCAATGCGACTACTTCTTCTCCTGTGGACAGCGACCGAATGTGGCTCGACCTGCTGCCGCAGGCTCGGGGAGAAACCACGCTGGTGGGAGGCACCATCCGCAAGCTGGACCATGTTCGCGACTCAGTCACGGTCCACGTTTTTGGCGGTCGCGATCTGAGCATTCTTTTTGACGATCGGACCCACTTTTATCGCGATGGGCTGGCAGCCTCTGCCAGCGATTTCAGGATCGGCGACCGGGTTTACGTGGACACCGCCCTGGCCGGATCCGACATATTCGCCCGCAGCGTTCGGGTCCTGACCCAGAGCGCTAACGGACAAAGCAATGGTCAAGTGCAAAGCTACGATGTTGGCAGTCGAGAACTGGTCCTCCGGGATAGCCTGGCCTCCGAACCGGCCACCTTCCGACTGGCTCCGAATGCGACCGTTCTGCGCGACGGCCAATCTGCTGCCGCCACCGAACTGCGTCCCGGATGCCTGGTGAGTCTGAAGTTCAACCCATCGGCAACGGGTCCGGGAGTAATCCGGGAAATCTCAATCCTGGCTCAGCCGGGAGCGACGTTTGTGTTCGCAGGCCGAATATCTCATCTTGACCTGCATACCGGCCTTATCGTTTTGGTCGACCCGCGAGACTCGAAGAGCTATGACATCCACTTCAACCCGGTGAAGACCGCAGTTGAGGACCAGCTCCGGGAAGGCGGAGATATTACCGTGACCACCACTTTTGATGGCACTCATTACACCGCCAACTCCATCGTCATAAACCCGGCTCCCGTCAAATAGCGGCCGGGCACAGGGTGGGTATCCGGTGTCGCTCAGTTTGGGCAATTCCCTGCCCGGCTTTGTCCCTCAAAGACGGATCAGCCCCGCAGGAAGGCTGCCGCCCACACCTGTTCAATTGTGGTCTCACGCCGGATGCTTCGCAAGCTCAGCATGACGGCTGATATGGAAACGAGCCAACGAACCGCGCCGGCATGCCGGCGCGACGCCGCGTCAGGACTTCCGCCTGATCCAGAAGCTCGAAGGCCACACCCGATCGCGATCGCGGGTTGGCAGGTATTGACGGACTTCCTTGCCCATCACGCGATAGCTGTGGTCCCATCGCGGAAAGTTTTCCAGCAGAACTTCGGGATGAAGCTGCTGCATCGCGCTACTCGCCCACAGCACCTCAAAATGGGGGTTAAACGTGAGGAAAGCCTGCAGCAGATACTGTTCCGACCAGAAGCAGAAATTGGAGAGAACAGCATCGCGGGGGTAGTCCGAAGGCAGGAAAATGTCGTGCACATGCACGATCACGCCGGGTCGCAGGCGCGGCAGGATTTCCAGGTATTCGCGAACTACGTCGCTTCCAACGCTGACCACGTGACTCGAGTCCAGAAACAGAATGTCGCCGGATTGCAGCGAGAGGAACAGATCCAGGTCGACATCCTGGATGCGCTCCGGAATAAGGTTGGTAATGCCTTGCAAGGCGGGACTGGGGAAGGGCTCGATGGTGATAAGGTCGCCCTCGATCTGGTCGCTGACACGGTTCATCTGCAGGGCAGCGGCGAGAATCCGGGTGCTGAAACCACCTCCGACCTCGATGATCCTCGAAGGTTTGAACTCGCGCACGAAGCTGTAGGCCATCTCAGCGTCGACAGTTTCGAAAAGACCGTTATTGTAGTGGTACTCGGCGGGTCCCGCCGGGCGGTCGGGAAAGGACCACTCGGACTGATAGCGCCCGGACACGTCCGCTACCCATTTCGCCTGTTTCTTGAGGTTGAGGTCGAAGCCCACAGGGATCGAATCGGCGGGCCAGGCGCGCGATTCCAGGTCGTGCATGTCCGGCACCGGCCAGTAGAAATGGTTCGGAGTCACGGTTATACCAACGCGTTGCAACCCTCGAAAACCGCCCACCATCATTTTCAGGACGAGATCGCTTTCGCGCATCCTTTTGAGCACACGGTTCAATCTCGCTCTTGCCGGAGAAGAGTTCCCATTAGCCTTGGGGCTAAAGGGCCGGCGGGGGACGGCCGCACCTGTTGCGCCCGGCTGCGACACCTCCGAAGCGCGTGCAAGACTTGTCATGATTGCCTTCCTGATGTTGAGTGCACAAATTGGGTTGTATCCCCGAGGGTTCCTCGAGGCTCTCCCAATTCCGGACTTGGATGTCAAATTCGGTCCTGAGTTGCTTGCCGGTTCCCCGGTTAAATTGAGCTTTCCCTGCCCCGCCATTGCAGTTGAACTTTAAAGGACCCCTGATAAGCCCGCACCAGTAATAATTTTCAAAAGCGGCCCCGGTTCGACCAACTCACTGCCGCCCGAAACCATCGAAATGCCACGGAAACTAGGTTTTGGGATTTTTCCGAAAAATGAACGAAAGCCATTGTGATGATGGTGCGACCCACTTGGCCACGAGTTTGGTCAGCTCTCTGCCGAGAGTTGTATTTCGGGCCAAGCCGGAACGGTCGGGCCGAGGTTGGCGGAGGTCGGGTCCATGAAGCATGTCTGGGTTGCTTTCTTGTTCTGCCTGATAGGGGCAAGCATTTACATGGTCGGTTGCGGAGGTTCAAGCGGGCAAGACTCGTCGAATCCCCCACCGACGTCGACGACGCCGCCACCGTCGTCCTCGTCCATCTCTGGAGTCCTGCGGTACAAGGGCGATCTTGCCGGCACGGGCGCGAACCTTAGCGAGACGGCTCTCACTCCGCTCACCGTAAACGTGAACAGCTTCGGAAGAATCTCACAGTCGGCCCACCTGGACGGGGTCATCTTCACGGAACCGCTTTTCGTAAGAAATCTGGCCATAGCCGGCGGGACGCACAACGTTATTTTTCTGGGGACCGAGAATGACAGTGTCTATGCCCTGGATGCCGACACCCCGACCCAGGTCTTGTGGCAGCGCAGTTTCATCGACCCGGCCAACGGAATTATTCCGGCCAATGGCAACTTTGGAGGTCGGACGGGCATAGGGCCGTTGGTGGGAATCACCGGCACGCCGGTAATCGATCCGGCCACGCAAACGATGTACGTCTCGGCGATGACGGAAGAGAGCGGCACAACTTATCACCGATTGCACGCGCTGGATATCACCACCGGGGCGGAAAAGTTTGGCGGACCCAAACAGATTTTCGCGGCTCTTCCCGGCACCGGATTTGGCAACGACGGAAACGGCAGCGTGCCATTCGATTCGCCGACCCAAAATCAGCGCGCCGGATTGCAACTGGTGAACGGCGTGCTCTATGTGGGCTTCGCTTCGTTTTCAGACACGGAGCCGTACCATGGTTGGCTTTTCGCTTTCGACCCTGCCACGTTGGCGCAACTCGCGGCATTAAATCTGTCGCCCAACAGTGAAGGAGCCGGTATGTGGCAGGCTGGGGCCGCTCCCGCCGCCGATGCCGCCGGAAATATCTATCTCCAGACGGGGGACGGTCACAATCTCGGTGTCACCACCGGTCCGGACTGGGGGGACAGCCTATTAAAAATAAAATTGACCGGGGGATCGTTGTCGGTACAGGACTATTTCATGGCTTCGAACCAGGATTGCATCGATCAGAACGATCTCGATCTCGGGTCGAGCGGTCCTATATTGCTGCCCGACCAGCCGGGCGCGCACCCCCATCTGTTGGTGAGTGGGAGCAAAGAAGGACGAGTCTATCTGATCGACCGCGACAACCTTGGGCATTTCAATGCCAGCGGCGATACCCAGATCCCGCAGTCCATTCTTATTAATCCTCAGCCCTGCGGCCAGACCGACGTCAACAGCACGTTTCGCATTTACGGCACCGCCACGTACTGGAATGGATTCGTGTACCTGGGTTCGGTCTTCAGCAATTTGCGCGCCTTCCAACTGGCAAATGGGCAACTGTCGCAAACCTCAGTCTCCCCCACAGTGTTCCAGGGAAATGGACAGCAGGGCCGGGGGACAATACCAGTTGTTTCCGCGAATGGCTCGTCCCAGGGAATTGTTTGGACGGTGGAATACATTATCGGCAACAAGATTACCCTGCACGCCTATGACGCCACCAATCTGGCCATCGAACTCTACAATACGCAGCAAAACGCTACGCGAGACGGAATCAGTCAAGGAGCGGTCTTTGTCGTCCCCACGGTGGTTGACGGACGAGTCTACGTCGTCGGTATCGATCAGGTGAACGTGTATGGGCTGTTGTGATGCTCCAGCAGTCGCATCAATAAAGCATGCAATGACTCCGGAAGCGTTGCGCCGGTAAAAAAGCAGCGCGGTACGCACTCTCACACTCTTTCCCCCGCAGTGCATTTCCTCGTCGCCCGCAGAACGTGTTCAGATTTCGACCAGCGAAGAATCGCTGATCCAGAGAACATGTACTTCTGACTCCCAAGATAACGCTTCGTTCTTGACGGTTAGCAAAGCGGTTAATAGAATCGGCCTCAATCAACGGTTTACATAGCGCCCACTTCTAAGAAGAAAATCCAAAACTTTGGGGAGTACAGCAGGCATGCGAAGCCTCTGTGTGTACATCTGTTTCGTCGCGGTCTTGGGGAGTTCAGCGTGGGCGGGAGTTACCGTGAGCAGTCCGCTCGGCGGATCGACGGTTGGCTCCCCGGTCAGCTTTGTTGCTACGGCCACCTCCGCGACTTGCTCTCGAGGCGTGGCCTCGATGGGAATCTACGTAAACGACCGACTGGTTTATGTGGTAAACGATCCGAGTCTCAGCACCAAGCTGTCTTTGGGTCCGGGAACCTACAAAACCGTCGTGCAAGAATGGGACTACTGCGGCGGATCAAGATACACAACCGTTCCGATCACGGTGGCCGCCCAGAGTAAAGTGTGGGTAAGTTCACCGGCGAACAACAGCGCGGTGGCATCGCCCGTGCGTTTTACGGCCACGTCCTCGTCGACCTGCTCCAAGGGCGTCGCCTCAATGGGGATCTATACGGCGCCCGCGCCGGATAAACGTGTCTACGTAGCCCAGGGAGCCAGTCTGAATACCACGCTGTCCCTGAGTCCCGGCACCTACAACACCGTGGTGCAGGAGTGGGACTATTGTGGCGGATCCACCTTCACTCCGGTCAAAATTACGGTGGGCGGGAAAAAACTGTCCAACGTGCAAGCCAGTCCCGGTTGGAGAGGATGGGGGGAGCTGGGCCCGGCTTACGAGATCTGCACCACGTGCAGCCCACATGTTACCTATTCCATGACCCAGAGCGGGGGATCGACCAAGTTCGACCTGGGCGGCACGACGCCCTATTCCGACGTCTTGTGGAGCAATCCGGTGATCGGCCAGTTTTCAACCCAGGGTATTCCCGATAACAGCAAGACGCTGGTCCCGAGCCTCAGGAACTTCATCTACGATGTGTGGTTTTTTTCCAAGACCACGGAGGTCTCCCAGGTTCTGGAGTTTGACATCAGTCAATATTTCCAGGGGCTGAGCTTCATCTACGGGACCCAATGCCGCATTGCCGGCGGTCATGAATGGGACATCTGGAACAACACCGGCCACAAATGGGTGCACACCGGCGTGGCTTGCAATCCCAAGAACAACAGCTGGAATCACCTTGTCATCCAGGCCCGGAGAACCAATGACAACCACCTGCTCTACGAGTCGATCACGCTGAACGAAGTGCCGCACGTCCTTAATGTGTACGACACTCCCGATAAGGTACCGTCTGGATGGCATGGCATCACGCTCAAGTTCCAGATGGATGGGAACTACAAACAGGAGCCGTACAGCGTGTACCTGGACAAACTGCACTTAACCTACTGGTGATTCTGAGTCCCCCCGCCTTACATGCGGTGCTGAGAATAGCTGCTGGGCCCAAAATGCCAGAATCCTCCGGGCCTTCGCGGCCAGCACCGCCAAACCAATTCCTCGACAGCCCCGAGCAGCCTGGTGTTTCTGCTCATATTCGAGCAGAAGTTCATGCCTGCACCTCCAGTCATATGTCCGCTAGAGTACAGCATCCGGTGTATTGTGGAGTTCGGCGGCCTGCGTAAACCTGAGGATGAGACAGCAATGAGATCGCGATGGCCCCAAGAATTCTACTCGTCGACGACACGCAGGCCATTCGCCAGTCCCTTCGATTAAAAATAGAGCAAGAAACGGACTGGGAAATATGCGGAGAGGCCGAAAACGGGAAGGAAGCCGTCGAAAGAGTACGGCAATTACGCCCGGATGTGGTCCTGCTGGACCTCTCGATGCCGGTGATGAACGGACTGGATGCCGCCCGCGAGATCAAAACTCTTTGGCCTGGCACTCACATCGTCATGTTCACCCTGCACGCTTATCCCCAACTCCTGGAGGAGGCCCGGCTGGTTGGTATAGCCAGGGTGATCTCCAAGTCGAGAGCCGCCGGGTCTGATCTGGTGCAGGCGGTCCGTTCCCTGCTTCCTGCCTAGCTTGCTTTTTCCGGTTCCTGTGATTTGTGCCGAGACCAGGCAGCCGATTCAATGCGGAGAGCGCCCAGACTGTGTATAGCATCCGCCAAAGCCTGGTTCTCTTCGGGAGTGCCGCCATGGTTCAGGTCGAATTCCCGCTTTCTATTCTGAATAGCGGCCTCGGCATCCCCAATGCGGTTCTCCATTTTTGACCAATCGGTTTCAAGCAGAGCAGCCTTGTAAACGTCGTACCATTTATATGTCGTGCTCATCTCAACCTCGCAAGATGATGTATCAGTCTTCTCAGTTCGCAGCGTCAACACTACTCAGGGTGTTTCTCTCTTCCAGACATACAGGTTGTTTTCGTCGGCCAGGGTCTCGATCAACAATCCACCCGAAGCGGCCGCTCGATGGACCGCGGAGCGAAGATTCGCGAGTCCGATTCCGCCCACCTCGGCAAACGGAATTTTCATAGCCGCCCCCGAAGCCAGCTGTCTCAACTCCCGAACAATGCCCTCGACCAGTTCATGGTGCTTTCCCCGCCGGCCCTTCTTGATCGAGGCAACTTCGACGCGCCGGTATTTCAGGCCGGCTTGCAGGGTCTTGCTTTTGGATTCATTCGTCATCACTTGCACACTTTCGTTTAGGATATCTAATCAGCATTTTATACGATAACAATACCTATACTATTCTTTATTTATGCTGTCAACTTTTTTAAACACTGCGCCAGCGGGTCGGTTTTGAAACATCCCGGCCTCATCCTGAGGGACTTCAGTCCCGGTGCGTGGCTCCGCGCCCCACCAGCAGAACGGATCCGTTCCGATCCGCTCCGCGCCAGATGCTTCGCAAGCTCAGCATGACTCCGTTCGGGAGAGCGACGGTTGCTCGCCCCGCGGACCTCAACTGGCAGACCACAACTTCGATTACAGGTTCGAGCCTGACGAGGCCATCCGCCAGGCCGTTGGAGCCATCAAAAGTTGCGATGTCTGGCTGGTGAATACATGCTTCGGACGGTCAACTTCAGTGGGGCAGAAAAAAGAGCCGCCCGCAAATTGTGGGCTTTTGTCCTTATAGCGCTGGCGCCCGGCGTCTCTCTGGCCTCGGTCGAGGCCAATTCAGGAAGGGTCGCAGGCGAACGGTTCCCCCTGGTCGAACAGGGACAGCGTATTTGGAGCGCGGCCGTACATGACTCGGAATTCGCGCCCGTGCCGAATAGCGTGAGCCCCGCGCAGTGTGGGGCCGTAGAGTCACCGCAGCCGCTAGCTACGCCCGATCCCCTGCTCGACCGGGCGGATACGAATTCCAGGGTGAAGATCACCTTTGTGGTGGGAACGGACGGGCGCGTCTACAGCGCATTTATCCTGAATGGCGCCGACTTGCACGAAGACCGCCGCATTCTCAATACGGTGCGATCCTGGCGCTATCGTCCGGCTCTGTGCAACGGGATTCCTACGGATGCCGAGGGCAGGGTGGAATTTTCCAGCCGCTAGGGGTGTTCCCAGACCCGAAAGCCTGCCGCGCTTCGGATTCAGCGCGTGGATTCAGCTTCTGCGAGACAAAAGAAAAGAGCCGAATTTTCGGCCCATTTCTTTCACGACAAGTCTGCCCCACAAGCTGAAGCGAGGCTTCTATTTTACGTGGATGGTCTTGCCATCGGGATCGAGCATGCCGTTGATACGGACCTTTTTGCCTTCGTGCGATTTCACCAGGTCCTGGCGGTCGACGTCATAGGCCTTCCCACTGGCGTCCTGCAGTACATACTTGTCGCCGGACTTCACAATGGTCCCGGCGAATGTCTGGGTTTGCGGCGATTGCGACTGGGCCTGGGTATCAGGCGGCGCGGTCTGCTGAGACGGGGGCTGAGATTGCTGTCCGGTGGCCTGGTTGGGCGACTGCTGGTCCGATTGCTGTGCGTGCAGCGGAGCCGTGGACAGGCCCAGGGCAATCAGCAGGGCCAGGGCAATGGAAGAGCAAAAAGAGCAGGTGCGTTTGTTCATGATTATTTCTCCCGAGAGATTTTTATTTCTTCGATGGAGTGAGCAAACGCACTGCCAAAAATCTTCGTTCACGGGCCTAATCGTTCAGGGAAATGGGAAAGCATTGCATCCCCGCAAGTTATATTCAGGCGGGAATCGATGGGGCCTCCGGCCATACCGGGATTCACCGTGGGACCTAGAGAGATTGCTTTAGGTATTCGGCCGCGCAACCGGGGAATGAACAGAGGTGGCGAGCAAGTTTTTCCGGAGGAGAGCCGTTCCTTACCTGCTTCGACGGTGACCTGGCGACCCCTCGGGAATTCACTGTATTGCTATCGAGCGCGACAGCGGGCACACTCCGTAAAACGTCACTTTGGAGTCGGCAATGCCCCCCTTGACCTTGCAGGAAGTCATCGATCGGATCAACCAAAATTTTCCTCCCGCCAGAGAGCGGTGGAAAGCCAACCCGTCCGCCCAACAACAACTTCATCGTCCCGAGTTTTACGTTCCGAGCATCACGCGCCGTTTGGCAAGCTTCATGTTTGGCGGCCCCTCATGCGGACGTCACTTTTTTCAATCTTCCGACTAGAACAGCAACAGAAACAAGCGATCGGGCAACCCAACAAAAATCCCGGGCAGCGGAGCCACAGCATGGTCTGTGATCGCATCCAACGCCCGAAATCTAATATCTACTGGAGCACTCATGACTGACCAAGGATTGAAAGAGCTATATATCGAAGAACTGAAGGACCTTTACAACGCAGAGAATCAGCTGGTGAAAGCGCTTCCCAAGCTGGCCAAAGCCAGTTCCTCGGATGACTTGCGGGCCGGCTTCGAGGAGCATCTGGAGCAGACCCGGGGACATGTCGAGCGGCTCGAACAGATATTCGAAATGCTCGGCGAGAATCCCAAGGGCAAGAAATGCGCGGGCATGGAAGGCCTGGTCAAGGAGGGTTCCGAGGTCCTGAAGGAGGACCTGGAAGGCGCCGTCCTTGATGCCGCTTTGATCGGGGCGGCGCAACGGGTTGAACACTATGAAATCGCGGCTTATGGCACAGCGCGCGCCTTTGCCGAAACCCTGGGTGAGAACGAGCAGGTCTCGCTGCTTGAATCGACCCTGGCGGAAGAAAAAGAAACTGACCAAAAACTCACGGAACTGGCCACCCAAATCAACCAGCAAGCTGCGGGCGGGGACCGGATTCAGCCGGGACGGGACGAGGTATCAGGAAAGAAGCGGGCCAAACGAATAGCCTGACCGAGTTTGCATTGTCCCGGAAGGACATGGTTCGGCCCGCACGGGAATCATAAGGTACGGGCCGGCCCTGTATTTCCGGAAACGCAGGTCACATCCGAAGCAGAGGAGACTCAATGATGGCGACAGAAAAGTCAGGCAAATGTGCGCATGTGCCTTGCCTTTGCGTTCCTGAGAAGGGTGAGAAATATTGTAGTGAGCTGTGCAAAGAAGCTGGTTCTGATGAAACCGAAATCGCTTGCGATTGCGGACATCCGGCTTGCGCGGAGTAAGGTACGGAATCATCCGACGGCCTGAGTAGGACATTCCCCGAGCAAGGCAGGGCCGGAAGTCCCGGTGCGGACCCCAGGGATTTATCTGGAGGATTCCTTCGGGGTGGTAGAGCTGATGTCAGCTTCAATGGTGACATCAACCTGCGCACCTGGCTTCAGGGCCACGTCTTTGCCAGTTTCATCCTGAAGGGTATTCTCAACGCGGAGCTCTCGATAAAGATCGTCCGCGCCCTCTACGGTGATTTGAGCCTTCTCCGGTTCGCTGGGATGGGTCGCCGGGATGATCCTTTCAACCGTGCCGGGAAGAGTAACCGATGGCTTCTCAGCCGCAAGGTTTCCGTTCTGAGTTTCGTGAGTGGTCAAGCGCCTCCATTCCTGGAAATAACACAAAACAAACGCTCGGGCCACCAAACTTTCTCGAGGCGTTTTCCCGAAGATCTGGATTCTACCACGTCACTACCCTGTCCGCTGTATGGCTCCCCACAGTCTGCGGGCGGTTCGTCCGTTTCTGGATTGGCATTTAACGATCTGGTTTCAATTCTTCTACTACTTTCTCTACTGAGTTTCAAGCGTAGCTTCTACAGTATGGCCTGTATTGACGCCTGCGAAGCGCACATGTGATAAGAACGATTGTTCCCTAATCTGTGCGAATAAGCGCCGGATGTCAAAATCACAGCAGAATCGCAACTGCGTCCGATGCAGGACCTGGGTGGAAGTGAACTCGAACGAGTTTCTTAGCCGAGAGGGGCTTACATTATGAATCGCATGCGTATTCTGGTTGCTGACGATCATGAAATTGTGCGGCGCGGACTGGTTGCGCTGATCAAAGGGCATCCCGACTGGGAAGTATGCGCCGAGGCGGACAACGGGCGCCAAGCGGTCGAGAAAGCGAAACAGTCGAAACCAGACATTGCGATCCTCGATATTGGCATGCCCATGCTCAATGGGCTTGAGGCCACACGTCAGATATTGCGCGAAAATCCTGCTACCCGGATCTTGATTCTCACCATTACCGACACCGACCAGGCGGTGCAGGCCGTACTGGACGCGGGCGCTCGCGGTTTTCTTCTGAAATCGGACGCCGTCCGGGACCTGGTCAAGGCAGTGGAAGCGCTGGAACATAACCAAACATTCTTTACCGCCCGGGTGGCTGAACTGGTGCTCTCGGGCTATCTCAACAAGAGCCCGCATTCCACGAAAAAGAATGGAGCGGGTCTGCCCGCGCTTACTTCTCGTGAACGTGAAGTGGTCCAGCTGCTGGCGGAGGGCAAGTCGACCAAGGAAGTGGCCTGCCATCTCAATCTGAGTGTGAAAACTGCGGAGACCCACCGCAGCAACATCATGCGGAAGCTGGGACTGCACTCGGTCAGCGAACTGGTGCTCTATGCGGTGCGAAACAACATCGTGCAGGTTGCGGTTGACGCTTCACCCTCCGCCGCGGGGAAAGTGACCGCTGCGGGCCCCAGCTTTGCAACTTCAACCCCTTAGCTAAGGTCTTTTTCCACGTCAGGGCTGGAGAGGACTTGCGCGGCGGGATTTTCCGCTGTGCTCTGTCTTCTTTTCCCCGCTTCGTACGACTCCTTGTTCCTCTCTACCATCGTCCGGGCGAAGTTTTTGTCCACTGCGCGCCGGATCCTTCACGGCCTGAAGGCCGCTCAGGATGATGACTCCCTCCGAGGGGTTCAGCGTCTATATCGAGTAGAATCGCACCTCCGGAAGCGCATGCAGGTCCGGTGACTGCCCCGGTCTTCAAAACCGGCGAGCGGCGGGTCACCCCGTCGCCGGTGGGTTCGACTCCCACTCGCTTCCGCCACTTGTTTGGATGGTTTCGGTGGGATCTTCTAAGTCCCGGTGAGCCTATGAGGTTCGTTCAGCGTGGCGATGACAGCTTCCGCGTATCTCTCTTGTGCCGGAGGGTAGCCTGCCGCAGTCGGTTCGCAGTGCGGCCAGCCTCTGCCGGGCCCCACAGCGATGATGCCATTGACCGGGCGGGCTACCCCTGGCTCATGGTTCTAGTTGCGGTCTTACGATCCTACTTTTACGGTTCCACCCGTGGTCCCGGTTGTTCCTGACTCTTGATCTACCTGGGCAAAGGTGATGGTGCCGAAAGTGATATAGCAGGTATTCGTGTTCGGGGGGTAGGTCACGTCGAATTTCGCGACTCCCCCCGCGTTGATGGATACGCCGGTGGATGGAGTATAGGACCCATCGGCGTTGATGGTAATTACGTTACTCGCCGGGTCTGCGATCGGAATTGGAATTGCTCGTTCTGCTGCCATGACTGGCTCCTTTCAAGAGTGCGCTACTTTTGTGGCTGGGGCCTGAAATTCGGATCGGATAACAAGGATTGCACGTCGGGATCATGTTTCAGCTCCTCGAGCGCGAAACCTTTTCTAATTCCCTTTTCGATGAACTCGATCGCCTGCTGTCTCTGCCCCAGAGCCTCGTAGCCGTCCCCGACATTGACCAGGACGTCGGGATCGTCAGGCGCGAGGGCGAGGGCCGATTGTAAGCGCGGAATGGCCTGATCGGGAAGGCTTTTCTTGGCATAGAGAACGCCCAGATTCGCCTGCAGGCCGGCATCCTGGGGCTTGAGTTTCACCATTTCCTGCAGCACAGCCAGCTCCCGGTCGCGCGCGGCGACGACCTTGTCTTTCTGGTTTAGCCAGGAGTACGCGATGGCCAGGTTTTCCCATCCAGTAGGCTCCCGATCATTTAATTTGAGACCCTTCTCAGTCATCGCCGCTGAATCCGCGTAGCGCCTTTGTTGCAGATACAAATATCCCAGGTTGGCATACGCGGGATAGCTGGGGTTCATCTCCAGCGACTTTTTGAGGACCTTTTCTGCCTCAGGTATTTTTGCCGGATCATCCGTATCCAGATAAACCGCGCCCAGGTTGAAGTAGGCCAGGGCATTATCGGGAGTCAAATCAATGGCATGTTTCAGCTGCGCGATGGCCTCGTCAAATCGCCGCTGCCGGTCATAAAAAAGCGCCAGTGAATTGTAACCGTCCCAGTAATCGGGACGGAGGGCGGTGGCTTTTTTGTAGGCGGCTTCAGCATCGCCAATGCGCCCCGCGTTTTCATAGGCGTGCGCCATCCCGCTGAGGGCATCGGGATCACGCGGATTCAGGCCGAGGGCGTGCTGGAATTCCTGGATAGCGAGATCGTGCTTGCCGGTATCGTCGTGGATCTTGCCCAGCGTAACGTAGGTGCCGGAAAGGCGATCGTCAAGTTCAGTCGCGCGTTTGCAACTGGCGAGGGCTTCTTCAATCCATTTGGGATTGTGGTCAACCTGGTATTTGAGGCGATAGGCTTCGCCCAGCGCGGTATAGCCGACGGCAAAACGCGGATCGGTATTTACGGCGTTAGTGAGAGCCGTGATCGCGGAGTCGAGATTTCCGGGCTTGTCGTAACGCTGGATAAGTCCGAGCGCTTTCAAATAGGATTCGTAAGCGGCAGGAGTGACGCTGCCGCCGGCATCGCGAATCATGGCGGGGGTGATGGCGATATTCATCATTTTCGCCAGGCGGGAGATCGCTTCGTTCTGCAGGGTCGCGATATCGGCAGCGCGATCCTCCAGTTCCACCGAGCCCAGTTGGCGCAAGGTTTTGGTTTCGATGAGATTGACGGTGAGGTGCACGTCCTGCCCGGAGCGCTGGATGCTGCCCTTAACCACAAGTGTGGCGCCCAGATCGCGCAGAGCGGTGGCGGGATCATCGACTTTGCGCTGGCGAACCACGCTGGCGGGAACCACCCACAGCGATTGGTCGCCCACGTCAAGATTGGACAGCTTATTGGTCATACTATCCATGAGACCTTCAGTGATGGCTTCGGTGTCAGGATTGCCGCCGATGTTGTCGAAGGGCAAAACCGCGATGTGCCTCTCCTCGTGACTGGAAAGCAGAGCAGCCAGGCGGGCGCGAATGGGAGCGACGGAGAGGAGACCGGCGAACACCACAAACAGGATGAGGATAGCAGCGATCCACCCGCGACGAGGACTGGCGGCGTGCCACAGGCGGTCGCGGCGGGTGGCGGTCAACGCTGACATTCCCATGGTCATCCGTTCCAGATCGATGGCCAGTTCGCGGACAGATTGGTAGCGATGGGGGCGAGTCTTGACCAGAGCCTTGAGAATGACGTTTTCCAGCCCGGGAGGAATCTGGCTGTTGAATTTGCTCGGCGGTTCCGGCTCCTCGTTGAGGATGGAATTGATCAGCAGCGGCCCGTTGTTCTGGCGAAAGGGCAGATGGCCGGTCGCCGACTCGTAGAGCACAACCCCAGTCGACCAGATATCGCTGCTGACATCGGTGGCTTCGCCACGCAATTGCTCAGGCGCCATGTAGGGCAGAGTTCCAGTGATCTCCTGAGACCTGGTCAGGGTGGCAGTCATGCCCTGATCTCCGGGCGGAGTCAACAATCGCGCCAGGCCGAAGTCCAGTATTTTCAGACGCCCGTCCGGAGTGATGCGTAGATTGGCGGGTTTGAGATCGCGATGGACGAGATTTTGGTCGTGGGCCGCGGCCAGGCCGTGCGCCAGCTGAATTCCCAGATTCATGACTTCGCGTATCGGCAGGGGGCGGCCGGCGATTTTGGAGTCGAGACTGAGACCGGGGATGTATTCCGTGACCAGGAAGTTCACGCCCCGGTCACTGCCAAACTCGTGGACCGTGGCCACGTTAGGGTGGTTGAGGCGAGCCAGAGATAGAGCTTCCTTGCGGAAGCGCTGAGCCGCAAAGTCGTCGGCGAGAGCTCCCGGAGGGAGAACTTTTATGGCAACGTCGCGGTCCAGTTCCTCGTCGTGGGCGCGATAAACCACTCCCATACCGCCCGCGCCAATCTGCTCAAGGATTCGGTAATGTTTAAGAACCTGCCCGACCATACAGAAAGAAGCAGGCGCGATATTAGTCGAACCAGAGGCGAGGAGCAACTCATCGAGGAAGTGCTGTGACAAGAACGCGATAGTTCTTGAAACCCACCCTCCTGGCGTCATCCTGAGGGCTTCAGTCCCGAAGAGCCTGCCTGAGCGAAGTCGAAGGGATCTGGCGCGTGCCCTCTCGATTGCCGACGCGGCTGCGTGTAGCTTCCCGCCAGATGCTTCGCAAGCTCAGCAGGGCGACTGATTGAACGGGAGAAAGACCGCGAACTGGCGACTGGTGGAATGGCACCGCATAGTTTTGCCTTCCCTCCGGGCGTCTGCGCCGGCAAGTTTGTCTCCAGAGCGGATTCTTCATTCTTCACACTCAGTGTTGTAAAATCGTGGTGCGCATGGTCACCGCGCAAATCATGACGCTCCCTCTGAGCGATGTTTTTGGTGTCCTTAGAATAAGCAAGGGCCTGTGAACAAGGCACTCTCACAACGAACTCGGACGCAGTTGGCATTTGGCACGGCTTTAGTGCTGCTGGCTGTAAGCGGGTTGGCGGCATATGCTACAGTGCAGCGGCTCCGCACCGCGGAACGATGGGTCGGCCACACACGCGACGTTCAATCCTCGCTGGCCGATCTCAACAACATCAGCACAAGGGCGGGACGCGCCCGCACCCGATATGTCGATACCGGGGAAAAGAGCTTTTTCGAGGACTATCAATCGGTATCGGCTGAGATTCCCCCGAAAATGAAGCTGATCGAAGGCCTGATGGCCGGCAACCCCGAGCAATTGGATCATCTGAAGACTCTGGAAGGCATGACCACTCGCAAGCTAGACCTGCTGGATCAGTCGGTTCAGCTGAAGCGAAGCGGGGTTGTCGATGTGCAGCAGCAGGCGGAACTGCGGCAGGAAATTATCGCTGTCTCCGCCGAAGCCGATTCGTTGCTGCAGACCATGCAGAAGAAGGAACAACTGCTGCTGGATACTCGCAGGGAGCGGTCTGAGCGACTGTTTCACATCACGGCGTACGTGCTATGCGCCGCTTTCATCGTCGCCCTTGGGCTGTTTTTCTTCCACTATCGAATGCTCAATGCGGAGTTGAACGCACGAGAGCAAGCCGAAGCCTCCTTGCGCTCCCTCAGCGTGCGCCTGCTGGAACTACAAGACCAGGAACGCCGGAGATTTTCCCGGGAGCTGCACGACAGTCTGGGGCAGTACCTGGTGGGCGCAAAGATGAACCTGACCATGCTGAGCCGGACGGCGCCGGACAGTCCGCTGATCCCGGAATGCATCCGTCTGCTGGATCAGGCCATGATCGAAACTCGCACCATCTCCCATTTGCTCCATCCGCCACTATTGGACGAAACCGGTTTTTCGTCGGCCGCGCGATGGTATGTGGAAGGCTTTGCGAAACGCAGCGGCATTCAAACCAGCCTGGAAGTGCCCGAAGACAGCGGCCGCCTGCCAGCTTCTCTCGAGCTCGCGCTGTTCCGGGTGCTGCAGGAGAGTCTGACGAATGTTCATCGCCACTCCAAGAGCCGCCGCGCCGATGTTTCGCTGAAACTATTGCAAGACGAGGTCGTCCTGCGGATAAGAGACTACGGACAGGGTATTCCACTGGAAGTGCTAGACCGCTTCCGCCACCAGCGCGCTCATGGCGGCGTGGGGCTGGCGGGAATGCGCGAACGAATCAACGAACTCGGAGGACACCTGGAAATGGTGTCAGACAGCCATGGCACCCAGGTCATCGCAACCATGCCGCGATCGGAACGAAAACCGTCGGCCACAACATTTGCCGCCGACTGAACCCCGCTAATCTCCAAGTTCGGATTTCTCTTTTCATCTCATCCTTGCCGGCCTGTACGCGAATCAGAGTTTCTTGCTGAGATCGCTGGACATGCCTCCGGCCGCGGGCACGTAACATTTCAAGACGTAATCCATCACCATGCGGTTGGCGTTGAAGCGCCAGCCCAGGGTCCGGATGGTCCGCTTCATGCGCTTGATCCAGCCCCGGGGCAATCCGTCGCGGTCGCGCTCGTAATAAAGAGGAATCACTTCCTCGCGCAGGACGCGATAAAGATCCTGTCCATCCCGGTTATCGTGGATGCTCATATCAGCGTGAGTTCTGCCGCTTCCGATCGCGAACCCGTTCAGTCCGTCGTAAGCCTCCGCCCACCAGCCGTCGAGAACAGAGAGGTTAAGACCACCGTTCAAAACCACTTTCTGGCCACTGGTGCCTGACGCCTCCAGGGGACGGCGCGGATTGTTCAGCCAGACATCGACGCCCTGGACGAAATGGCGCCCAACGTTGATGTCATAGTCTTCGACGAAGACGAACTTGTCGGCAAACTCGAGATGACGCATGAGTTTGGCGATCTGCTGCAGCATTTTCTTGCCGGGTTCATCGCGGGGATGCGCCTTGCCGGCAAAAATAAACTGCACCGGCCGCTTGGGATCGTTCACCATCGACGTCAGCTTTTCGATGTCAGCCAGAATCAGATCGGCCCGCTTATAGGTTGCGAAGCGGCGCGCGAAGCCGATGGTCCGCGCATCCGGACTGAGCACCCGGCCCAGTCTTGCCAGCATTTCGGGAGACTCATCGCGGCGCTCGGCCTGCTCGACTACGCGGTGACGCACAAAATCCAGGAGCCGGGATTTCAGGTGGAGATGGGTTTCCCAGAGTTCGCCATCATCGACATTTTCGATTCCTTCCCAGATCGCAGGGTTGGCGTTGTTCTGCTGCCAGCCCGTCCCCAGATGGCGGTCATAGAGCCGGAACATTTGCGGCGCCAGCCAGGAGGGCACATGCACGCCGTTGGTGATATGCCCGATGGGGACTTCGTCTTCCGATTTGCCGGGAAAGAGGCCCGTCCACATATGCCGGGAGACTTCTCCATGCAGCGCGGAAACGGCATTAGCGCGGCGGGCCAGCCTGAGGCCGAGCACCGTCATGCAGAAGTCCTCCCTGAGATTGCCGGGATCTTCCCGTCCCAGTTCCATGAGTTTTTCCTGGGAAATACCCAGGGCCTCGCGCATGGGACCAAGATGCTCTTCCATCAGTTCGGGGTAAAACCGGTCGTGGCCTGCGGGCACAGGGGTGTGCGTGGTGAAAACTATTTCGCGCGAAACCCGCCGGACAGCGTGATCGAAGGCGATTCCCTCGCTCTGCATCCGGTCGCGAATCGCTTCCAGAACGGCGAAGCCACTATGGCCTTCGTTCAGATGGAGAACGCCGGGGGTGATGCCCATGGCGCGGAGGGCGCGGAAACCTCCGATGCCCAGCAGCAACTCCTGGCGAATCCGGATACGCGAATCGCCTCCGTATAACCGCGAGGTCAGCTCCCGGTCCTCGGGATGGTTGCCCTCAATGTTGGAATCGAGGAGCAGCAGGTCGCAACGCCCAACCTTCATGCGCCAGACTTTTGCCCGGATGGCTTCGGCGCGAGTTTCCACCTGGACGGTAACGGGCTCGCCATTCGATCCGATGGCGGCTTCCATGGGCAACTGGTTGACGTCGGTCTGAATGTACTCTTCCTGCTGCCAGCCGGTCCGATCCAGGCGTTGCCGGAAATATCCCTGGCCGTAAAACAAACCGATGCCAACCAGGGGAATACCCAGGTCGGACGCGCTCTTGATGTGATCGCCGGCCAACACCCCGAGGCCGCCGGAATATTCGGGGATGGAAACGTGCAAACCAAATTCGGCGGAGAAGTAGGCCACCGGACGAGGTCTGAGTACGCCGGCATGCCGGGCTCCCCAGGTGTGGTCGGCGTCGAGATATTCGCGCTGGCGGCGATAGGCATAGTTGATTCGGCTGTGGAGAACCAGTTCACGGGCGCGGCGCTCCATCTCCGCCAGCGGGATCTCGGAAAGCAAGGCGACCGGATTATGATTGAGCTGCCGCCATCGCGCCGGATCGAGGTCGCGAAACAAACTGCTGGTGTCGTGGTCCCACGACCACCACAGGTTGCGAGCCAGCGTCCACAGCCGTTCCTGCGCGGGCGCGATAAAGCGGTCCAGAGTGCGAGCTTCGCTCACCACCGATCCAACCTGGGCGGCAGCCTCGGCCAACATCCGGATTTCATCCTCGCGAAATACGCGCGGCGCGATGGTTTGAACCACCAACACTCCCTGCAGCACTCCCCGATCGATCAGCGGAACACCCAGGAATGACTGGTACGCATCTTCGCCCGCTTCGCTGAAATACTTGAAACGGGGATGATTTTTAACCTGCTCCACGGCAACCGGGCCGACCCGTTCCGCGACCAGGCCGGCCAGACCTTCATGCAGCCCCATGCGAAGAGTACCTATACATTGGGGGCGAAGTCCGACGGTCGCGGCCAGCACCAGATTGGCCCGATCCGGCTCCAGCAGGTAAGCGGAACAGACGTCGGTTTGAAAGCGCTTGGCGATCAGCGCGACGACGTTCATGAGAGTTTCGGCCGAGTTGCCGCCCTCGGCGGCCAGGTTCGCGATTTCTTCCAGGGTAAGGACGTAATTTTCGTCGTGCACAGGGGCAGGTTGGCTCATGTTCTGAATAATCTCGTCGTGGGCAGTCAATTTAGGATTCAGGGCGCAATCGCTCGTACCTTATTAGTGTAACTGCTGGAACATGAAGCGACTAGTTTACGATTGGGCTCCCTCGGCGTCTAATGCGCGAAATGCCAGTTTCACGGTAAAACCTTGATCTGTAATCAGAACCGACGCCAATACAGATGCAACGAGCATGCGAGTACTGAGCAGATTAAGAGAACAGCTGCGCTCCGATTCCATATTGGCAGAATTCCAGTTCGGACTTCAGGGGAACCTTTGCCGCTGCCCACAAACCGGTCGCACTTTTCTTCTCCTCGAAACCAACGGTCATTCGAGGCGCAAAATGCAGAAGAGCCTTGAACAGGACTCGGGGCTTCTGTACCAGGGCGCCCTACAGTGAATCCTGTAGGTACGAATTGCGCGATTCTCTGAAAATTGACTTTGGGGCTCTTTCTTAACCCACAGAAAATACATGCCGTACACATTTGGCAAATTAACTGCAGCAGTTCCGTTGTGCCTGAATCCCCCCAGGAGAAAAATACATGACGGACATAGGTGGAATGGATTGTCATGATTGGAAACAACTGGCCGCGGCAGCTCGGGACGAAGAAGATCCGAAGAGACTCATGCATCTGATCGACCAGCTGAATCACGCTCTGGAAGAGCGCACGAGAAGCCTGAACCTGCGCTCGAATGAAGTGGCGAGCTGATCTGCCCGCACTTTCACATTCGTCGCTCCAACGTGTATTCCCCGGTTCTTGAATTCTGGCCTAAGCTACTTCGATCCAACCTGCCATAGTCGTGGGTGTCTGGCGAATTCTGCGCTCAGACGTCCGCCATGAATGATCGTCGTCCAAATCCCCTTGCATGTAGAATCCTTTGGAGCACGGCGGGAGACACTCTGGGAATCACCGATGAGCGGGGGACAACCGGGCTGACAAGTGTGCCGCAAGTTTAAAATCCGGATTGGAGATGACGATGGCCGAGTGCGAGGGCAAGGTGGCCCTGGTAACAGGTGGAACCTCAGGCATCGGACGGGAAACATCGGTTCTGTTCGCGAAAAAAGGCGCGCGGGTCGTGGTCGCCGGCCGGCGTGTGAATGAGGGGAACGCAACAGTAGACCTGATCCGGCGCGCCGGCGGCGAAGGAATTTTTGTTCAAACCGATGTAAGCCAAGCCTCCCAGGTCAAGGCCCTGGTCGAAAAGACGGTCGAGGCCTTTGGCCGGCTGGATTATGCTTTCAACAACGCCGGCATTGAGGGTCATTGGGTTCCCATCGTCGAACAGACCGAGGAAGAATGGGATGAAGCGATTGATATCAACCTCAAGGGTACATGGCTGTGCCTGAAATTTGAGATACAACAAATGCTGAAGCAAGGGAGCGGAGGCGCGATCGTCAACAACTCTTCCATTGCCGGTTTCATCGGAAGCCGCGGCACCGCAACTTACTCAGCCAGCAAGCATGGCGTACTGGGACTGACCAAGGCTGCGGCGATTGAGGTTGCGGCAAATGGGATCAGGGTCAACGCGGTTTGTCCCGCGGCGATCGAGACGGCCATGGCGGACCGTCTATTCGGACCGCCGGATGTCAAGAAGAAGGCTTTGACGTTTTATCCCATGAACCGGTTTGGCGAAGCCGGCGAGGTGGCCGCAGCGGTAGTGTGGATGTGCTCGAGCGCGGCCAGCTTCATGACCGGCCAGAGCCTGATACTGGATGGCGGCTTTCTCGCCGGTCCCAATGTGCCGCCGGAATAACCGAACCGGCAAAATTGATGACTCTCTTCATTCGACGGGGGCGTAAGGACTTCAGGAGTGATCGATGAAAAGGAGACCGATGGTTGAGAAATCGCTGGTCGGGAAATCGATAACCGGGCAACTGATGAAGCGGAGCCGCAGTGTCCTGTGGCTGTTCCTTTCCCTGGTGCTGGTCTCTGTTAGTGCGTCGGAAGCGCAAACACCGGCGAGCCAGCCTCAGATTCTAGTGATCGACGCCGCGGGATCGGCTCATCCTTTTCCCCATTTCTGGGAGCACATGTTCGGATCCGGACGGGCCAACCTGAGCCTGCGCGACAGCTACCGCCAGGATTTACGCCAGGTGAAGCAGATCACTGAACTGGAATTTGTCCGCTTCCACGCTATTTTTCTCGACGACATGGGCGTGTATGACGAGGACAGCTCCGGCCATCCGATCTATAACTTTTCCTACGTTGACCAGGCCTATGACGGCCTATTGCAGAACGGGGTTCGGCCTTTCGTGGAACTGAGTTTCATGCCGAAGAAGCTGGCTGCAAAGGATGCCCTGCATGCTTTCTGGTACAAGCAAAATGTCTCCCCGCCGAAAGACTGGAATAAATGGGACGACCTGATCTACCAGTTTACGAGACACCTGGCCGACCGTTATGGCGTGGACGAGGTTGCGAAATGGTATTTCGAAGTCTGGAACGAACCTAATATCGATTTCTGGGCCGGAGATCCGAAGCAGGCCACCTACTGGGAACTCTATGATCACTCCGTAGCCGCCGTTAAGCGCGTGAACTCGCGTTTCCGCGTCGGCGGTCCGGCCACGGCGCAGGCCGCATGGGCCGACGCATTCATCCAGCACTGCGTCGAGAAACACATTCCGGTTGATTTTGTTTCCTCGCACGTCTATGGAAACGACAGTGCCAAAGACGTGTTTGGGACGAACGAAGATATACCCCGCGACCGCATGGTGTGCCGCGCGGTAAAGAAGGTGCACGATCAGATTCAGGCTTCGGCCCTTCCCAAGCTTCCCTTGATCTGGAGCGAGTTCAACGCCAGTTACAAGAACGAACCGGAGATTACCGATTCCATCTATATGGGTCCGTGGATGGCCGACACCATCCGCCAGTGCGACGGTCTGGTGGACGAGATGTCCTACTGGACCTTCTCCGATGTCTTTGAAGAACAGGGCATCGTGAAGCAGCCTTTTTACGGCGGCTACGGCCTGATTGCTGCGGGAAGCATTCCCAAGCCTGCGTTCGCGGCGTTTAAACTTCTGCACCAGTTGGGGAATGAACGCCTCGCGCTCGATTCCGATTCCGCGCTGGCGACGCGCGCGCCGGACGGCTCGCTGGTGGTCGCGGTATGGAACATTATTTCACCCGGTCAAACCGGAGCGCCCAAAACCGTGGTGATGCGATTCAAGAATGTGCGCGCGCGACGCGCGTCCATCGCGCGCGTGGATCGCGACCATGGCGACCCCCATCCGGCCTACGAAAAGATGGGGTCACCCGTTTATCCAACCCAGGCGCAGCTGCAAAAGTTGCGGGACTCGGTGGTGCTGGGCGCGCCGGAAATCCAGGAACTCAAGAACGGAGAGCTGAGTGTGACGCTTCCGGCGAACGGGTTGGCGGTGATCGCGATCAGGTAGTTTCGGACTCTGACAGAGGCAGCCGGCCCGGCCCCCCGCGCGCTGGGGAATGTCATAAGTCTATGGCCCATCGAACCTTACAGGCGCGTGGAGCATCTATTGTCGATGCGATGCGGGCCTGAGCTCGGGCTCAAGCCTCACCGGCTGGGGAATTTCATCGGTAGCGGGTCAATTTGAACTATCTTCCGCTCATGGAGGCGTCATGCTGAGCTTGCGAAGCATCTGGCGTGAAGCGGATATTGCAGCCGCGTCAGCAATTGGCAAGGCGCGCGCCAGATCGACTTCGCTCAGGGCAGGCTCTTCGGGACTGAAGTCGCTCAGGATGACGCCGGTGGAAATGGGCGTTTCAAGCTGAGCCACGACCATTTCATATCCTGACTTGACGGTATAGTTTCAAGAAACCAGGGAACTTGGTTAGGATTCAAACATGGCGGAACAGCAGAGTTTCTTGAGCAGCTGGCAGGAGCGGCTTTCGGCGCTCCGTAATACCCCGCCGGTTCTCAAGATCGTGTGGCAATCCGGGCCCGGAGTCGTGATTTTCGGGCTGGTCGCTCGGTTGTTCGCTGCGTTATTGCCGCTGGCGCTGCTTTGGATCCCCAAGATGATTGTGGACGCCATCGTGCACGCCAAAGTTTCGGCGCAATCCGTCTCTCCTCGACTGTGGTGGCTGGTAGCGGGGGAATTCGGGCTGGCGGTGCTAGGGGGAATTCTGGCGCGCGCCATCGATTACTCCGATTCGCTGCTGGCGGACAAATACACTCGCCACGTCAGCATCCAGGTCATGAAGCATGCCGCGGAGCTGGACCTCATCGCCTATGAGGATCCTGTATTTTATGACCGGCTGGAACGGGCGCGGGTGCAGGCCACCGATCGCCTGGGAATGATTCAGCAAATCGGGCGGCTGATCCAGTTGGTGATTACCACTATCACCCTGTCCGTCACAATTGTTGTGTACTCGCCCTGGTTGATGGTGCTGCTCATCGCGGGAGTGCTCCCGGCGTTTTTGGGCGAAAGCCATTTCGCTTTTCTGGGATACGCCAAGAATTTCCGCCAGACTCCGATCCGGCGCCAACTGGACTATCTGCGGCAGGTCGGCGGCAGCAAGGAGGCCGCCAAGGAACTTAAGTTATTCGGGCTCAGTAAATTTCTCACCCAGCGCTTCACCAAACTGTCGGACGGGATTTACGAAGAAAACGTCGCCCTGTCCCGGCGGAAACTGGTCGCCGGAGCGTTTCTTTCCGTAATCGCTTTCATGGGCTATTACTCGGCCTATGTGTTCGTGATCTGGCGGACGATCACCGGCGCATACAGCATCGGACTTTGGTACCTGCTCTCGGGAGCGATTTTGCAGGCCAGCAGCAATATTCAGCAGATCTTCTCGACCGTTTCAGGGATCGCGGACCAGGCTCTTTTCCTCACCGACTTGCTGGCGTTCTTCGATATGCAGCCCACCATCAAGTCAAAGCCCGATGCCCTGCCCGCTCCCCGGCCGATCGTTCGAGGATTCGAATTTCGCAATGTCTCGTTTCGCTATCCCGGAAGCTCTCGCCTGGTGCTGAACGGGTTGAATTTCCATCTGCATCCCGGAGAACGGGTGGCGCTGATCGGCGAGAATGGTGAAGGCAAGACGACGATCGTCAAGCTGATCACGCGCCTTTATGACCCCACCGAAGGCCAGGTGCTGCTCGACGGCGTGGACCTGAAAGAGTATCGTCTGGAAGACCTGTATCGTGAGATTGGCGTTATCTTTCAAGACTTTATGCGCTATGAGATGACGGCGCGTGAAAACATAGCGGTGGGCAAGATTGAGGACATTGACGAACTGCAATTGCTCGAAAGCGCGGCCCGAAAGAGCCTGGCAGATGCGGTCGTCGCCAAGATTGGCGGCTACGATCAGATGCTGGGCCGGCGCTTCGAAACCGGTGTCGATCTCTCCGGCGGCGAGTGGCAGAAAGTTGCGCTGGCGCGGGCGTATTTGCGGGACGCGCAACTTCTGGTTCTGGACGAGCCTACCGCCGCGCTCGATGCCCGCAGCGAGTTCGAGGTTTTTCAGCGCTTTGCCGAGCTCACCGCGGGGAAAATGGCGCTCTTTATTTCCCACCGATTTTCTACCGTGCGCATGGCCGACCGCATCGTAGTTCTGGAAAAGGGAAAGATCGCGGAAGAAGGAACTCACGAGCAGCTGGCGCGTCTGGGCGGGCGTTATAAAGAAATGTTCGAGCTGCAGGCCGCCAGTTATCGTTAAGTGTTTGCGGGCCATAGTTTTCACAAGCAATGCCTCCAGATACTCATATCGAAATGTTGAACGCAGAGGCGGAGCGTCTGCCCGAGCCGCCCAAAGAACGCGGGGCCAGCCCGGAGGCCCTGGGTGCGGCCGCGGCGGACCTGGGCCGCCGGCTGGTATGGCTTCCGGGCGCGCAGTCAGCGAACTTTTTCTCCGAGCGCTATCGTGCTCTGTGCCGAGCCATCAAACCGGTGCTGCGGTTCCTGCACGGACCTGTTCCCAAGATAGAGGTGGGAGACGACTTTCGCTGGCTCTATGACAATCTCCGCGCGCTGCATGCCGATCTCCGGGGCACCAGGGAAGGCTTCAAGTTAGTCCGCAAGCTGCCCCATGTCCGCACTCCCGACGGCGCCACCGCTCCGCGGGTCGTGGCTCTGGCTGCCGGTTTCCTGGCCGCCACCGGTTATGACTACAGTGAGAGTGCGCTGGTCACCTATGTACAGGCTTTTCAGCAGAGCACCGCGCTTAAAGTGGTCGAGCTCTGGGCGCTGGTTCCGGCGTTGAAGCTGGTTCTGCTGGAAGAGATCGCGGCCCGTGGATCGAAGGTGGTGGCGGATCCCGCGGGCTCTTACGGAGCGGGTATTTGTGTACGCAGCCTGCGCGATATTGGCCAGACTTCCTGGAAAGATACTCTCGAGCCCATGGTGCTGTTCAATCGCATCCTGCGCCAGGACCCCGCCGGCGCGTACGCCCGCATGGATTTTGACAGCCGCGACCTGTATCGCACCGAGATCGCGAACATCGCGGAACATTCGGATTTGAGCGAGGGGGAAGTTGCGGCCGCAGCCCTTGCCCTGGCCCGTTCGGCGCACCAGGAAACCCATGCCAGCCCTCGCCTGGCGGCCCGACTGGGTCACGTCGGATATTACCTCCTGGCAGAAGGGTCCAGGGCCCTCTATGAGAGGGTGGGCTTCCAGCCTCCGCTGGGCCAGCGCATTGGATCTTTTCTGCGACGGCATCCAGATGAGTTCTATCTGCCGGGCACCGAAGTGCTCACCCTCGCCATCATGTCGGCGATCGTGCTGCTTCTGACTAACACCTATACTTCTCCCGAGCTGATCTTCTTTTCTCTGCTGATGCTGCTGCTGCCGTGTTCGCAGAGTGCCATCCAGTTGGTGAACTACCTAATTACGTCCCTGCTGGAACCACAGATTCTGCCCAAACTAAATTTCTCGGAAGGAGTTCCCGACAACTGCGCCACGTTGGTGGCCATTCCCAGCATGCTGTTTAACCGTACACAGGTTCGCCGGCTGGTGGAGGACCTGGAAGTACGATTCCTGGGTAACCACGATCCCAACATTCATTTCGCATTGCTTACCGATCTGCCGGACTCTCCGGTGCCCGCACCCGAGGACGATCCCTTGATCGATTACTGTGTGCAACTGGTAAGCGAGCTCAACGAAAAGTATTCCAGCCAGGCTTCGGGGTCGTTTTTTCTCTTTCATCGCCACCGGGTTTACAACGCGCGGGAAAGAGTGTGGATGGGTTGGGAGCGAAAGCGCGGCAAGCTGATGGACCTGAACAAGCTGCTGCGCAAGGAACACGATAGTTTCCCGGTGAAAACCGGAGACTTATCGATCTTGCCGCAGATTCGTTTCGTGATCACCCTGGACGCGGACACGGAGCTGCCTCGAGGATCCGCCGATCGCATGATTGGGGCGATGGCCCATCCGCTGAACCAGGCGATCATCGATCCGGAGAAGAACATCGTCGTGGCCGGCTATGGCATTCTGCAGCCGCGGGTGGGTGTGAGTGTGCAAAGCGCCTCCCGTTCCCGGCTGGCCAGCCTCTATTCCGGGGAGACGGGCTTCGATATTTACACCCGCGCCATTTCCGACGTGTACCAGGATTTGTACGGGGAAGGTATTTTCGCCGGCAAAGGGATCTATGAGATGGACACGGTCCACCGCGTGCTGGACCGGCGCTTTCCCCGCAATGCCCTGCTCAGTCATGATCTGATCGAAGGCGCCTATGCACGCGCGGGCCTGGCCAGTGACGTTGAGATTATCGAAGATTATCCCTCGCATTACAGCGCCTACAACCGGCGCAAACACCGGTGGCTGCGAGGAGACTGGCAGATCACGGGCTGGCTGCTGTCGCGCGTGCCCGATGAATCGGGACGCAAGGTTCCGAATCCCATCTCGCTGGTTTCGCAGTGGAAGATTCTGGACAATCTGCGCCGCAGCCTGGTGGAACCTGCAACCTTTCTGCTGCTGGTGTTTGGTTGGCTGGTGCTGCCGGGCAATCCGCTGTACTGGACTCTGGCCACCATCGGCATCCTGTTCGTTCCCGCCTGGTTCCAGTTCTTGTTCAACCTGGTGCGGGCCGCGGTGGAGCGCAAATCCCAGGTCGTCAAGGACGCCCGGTCCGCGCTGCTGACGGCGAATGCCAGCATGTTCTTCACGCTGTCATTTTTGCCGCACCAGATGCTGCTTTCACTCGATGCCGTGGTTCGAACCCTGGTCCGGCGACTGGTGACGCGGCGGCGTCTTCTGGAATGGGAAACCGCAGCCGAGACCGAGCTGAGCATCCGCAAGCGAACGCCGGTAGATATCTATCTCGACTGGATGCCGGCATTGGCGGTAGGCCTGGGCGCGCTGGTATTCTTCACTCGCCGCCACGCATTTTTTTCCGCCCTGCCGATTCTGCTGCTCTGGGGTTGCAGCAAATGGATTTCGATGTGGCTGAACCTGCCGTCGCGGGCCATGCGCAGCGAGACCTCCGACAAGGACGAATTGTTTCTCAGTCGAACCGCGCTCCTTACCTGGCGGTATTTCGCCGAGTTCAGCACCGAAGAGCACAACTGGCTGATCCCGGATAATGTGCAGGAACAGCCCGCCGTCATCGCCGGGCGTATTTCGCCCACCAACCTGGGCTTTCTGTTGAATGCCCGCCAGGTGGCTTGCGAGTTTGGGTTCCTGACAGTTCCCGAATTCGCCGAGCAAACCCTGCGGACGCTGGCCACAATGGACAGGCTTTCGCGGACTCGTGGACATCTGTTTAACTGGTACGACACCCGTACGCTGGAACCCCTGCGTCCGCGATTCATCTCTTCCGTAGACAGCGGCAACCTGGTGGCTTCGCTCTGGACGTTGCAGCAGGGCTGTCTGGATCTTTTGCAGCGTCCCTTGCTGGAGAAGCAGCTGGCGGAAGGACTGGCCGATCATCTCCGCATGCTGGTTGAAAGACATGCCTTTCCCCACAAGCGGTTTAAAACGTTTCTGCAACAGATCAGGAAACGAAGCTGGCTGCAGCGCCTGCTGGCGCCCTCCGAAGAAGGATTGCTGGAGAGCGACCTGGAGACGGTGAATCCAAAGTACGAATCGGACGTTCGCTGGTTCGCGGGCGAATCTCTTTCCCGGGTCAGAAATCTGAGGAAAGCGGTTCAGGTTTATGCGCCGTGGATGTTGCCGGAGTTTGTCCCGCTCTGGAATGACCCCGCGCTGGACTTCAAATTCGACGTGCCCAGCCTGACCGTGCAGCGCTTGCCGGAAGTTGTCGACAGGCTGACCGCGCGCCTGCAGTTCGCGCTCGAGCATGCCAATGGCTCGGGGGAACGCAAGGCGCTGTATCAGAGATTGCTGGCCATGCTGCCGGAAGCGCGCTCGCGGGCCCGCGAACTGATCGAAGACCTGGAGCAGATCGCCCTTGCCGCCGGTAAATTCGCCGACGAGATGGATTTTCGCTTCCTGCTCGATCCGCGGCGCAAGCTACTGTCGCTTGGCTTCGATGTCGACGCCGGAAAGATCCCGCCGGCCTGTTACGATTTGCTGGCGTCGGAGGCGCGCATCGCCGTATTTGCCGCGATCGCCAAGGAAGATGTCCAGCAGGACACCTGGTTTCTGCTGGGCAGAGCGCACACCCGTGAACATGGATTTCCGGTTTTGCTCTCCTGGACCGGGACCATGTTCGAGTACCTGATGCCGGTACTCTGGATGAAAACCTATCCCAATACGCTGCTGGACAATTCGCGTATTTCCGCGGTACGTCTGCAGCAGATTTACGCGACTGAAAAGGGCGTGCCGTGGGGAATTTCGGAATCGGCGCACGCCAAAAGAGATGAGTCGGGGAACTACCAGTATCAGGCATTCGGCCTTCCGGATATTTCACTGCATCACAGCGATGCCGACCCGCTAGTCATCTCACCCTATTCCACTTTCCTCGCGCTGCACGTGGATGCCGCGGGAGGGTTGCGCAACCTGCGCCGGATGGAAGGCGAAGGGTGGCTGGGACCGTACGGGTTTTATGAGGCTGCCGATTACAACCCGCCTTCCGGTCGGCACTCCTGGCGCCATCGCCATGAATTAGTGCGGTGTTGGATGGCTCACCACCAGGGTATGACCTTGCTCGCCCTGGCTAACTTCCTGCATGATGGCGTGGTTCAAGGCTGGTTCCACAATGACCGCCGGGTTCAGGCCACCGAACTTCTGCTCCATGAAAGGCCGGCGACCAACGTCAAATCGTTCCGCCAGCTTTACGGCACTGCGGCTTGAAGTTGTGCGCATTGCCCCTGACCAGGTGGCGGAATCATGGGTAGTGGGTCAGTTGGAAATGTTCATCCCCCTGGCGTCATGCTGAGAGACTTCAGTCCCGAAGAGCCTGCCCTGAGAGCAGTCGAAGGGATCTGGCACGCCTTGCCGATTGCTGTCGCGCCTGCATCCGCTTCACAGCAGATGCTCCGCGAGCTCAGCATGATGCACGCATAAGCGGAAGACAGTTCAAACCGACCTGCTTCAGAATTATGAACTGGTGGTGGAGGTCCGGTATTCATCCGCCAGATCGGACTCGGGAAAATCAAGCCCCCAGTTTTCCCCGCCTGCCCCGAGTCCTTCCAGACCAACCTGATATTCGCTGGTGCCTTGCATCGGCTTGACCCAGACCACCCGGAACTGGATTCGCCGCTGTCGATATTGCAGGGTGAGTTTGTCGCCTGTTTTCAATTTATGGTGAATTGCGCCCAGCCGAGCGCCTTTAGGCGTTATGTCCAGGGTGTGCGCGAGTTCGCTCACGGGATTGTTGGCCGCGTCTTTTCCCGATATCCGGACGGGCAAAACCATCTTGATCCGGCGGTGTCGTCGATTGCCTTTTTCCAACCCAGCACCTCGATGCGGCTACTTTTTCTATTCGTCGCCCGGCTAGCCGTCGCATTTGAAGGGCCGAAAAACCAGCCAGGCAAAAGATTTTGGACGTGTGCAAAATCATGGGTTTAGGCATGACCCATCTCTGCCGGAACGCCCACCGGCCCCGGTACCTGACGCTCTAAATCAATCGGTTGACAGTTTTTGTCAACTCCTGGTCAGTCGCTAACTGACCAGATGGACGCCGGGGGTACTAAATATCTCTACTAAATATCTCTTATGACATCCGGCAGGGCCTCAGCTATTTTTGATGGACAACGGAATCCAATGAGCATCACGGGAGCATCGATGAAAGTTAAGATCGCACTGGTTACCGGCGCCGATGGAGGCCTGGGAACTTTTGTTACGCAAGCGCTGCTCGATGCCGGCGCCACAGTCGCAGGCCTGTCGCGAAAGATTCAGCAGTCGCAGTTCGATAGCCCAAACTTTACTGCCTTGCCCGCGGAAATTTCGACTGCCGCCGGGGCGAAGTCCGCGGTGGACAGCGTGGTCTCCCGCTTTGGCGGGCTGGACATTCTGGTCCACACTGTCGGCGGGTTTGCCGGAGGCCAGTCCATTGCCGAAACCGACGATGCCACCTTCCAGGGCATGTTCGACGTGAACCTGTACAGCACGTTCTATGTTCTTCGGGCCGCGATACCGGTCATGCGCAAGACGGGCCATGGACGTATCGTGGCCATCGGCAGTCGAGCCGCCCTGGAACCAGGGGCGGGCGTGGGAGCTTATAGCGCCTCAAAGGCAGCCATGGTTTCGCTGATCCGAACCGTGGCGCAGGAAAACAAGGACGCGGGAATGACCGCCAACGTGATCCTGCCCGGCACAATGGATACGCCCAACAATCGGAAATTCATGCCCAACGCAGATTTCTCCAGGTGGGTTCGTCCGGCTACGGTCGCGAGTCTGATCACCTGGCTGGCAGGCGACGCCGCTAGAGACGTCAATGGCGCGGTGATCCCAGTCTACGGCAGCGAGGTCTGAAACTCTGGCGCAAGCATTCGCACCGCTGCGTGTTTGCGGGAACGCCCATCCTCGATGGTGTCCACTCATCAAGCCCTGGTTTCGGCAGGGACGGCCGGCACTGCCGTCCGGTTCTTGCTCTTAGCTTCGCGGCTCTCCGCCGTCGGACAGATTCCCTTTACATCCTCAACATAAGCCCGCAAGACTTCTGCGACGCTCCAGGCTTGTGCCACGCATCCGGCGGGACGATGAGGCGCATCGCCGTCGAAGATTTCCGAGATGTGACCCAACCCGGCATCGGAAAGATGATCTTGTAGGGGCAGCAACCACTCGGACGCCTGTTTGCGAGCCGCCTCGCTGCCTCCGTTCACCTTTACATATGCGGTAATGAATGGTCCGATGAGCCACGGCCACACAGTTCCCTGATGGTATGCGCCATCGCGTTCAACGGGGCCACCCCTGTAGCGTCCGAAATACTGTGGATCGCCGGGGGCAAGACTGCGCAGACCATAGGGAGTAAGCAGGTGCTCACGAACTTTCTCCACGACGATGCGAGCGCGGTCAGGCGACAACATGGTGTAGGGGAGGCTGACGGCAAATATCTGATTGGGCCGGATGGAAGCGTCGGGTGCTCCGCCATTGACTACGTCATACAGGCAGTTGTCTTTCTCGTTCCAGAACAGGGGGTTGAATGCCCGGTTGGCCATCGCGGCCATGTTGCGATAGTGCTTTTGACCGGCTTCGTCTCCGAAGCGGCGGCCCAGGTCTTCCATGATGCGAAGCGCGTTGTACCAGAGTGCCTGGATCTCTACTGACTTGCCGCGGCGCGGAGTCACGACCCAGTCGCCGACTTTGGCGTCCATCCAGGTGAGCTGAACTCCAGGTTCGCCAGAAGTCAACAGGCCGGAAGGATCGACTTTGATTCCGTAGCGAGTGCCGCGTGTGTGCCAGGAAATGATGTCGTTGAATACGGGATAGAGTTCGTTGCGAACAAACTCCTCGTCTCCGCTATAAGCAAGGTAGGCGCGCGCGGCCTCGAAGAACCAGAGCGTAGCGTCGACCGTATTGAATTCCGGGGTCTTGCCCGTGTCGGGGAAATGATTGGGCAGCATGCCCTGGTCGACGTGCTGGGCAAATGTGCTTAGGATGCTGCGGGCCACGCTGTGCTTTCCGGTGAGCAGGGTCAGGCCGGGCAGGGAAATCATGGTATCGCGACCCCAATCGCTGAACCAGTGATAGCCGGCAATGATGGTTTTCTGGTCGCTGCGGGCCACGATGTACTGGTCGCTCGCCTCAGTCAGGGCCTGGGCGAGCTCGTCCTGCAGGGGAGAATCCTGCGCCACAACCCGGCGCCGCTTGATCTCTGCCTGGCGATACTGGCTCACCTTCGCAACATCGCGGTGTTCGGTGGAAGCGATGATGGTGGCCTGGGGGGTGGAAAGCAGATCGAAACGCAGAATGAAGTAATTGAAAAGATCTTCCGTGAAATCCAGGCCGCGCTCGCGCTCGATATCGTATTCGAAATTTCTGTACCAGTCGCCGGTCTTCTGCAGGTCTGCCGCGTTGTGGGCCAGATACAAGGTGGGCAGTCCCGCATATGGAGTCACGGCGGCCAGACCCGCCCCCTCTTCCACGGATCCGTTCAAGGCATGGTTGGCGTGAGTCGTGCTGTGATAATCCCGGAACGCGATCAGCGGCCGGATTTCGAGGCGCAGGCTCTTGGAGGTTTGCTTCGGGCTCTTGAGCTCATACTGCACCACGGTCGTGTTCTCGCCATCAGCCATGAAGACAGTCTTCTCGATGACGATGCCCTCGACTTCATAGGTGAAGGTGGGAAACGGATCGAGGCGAAAGTTGGTCAGATAGCGAAAGCCCTGGGGATGAATAACGCCCGGATAGCGATTGGCCGAGAGATCGAAGGGCTGACCAGCAATGAACAACGTCTCTTCCAGTTTGGAGAGAAGCACTGCGCGCCCCACCGGCGGCTTGGTGGCGGCCACCAGCAGGCCGTGATAGCGGCGCGTGTTCAAGCCGGTGATGGTGGACGAGGCAAAGCCGCCCAGACCGTTAGTTTCCAGCCACTCGCGCCTCAGCGCCGCATCGAGATTAGCGCAGGTTTCTCTGTTGAACTGAATCATCGGAATACCTTGCCGCATTCTTTACCGCGGAGCTTCGCTTCGCCGGGCAGGTGAGGACACCTGCTCCTGCTTGTCCGCTCGCTGCGTTTCCACCTTTGTGGCCGCAGTTTGGGCCTGCTCAGTTCCGGGCCTCTTGCGGGTGCGCGACTCTCCGCTCTGCTGCATCAGCTTGGTGACGATACCGGTCCAGCCCGTCTGATGGCTGGCGCCGATTCCCGCGCCGGAATCGCCGTGGAAGTATTCGTGGAACAGCACCAGGTCGCGCCAGTGCGGATCGGTCTGGAACTTCTCAAGATTGCCGAACACGGGACGGCGCCCCTTTTCATCGCGCAGAAAGATGTTGGTCATGCGGTGTGACAATTCGCCGGCGACTTCCCACAGCGTCATCATCTTTCCGGAGCCGGTCGGAAATTCAACTTTAAAGCCATCTCCCAGGTAGTGATGGAATTTTTGCAGCGACTCCACCAGCAGGAAGTTAACCGGGAACCAGATGGGGCCACGCCAGTTGGAGTTTCCCCCGAACAACCCGGCCACCGATTCTCCGGGTTCGTAGTCCACGCGATGCTCCATCCCGTTGACCGGGAGCTTGTAGGGGTGGTCGCGGTGGAACTGGGAAAGCGCGCGGATGCCGTATGGCGAGAGAAACTCGCGTTCATCCAGCATGTACTTGAGAATGTCGCGCAGTTGGTCCGGGCCGGCGATCGACAGTAACCGGCGGTCGCCTTTGCCTTCGGTCGTCATGCAAGCGACGTTGTTGGTCAAGTCGGGGCGGTTTTCCACGAACCATTCCAGCCTTCGCTTAAAGCCGGGGTGGCGGTCCAGAACATCCGGCTCCAGGGTTACCACAGCAAACAGGGGAATCAAACCAACCATGGAGCGAATCTTCATAGGGAACTTTGAGCCGTCGGGCAGTCGCAGAACGTCGTAGAAAAATCCGTCCTCTTCATGCCACAAACCCATGCCATCGTCGCCACGATCGGTCATGGCGCGCGCAATGTAAATAAAGTGCTCCCAGAATTTGCTGGCCACATCTTCGTAGGCGGGATCTTCCCGAGCGAGTTCGAGCGCGATGGCCAGCAGGTTCAGGGTGTACATGGCCATCCAGCTGGTTCCGTCGGATTGCTCGATGTAGCCGCCGGTGGGGAGAGGGGCGCTGCGATCGAACACGCCGATGTTGTCCAATCCGAGAAATCCGCCCTGGAAGATGTTCATGCCGTCGGCATCCTTGCGGTTCACCCACCAGGTGAAATTCAGCATCAGCTTGTGAAAAACGCGCTGCAGAAATGCGCGATCGCCTTTACCGTTGCGCTTCTTGTCGATCTTGTACACGCGCCACGCCGCCCAGGCATGCACCGGGGGATTCACATCGCCGAGGGCCCACTCGTACGCGGGAATCTGTCCGTTGGGATGCATGTACCATTCGCGCAGCATCAGCACCAGCTGCTCCTTGGCGAAATCTGAATCCACCAGCGCCAGCGGAATGCAGTGGAAGGCCAGGTCCCAGGCCGCATACCAGGGATACTCCCATTTGTCAGGCATGGAGATCACATCGGCGTTATAAAGGTGCGGCCACTCGTGATTGCGGCCCTTACGGCGTTCCGGAGGCGGGGGAGGATAGCCGGGATCGCCGTCGAGCCATTGCTTAACCACATAGTGATAAAACTGCTTGGACCACAACATGCCGCCGAAACCCTGGCGCATCACATTCTGGGCGTCTGGAGTTAGGTCCTGGGGAATGACGGTCGCGTAAAATTCATCGGCCTCGCTCTGGCGTAGCGCGACGATGCGGTCGAAGCCGTCGAATGCGCTCCTGGTTTTCACATCGGTGACAGTCAGGCGCAAGCGCGCCACGACGGTTTCACCGGGGCCCACAGCCAGATTGTAATGCGCCGACGCCTTGGTGCCGGAATGCCCGGGATTCACTGCTTCTTTAGTCCCGTGCACGACATAGTCATTGATCCCGTCTTTGACATAGGGCGTGCGGTTGTCGACTCCGAACAGACGCCGGGCGTTAGTCTCGTTCCCGGTAAAGAGCATTTCGGGTGAGCCCTCGCAATGCAACCACCGCTGACCGGAATCAGGATGATCTAAAACAATGACCGGGTCAGGCGCGTTGCTTGCCTGCTTGAGCCGAGGTTCCGCTTTACCCTCGCCCCAGGCCCAGGTGTTACGAAACCAGACGGTGGGCAACAAACGAAGGTGGGCCGCTTCCGGGCCCCGGTTCGACACCGTGATCCTGATCAGAATGTCTTCTATGTCGGCTTTGGCGTATTCCACGAAAATGTCGAAGTAGCGGTCCTCATTGAACACGCCGGTGTCCATCAGTTCATATTCCGGCTGGCTCTTGCCTCTCCGGCGGTTCTCGCTTACCAGTTGTCCGTAGGGAAATTCCGCTTGCGGATATTTGTAGAGATACTTCATGTAGGAGTGCGTGGGTGTGCTGTCGAGGTAGAAGTAATACTCTTTCACGTCCTCGCCATGATTGCCTTCATTGCCAGTAAGACCGAAGACGCGCTCCTTGAGGATGGGGTCGTGTTCGTTCCACAGGGCCAGGGCAAAACAGACGGTTTGCCTGCGATCGCTGATTCCCGCCAGGCCGTCCTCGTTCCAGCGATAGGCGCGCGAGCGGGCGTGATCGTGAGGCAGGCTCTCCCAGGCGTTCCCGTACGCGCTATAGTCTTCCCGGACCGTGCCCCAGGCGCGCTCGCTGAGATAGGGGCCCCAGCGCTTCCAGTGCTTTTTTCGAGCCTCGGATTCGGATAGCCGAATCTCTTCTTGTGTCATGGCAACTTCTCCTGTTGTCAGATCAGGCTCAACAGCCTCTCAAACTCATTCTCGCCATCCGGCAGACCACAGCATTCGGTGTTATCGGCCGATGAATGCTGCAGCATCACTCCGGTCTTCGCATCGGAGAGCCCGTGATAATCGAGTCTCGGACAATTTTTTAGTGATCGCCGTTTGGATAACGTCGCGGCACATAGGACGCTCCTCCCTATTGTTCCTCAATCTGTACCAGTGTGGCCATCAGGATCTCTGACAACAAATGCCTTGTTGAACCCCATCTGGAGCGATGGGCCGGGAAACTGTTTTTCAGGCCTCGAGGTCGGGGAACACAAAGACAGCACGGGCCATGTCGGACATGAGAGTCTCTGCCCGATAGTAGCGGGTCAAGATGCCGCCCCTCCAGGTAAGGAGATCCGGGTTGCGGCGAGCGAACTCGTCCCAACTCTCCTTCCGTCCGGCCCGCGCCATGCGATCGTGAATCAGGAAAACGTAAGCCCAGGTAATGGTCTCGTGGTAGAGCTGGGGTTTCCCGTGGGCCTGGGCAAATCTGCGCAACGCTCCGGAAAACGCTTGCAGAGCTTCCAGTACCGGATACTGCGTCAAATATAGAAACGCCGTCCGCACGTGCTCCAGATGGTGAAAGCAGTCGGCCGGAAGCCTGCCATCTTCAAATCGCGCCATCAGTTCCTGATCGGTCATCGTGATGTCCGGCGCCTGGCTTCATTCTCTTTAAGCCGGTGGCTGGCCCGCGAGTCCAGTTCCAGGCCATAGAATCGTTTCAACTCCCTGATTCTGTCCAGCGAGGTTTGGCCGAACGGGGTTTTGCCGTCAAAGGCGTGCAGAACGATCCCCTCCAGCAAATCGCCCAGCGTCAAGTCGTGATACTCGGCGAAAGCTTTTAGCACCTTAAGGATGCGCTTTTCCATCCGAACCCCGGTTTGCACCCGTTCGACTAGGAATTCGTGTCCCGTCTTCATAGTACCAATGTACCACGGTAACACTCTCCCAAGCCAGTCGTGGATTGAGACGATAGAGTTGATTCGAAGATAGAGCGGGAGTGAAGCATTCTCACTGGGTACGAACCGGGAGACGTTCATACAGGCGCTGGCTGAAACCTGAGGGCAGTTCGATCGACCCTTCACTGCCTAACAACTGAACTACATTGCGTACTCCGTCGTAGACCGCCCTGCAATGCTGGCAGTTGCGCAGGTGGGCGTCAATTTGGGCCCGCAGCGCGGGCTTCAGGTCTTCTTCCATGTAGTTCACCAGCTCTCTGCGAACCGCAGAGCAGTCGAGTTCGAGGACTCTTACTTTTCGAGGCACATGCTTATCCCCACGATAAGATGCGGGCCCGCTTCGAAAGTGACGATCGTCTTCGCTCTTCGCCCTCCGACGAATCCGCATTCCGAATCCCGGGGCCAGGTGAGCAGTTCCCTGCGGCCCCCGGGCCAACGCTTTTATGCCGGCCCGCGGATCGTTAATCTAGCGAACTTCCACACGCAATCCTGGATAGGTTGGCACTGGTACTGAGGTCACACCGCGCATCTGCAATTGAGAGCACCTGTCGCATGAGATTGGCTTCGGTATTGCTGTCTGATCAAGCGACGGGCTATCTTCCTCATCTTCCTGTTAAGGAACAGCGATTGGCCCGGCACCGGATCAAGATGGTTTCTGCGCGGCACGAAACCTTACGTCCATAAAGTGCTTCGGAACCCCATTCTCAGCCGGGGTCCTTGCGAGAAACGCCTTCGCGGAAGCGTCATGCTTCAAGCAAACGTCCAAGAAATTCAAAGTATAGAGCCCAACCCAGGCATAACTCGTGTTGGCGTCATCCCGTCCGTAATCGGCTGTTTGGTTTTCCGCAAAGCGCTGCGCGCTCTCCCTGCGCTGAAACATCGAACTGAACTCGGGGTGCGACATGCCCAGCATATTCACGGTAAGAAGATCGCCGTGTGTCCAGGCGTTCAGCACATTTCGACCAATTTTGTCTGTAGGAGGAGCGTCGTCGTTTGCCAAATTTTCAAGGCTCACATTTCGCGTGAAGAAAAGAAGCGGTATGGTCATTCGCTCCGGGTGAATGTCCCCCGCCCTTTTCACGAGACCGGGGAAATAGCGCATGCTGCCATCCAGGGATACCAGGGCATCGATGCGAGGATCTCGTGCCGCTGCAAACAGGCTCGAAATACCTCCCCAGCTCCAGCTGACCACAGCCACCTCGGAGGAATCCGTGTCGGGAAGTGACTTGGCATAACTGATAAGAAAAGAAATGTCGAGAGCCTGCGCATTGATCCCAGCGAGATCGTCCGTCATGTCGCGCGTTGACACCCCCATCGACGGGCTTGCGATAACCACATAGCCATGACTGGCAAGATACTCACACAGATCGGCGTTCTCCCACGAAACGGAGGTATCGCTGGGGGCGTAGATAAGAACTGGATAATGCCCTTTTGCCAGGTTCGCATCCCGCACCGCCCACAACGGGATATCAAATGACGTTTTCAATAGCGAACGCCATCGATTCTGTTCCGGACGGGGCGCGTCGAAGTGGATCTCCGTGTCGGCAAGCTGCGCATAGTCGCCGACCGTCATCGGTTTGCCTGTGCTTCTCAGCGCTGGATACCAGATCAGCGTTTGCAGTGGACGGGCATCCTCGCCCGCAGAGGACTTTGACGTGTCCTTGGGAGAAGCGGTGTAAGTGCGTGAACGATCGTACTGATCGACGACCTTCAAACCCACCGGATAAGGCCCAGGCTTTGGCAGGAATTGAAATGGGGATGTTTGGGAAGCTGCGAATGAAGAACCAGGCCATACGCACAATGCGATGGCAATGAAAATCCTCGCTGTCAAGATCTTGGTTCTCCCGGCTCCGTGCGTGAAGAGCCTTCAGGTCGACTCACTATTCGGTCGCCAATCAACCCTACATCGTGATTGTCGCGTTTAATTCTTCCTTATCTTAGCGCTTATGGAGGTCTCATCCACGGCAGGCAGCGTCGCTGCAGAGCTTCAATGAATTCGCCGCGTGAAACGGAAGCGGGAAATGCAGGGATGCAACCATGCCGAGGGATAGCCTGGATGGCTCATCGAGCGGATGATCATCGGCACGGGAGTTTTTGTCCTCTCGCGTGGTGCACTAAACGGAAACTGCCATCGGACGATAGACCACCATGCCTTGAAAATCCCCGCCCCGAAGGGGCGGAATCTATATTAACGGAGAACGCCGGTTCTCCATTTCAGGCTGAACCAACACAAAGCCTTAGCCCGAAGCCCACCCTCACTCGATAAATTTCTCTTATCTCTTCCATAAATTAATGTTTTTAAAAGTAATTGTGATAAGGGCGAAAAGAATTATGCATTGGACTCTCACAGGCGCAGGGCGGTACTGTGCACCACGCTGGTTACCGGGGTGTGCACTTTCCGTGCACCACAAACGTGGCTAGGGGAGAA
>JBOGLC010000088.1:0-40263 GCA_050746005.1 Terriglobales bacterium
GCTCGCCGAACCGCCGTCCGCCAAACAAATCGTGTCATCCTGAGCGCAGGCTTTGTCTTCGCTTGCGAAGACAAAACAAGTCGAAGGACCTGCTGTCCTGCGGGCAGCGCCTCGGCTGCGGCGAGACTTCTCTATGCGGCAGCAAATGCGCTTCACGCCAGATGCTTCGCAAGCTCAGCATGACGCCCGGTAAGGGTGGTGGCCAGGCGGCGGTGTCATCCTGAGCGCAGGCTTTGTCTTCGCTTGCGAATACAAAACGAGTCGAAGGACCTGCTGTCTGCGGGCAGCGCCTCGGCTGCGGCAAGGCTTCTCTATGCGGCAACAGATGCACTTCACGCCAGATGCTTCGCAAGCTCAGCATGACGCCCGGTAAGAGTTGCGGCCAGCCAGCGGTGTCATCCTGAGCGCAGGCTTTGTCTTCGCTTGCGAAGACAAAACGAGTCGAAGGACCCGCTTTTTAGCACAGATTAATTGCTAGGCGCTGGCCGCTTCATGGCTCCCCAGGGGCAGGAAATACTGCGTCCCCTTGATTGGCGCTGAAACCTTGCGCAGCAACTCCTGCAAATCCTGATTGCGTTCCACGAAGTCGATCTCCGAGGTATTCACGATCAGCAGGTCCGACGACGTGTAGTGAAAGAAAAAGTGCTCGTAGGCCTTGATCACCTCTCCGAGATAATCTTCGTTGATCGCCTTTTCTCCCGGCGCATTCTTCTTTTTCAGGCGCTTTTTCAGGACTTCGGGCGTGGCTTGCAGATAGATGACCAAGTCGGGCGTCGGCAACTGTTCGCGGAAGAAATTGTAGTAGCGGTTATAGATTTCCAGTTCCTGATCACTCAGGTTGAGGCAGGCGAAGACCTTGTCTTTCTCGAAGACGAAGTCGGTGACCACGGTTTTCTGCGAGCGCGGGCCCAGGTCGAGGGCGCGGAGCTGCTCGAAGCGGCGAATCATGAAGGCGAATTGCGCCTGGAAGCCGGCCCCGGGCTCGCCCTTGTAGAAGGCCCCCAGGAAGGGGTTGTCCTCGGATTCCATGACTTGTTGCGCGTTGAGCCGCTCTGCCAGGATTCGCGCCAGGGTGCTTTTGCCCACCCGTATGGGCCCTTCTACAGCGATGTAGCGGGGCAGTTCAAAAAGATTGGCCATGAGTTAGAGATCAGGGGAATCGAAGTTCCTTCGCAGCATATCTCGCCCGAGGCCCGGACACAATTGTGGAAAGAGTTAACAGGTGTCCGCCAAATATCTTCGGATCAAAAAATGCCTTCCCCGCACAACAATTTGCCTGGGTATTACATCAGACGGTAAGAACCGTCGCTGTGGCCGCAGCGGATTTCACCTTAAAATTCCGGTATCATTAATTTTCCTTGCTTTGGGCCTCGGGTGACGCCGGAGCGCAGGGCTGAGAAAAGGAGAAAGGCCCATGCGGTATTCCATTTGGGCGCTCTTTCTGGCTGTGCTCTGCCATAGTCTGGCTGCGGGTCAGACTCTCAAGGTTCGTCCAGCAGGACCAGCTCAACCAGCGCCCGATTCCAGCCAGGCCGCAGCCCCACCCGCCTCCATCGCGCTCACCATCCCTGCAGGAACGCCGTTGAAAGTAGCGCTGGACCGGGAATTGCGCATTCGAAAGGTTGGTCAGCCGGTTCACGGAAGAATCGTCGAACCGGTGTACGCCTTTGACAAATTGATGGTCCCGGCCGGGAGTGAAGTGAATGGCAAGATCGCGGGGATCGAGGCCGTCTCGAAAAAGAGGCGCACCGTGGCCGCCCTGAACGCCGATTTCTCCCCTTATCGCGAGGTCCACATTGAGTTTAATGAGCTGGTACTCGCCGACGGACGTCACCTGCCGGTGCAGACCTCGGTCGCTCGCGGCTCGGGCGGCGTCTTGCAGTTTGTTCCGGCCGGCGCAGAGAAGCAAAAAGAGAGTATGAAGGACGCCGGGAAGAACCTGGCGTCGCGGAAGGTGGCCGAGGCCCGGCAACAGGCCAAGGGAGAGTGGGAGACGGTCAAGAAGCAATTGCACGAGCCGGCTAAGGTGCATCGTCTGGAGAGATATGGCGTGGCTCAACTCCCCTACCATCCGCAATACATGGACGCCGGGACCAGCTTTAACGCCGATCTTCAGCAGCCCCTTGAATTCGGAAACGAGGCGGTGAGGCCGGAAAAGCTCTCGGCGATCGGAACCGAACCTCCCTCCGGAAGCATGGTGCATGCTTTGCTGATTACTCCGCTGAGTTCCTCCCGATCGAAAAAGGGAGACCCGGTCGAGGCCGTCATCAATCAACCTCTGGTGGTTTCCAATCAGTTGTTCCTGCCGGAAGGAAGCCGCCTCAAGGGTTCCGTGCTTCAATCGAGGCCGGCCCGGAGGCTGGGCCGGAATGGGCAGCTCCGGATCGTATTTCACCAGCTGATTCCCCCGGACGGGATTCAGGAAACCGTGGAGGCCAGCCTGGAGAGCGTCGCCGTAGCGAAAGGCCAACACCTGAGTCTCGACTCCGAGGGCGGGGCGCAAGTCACGACCCCGAAAACGCGATACCTCACCACCGCGATATCAGTGGCGCTGGCCAGTTCGTCGATGGGAGACCATGACCGCGATGCCGGCCTCCATGGCGCCGATGGCGGAGGCGCCGGCCAGGGCGCAGTCAACGGCGCGTCCGGCTTTCGCTTTTTGGGAACCGTTATCGGGGCACTGGCGCACTCCCGGGTCGTCTCCTCGGGACTCGGCTTTTATGGCGCGGCTGGGTCTATCTATTCCCATTTCCTCGCCCGCGGACGCGATGTGAACTATCCCAAAGACATGTCCATGCTGATCGGACTGGGAACCCGTCAGCCAAGTCCGGCAAGACCTGCAAACAGGCCCACCACTGGACTGACTCGATAGGCGCTGCGTTTACAATCGCGACATCATGTTGCGCTACCTGATTGCTGCCGCAGCCACCGCCGTCGTTTCCTCAATGGGCTATCAGTCCATGGCGCCGACGGGGCAGTGGTTTGGCCGTAGCTTCACCGGGCTGGCCCCGGGGTCGAAGCAGCTGGCGCTTTCTTTTGATGATGGGCCCAACGACCCGCATACGTTTCGCCTGCTGGAAGTGCTGGCCCGGCACAATGTCCGTGCGACATTTTTCCTGATTGGCCGGTACGTGCAACAACGGCCGGACATTGCTCGCGAGCTGGTGAAAGCCGGGCATATCGTGGGGAACCATACCTTCACCCATCCTTTGCTCATCTTCAAAACCATGCGGGAATTCAGAGAGCAGCTGAACCAGTGTGAACAGGTTCTGGGCGATGCCGTGGGTGAGCACTCCAACCTGTTCCGTCCGCCCTTCGGAGGCCGGCGCCCGGCGGTGCTGCGCGAAGCGCGGCAAATGGGACTGGAGCCCGTCATGTGGAGCGTCACTGGCTATGACTGGAACGCGCCTTCGGCTGAACACATCGAGCGGAAGGTCACACGCCAGGTCCGCGGTGGCGATGTGGTCCTGCTGCACGATGGCGGACATCTGCAATTCGGCGCCGATCGCGCGTTTACCGTCACTGCCACCGATCGGCTGATCTCCAGATACCGGGCGGAAGGTTATGAATTCGTCACGATTCCGGAAATGATGCGCCCGGCAGATGTCAGATTGTAGTTCCCGGTTCTCAGTTGGCGTTGCCAACATGCGCCGTTGCGAATGTCTGTTTCGCCGCTGCGATGGTCTGCTGGACGTCTGTTTCGGTGTGGGCGGCACTGAGAAATGCGGCCTCGAATTGTGACGGCGGCAGATAGACGCCTTTGTCCAGCATGGCGCGGAAGAAGCGGGCAAAGGCTTCGGTGTCGCACTTCGCAGCCGAATTCCAATCGGTCACAGGGCCGGGAGTGAAGAACCAGGTGAACATCGATCCGACACGGTTGCAGCAAATCGGAATTCCGGCGTCCGCAGCCGCCGCAGTCACGCCTTCGGCCAGTTGTGCGGTCAGTATTTCGAGGCCCGTATAAACCGTCCCCTTGTGGCTGCGCAGGTAACGCAAAGTGGCCAGGCCTGCCGCCATGGCCAGCGGATTTCCCGAAAGCGTTCCGGCCTGATACACCGGGCCCAGGGGCGCCACCATGTCCATAATGTGAGCCGGCCCGCCGTACGCGCCTACGGGCAGGCCGCCGCCGATTATTTTTCCGAACGTGGTCAGGTCGGGAAGAATGCCGTATCGTTCCTGCGCGCCTCCGAAAGCCAACCGGAAGCCGGTCATCACTTCGTCAAAAATCAGCAGGGCCTGGTTGCGCATGGTGATTTCTCGCAGGGCATCCAGGTACAGCGGGCTGGGCGGCACGCATCCCATGTTGCCGACAACTGGTTCCACGATCACGCAGGCAATCTGATTGCTGAATTTCCTGAAAGCCAGTTCCAGCGCGTTGGTATCGTTGAAGGGAAGGGCCAGGGTCAACTGGGTGAATTCTTCCGGCACGCCGGCGGAGCCGGGGATGCCCAGCGTAGCCACGCCCGAACCAGCTTTTACCAGCAAGGCATCCGCGTGGCCGTGATAACAGCCCTCGAACTTCACAATGTATTTTCGCCCGGTGTAGGCGCGAGCCAGGCGGATCGCCGACATGGTGGCTTCCGTGCCGGAGTTGACGAAGCGGATTTTTTCCACGTGGGGAAAAGCGGAAATCACGATTTCGGCCAAATCCGCCTCGGCCGCGGTTGAGGCCCCGAAGCTGGTTCCGTTCTTTGCGGCGGCTGCGATCGCTTCAGGCACTCCCGGCGGAGTGTGCCCGAGGATCAGCGGCCCCCAGGAACCTACATAGTCGATGTACTTGTTTTCGTCGGCGTCCCAGAGATGCGACCCCTGACCGCGGATAATGAACGGGGGCTCGCCTCCGACGGAGCGGAAGGCGCGCACCGGAGAATTGACCCCACCCGGGATCATCTGCTCGGCGCGTTTTTGTAAGCTGCGAGAAGCTTCGACTTTGCGAGCCATGGATGCCGTCGCGCTAAGACCCATAAATATAGCAGCCCATGCGCCGCGTGCTGAATCTGGAATTCACCGGAAATTCACTTGTCCGACATACTCCTGCAACATGCATGCACTATCTTCGCGACAGTAACATGCTCTTCTAACCGGGAGAGCGTTGGACAGTCTCGGGGGGCTCCGGGCTGTCCCTTTCTTTTCACGGGCTGCATCGCGCTGAGGCGGAGCGCGCGCGCTACTTCTCCACTTTCACACCCTTCCAGAACGCCACGTAATCCTTGATCTGCTTGGCCGCAGCTTTCGGCTCCGGATAGAACCAGGCGGCATCATGGTTGCGCTTGCCGCCTACCTCGACATCGTAATAACTTGCCGTGCCTTTCCACGGACACACCGTGTGCGTCGCACTCGGTTTCAAAAGGTTTGTCTTGACGGAGTCGGGCGGGAAGTATTGATTGCCTTCGACCTCCACGCACTGATTCGATTCCGCCAGCACTTCGCCTTCCCAGATTGCTTTTGCCATAAGACCTGTTTAGATTGCAGAGTTGGAAGGTGGTCGCAATCATTTGACGAGTTCAAGCGAACGGCAGAGTCCCGTGGTTAACAGCCACGCTTTCAACGGACATTCGATGGTGGGACGTCTTCAGCGGGTGCTGGTGTGCTCTCCACGCGCCGCGGGGTGGAACCTGCCGGCCACGGCAGAGCGCTGGCAGGACCTGGGGTTTTTACACCCGGTGGATTTCCCAACCGCGCAAGCCCAGCACGACGAACTCTGCCGTAGGCTCGAATCCGCAGGGGCGGAGGTGTGCCATCTGCCGGGAAGCTCCGATTTTTCGCTTGACGCCGTCTACACTCACGATCCCTCTCTCGCTTCCGATCAGGGACTCATCAGCCTATATCCGGGCAAGACCAATCGCATTCCGGAAGCCCGGCGGCACGTCGAATTCTGCCGCAGCCAGGGCATTCCGGCGCTGGGCGAAATTAAACCTCCGGGAAAGGCTGAAGCCGGTGACATGGTCTGGATCGATTCCGCCACTCTGCTGATCGGCCAGGGTTATCGCACCAACCTTGCCGGAATCGAGCAGATGCGGGAACTGCTTCAGAGCGGCGGTATCGAAGTGATCTCAGCGCCTTTGCCGCACGGCCAGGGGCCTTCAGCCTGTCTGCACCTCATGTCTCTGATGAGCCTGCTCGATGAGCACACCGCATTAGTGGATTTGCCCTGGCTGGCGGTCGAAACAGTGGAACTGCTGCAATCCCGCGGCTTCCGAGTGATTGAAATCGAGTATTCCGAGCGCGACACGCTCGCCTGCAACGTACTTTCACTGGGCGAAAAACGCTTGCTCGCTCTGGAAGAAAATGCGAAGACCAATCAGAAGCTTCGGCAGGCTGGATTCGAAGTGGCAACTTTTCCCGGCTCGGAACTGTGCGTCAATGGCGGCGGCGGCCCCACCTGCCTGACCCGCCCGCTACTGCGCCTCTAATGTAGGCGCGCGCGCCTACATCGAATCAGCGGGTCCCTTCCCGCCCTGTTAAAATCAAGATGCATGGTTCTCCCCTTCGTCCGCGATCTTTTCACGGACGTGGAAAAGTTGCCGGCCTTTTCGCGCGTGGCCTCCCATCTCAAGGAGGGCACGGGGCGGATACGTGTTTCCGGACTGATTCCGACCGCAAAAGCCGTGCTCCTGGTCTTGCTGCAAAAGGCGGCTGGGCGGCCGGTGATTATCGTGGTCCCGGACAACCGGGTTGCGGAAGAACTGGTTCCGGTACTGCAGGCTTTCTGCGAGCTCAGCGGGGCCGCCAATCCCGATTCCGTGGTCTCGCTCCCCAACTACGACGTGCTGCCCTTCCAGAATCTGTCTCCGCACCCCGAGATCCAGGAAGAGCGCGCCGTCGCGCTGTGGAAGATTGCCACGGGCGGGGCATCTTTTGTGGTTTCCCCGGTCGCTGCCACCGCCCTTCGCCTGCGCTCGGCCGAGTACTACGCCGACCTGGCACGAACGGTGCGCCGCGGTGAAACCCTCAACCTCGACCCGCTCCTGCCCCACCTGAACACAGTTGGCTATCACTCCACCGACGTCGTGGAAATGCCGGGAGAATACGCCTTGCGAGGCGGCATTCTCGACGTGTATTCCCCGGAGGCCGAGCGCCCGGTGCGCATCGAGTTTTTCGGGGACGAGGTCGAATCCATACGAAAGTTCGATCCCGCCACGCAGCGCTCCTCCAATCCCATGGATGAAGCGCTGCTGCTCCCCCTCACCGAAACTCCGGTCAGCGAAGAGCTGCTCAGCGCGGTGCATGCTCGCCTCTCCGGACGGCGCATCACCGGCAATGAAGAAATTATCGAGCAGGCGGTGCGCTCCGGCGGCGTCACCGTGTTTCCGGGATGGGAATTCTACGCGCCCCTGGCCGGCGCCAATCACACTATCTTCGACCTGCTGCCGCGGGCTCTGGTCCTGACCGATGAGATGGACGTGCTCAGGACGGAGTTCGACCACGTGTGGTCCCGGATCGAACAGGCCCACGAGAACAGCGGAGTAGGCAACCTGGTGCGGCCGCCGGACCTGTATCTTCCTCCGGAGGAATGGTGGCAAGCGCTTTCCGGCTTGCCCGGGGCCGACATCGAGCACCTTGAGATCGAACGCAGTGACAATTCCGCAGCGGCGATTTCATTTCATACTCAGCCTGCACCGCGCTTCCACGGCTCAGTCCCGGCGATGCTCGATGAGGTAAAAAAGCAGATTGCGGAAAGCAAGCGAGTCCTGATCGCGGTCCCCAACACCGGCGAGGTCGAGCGCCTGGCCGACATTTTCAGCGAGTACGCCGTGTCTTTCCGCCTGGGCAGCAGGACGCGCAGCGGAGAGAGCTATGCCGACGAAACTTCGTATTTCTCCGGCGAATTGCTCACCGCCACGCTGGCCCGGGCCTACGTCCCCGACGGCGTTACCTTCCCCGACGCCCGCCTCTCGATCCTGGGTGCGCGGGATTTGTTTGATGAGTCGGAGGCAGTGGTCTCCCGTCCCCAGCGCCACAAATCGAAGACCTCCGCGTTTCTTTCGGATTTCCGCGACTTGCAGGTGGGCGACTACGTGGTCCACGTCGAACACGGCATTGGACAGTACCAGGGACTGAAAGAAATCAACCAGGGCAATGGCAACGCGGAATTCATGTTGCTGGAATATGCCGAGGGCGCCCGCCTCTATGTCCCGCTGACCCGGCTCGACCTGGTGCAGAAATACCGTTCTTCTGAAGGCGCTAAGCCAGTCTTAAATCATCTGGGCACGGCGGCCTGGGCCAAGACCAAAGCGCGTGTGCGCAAGGCCATGAAGGACATGACCGACGAGCTGCTCAAGCTCTACGCCGAGCGCAAGACCGCAGAGGGCCACTCTTTCTCACCCGACAACGAATGGATGCGCGAGTTCGAAGATACGTTCGAATTCAGCGAGACTGAAGACCAGGAAACCGCGATCAACGACGTCAAGCGCGACATGGAATCGTCCCAGCCCATGGACCGCCTCCTCTGCGGCGACGTCGGCTACGGCAAGACGGAAATCGCCATGCGCGCCGCCTTCAAGGCCATCAGCGACAACAAACAGGTCGCGGTGCTCGCCCCCACCACCGTCCTCGCCTTCCAGCACTACGAAACTTTCAAACAACGCTTCGCGGCTTTTCCCGTGACCATCGAGATGATCAGCCGCTTCCGCTCGCCCCGGCAGCAGAAGGAAATTCTGCAGAAGGTGGAAGCGGGCAAGATCGACATCCTGATCGGCACCCACCGCCTGATTTCGAAAGACGTAAAGTTCGCCGATCTGGGACTGCTGGTGGTGGACGAAGAACAGCGTTTCGGGGTCCGTCACAAGGAGCGGCTCAAACAGATGCGCAAGCAGGTGGACGTGCTCACCATGTCGGCCACGCCGATTCCGCGCACTTTGCACATGTCGCTGGTGGGATTGCGGGACATGAGCGTGATCGAGACTCCGCCCAAGGACCGCATCGCGATTCAAACCGTAGTCGCCAGCTGGGACGAGAAGCTGATCCAGTCCGCCATCGAGCAGGAACTGGAACGCGGCGGCCAGGTCTTCTTCGTGCACAACCGGGTGGACAGCATTTGGGAAATTGCCGCCAAGCTCCAGAGCCTGGTGCCGCGGGCACGCGTCATCGTCGGTCACGGGCAGATGTCGGAAGGGGAGCTGGAGAAAGTGATGCTCAAGTTCATGCACCATGAAGCCGACATCCTGGTGTCCACGACCATCATTGAGAACGGCCTCGATATCCCGCTGTGCAACACCATCCTCATCAACCGCGCCGACCGCCTGGGCCTCTCCGAGCTGTACCAGTTGCGCGGCCGGGTGGGCCGGTCGAATCGCAGAGCCTATGCGTATCTTCTGCTGCCGCCCGAAATCGAACTGACTCCCCTCGCCCGCCGGCGCCTGGCTGCTCTGAAAGAATTTTCCGACCTGGGCGCGGGCTTTAAAATTGCGGCGCTTGATCTGGAGCTGCGGGGCGCGGGCAACCTGCTCGGCGGACAACAAAGCGGGCATATCGAAGCGGTCGGTTTTGAGTTGTACACCCAGATGCTCGATCGCGCCGTCCGCGAGATGAAGGGTGAGGCCGCGGCGGACGAACCCGAGACCCAATTAAACCTGGGACTCAATATTCGCATCCCAGTAGAGTACATTCCGGAGGAAAACCAGCGCCTGCGGATGTATAAGCGGGTGGCCGGGGTGGAAAGTGAGCCGCGTCTGAGCGATGTCCGCGCCGAACTCGAAGACCGCTACGGAGTTCCTCCGGCTCCAGTGCAGAATCTTCTGGAATACGCCGCGCTGAAACTGCTGGCCACGCGGGTGCGCGCCACTGCCATCGAGCGCAAGCGCGATCTGGTGACCATCAAGTTTCGGCAAGATGCGGAAATCGACGCGGGAAAACTGGCGAAGTTCGTCTCTTCCCAGCGCGGCGCGCAGTTTACTCCCGACGGCACTCTGAAATATCTTTCGAAAGTGATTTCTCCGGCGGAAGTGCTGGCGCAACTCCGGGGATTGCTGGAAGAGTTGTCGTCAGCGGCACAAGCCTTGCCGTCCGTGCCGTCGTAAAGTGAAATTGAATCGCCTAAATTAAAAAATGATCAAACGATTGTATGTTCCCACGCTCTGTGTCCTGATTCATCTGTCCCTGCTTGCCTGCAGCGCGCCCGCCCAGCCGGCGCCGTCGACGGCCTCTGCGGCCGGGTTCAACCATCTGGTGGATCAGTATTTCGATTTCTACTTTCAATTCCACCCCACGGAGGGCACCCAGGCGGGCTTTCACCAGTACGACGGGAAGCTGGAAGACTACTCACCGTCAGGGATTGCTGCTGAAATCGCCGGCCTGGTGAAGTTTCAGCAACGGTTTGCCTCCGTTCAGAGCAATGACCTGTCCCAGGAATCGGCCGGCGATCTGGCGGTTTTGACTTCCGCCATTCAGAGCCGGCTCCAGGAACTGCAAGACATCAGGATGTGGAAAAAGGACCCCGATGTCTATATTTCGGACCTGAGTTACAGCATCTTCGTGATCATGAGGCGAAATTTTGCGCCCGCCGCCGATCGCCTCCGGTCCGTGATTTCCCGCGAGCGGGAGATTCCCAGGCTCCTGGAGGCGGCGCGCCGGAACATCACGAATCCCCCGAAGATTTACACTCAGGTCTCCTTGCAGCAGATGCCGGACAACATCAAGTTCTTCCAGAATGATGTGCCGGAAGCGTTCCGGGAGGTGCAGGATCCCACGTTGCTGGCCGAGTTCAAAGCCAGCAACGATGCCGCGGTCCAGGCCCTGAGCGATTACCAGCACTACATGCGCCAGGACTTGTTGCCGAAATCCAACGGCGATTTCCGCCTGGGAGCCGATAATTTCCGCAAGAAGCTGCTTTACGACGAGATGGTGGATATTCCCCTGGATCGCCTGCTCCAGATCGGATACGCCGATCTGCGGCGCAACCAGCGACAGCTTAAGGAAGTGGCCGCCCAGATCGATCCCCACCGCAGTCCGGCGGCCGTATTAGCCGATCTGCGCCGCGATCATCCCCCCGCAGACCAGTTACTGCAAACTTTTCGCGACACCCTCGGTGGATTGCGGCAGTTCATCGAGCAACATAAAATCATCACCATCCCTTCGCAAGTCCCGCCCATCGTGGAGGAGACGCCACCCTTCGAGCGGGCGTTGACCACTGCCTCGATGGACACGCCCGGCGCCTACGAAACCAAGGCTACCGAAGCCATGTTCAATGTCACTTTGCCTGCGCCCGACTGGAAGCCGGAAAAGGTCGAGCAATGGATGGAAGGATTCAACCGGGGAACAATCATCAGCACCGCCATTCACGAGGTTTATCCCGGACACTACACCCAGTTTCTGTGGCTCCAGGAAGCGCCCTCCAAGACCCGCAAGCTGCTTTACAACAACAGCAATGCCGAAGGCTGGGCGCACTACACCGAGCAGATGATGCTCGACGAAGGTTACGGTAATCACGATCCCAAACTCAGGCTGGGGCAATTGCTGGACGCCTTGCTGCGCAACGCGCGCTACATCGTCGGCATCGAAATGCACACCGGCAAGATGACGCTGCGGCAAGGACAGGACTTTTTTGTGAATGAAGGCTTTCAGGTTCCCCCGGTCGCCGAGGTAGAGGCCGAGCGCGCTACTTCCGACCCGACTTATCTCTATTACACTCTGGGCAAGCTGCAGATTTTGAAGCTGCGCGCAGACTACCGGAAACAGCAGGGCAGCAAGTTTAACCTGCAGGAATTTCATGATCGCTTCATGCGTCAGGGTTCGGTGCCCATAAAGATTATTCGCAAGAGTATGTTAGAGAGTGACGGTCCGGCTCTGTAATTTCTCTCTGGCCCCATCCCGCGGTTCGCGGGTTTAGAATCACCAAGCTCATTTTTGGTCCGTGCCCAAAGGAAATCAGCCATGCCTAAAAAAGTTCGCAAAGCCGTTTTCCCCGCTGCCGGCCTGGGCACCAGGTTCCTGCCCGCCACCAAGGCGATGCCCAAGGAAATGTTGCCCCTGGTGGACAAACCGATTATTCAGTACGGCGTCGAGGAGGCGGTCGTATCCGGCTGCGATCAGATCATCATCATCACCGGGCGCGGCAAGCAGGCCATCGAAGACCACTTCGATGTCAGCTACGAGTTGGAAAAAATGCTGGAGGAGCGCGGCAAGACTGACCTGCTGCAGATCGTCCGCCAGATTTCGGACCTGATCCACATTGCTTATGTGCGGCAGAAAGAGGCTTTAGGCCTGGGCCACGCCGTGCTCACGGCGCGCGAACTGGTGGGCGATGAGCCCTTCGCCGTCCTCCTGGCCGATGATGTCATCGACGCTGAAGTGCCCTGTCTCAAGCAGATGATGGAAGTCTTCAACCAGACGCAGTGCTCCGTGCTGGCCACCCAGGTAGTCGAGGGGCCGGGCATTTCCGCCTATGGCGTGCTCGAAGCCCAGCCGGTGCCGGGATCGGAAGGCAGGTTGTATGAGGTGATGAGCCTGGTGGAAAAGCCCCGTCCCGAAGAAGCGCCGTCCAACCTCGCCGTCATCGGACGCTATGTTCTCACTCCCGGCGTTTTTGAAACTCTGTCGGACATCAAGGCCGGCGCCGGCGGCGAACTCCAGCTCACCGACGGGCTACGTCAGCTGCTGAAGAAAGAGAAAATCTACGGCTACGTGTTCGAAGGCAAGCGTCACGACACCGGCGACAAACTGGGATTCCTGAAAGCTACGGTCGAATTCGCGCTGAAGCGCAACGATTTAGGGGGACCCCTGCGGCAGTATCTGAAGAGCATGAATCTGTAGAGTAAATGTAGGCGCCCTCGCTCGTGCGGCAGCGCCACAGACATCGAGACCGAGAATGGTGCCGCACCAGCGAGGGCGCTCGCGCCTACATAAATCTACGATGCTCCTACGGTAATCTTCAGCTTGCGGGATTTTTCTTCCACGCTATTGGCCAGCTTTTCTTTGTGGGCGGCCAGCTTTTTGGCCAGCGGATCGCTGGCGAGCGCCAGAATCTGCGCCGCCAGAATGCCGGCATTAGTGGCCCCGGGCTTGCCGATGGCGACCGTCGCCACCGGAATGCCGGCGGGCATCTGCACCGTGGCCAGCAACGAATCCATCCCCTGGAGCGAAGTCGACGGAATCGGCACGCCGATGACGGGCAGCGTGGTGTGGGCGGCAATCACGCCTGCCAGGTGCGCCGCGCCTCCGGCTCCGGCAATGATCACGCGAACCCCCCGCCCCGCGGCCTTGCGGGCGAATTCAGCGGTACGCTCGGGAGAGCGATGCGCTGAGGTGACGTCGATCTCGTATTCAATTCCGAATTCCTCCAGCGCTTTCGCCGACTCGCGCATGATATCGAGGTCGGAATCGCTTCCCATCACAATTGAAACTCGAGGCTTTGAGCTCATGAATGAATGTCCTTTGTGGATTGCGAAACCAGAAAACGAAAACTATTTTTTCAGTGCTTTGGAGGCAATGTCCTTGCGGTAATGCGCTCCTTCAAAACCGATTTTCGCCACTGCCGTGTAGGCGCGATCGACCGCAGCCGCCAGATTCGCCGCCCGCGCGGTCACTCCCAGCACCCGCCCCCCCGCGGTGAAAAATGCGCCATCACGCCGGGTGGTGCCGGCATGAAAGACCTTCACTCCCTCGATCTTGGCCGCGTCTTGGAGTCCCATAATCTTTTTCCCCACTTCATAGGTGCCGGGATATCCGCCGGAGGAAAGGACCACGCACACCGACGCATCCGGGGACCAGCGAAAGTCGCCCTCGCTGACCCGGCCTTCAATCGAGGCTTCCAGCGCTTCCAGCAGATCGCTTTCGAGTCGCATCAGGATGGGCTGCGTTTCCGGGTCGCCGAAGCGGCAATTGAACTCCAGCACCATGGGACCGCGCGCCGTCATCATCAGCCCACAGTAGAGGATGCCCTTATATTCCGCGCCTTCCGCCTTCATACCGGCCACCACCGGCCGGGCCACATGTTGCAGCAGCCACTGGGTCATCTGGGGGTCCACAAGACTGGCGGTGGAGTAGGCGCCCATGCCGCCCGTGTTGGGCCCGGTGTCGCCTTCCCCGATGCGCTTGTGGTCCTGGGCAGCCACCAGCGGCGCCACCCTCTCGCCGTCGCTCAAGACCAGGAATGAAAGCTCGTCGCCCTGTAGACACTCTTCCAGAACCACGCGCCGTCCCGCCTCGCCCAGGGTCTTGCCGCTGAACATTTCGGCTGCCGCCGAAGCCGCTTCTTCTTTGCTCCGGCAGATGACTACACCTTTGCCCGCAGCCAGGCCGTCTGCTTTGACGACCACCGGCGGATGAAACAGCGGCAAGGCGCCAAGGACATCGTCCATGGAATTACAAATGGCAAAATGCGCGGTGGGAATATGGTGGCGCTGCAGAAACTCCTTGGCGAAACTCTTGCTTGATTCCAGTTGTGCCGCCGCCTTGCTCGGCCCGAAGATCCGCCACCCGCGCCGGGTGAACTCGTCGACCACTCCCAGAGACAGCGGCAGTTCAGGTCCAATCACAGTCAAATCCGGACGGACCTGCTCGGCAACCGCCACCAGCGCAGCGATATTCTTCACATCGGCGGGCAGGCATTCCGCTCCTTCGGCGATACCGCCGTTGCCCGGCGCGCAATACACCTGCGAAACCCGCGGAGACTGGCGCAGTTTCCAGACCAGCGCATGTTCACGTCCGCCGCTTCCGATGACGAGAACTTTCATAAATCGAGAGCCATAAGGTTAGGGTCGGGGAGGAAGGGATGTCAAACCCAGGCGATGGATCTGCTTGAGCACTGCCTGCGGGGAGACGGGCCTTCCCAGAAAGTCTTCCATCACCCTGCGAGTGTCCCGTTCCGAGCCATATTGCAACAGATGTTCGCCGAGCCACCCATACCACCGCGGATCGCCGGTATCGAATGGTCCCAGGGCCTCGCGGATATGTTGCCGCATGTCCGCGGTCAATACCGCGCCCAATCCATAATTCACCATGTATCCGGGCGAGTCCACCAGTTGCACTCGCAAGGCCCACCAGGAAAGCTCGGGATGGGGAATGATATGCAGATAGTGGCTTGTAATCTCGGACCAGAGAAGGTTGGGATCAGTCGATGGGTCCCGCAACATTCTGAGCTCGAACAAAGACCACGCCACATCCAGCACCACCACCGCATACAAAGCACGCAGGGAAACCTGCTCGGGCGTGCCGCGTCCCAGGTATTTCCGTTGCCATGCGGGCTCATACGTGCTCCAGCCGGGGACGTCGGCGAACGCTTCCGCGAAAAGATCGCTGGGCCAGTCAGAAAAGGCCGGGCGATTGCGGATGGCCATGATGTTGATCGCATGTCCGTTCTCATGCACCAGTTCGTTCAAGACGAACAGCCCGCCATGAGCGTAGGGCGCGGATACGCGGGCAATAGCGGGTCGCCATACGCCGTCGATCATGCGCCCGTGGACAACGAAGTCGGTGTAGGCCAGGGGAGCCTTGCCCGGTCGCGCATCGAGGTCATAGAGCACACCAAACTGTTTTAAGTCCGCGCCCAAGTCCCGGTAGAAGCGGAAGTTGATCGGCTTGAGCGAGTCAAGAGGGATGGAATCCGCAAGAATGCGGTCCGCTTCAGCAGCCTCAAAGCTGAAGCTCCATGGCTCGACCGGTTGATCGCTGGTCGATTCGCGCCAGGCATCGAGAATCTGTTCCAGCCAACGTTCTACTTCCGCGGTGCTGACTCCCACGTCGCGGGCGGCATGGTCGATCTCAGAGCCATTTTTGGTTGCGTCTGCCGCCGCCATCGCGATCAGGCGGCGATACGGGCTGTCGGGCTCATCGTTGCCGTTGAGAGAGTGCCACAAAGGACCGAGAGCTAGAAACACACCCTTGCGTCGTTCCGGCTCCTTGAGCTCATGCAGCAGGTCGAGCGCAGACTGCCGGTTAAGGCTCTTGCCCTCGAAGAGCATGCGCTTGTCATTCTCGACGAAGCAGGCCACCAGGGCGGCGCGCAAGGATGCGTAGTCCATATCTTTATTTTTATTTTTGCGCCCTGCATCATTTTCGCGCCCTGCATCCTGGCAATTGCCCTTGGGAGTGAAAGACGCTGAAATGTTTTCAGTGAACGATTGCAGTTGGGCGCGCATGGAAGCGATAGCGTGAGTATCGCCTGCCGACAGGCCCCGGCTGGGGAGCCGGGAGAGCGACTTGACCAGTTGCCGGCGCTGCGTATGGTACACCCGCACCCAGGCGGCCCGGTCCTTCCCCCGATAGCTGCTGAACAAGCCGGAGTCAATCGTGCCGATGATGGTCTTAGCGTCACTGACCTGGGCATAGATGTTCTCGGTCTCCGCCACTTTCCTGGAATCCGCGGTAAGGCCGGCATCCGCAATGGTCGCCAGGCATATGACGACCAAAGCCGGCGCAAGAAATCGAGTCATGGGAAAGATCTCCGGCAAACGAAAGTTGGGCACCCATCGCATCACGCTTGGTCTCTCTATAGTATCCGGTAGAAACCCGCCGTGGTGGCTTCGCTTTGCTTCCCCGCGCAGCAAATCCAAGGCCAGGGTCGACAAAAGAAATCGACAAAATTGTGTTAACCGTGCTTAACCCTTCTATAATGCCTCATAGATGATCACCGTTTCAAAAGAAGACTACCTGAAAGCGATCCTGGAGGCCGAAAGCGAGGGTGAAACTGTCATCTCGGCGACCCTGGCGCACTGGCTTTCAGTTTCGCCGCCCGCCGTCACCATGGCTCTGCGTCGTCTGAAAAAAGATGGCCTGGTCCGGGTGCAGAACAGCGGGGAGGTAACCCTCAGCGCCGCGGGACGCAAGATCGCCCGCAAGCTGACGCTTCGCCACCATCTGATCGAACGCATGCTGGCGGAGATGTTTGGCATGGAATGGTACAAGGTGCACGATGAGGCCGAGCGGCTCGAGCACGCCGTATCGCCCGACTTTGAGGCCAAGTTGCTGGCTAGACTGGGACGCGGCGGCCCCTGTCCTCACGGCAATCTCAGTGAACTGGAGAGTCCTACCAGCCGGCGCCGGCGCGGATTACTGTTGCTGGCCCAGGCCGAGGCGGGCGGCAATTACACGGTGAGCGGCATTTACGAGCGCGATCGCCGTCTGCTGGAATTCCTCGAACAACGCGGCATCCGGCCCGGGGCCCGGGTGCACGTTTCCGGACGGAATTATGACCACACCCTGACTCTCGATACCGACGCCGGCCGGGTTGCCCTGGGGGGATCGGCGGCGGAGAAGGTGTGGGTGACGGTTGCCGACCGTCGCGGCCGAAGCCCGGCCAGCCCCAAAAGTAATTAACCATAGTTTACTTTACTGTGTATACTTACGCTAATGCTGTCGCCGCCCGAGTTGCCAGCCATCCCCAGCACGGACGCTAGCCCGCTCCCCGGCTGGCGAAATGCGGTCGCCCGTCCCAGCCTGCCCGAGATCTACCGCAGTCTTCCCATCCCGCAATCGGCGGGCTTTTTGCGCAAACTCCTGGCCTTTGCCGGGCCCGGCTACCTGGTGGCCGTCGGCTACATGGATCCAGGCAACTGGGCGACGGACCTGGCCGGCGGCTCGAAATATAACTACTCGCTGCTATCGGTCATCATGGTGTCCAACCTGATGGCCATCCTGCTGCAGACTCTGGCCATCAAGCTGGGAGTGGTTACAGGACGTGACCTGGCTACCGCCTGTCGAGACCACTTCAGCCGTCCGGTTTCGTTCCTGTTCTGGATCGGGGCCGAGATTGCCATTGCCGCCTGCGACCTCGCCGAGGTGATCGGGTCGGCCATCGCGCTCAACCTGCTGTTTCACATTCCGCTGTTGTGGGGCGTATGCCTGACCTCGCTGGATGTTCTGCTGATCCTTTTCCTGCAGCAGAAGGGATTCCGGCTGATCGAGGCGCTGGTCATCTCGCTGATCGGGGTCATCGGAGTCTGCTTCGCCCTGGAGATTCTGTTCTCCAAGCCGAGCCTGTTAGGCATCGCGCACGGATTCTTCATCCCTTCCGCACAGATTATTCGCGACCCCGGAATGTTGTATATCGCTATCGGCATCCTGGGAGCTACGGTGATGCCGCACAACCTGTATCTGCATTCGGCGCTGGTGCAGACGCGCAATTTCGAACGCACTCCGGCGGGCAAGCGCGAGGCCATCCGCTTCGGGACCATCGATTCCACCATTGCCCTCACTTTTGCGCTGCTGGTGAATGCGGCCATCCTGATTGTGTCGGCGGCCACATTCTACAGCCACGGATACAATAACGTGGCCGAGATCAACGACGCTCACAAACTGCTTACCCCGCTGCTCGGAGTGACCGGTGCCAGCACCATGTTCGCGCTGGCCCTGTTGGCCTCCGGGCAGAACTCCACACTGACGGGCACTCTGGCGGGCCAGGTGGTGATGGAAGGCTTCCTGAATATACGTCTGCGCCCCTGGCTGCGGCGCCTGATCACGCGCTGCGTGGCCATTGTCCCGGCGGTCATCGTCACTGCGTTCTGGGGAACGGGAGGCACGGCCAAGCTGCTGGTATTCAGCCAGGTGATTCTCAGCATGCAGCTGAGCTTCGCCGTCTTTCCCCTGGTGATGTTCACCAGCGATCAGCGAAAGATGGGCGAGTTTACTAATGCTTCGTGGTTGAAAGTTCTCTCCTGGATCACTGCCATATTGATCGCCGTCCTGAACATTTGGCTGCTGGCGCTGGCCTTCCGCGGCGTAGCGTAGTTCGAGCGCGCGGAGAATGGGATGCGCGCTCGTGCCGCCAGGTGCTGGAAGATAATGGCGCCTCAGCGCCACAAAGCGAACCTCAGCGGCTAAAGCCGCGCGGGTTCGAGGCTGCTGCGGCACGACTGAAGTCGTGCCCTTCCCGAGCCTCAAGTCGTGCCCTTCCCGAGCCTGAAGCCATGTTCCGCGCCTGAAGTCGTGCCCTTCGCTCGCCTGAAGCCGTGGCCTTCCCGCGAAGCCGTGTCCTTCCCGGCATCTTGTCCTTCGCGACCAATTCGAGGCGGGCCTAGATTCGCAGAAAATTCTCTACCAGTTTCTTGCCCTCGTCGGTCAACACGCTCTCGGGATGGAATTGCACGCCCTCGACCGGAAATCTTCGATGCCGCAATCCCATGATGGTGCGCGAGCCGTCGCGCTCTATGGTGAAGGCGCTGACTTCGAGATCCAACGGCAGACTTCCCTCTTCGACAATCAGGGAGTGGTAACGCGTTGCCGTCATGGGCGATGTCAGGCCGCCGAAAATGGTTTTACCGTCGTGCTGCACCTGGCTGGTCTTGCCATGCATCAGGTGGGGGGCGCGCACCACCTTGCCGCCGAACGCCGCCCCGATCGCCTGGTGTCCCAGGCAGACGCCTAGCACCGGCACTTTGCCCGCGAAATGACGGATCAGCGGAATGGTCATCCCCGCTTCCTGGGGAGTGCAGGGGCCGGGAGAAAGTACGATCCGTTCCGGACGCATCGCCTCCACCTCCGCGACCGTGACCCGGTCATTGCGCCGCACTTCCACCGCAGCGCCCAGTTCACCCAGATATTGCACCAGGTTATAGGTGAATGAATCGTAATTGTCGAGCACGAAGACCATACGCCAGGCGGCCAAAGTTCTAGCTTATACCAGAGAGTCTCCAGCCGGTGGCCGCCCAATCCTCAAGCGGCGGATCTATGGTTAAATTGCTCCGATGTTTGCCCGCAGGATTCGCGTGGAGTACGAAGTGAATGGACGGCGCCTGCCCTGTCCCCTCAAATGGCTGGACAGCTTTTCCATGCGTAATTTCACTAACGCCAGCGTCTTCGACGAAACTCTGCCTGTGGCCGACGGGGTCATGGAAGTTGGAACCCGGGTCCCTCTCAAAGAGCTGAAAGCCGCCATGGAGGATTGGTTCCGGAGGAAGAGCTACCTGGCGAAGGGGGCGACGCTGACGGTGGAGGAGTAACCGGCGGTACGTCCCTGGTGGTTGGCAAGCCTGGACAGAAAGCGCAACGCGACCGCCTGGGCAGGAAGAAATCCTAAGCGTCGTAATGCAGCAGGGAAAACACCTCGTAGTCTTTCAGCTTCTCCCGGCCTTTCAGGAAGTCCAGCTCCACCACGAAGCCCAGTCCGGCAATTTCCGCGCCCATCGAGCGGGCCAACTTGGCGGTGGCTTCGGCCGTGCCACCCGTGGCCAGCAGGTCGTCGACGATAAGCACACGCTGGCCCTTCTGAACGGCATCGCGGTGGATCTCCAGGGTGTTCGTGCCGTATTCCAGCGCGTAATCGAATCGGTGGGTGGCGGCGGGCAGTTTGCCCGGCTTGCGCAGGGGCACAAAGCCCGCATTCAAGCGGTAAGCGATCGCCGGAGCGAAGATGAAGCCACGCGCCTCCATGCCCAGCACCAGGTCGACGCCAGAGGCGACGTAATGCTCCGCCAGTTGATCAATCAGCGTGGCCAGGCCGACCTTGTCCTTGAGCAGCGTGGTGATGTCGTAAAACAGAATTCCCTTCTTGGGGAAGTCGGGGATCTCGCGAATCAGCTTCTTCAGCGGTTCGCAGTTGCGGTCCGTGTGGCGGGTCGCGGGTTCGGCCATTTACCAGGCTCCTTCAATGCGAAAAGTTATAAGGCCGGTGACCGGCTGGGTCTCGCTTTCCTCGATGTCATCCACGCGGGCGGCGCGAGGGCCGGCGCGCAGACGCGATTGCAAAGCCTGCAATTGATCGCGCGACCCCATGGCCAGAACTTCCACGCTGCCGTCGGCGTTGTTGCGCACCCAGCCGGCGACGCCGAGGAGATGCGCCTCGCGCTCGACGAACCAGCGAAAGCCGACGCCCTGCACCCTTCCCCGGACGATAAAGCGACGGGCTTGCGAAGTTTTCTCGGTGGAAGTCATTCCTAACTTGAACGACCTGTCATCTTGAGCGGAGTGGCTGCTTCGCTTCGCGAAGCAGCTGCGCAGTCGAAAGATCCCTAAACGCTACTCACGGCCGAAAGCTTAGTTTTACCCGGCCTCGCCTCGAAAATTCCCCCGGCCACGCAGCATTTTAATCTGTAGGGGTCCTTCGACTGCGCGGAAAGTTCGCGCAGCGAACTTTCCACTGCGCTCAGGATGACAATCCTGCTCGCGATCACGGTTTACGCCCGCGACAAATACGCGCCCTCAGCCGTATCTACGCGGATCTTTTCCCCTTCGTTGATGAACGGCGGAACGTGGACGACCAGACCGGTTTCGGTCTTTGCCGGTTTGGTCACGCTGGAGGCCGTGGCGCTCTTTAACCCGGGCTCGGTTTCAACCACCGTCAACTCTACCGTCTGCGGCAATTCGATTCCTACTGCCTTGCCATCGAAAAATTCCACCTTGATCTGAAGATTAGAGATCAGGTAATTGACGGCATCGCCCAGGATCTCGCGAGTCAGGTGGGTCTGTTCGAAACTAGTTGTGTCCATGAAGTAGTAGCTGTCGCCGTCGGCGTACAGAAACTCCATTTCGATCTCATCCACGACGATCTTTTCAATAGGATCGGGGGAGCGGAAACGGTGCTCGAACATGGCGCCCGTCCTCAGGTTGCGCAGTTTGGCCTGGATGAAGGCGCGCAGGTTGCCGGGAGTGCGATGCTCGACGCTGAACACGGAATGCAGATCATTGTTGTGCTTGATGATCATGCCAGGGCGAAGCTGGGTGGCGGGGATAGCCATTGCTGGGTAAGTCTCCTTAAACTATCGTGATGCCATCGGCGGAAGGCGGGCAGGCCACATTTTCCGCAGGATACGAGGATCCAACTCTTTATTTTACACGGGCTTGAACTGATTTGGGAACTGGAGCGAAACGGCCCAGAAAAAACGCCGAAAGAAGTCATGAACGCCGGCGCGCCAGCTAGAATCAAAAGAGAGGGAAAATAAACCGAATTCGAATCTGGAAGGAGTTCTTATGCGCACTGGAAAATACGAGGCTTCCGAGCAAGGCAGCGCCGCCGGGACCGCTGTAACGTTCTTGCTGATCGGGCTGGGCGCCGGCGCCCTGCTCGGTATGCTGCTCGCCCCCAAGGCGGGCAAGCAGATGAGAAAAGAGCTGCGCCGCAAATTTGACGACGCTCGCGAAACCGTCGACGAGTGGACTGACGATGCCCGGGAGTTCGCCGAAGACGCCATGGAACGCGGCGCCGAAATCGCCGACGAAGTCAGGGAGAGAGTAGCCCCGCTGGCCAAAGCCATACGCCGGTAACAGCGGACGCCGGACCGCAGGCTTCGGACTGCAGTCGTATTTGAGGCGGCCAATCTGGCTGCCTCTGGCCGGCGCCTGCACGGGCGGGAGGCCCGTGCTCCATTGAATCGAGCAGTGCTGAGGTCCGAGATCCGGCTTGGCCGTCTGGCTTGGTTGCTGCTTCTTGGTGGTTACCTAAAGATAGACGCGAAAAAACCCTTTACCTTGCCGAGGACGCCCTTGTGCTCGGGCGGTTCCGCAATGATGAGCGTCGGCACCGGATTGGCGGCGCGCGACATGGGCAGAGTTCCGGCGCCGAGATCTGGCGTCGTTGCCGGCGGTAAATCGCTCGCGCGGAAAACAAACGGAGCGTCAACCTGGGCGTGAGGCGCGTTGGGCGAAGGGGCTGGCAAACCTTCTGTGCCCGGAGGGGTAACAGTCAGGGTCACCTGTGACGAGGAAGCGTCCTGTGAGGGCATTCCGGAATTTGACTTCGCAGCCGTCACGGGTTTGGCCTGGTCTTCGGGTTGCGCCAGATGCACCGCCGGCGGCAAATCTTTCTCCGAGACTGTGGATGGGGGCAGGGCCGCGCGCAGGGCCGGGATCTGCGGCGGCGGACAACCGCAATCGTCCGGCACCGTAGTCTCCATCTGGTTCAGTTTTCCCGCGCGGAAGAAGACCTGCTCGTCTGGTTTCACCTGATAGCTTCCATCGCCCAGCAGTTCTGAAACCACCACCGAAGCGGTGTTTCCCGGCAACGCTCGGACGCAGGTATTTCCCCGGGCATCGGCGCTGATGGCGAAGTGGAGCTCGCCCGATCCCGCCAGCAACATGCGAAAGTCGGGCGTGACTACCGAATCGGTGGAGGCATTCAGCGTGTATTGGGCTTCGAGAGCGCCGGTGCTCATACCCAGCATCAGGTCCCGGCCATTTTGTGACGGAGTCACGGAGAGAGTGGTCTTGGGGCACACCCGCACTTCGCCCCCGCGGGCCAGGCGCAAAATCGTCGTCTCCAGGCCTGCTTTCACTGCGGAATCGGCTGAAAGCCGGCTGCCCACTTCCACCACCGCTCCGGAACTTCCGGGAACGACAGGCACAAAGGCGGGCTGAACCCCCTTGGTGAATGCGGGCACTGAGGGCGTTTCGATGTTCTGCCGGGCCTCTGCCATGGGATGGATGTGGATCAGCAGGCGTTGACCGTTGCCATCGCTGCTGTAACCCATGGGATGGACCAGGTCAACCACGACGCGAGTCACGGGCGGCGCCTGCTGGTACTGATTCATCCGCACCGCGCGAACCTGCTCGCTGCCAACCTCAAGCCGTTTGCCAGGCAGCAAAACCCTGGTGTTAGGAAGGTCAATCACTAGCCGGGGTGGACTGTCGAGGAATTCGATCGCCGGTTCAGGCGCCTGGCTGGAGACGATCTCGAGGGCGGGCCCTTCGGCGTCGGAAATCATTTTCACCGAGCGCACCAGTGCCGGAGGTCCCTTCGGTATAGGTGGATCATCCGGCGTCTGCGCCAGGCCAATACTCGCGCCCAGCGAAGCCGCAAGCAACGAAGACCACACAAATTGGCGGCCGAAACACGGCAAAGACTTCATCTCTCAGAGGAAAGCGTTATTGGTGCAACCATACCACCGGCGCTGTCCCCGGAGAAGTAACAAAAGGTCGGGGGTCGGGTCTTGGCATTGGGACTCAGGCTCCTGGCCTAAACAAATCTGAGGAACGACGGTTTCAGGGTGGAGCAGGGCCTCGGCCCTGCATTAAGACTTACAGATTGAGGGCTTCAGCCCCTGCGGTACTTGCGCAGGTTCCTGGCCTAAACAAATCTGAGGAACGACGGTTTCAGGGTGGAGCAGGGCCTCGGCCCTGCATTAAAACTTACAGATTGAGGGCTTCAGCCCCTGCGGTACTTACGGTTCGGCCAGGAATTCGTATTCCTCAATCACCGCCGCTACCGCCACTTTGCCGTCGCCGTCATCGACGCGCACGACTTTCCCTTTACAGTGAACACGGATGCTTTCCGTCAGAGTAATTTCAGGGGGGAGGGTAAGGGTAAATTCAATGGCGGAACCCGGGGAGATCGCCGAATCCACGTAAAAGCAAATACCGCGCGCGCTGACATCCCGAGTCTGGGCGCTGGTTTCTTGCGATCCGTTGTCTGCATAGGTGACAGCTACCGGCAGCCGCAAAGCAAAACGGCGGGTAGCCCGCTTCTCGGGTTCAGCCTCGGCCATGAGAGCTCCGTAAAAGCTGCATTAGCATGGCGTCTCGGGTTCATCGTGTCAAGACAGTTGTTTAGCCGAGTTTGGATAGAAGATACCGCACAACCTCTGATTTCAGCCGTCCGGACCTCAACACTACCGCGGTCGGCGCAGGGAGGGAGGCCTCAACTGCCCCGCGGAGCGCAGTTCGACGGTGTTGTCCTGCGGAGCGTGGCTCCGCCGGACAGGTAAGATCTTTGTCCCCACGCGGACCCCAGTGGCCTCGCTTGACACCTGGCCCTACCCGGCATACGCTTCCCCGGCGTAAACGGGGGCCTGTCTTCATGGACGGTGGTTTGATCTACATCATTCTGGTGGGACTGGTCGCAGGCTGGGCCGCGGGCAAGATCATGAAAGGCGCGGGCTACGGCCTTATCGTAGACATTCTGCTCGGCATCGCGGGCGCCATTTTTGGCAATTGGGTCCTGCGCTTGCTGGGCATCTATACCCGCGGGGGGCTGGTCCCCAACATTCTGGTTGCGATTCTGGGCGCGGTGCTGCTGGTGGTGATCGTGCGCGCATTAAGGCGAATTTGACCTGGCTAATCTGCTCCGCCGGGCCCGATTTGAACCAGATCGGCTGGGTCTGACTGCCGGCGAGCAAGCGCGTGCCACCGCGCCGGCATCACCGAGCTTGCCCGCAGTCGATTCATCAGCGAACCGATCGCAGTCGAACCGCGGACCAGGTGACCGATGCTCAGCGGGCCCAGGACTTTTCTCTGCTGCACATGATGCAGTCCGCTGGAAACCACGCAGCCGCACTGGCTGCAATCCGGCGTGCCGCCAAAAATGCAGGGCTCGACCCGCGTCGTCAGGTCCGCCGAGAAGTTGGTCGACATCTTCGAGAACAGACATTCCTGCGGATTTTTGGGCGGCTCCAGCAGAGCCTGCCCGATGCCCGGGTTCATCAGCAATTTCGGATAAGCCTCGCGCAGGCCGGGTAATTCCTGTGCCACCCGCTGCCGCTCTTCCATGCTGAGCATTTCCGGCGTGTTCTCGCCTTGCTGCGGAGTGTACAGGCTCACCCAGATGCGTTTCACTTCCGGCCGGGCCTGCCAGAAGGCCAGGTATTCTTCCAGATATCCGGGGCGCTTCATCATCGGCCCGGTGATTGTCCAATGAATGTTGACCTCGCGGTCGCGGATATTTTCCAGAATCCGTTCGTAAGTCGCGGGCTTGCGCCGCGGATTGTGGTGCTCCGGCAGTCCATCGATGGACACGGCCACCCGGTTTCGCCGCAGCCCCATCCATTCCGCCGGGATGGGAATGATCCCGCTGGTGACTACCATGGTAAAAATATTCTGCTGGCTGAGAGCCGGAAGAATGCGGCTGAGTTCGCGATACCGGATCATCGGTTCACCGCCCACCAGAGAGACGTGCAGCGGCCGGTGTTTTTTTACCAGCCCCAGAACTCCCTCGACCAGCGCGTCGCCCCTCAGGTCCGAGAGTTCGGTCAGCTTCTTCTCGCCCCCCAGATGGGAGTCACCGTAGGCATAGCATCCCGGACAACTCAGCGGACACTCGCGGGTAATCTCGATGGAAAGCATGGGAGCCCGGCCGTGCAGGATGCTCCCCCAGGCGGCAAACAGTTCTCCAACGGTCATTCCCGGATGTGATTGAGACATAGGTGAACTTTTGTTTTTAGATGCGCCGGAATGGGGATTGGCTGAGAGAAAAAGAAAAAGCGGGCATAGAACTGTAAAGCCAATGCTTGCAGTTTATTACAGTCCCTTCTAAGGTACTTCGCGTCCTGCTTTGCGCCTTTGCGGTTAATATTTTTCCTGGCGATCAACTCCTCACGACAATGGTCGCGAAGCAGCTCGCCGGACGATCCGCGCTGTATCGCTCGGCGGACTTTCGCCCAGCAAGCATTGCAGCCGCTTCTCTGGCAAAATGGATTACAGGATGGCTATAAAAACCGCACGATTGACCGGGCCGCTCACGCGCAACATACACCTCGTCAAATGGGTCGAAAAAACCGCCGAACTGACCAAACCCAGGGACATTCACTGGGTGGATGGCTCGCAGGCGGAATACGACAAGCTTTGCCGCGAGATGGTGGCCAGTGGCTCGTTAATCAAGCTGAATGAAGACTTATGGCCCGGCTGCTTCCTGGCCCGCTCCGACGCCGGTGACGTAGCCCGCGTCGAAGACCGCACTTTCATCTGTTCCTTGTCGAAGGACAATGCCGGTCCCACCAACAACTGGGAAAACCCCTACACCATGCGCCGCAAGTTGAAAGAGAAGTTCCACGGGGCCATGCAGGGACGCACCATGTATGTCCTGCCCTTCAGCATGGGTCCGGTAGGCGGGCCCATGTCGCAGATCGGAGTGCAGCTTACCGATTCGCCGTACGTGGTTGTGAACATGCGCATCATGGCGCGCATCGGAATACAGGTTTTCAAGGAAATCGACAAGGACGAAAAACGCGTTGTGCCCTGCATCCACAGCGTGGGAGCGCCGCTGGCGCCCGGCCAGAAAGACGTTCCCTGGCCGTGCAACCCGGACAAATATATTGTCCACTTTCCGGAGACGCGCGAAATCTGGTCTTACGGATCGGGCTATGGCGGCAATGCGCTGCTGGGCAAGAAGTGCTTTGCGCTGCGGATCGCTTCCAACATCGCACGCGACGAAGGTTGGATGGCGGAGCACATGCTTATCCTCGGGGTGGAAGACCCGAACGGAAAAAAGACCTACGTGGCAGCCGCCTTCCCCAGTTCATGCGGCAAGACGAATTTCGCCATGATGGTGCCGCCGGCCGGCCTTAAGGACTGGAAAGTCTGGACCGTGGGAGACGACATCGCCTGGATCAAGCCCGACGCCGAGGGCTGCTTACGCGCCATCAATCCGGAAGCCGGTTTCTTTGGCGTAGCCCCGGGAACGTCGAAAAAAACCAACCCCAATGCCATCGCAACGCTCTCCCGCAACACTATCTTCACCAATGTTGCGCTCACTCCTCAAGGCGGAGTGTGGTGGGAGGGCATGACCGACGAACCGCCCAAAGAGTGTCTGGACTGGCAAGGCAACGTCTGGACGCCGGAGATTGGGAAGCAGACCGGCGCCAAAGCGGCCCACCCCAATGCGCGCTTTACCGCTCCCGCTTCGCAGTGCCCGACCATCGACGCCGCCTGGGAAGATCCCACCGGAGTTCCAATCAGCGCGATTATTTTTGGCGGCCGCCGCGCCAGCACCATTCCGCTCATCTACCAGGCGTTCAACTGGAGCGCCGGGGTGTATGTCGGCGCCACGATGGGATCGGAGATGACCGCGGCGGCCGCAGGAGAAGTCGGGAAAGTCCGCCGCGACCCCATGGCCATGCTTCCATTCTGCGGCTACCACATGGGCGACTATTTCCGCCATTGGATCAAAATGCAACGCTCGCTCAGCCGCACGCCCCGCATCTTCCACGTAAACTGGTTCAGAAAAGACGCCGACGGCAAATTTGTCTGGCCCGGATTCCGCGACAACATGCGCGTGCTCAAATGGATCGTGGACCGCGTCCATGGGCGGGCCCAGGGCAAGGAGACGCCCATCGGCTGGACTCCCTATTATGAAGATATGGAGTGGAAGGGTCTGGATTTTCCCAAAGACAAGTTCGAGAAATTACAGTTCGTCGACCGTGTGGCGTGGAAATCCGAGGTGATCGGGCACGAGGAGCTGTTCATCCGCCTGCACGCGCACTTGCCGCCGGAGATGATCTACGAAAGAGAACTGCTGATCTGCCGCCTATAAAAAATGTAGGCGCGAGCGCCCCGCTCGTGCAGGACGGGCGGGACGCCCGTCCTCCATGCGACCTTAGCTCACCGGCTGAACTTCCGGAGCATTCACCACCGCCTCGAGATGCTTCAATGTCTCCTCGACGGTCAAGGAATACATTTCCCGTCCCGCACCCTCGCCGGATTCAAGCGCCGTCTTCAGGTAGTGCCCGGCAATCTCCACCGCAAGTTGATCGGTGATCAGTATGCCAGTGCGTTTCTTGTACTCCACCCAGGCAGGATGGGGCAGCGCGACCCAGACCGGGCGTCCGTCCACCAGAAACTTAATGTCGACCGCATCGGCGTGGCGAGTGGCAATGGCCACAATGAGCGCCTGGTAGATGCAGTGCACCTTGCTTTTGGTCCAGCGATCGACGGCGTAGAAGTCCTGATACATCAACAAAATATAGCAGAAGCGACGAAGTCAAGCGTCTCCGACCGGCTTGAGGGCGCCGGCTCAGCAAAATTTTAATCTTCTTTTAACATTTCTCAGGCTTCCCTATCGCACCCTCCGCTATCACAAAGGGGAGGTCTTCGTCGTTCTTGCGGTCGGCGGGTTCGAGGCCGCGAGTAGAAAGGAGTAAAGCATGCACAACAAACGTGTTTATCTCGGTGGATTTGCGATGGCGATATTCGGGGTGCTATTGCTCGCCTGTAATTCGAATCATGGCACAACCGCTCAGGAGGAGGGGCAGAACATTATTGGTGCCGGCAGCACATTCATTTATCCCATCATGACACGCTGGATCAGCGCCTATTCCGGCAGTCATTCGGGGATTCGCATCAACTACCAGTCCATCGGCAGCGGTGGCGGAATTCAGCAGTTAAAGAAGGGCCTGGTCGATTTCGGAGCCAGCGATGCTGCTTTGAGTGACGATCAGCTGAAAGAGATGCCGGCCCTGATCCAGATTCCGGAGAGCGCCGGTCCGGTCTGCATTACTTACAATCTGCCGGAACTCTCAGCGCCGCTGCGCTTGAGCGGCGCTACGTTATCGGGAATCTATCTCGGAAAGATCAAGACTTGGCAGGATCCTGCGCTGAAAAAAGACAATCCCGGAGTCAACCTGCCCAAGGGAGCGATCATAGTCGCCCACCGCTCCGACGGCAGTGGAACCACGAACATATTTACAACCTACCTGAACGCCGTTAATCCAGAGTGGGCGAAGCAGGTTGGAAAGGGAATATCAGTGAGCTGGCCGGTAGGTCTGGGCGGCAAAGGCAGCGAGGGTGTAACCGGGATAGTCAAGCAAAACCCGGGCACAATCGGCTACGTGGAACTGAGTTATGCCAGGGAGAACAATCTGCCGGTGGCGAAGATTCGCAATGAAGCCGGCAACTGGATGGCACCGGATACGGCGGGAACCACCGCAGCCATTGACGCCTTCAGTGGAGAGCTCTCCGGCGATGTGCGCACTCCTATTGTGAATCCGCCAGCTTCGGCGAAGGATGCGTATCCCATCTGCGGCCTGACTTTCCTTCTCGTTCCAAAAGACGGTAAGGATACAAACAAGCGTGAAGCGGTGCAGGGATTTATCCAGTACATCATCACCGACGGTCAGGCCAGCGCCGATGCCCTTTTCTATGCCAAGCTGCCTCCGGGCCTGGTCGAGCAGGACAAGAAGCTTGTGACTGAAATGCAGGCCAATGGCCAGCCGCTCTCGGGCGGAACAAAAAACTCTTCGGGAATGTAGGAAGCAGGTAATGGCGCCACAGGGAGTTGCGCAGCCGGCATGAAGTGCGCAACTCCATTTTTTTCTGGCCGGGAAGCGTTAGTCAGGCGCGACCGATTATCATGTGTGCTGGCTGCCTATGGCTCCCATGCACAATCTTGGAATCCTTCTCTCCGGACGCGGCTCGAACTTCGAAGCCATCGCCAAAAACGTGGCCGCGGGAAAAATTCCCAACGTCCGCATAGCCATCGTTATTTCCAACAAACCGGACGCCGGCGGTCTCGAAGTCGCCAGGCGCATGGGTATTCAAGCGCTGGTCATTCCCTCCAAGGGTAAGCAGCGCGAAGAGCACGATCGCGAAGTGGTGGCCGCTCTCCAGCAGCACCAAGTCGAGCTTGTCTGCCTGGCCGGCTACATGCGCTTGCTCTCTCCCTGGTTCGTGCAGCAATTCCCGCGGCGCATCCTGAACATTCACCCGTCGCTGCTGCCCGCATTTCCTGGCCTGGAAGCGCAGGAGCAAGCCTTCGCCTACGGGGTGAAAATTACCGGCTGCACCGTGCACTTTGTGGATGAAGAACTCGACCACGGAGCCATCATCGTACAGAAAGCCATTTCAGTCCTGGATACCGACGATGAGCACACGCTGGCCGCGCGAATTCTGGAGCTGGAACACATAGCGTATTCGGAAGCAATCAACATCCTAGTGGAAGAAAAGTTCGGACTTGTAGGGCGAAGACTGATTGCACAGAGACCTGCGCCTGGCGGTTCGTAGGTCACCGAGTTTGTCCCCCTACTCCGCCGATAGTTCCGCGCCTTCAGTCATGATCCGAAGGTACTTTGAGTAAGCAAAGATCTTGTTCCAATTTCTCCCACTGCTTTCTCTCACAATTTCAAGTTTCTGAAGCGCGCGCATTGCGTTGGTTACTGCTGGCTGGCTCAGGCGAAGGTCTTTGGACGCGGTAGATATCGTCAAGTAGGGCTTTTTCTGAAGAAGGCCATGCACCAGAATCGTGGAACCTCGAACTCGTCCTAATTTCTCAATCCGAGCCCGATCTCGTTGAAAAAGTCGCAGGACGTCGTGGGACGTCGTTACCGCCTGTTGCGCTGTTTCGAGGACAGCTGTAAAGAAAAAGTTTAACCACTCTTCCCAGTTTCCTTCAAATCGAACCTTCTGCAGCAGGTCATAGTAGGTGGCGCGATGTTGCTTGAAGTAGAGGGACAGATAGAGCAAGGGCTCCGCCAGCACTGCATCGGCAACCAACATCAACGTGATCAACAATCTTCCCAGCCGCCCATTTCCGTCGAGAAACGGATGGATGGTTTCAAACTGCACATGAATGAGGGCCGCTTTCACCAACGTTGGCAGGATTTTGTGCTGATGGTAGAAGGTTTCGATCTGGCCCATGAGCGGGACGACTTCTTCCTTCGGCGGTGGAACATAAACCGCGTTGCCGGGTCTCGAACCGCCGATCCAATTCTGGCTGGTCCGGAATTCTCCAGGATCCTTGGTTTGCCCCCTTCCTTTCGCCAGCAGGACTCGGTGCATTTCCTTGATCAATCGAATCGATATGGGGAAGTCCTGCCTCAATTTCTTGAGGCCGAACTGGAGAGCGGAAACGTAATTGGAAACCTCCACAACATCATCGGTTGGGGCTCCACTAAGCTGCTTGCTTTCGAATAACAACAGTTCAGACAAAGACGATTGAGTGCCCTCAATCTGGGATGAGAGCACGGCTTCCTTACGAATATAGAAGTAAAGAAATAGCTGCAGATCTGGCAAGAGGTGGGCAAGTCCATCCAGACGGCCCAGGGCCAGATTGGACCGTTCCATCAGGTCAAGCAGCTCGGGGCTGAATTCGATAGCAGGAGCTGGCGGCAAAGGCTTCGGAACAAAGCTCTTGAAAGGCTCCGGAGCCGCCCCTTGCGCCAGCAGCCTGCCTTGTAAACCTCTTTTCATAGGGCGCCGGCCTTAAAATTTTAAACCTTAAAAGCTTTCTCGGCATTTAAGTTTTATCACATAAAGCTTAAATGCTCAATTGCGCTTGCAACAAAGCTTAAAAGTGCAGTCTGCCCCCATGCTCACAAGTACTTGGGATGACCTCCGAAAAGTCCTCATCGCTCCGTCGAATCGGTTTTCTGCAATAATCTTACCCTTATGCCCACCTTCCCTCCGGTCGACGAACAACTGGCCTACATCAAGAAGGGCTCCGCGGAAATCGTGAAGGAGTCCGAGCTGCGCGCCAAGCTGGAGAAGTCTCTCGCCTCCGGCAAGCCGCTGCGGGTAAAGGCCGGCTTCGATCCTACCGCGCCCGATCTCCATCTCGGCCACACCGTGCTCTTGCGCAAACTCAAGCACTTTCAGGACCTCGGCCACACCGTCATCTTTCTGATTGGCGATTTCACCGGCATGATTGGCGACCCCACCGGCCGTTCCGCCACCCGGCCGCCGCTGAGTCCGGAAGAGATCATGCGCAACGCCAAAACCTATATGGCGCAAGTGTTCAAGATTCTGTCCCAGGCCAAGACCGAGACCCGCTTCAACAGCTAGTGGTTCGACAAGATGAAGTCGGCGGACTGGATTCGGCTCACCGCCAAGTTCACGGTTTCGCAGATGCTCGAGCGCGAGGACTTTCACAAACGCTTCCACGAAGAAAAACCCATCGCCATGCACGAACTGCTGTACCCGCTGGCCCAGGGATACGACTCGGTCGCGCTCCAGGCCGACGTCGAACTGGGCGGCACCGACCAGAAATTCAACCTGCTGGTCGGCCGGGAAATGCAGCGCGCCTACGGGCAGGAGTCACAGGTGGTGCTGACCACGCCCATCATCGAAGGCCTCGATGGGGTGCAGAAGATGTCAAAGTCGCTGGGCAATGCCATCGGCATCCAGGAGCCGCCGCTCGAGATGTACGGCAAAGTGATGTCCATCTCCGACCCGATGATGTGGAGGTATTACGAGCTGCTGACGGATGTGCAGCTGTCTGAGATCGAAAAGATGAAGCGCGAGTCGCACCCGATGGACGCGAAGAAAGACCTGGCCCGGCGCATCGTGACCGATTTCCACTCGGCCGATGCGGCGACTAAGGCAGGGGAGGACTGGGCGAAGCAGTTTCAGAAAGCTGAAGTGCCGAGCAGTGCGCAACGGGTAGATGTGAAACTGGACAGAGTAGTGGTGGGAGTTGCCAAGGAATTTCAGGAAACCGCAAATACTCACTTTCCGCTCTACGAAGTGCAAAAGGCGCGAAACCAGGCACTGGACTTGCAGGGGACCAAAGCCGTGAGGCTCGACAAATTGCTCCCAGAAGCTGGGTTTGTGAACTCTCGTACCGAAGCCGATCGCAAGATTCGCGCCGGAGCTGTACGTGTATTCGGACAGGTTATTCCGGTTCCCGTTGTTTCGATGATCGTGCCGTGTGAGCTGACCGTAACTCTCGGTCGACAGACGAAGATTGTCTCAATCGTCGAGTGATCGCTTCACCCTGTCATCCTGAGCGGAGCAAACCGATTCGCTTGCGACTCGGTTTGTGGAGTCGAAGGACCCCTACCGCTAGAGCGCTGTCAGGGACCAAAGGGTTGAACTCTCGCCCGCGACAAGAACTGCAGGATTTCCTATTCGATAGGGGTCCTTCGACTGCGGGGAAAGTTCGCGAAGCGAACTTTCCACTTCGCTCAGGATGACAGCTTACGGCAGCAATCCGAACTGTCCCTCGCGGGATCCGTCGCGCCCATGTCCGCTCTGTCATTCACGATGAATTTTTTGCTTCTCCCGCCGCTCACACAATGGCGTTGCAGATGCCTCCCGCTATTTTGATGGGTTAAAGTTTGTTAATCTCGGGCGGCAAAATGCGAGTTGCCGCCATTCTCGGATTGGGTTCGTCCGCCAAAGATCTGAAGCCGTTCGAACGAACCTCGAACGCGCTCTGGCAGCTTGGGCTGCCCGCCAGCCCTACCGATGCCGATGCTGTGCTCATCTTGGGCGGCGACGGCACGGTGCACCGTCATCTGCCGGAACTGGTCAAACTGCAACTCCCGGTCCTCGTCGTCCCGCGCGGCAGCGGCAACGATTTTGCGCGCGCCCTGGGACTTCGGAACGTCGACGACGCACTCGCCGCCTGGCGGCAATTTAGCTCGAGCGCGCAACCCGGCCGGAGCAACCTGCGCCGGATTGACCTGGGGGTGATCTCGCCAGCATCTTCTTCGGGCACCGCGGGCACGGGTCCATCCCGGCCCCGCGAACACTACTTCTGTTGTGTGGGCGGGATCGGCCTCGATGCTGAAATCGCGAGGCATGCCAACCGGCTTCCTCCCTTCCTGCGCCGGCGCGGAGGTTACCCGCTCAGCCTTTTGCCGGCGCTGTTCGGCTTTCAGCCTTTGGAGGTGAGAGTTCAGTCGCCAAACGATCGGTCAGAATGGGATATTGACCACGATGGCCCCGCGATGGTGGTCGCTTTTGCCAACACTCCCAACTATGGCGGAGGGATCAGAATCGCTCCCGGCGCCCGGCTCGACGACGGGAAACTTGAAATTTGCGTGGTCGAAGCCATGGCGAAAATGCGCCTGCTGCGGCTGTTTCCGTCGGTCTACTCCGGCAGCCATTTGAAAATCCGCGAAGTGAAATACTTTCAGGCGGAGCGCTTGCGAATCGAAACCGAAAACCCGTCCGCCGTTTATGCCGACGGCGAGTATGTGTGCCAGACGCCGATTGAAGTGACAGTCGAACCCGCGGCCCTGCAGGTGATCGTGACGCGCGATGCTTCTAGTCTCAAGGGACGATAACTGCGGCTCCATCCATCGAATCACCTTTGATGGCTGCCAGCGCTTCGTTGGCCTGATCGAGAGCGAAAATTGTCGTCCTGGGCTTAAGACCGATCTCGGCCGCGAGGTTGAGGAAGTCGCGGGCATCGGAGCGAGTCATATTGGCGACGCTGCGAATCTGCCGTTCTCCCCAGAGCAGGCGATCGTAGTCAAACTCGGGAATGCGATCGAGGTGGATGGCGTTGATGGCAACCACTCCGCCTTTTCTCAGGCTGGAGAGGGCCAGGACGACGACTTTTCCGCTGGGCGCAAAAGTAATGGCGCGATCAAGTTCGACCGGGGGCTTGTCACCCTCGGCGCCAACCCATTTGGCTCGGAGCGATTCGGCCAGCTTGCGATGTGACTCCCCCCGGGTCGAGACATAGACTTCGCAATTCCACGCATGCAGTACTTCGATGGCCAGATGGGCAGAAGCCCCAAAGCCGAACAATCCGACTCTTTCGCCGGGCTCGACACCCGCCACGCGCAAGCTGCGAAAACCAATGATGCCGGCGCACAGCAGTGGGGCTGCGTGCACATCGTCCAGCCCTGCAGGCAGCGGGAACACGAAGTCGGATCGAGCCGCCGCGAACTCCGCGTATCCTCCGTTCACGCTATAGCCGGTGAAGGTCGGCGAGTCGCAGAGGTTTTCCAGATGGTTCGTGCAGTACCAGCATTTGCCGTCCGTGCCGCCAATCCAGGAGACGCCGACTCTGGTTCCGTTAGGAAGTTCGGGGGTGGCGCCGTCGATAATCTCTCCCACAATCTGATGACCGGGAATCAGACTGGCCCGCAGAGGAGCAAGTTCTCCTTCGACAATGTGCAAGTCCGTCCGACAGACTCCGCAGGCCAGCACCCGCAGCAGCACCTGCCCCGCTTCAGGCTCGGGCCTCGGCACATCCTCTATATGCAGGGGACGATCCAGTGCCTTGGCCGCAGAAGTAAGTACAGCCGCCTTCATCCGAATTCCTCATTTCATCGGTGAGCAGGTAGAACGTAGCAGGTCATCCGTCAGGACGCTTTTAGCCGTGCCACAATAGTTTGGGGAAGGGCACGGCTTTTAGCCGTGCCGCACAGTTTTGGGAAGGGCACGGCTTTCAGCCGTGCCACAATACAGAGCAAGCTGTGAGGGCTTTAGCCCCTGAGGTTCCGCTGCTCAAGTCGGCCTCAGGCGCTAAAGCGCGCCCGCTTGGAACAGCTTATCGGCACGGCTGAAGCCGTGCCCTTCCCACAGCCGCGCTCAGCTTATCGGCATGGCTGAAGCCCTGCCCTTTCCACAGCCGAGCTCTGCCATTTCATCGCGAACGCGGCTGCCCTGCGTCCACTCCACACGCTGGTCCGGCTACAGATGACCCGCGATCCTGGCCGCCATTTTCTTGGCCGCATCCGCGCTCACTCCGGATTCGCGCAGATCGATCGTCACCAGAACGTCACCCTTGCGCATCATCAGGGACGAAATCCCCGGGGCGATGTAGGTTTCGTCGCCGACGCCTTCGACGGTTGTGAAAGTATTCATGCCGGCCACATGCTTCATGGCGCCGTGCGCAATCCCCATGGTGATGCCGCCGTTTTCCCACTGGTAGTCGACATCGAAATGCTGGTCGTGGGCGCCGTAGGTGTACTCGCAAACCGTGGTGCCGCGCTGCTCCGCTGAGGCCACCGTCTGGCCCAGGGCATCGGAAGCCTCGCTGGTGGACAACATGGCACAAGGCTGCCGCTGGCCGGTATAGGGCTTTTCGTTCGTGTGCATGGATTCGGAGAACTCATGCGCCCGCTTCTTCACCCGGTAGGCAATGTAGAAACAGCTCCCGGCGGCGAGCAGGCTCAGAAATACGAAAAATGCCACGACCCAAAGAATGATCTTTATTGCCGTGTTGCCGCCTTTGGACGGCTGTGGCGGAGGCGGGGACGCGGGCGTCGGCGGTAAAACGGTTCCGACCGGAGCCGCGGCGGCCGGCTGGGTTGCACCACACTTGTTACAGAATCTGGCTCCATCGGCCAGCGGGTTCCCACAACTTACACAGAATGCAGCCATTGATTTTCCTCCGCGAAGATCCCCCACTCGACGTTACGAGTTTTCGTGGGCAGTACGACTATGGTTGTTTCCCGATGTCATTGGCGAAATTGCCTTGTGGTTAGATTGGGCATCAGGCTGACCGGCCGCCAGAGACTCGTCCGGAGAGAACTCAGCCGAACCGACTTCCAGCCACGATTCATGGACCTTACCCCTCGACGCGCCTGCGGCAAAGCCAGCAGGGGCGCAATGTTACGAAGCTCCCGAGCGCACGTCAAGGGGAGCCGTTGCCGGCCTGAAGGGCTGGTCCGGAGAGCCAGGCTCGTCCAGTCGCCGGAACCGGCGGCAGTGCCTCAGGTTGAACGGATCTTTCCCCTGGCGTCATCCCGAGAGACTTTAGTCCCGAAGAGCCTGCCCTGAGCGAAGTCGAAGCGATCTGGCGTCGCATCTGCTCAAATCGTGACCGAGGCGCAAAGACGCTCCGCGCCAGAGGCTTCGCAAGCTCAGCATGACGCCTCAAATAAATAGGCGACGCAATTCAAACTGAGGCATTACCGGAACCGGCGGACCCCACCACGACCCAGAAACTGGAAACCAGAAACCGTCCTTGGGCCGCTGGCGGTGCTAGACTATGCATCTGTATGGCTGAAAACGGACGTTCGCGAACTTTGCTCTGGATTGTGATTGGGGGAGGAGCCTTCTTCCTCTTTGTGCTCGCGGTGTTTACCCTGGTCTACCTTTCCCTCCATGCCGGCGGAGAAAGCGCCTCCTTCAGCGGTTTTGGCGACAAGATCGGCGTGGTTGAACTGGAAGGCGTAATCCTCGATCCCAGCACGGCAGTGCAGCAGATCAAGAAGTTCGGGGACGACGATTCCATCAAGGCCATCATTATCCACGTGAATTCGCCGGGCGGCGGAGTGGCGGCGTCGGAAGAAATATATCGCGAAGTGAAACGCGTCCGCGACGAGAAGAAAAAACATATCGTGGCTTCGATTGAAACCGTCGGCGCCAGCGGTGCATATTACGTTTCATCCGCCACCAACAAGATTTACGCCGATAACGGCAGCGTGGTGGGATCGATCGGCGTGATCTCGGAGTGGGTTAACTACGGCGACCTGCTGCGCTGGGCCAAGCTGAAGCCCGAGGTGCTGACCGTCGGCGAATACAAGAGCACCGGCGACCCCACCCGCGACATGACCCCTAAGGAGCGGGCTTACCTGCAATCGTTAATCGACAACATGTACGGCCAGTTCGTCAAAGCCGTAGCCGAAGGACGCCACGCCAAAGTGGAAGACATCAAGTCGATCGCCGATGGACGAGTCTGGACCGGCGAGCAGGCGCTCTCCATGCACATGATCGACCAGATTGCCGACTTCGAAGCCGCAGTCGACGACACCGCCAAGGCCGTCGGCATCACCGGCAAGCCCGTCCTGGTGCATCCCGAAAAAGATCGCAAGACCGTGCTCGACCTCTTATTCGGGGATGTCTCCCAGTGGCTGCCCACCCGCGAGAAGCTGCTCGACCAGCACACCGGGTTTTATTACTTGTGGAAGTAGTGCTCCCTGGGTCAGAGTCTCTCAGAATTAGAGCCTCTCAGGGTTAGAGCTCAAGGGTTAGCACTTAGCACTCAAGGGTTAGGAATGAGAGGGCTGCGGCCAAGCCGCGGAGCGGCGTAAGAATAAAGCCCAGGGCGCAAGCCCTGGGTAGGATTGCGAGCGCGATCAAGCTCCGAAGGAGCGCAAGAAACGGGACCTCGAGGCGCCGCGCCCCGCCCGGGATCCGCCGAGATCACCCTGTTCGTGGAAAAGTCGCTTGCATAGAACCCCTGAAATTTGAGAAGTTTATAGAGGATTGCGGCTCCTATAATGTCGCCATCACGTATAATCCCCACGGATTGAGGAGCGTATGACAAAAGCCGATCTGATCGACGAGGTCTCCAAACTGGCGGAATTAACCCGTAAAGACAGTGAAGTCATCGTCGAGACTATCTTCGACAGCATCGTGCGCTCGCTTCGCGTGGGCGACAAAATCGAGATTCGCGGCTTCGGCAGCTTCCGCACGCGCCAGCGCAAACCGCGGGTCGGCCGCAACCCCAAGACCGGCGAGCGCGTCGAAGTCCCGGCGAAAAAGATTCCCTTCTTCAAGCCCAGCAAAGAGTTGAAAGACCTGGTCAACACCGGAGGCGGCCAGACCCCGGCGCCCCCCGCACCGCCCGCACCGCCAACCCCCGCGCCCGCGTAGGGGCAGACTCGCTCAAACCCAATTTTGGCTTGATTGGGAATGTTCCGATCTCCCCCATCCCTGTCATCCCGACCGAAGCAGATCATCGCGAATGCGATGATCTGCGGAGCGGAGGGACCTTATGTTGTTTCGCCACAACGCGACCTGCTGTGATGGCGAAGTTGAGATCGAGTCGAAGTGGAGAGTACGAAAACGTGAAAGCGCGGAATGAAAACTCTGCCCAGCTGTAGAACTGCCCCACTCAAGCCAAAATCGGGCTGGAATGGGCCACTTACCGCTTACAGCCCCGCGCTCTTCTCCGCAATCAGCTTTCTGATCTTCTCCACGAACTCTGCCGCCGGCATGTCTTCGGTCTTTTCTTTGCCGCGGGTGCGCACGTTTACTTTGCCGGCTTCCGCTTCTTTATCCCCTACTACTAGGAGGAAGGGCACTTTCTGCATGGCATGTTCGCGGATCTTGGCATTCATCTTTTCGTTGCGGGCATCGACATGCACTCTGACTCCAACTGCTTTGAGCTGGTCGGCTACTTTGTTGGCGTACTCGGCGTGACGCTCGGAAATCGGGATCATCACCGCCTGCACCGGCGAGAGCCAGACCGGAAAAGCGCCGGCGTAGTGCTCGATCAGCACGCCGAAGAAGCGCTCGACCGAGCCGTATAAAGCCCGGTGCACCATTACCGGCTGCTTGCGTGATCCGTCCTCGGCGACGTACTCGAGGTTGAAGCGCTGCGGCAGATTGAAATCAAACTGCACCGTGGAAAGCTGCCACAGGCGCCCGATGGCATCCACCAGCTTGATGTCAATCTTCGGCCCATAGAATGCTGCTTCGCCGGGGATGACCGTGTATTCGATGTTCAGTTCCTTGAGAACTTTCTCCAGAGAGTTCGTAGCCCCGGTCCACTGCTCTTCGGTGCCCACAAAATTTCTGCGATCGTCAGGGTTCCAGGTGGAAAGCTCCGTCTGGAATTTATCGAAGCCGAAGTCTTTAAGCACGTCGCGGGCAAACTCCACGCAATCGGCAATCTCTTTTTCGATCTGCTCCGGCGTGCAGAAGATGTGGGCGTCGTCCTGGGTGAATCCGCGCACCCGCAGCAGGCCGTGCATCACCCCCGAGCGCTCGTAGCGATACACCGTGCCCAACTCGCCCAAACGCACCGGCAGGTCGCGATACGATTTCAGCGAGTCTTTATAAATCAGGATGTGGAACGGGCAGTTCATCGGCTTCAGGCGATATTCCGCGTCGTCGAGCTCCATCACGTCGAACATGTTCTGCGCGTAATAGCCCTCATGCCCCGAGGTCTGCCACAACTGCCGCCGCGCCACGTGCGGCGTGTACACCAGCGAGGAGCCGCGCTTCAGATACTCGGCGCGCATCCAGTCTTCCATCTCTTTGCGGATAATCCCGCCCTTGGGA
>JBOGLC010000089.1:0-8310 GCA_050746005.1 Terriglobales bacterium
TTGTGGGCAGGACTCTGAGTAGAGCGCAAGTCCGGCTGGGGCGATCGCGGACCAAATGGCCATAACGGGCAGCGCAAGAAGTCGTGTGTTAAGCATGGCTTTTCGACTCGTCAGAGTTTATCAAGCCTTGACCTTGGCTCCCCTCCGACCTGCCTATCGGGGTTCGAATCCCTTCCTAACAACCAAACTTTTTTTCTTCTCTTCGATAGCCCCTCACGCCAGCTTCCCCTGCAACCACCGGGCTGCCTCGCCGTTCCGTGCGTGCAGGCGGCGCTTTGGATTCATCCGTGCATAACAGGCGCAGAACGGCAATCCACCGAGAACCCAGGGGAAAATGGAGTCCTCGCGTTGAGGTGATGAAGTGGCGGTTCCCGCCCTCCGCGGTCTGTCTTTTCATGAAGGTGCAGCCGTAGGATGTCTCTGTAAGAATCTTTGCCGCCGCTTATCGATTATCATGGGCCGCATGAAGACTCCTCAGAGCGGGATATTTGCTCTCGGAACTGCCTCCCACACCTACCTGGAATTCGACATCTTGGCTGGACAGAAGGGACAGGACCTGGTGGCGGCGGTCTCATCTCTCCGCGAGCCGCGGACCACGATGGGTGGAGTGAATCTGGTGGCCGGTTTCAGACCGGAACTTTGGCGCAAAGCTGCTCCCGACGATGCGCCTGCAGCGATTCAAGGTTTCAATCACGACCTGATTGGCATTGATGGCTTCGCCATGCCTGCGACCCAGCACGACGCCGTACTCTGGCTTTCAGGCAGTTCATACGATGTAATCTTCGATGTCGCACGCCAGGCGATCGCCGAGCTCAAAGAACTGGGGTCCGTTGCCGAGGAGACCGCGAGTTGGCCCTACCAGCATGATCGCGACCTCACCGGTTTCATCGACGGGAGCGAAAATCCCACGCTGATCGAGGCCGCTGAGGTAGCGCTCATACCGGAAGGAAATCCCGGCGCAGGCGGAACTATCCTGCTGCTGCAAAAATGGGTACACGACACGGCTGTGTGGGAATCGCTTCCCGTTACCAGTCAGGAGCGCGTGATTGGACGAATGAAGGTGGACAGTGTCGAAATCGAGGACAAGGCGTCGGATTCCCACGTCGCCAGCACCGATCAGGACAGGTTCGGCAAGATCTTTCGCCGCAACATGCCCTATGGCACGGTCACCAGTCACGGGACCATGTTCGTGGGATTCAGCGCCGAGCAGCAACGGCTTTCCAAAATGCTGGAGAGCATGTCAGGCCTGGCCGGGGGCACACGCGATGCCCTAACGCGTTATACGCGGCCACTGACCGGTGCCTACTACTTCGTCCCGTCGAGCGAGCGCTTGAGCCAGCCGATAGAGGGTGCTACCCGTCCGCTGCAACCGTTTGAAGCGCTTGCAGGGCGCCAGTTTCTCGGGTTGATACAGCATCCATAGCACTCATTGGTTTTGGCACTCATCAGCCCCGGCTTTTAGCGCACAAACCGGGCAAACGGGTGAAAACGCCGCCTTTCGACGGTTATTTCGGAGCCGTCTTACGAGTGGCACGAATAGTGAGCAACAGTTTCATATCGCTGTTTTCGCCCATATATCATAAGCGCACCCGGCCAAGCTTGCAAAAATCGCTAGGGGCTTGGGCCACACCGGAATCCCCTCGCCCTGGTCGCAATCGCCATGCCGCGCGCCTGGAGCGGTGGCAAAATCCGCCTCATGCGGTTGCAAACCGAACATCCCTAATCAAACACCACCGTCTTGTTGCCATAGGTCAGGACGCGGTGGCAGAGGTGCAGGCGGACGGCGCGGCCCAGGACGGTGCGCTCGAGGTCGCGTCCCTTGCGAATCGTGTCTTCGATGGAATCGCGGTGCGAGACGCGGGCCACATCCTGTTCGATGATGGGGCCTTCATCCAGATTCATGGTGACGTAATGTCCGGTGGCGCCGATCAGCTTCACCCCCCGAAGGAAGGCTTGATGATAGGGTTTTGCGCCGACGAAGGCGGGAAGAAACGAGTGATGGATATTGATGATGCGATTGGGATAGTTGGCGATGAAGTCCTCACTCAGTACCTGCATGTAGCGAGCCAGCACGATCAGTTCGATGGCTCGTGAGCGCAGTTCGCGGAGTTCCTCGGTTTCCTGCTGCTTCTTGTTTTCCGGAGTGATGGAAAAATGCAGAAAGGGCACCCGGTAGCGATCGGCAATGTTCCGGAGGTCGGGATGATTGCTGACGACCACGGCGATCTCCGCGTTGAATTCGCCGGCCTGCTGGCGCTGCAGAAGGTCTTCGAGGCAGTGGGGCAGTCGGGAGGCGAACAGGGCGACCTTGGGTTGGTGCCGGCTGAAATGAAGTTCGAACTTCATCTTGAATTGCTCGGCCAGGGGCCGGAACAGTTCGCCGATTTGGTCGGCGGGAATCTGGAAGCCATCGAGATGAAATTCAAAACGGGCGAGGAAGATGCCGGCTTCAAGGTCGGTATATTGATCCGACTGCAGGATGTTGCCGCCGTTGTGTGAAATAAAGCTGGAGATGCCCGCGACCAATCCCTTCTGGTCCGGACACGAAACTAACAGGGTGGCGGTTTCAGGCATGGGGTTAGTTTAGCGCCTGGGCGTTAGGTGCGTTCTGCGCGGCGATCCATTGGTCGGCTGCAAAGCAGACGGCAGGGATGGCCAGGACCAGATGAAAGATCAGAGGAATGGGCGGGGCGCGGCGGGCGAAACGCATTCAGGAAATCTCCCGGTCGAGGAAGGGGAAACTTAGCAGAGCCAGGGACGGCGGCGCAAGGCGGGAGGCATGCTGCACACTCGCAGGCAGGCGAGAAACCTTCTCCTACATGGGTCTTGGGATTGTCACCTTCGAGGAAATTTGTTGGCGCACGGCGGAGTTAGCCAGATGATTGGCTTCGGCGTTGCGCTCGCGGGGAACATGGGTGATGGAAAACTTGAAAGAGCGGGCCAGTTTGCGGCAGATCCAATGCAAAGAGTAAAGTCGCGGGCTGCGGCAGGCGTATTCGCCTTGCATCTGGCGAACCATCACCTGGGAGTCGGAATAGACATGCAACGCTCTTGCCTTTAACGTCTGGGCATATTGCAGGGCTTCGAGGAGCGCGACGTATTCGGCTACGTTGTTGTCCTGACGTCCAATCCAGCGCGCGATGCGGATGGTGCCGCCTTCGCCTCCCTCGATTACAACGCCAATACCGGACGGCCCCGGGTTTCCCAGAGATCCGCCATCCACGTAGGCTACGAGGTCCAACATCCCGCGTTATCCGTTAACATCAACATGCGTCCAGAACCCCATTTGCGTCAAGTGGTTTATTCCAATTGCTTGCAACGCGAAGATCGCCTTGTGGAATAGTTTGTGGAAAACCGGATTCTCGAAGTTACGAAAATCGATAAGCGGCGCTGATTCAAGCAACTACAATTTTCGATTTGCACAGGAAAGAAAGTTGTGATTGCACACAAAACCGGCGTTGACATTTACCTGCATTGCGTTTAACTTCGGCAACGTCGACGGTCGAAAGGGCTGGCTCAAATTAAAACTTAGCCAGCGCGAAGTAGGCCGGGTGATCCGCCGGAAGGGGCGACCTGGAAGGCGACCGGACCCGAAAAAACCGACGGCCCTGCGAGGGGCAGTTGGGGTCAGGGACTGCGAAAGCAGCGATCACATCAAGGGCCGTGATGGTGCATGCGTCCACGCCGTTAAGCTTCCTCGCAGGAGCTGACGGCTAGAGCATAACCAATGTCACGGCCTTTTCTATTTCTTCCAGCATCTTCCTCTTGGTTGTACTCAGTAATCAGTTTCTAGTCCCCGGTTCTCAGATACATAGACTTAGTATTGTCCTCATGGATGAGGTGGTGCGGACACGGTGCTGCATCGTGGGCGGTGGTCCAGCCGGCATGATGCTGGGCTTTCTTCTGGCCCGCATGGCCGTGGACGTGGTGATCCTCGAGAAGCATGAGGGCTTTCTCCGCGATTTCCGTGGCGACACGATCCATCCCTCCACTCTTGAAATCATGTACGAACTGGGGATACTGGACGAGTTTCTCCAGCGTCCACACCAGGAAGTGCGCCAGTTGGCGGGACAGATCGGGAGCGAGACGGTCGCAATCGCCGACTTCACCCACCTGCCGACACACGCCAAATTCCTCGGGTTAATGCCGCAGTGGGACTTTCTGAATTTTATTGTCGAGCAGGCACGGAAGTATCCCCCGTTTCATTTGAGGATGCAGGCTGAGGTTACCGATCTCATCGAAGAAGATGGGAAGGTGGTAGGCATACGGGCACAGATTCCGACGGGCACACTGGAGGTCCGTGCCGATCTGACAGTGGGGGCGGACGGCCGGCATTCCGTAGTGCGCGACCGCGCCGGCTTTTCAGTGCTCAACCTGGGCGCGCCGATGGATGTGCTCTGGATGCGGCTCAGCCGCCAGCCCAGCGACCCGGTACAGACCTTTGGACGGATCGTTAGCGGAAGGATTCTGGTCTTTCTCGACCGCGAAAATTATTGGCAGATAGCCTACGTTATCCCGAAGGGCAAGGCGGATGAACTGCGGCAGCAAGGGCTCCCGGAATTTCGTCGCGAGCTGGTTCGGCTGGCTCCGTTTCTGGAGAACCGTGTGGACGAACTGCGCGATTGGGATGAGATCAAGGTACTCACCGTCGCGGTCGATCGCTTGCGCCGCTGGTTCAAACCCGGACTCTTGTGCATCGGAGACGCAGCGCACGCCATGTCGCCCATCGGTGGTGTGGGGATCAATCTGGCGATTCAGGATGCGGTAGCAACCGCCAACATTCTGGGCGAGAGATTGCGCCAGGGAAGTGTGAACCTTGGCGACCTGGAGTCGGTACAACGCCGAAGGTCATTTCCCACTCGCGCCACCCAGCGCCTTCAGCTGATCGTGCAGAACAATGTGATCCGCAGGGTGCTGGGCAGCACCAGGCCGCTCGCGCCACCCTGGCCAGTGAAGCTGCTGGGGCGGTGGAGATTTCTGCAGCGCGTTCCAGCCCGCGTGCTCGGAGTTGGGTTTCGCCCGGAGCATGTGAAGACGCCCGAAATCCGGAACTAGTCGCGCGGACGCTACAAACCGGGTACCTGCTTTTCCATGCGGACGATAGGCAGAGACTCTCCGTTGGCCAGTGGAACTTCGAGGTTTTCCCGAGCGATGTAGCCGCGAGCCTGGTACAGCAGCACTCCGGTGAGTGTGGCTCCCATTTCGAAGCGGGTGAAGCCGTCGGCGACGGCGGCGTCTTCGCAGGCCTCGAGAATCATGGTGCCGATGCCGCGCCGGGCCCAGGACGGATGTACGAAGAAGGCGCGAATCTTGGCGGCGTCCCGTTGCGGGTTGAGCAGCGCTGCCTCGCGGCCGGTCCACTGGTCGCCGCCATATAGAGTTTTTCGTCTACTCCAGCCCCCGCAACCAACGATGACTGGAAGATCGTCGGAGTCAGCTTCCGCCACAAAATAGGTTCCGTCGGCAATGAGCTGGGTATCCACCCCGTAGACCGTTGCGAGGGCATTTTCAATCTGCGTTGGTGTGTAGTCCTGCGTCTGCAATCCGCGCACCGAGGCATCGATCAGCATCCGCAGTACGGCGACGTCTGCGATTACCGCCGGGCGAATGCGGATCTTCATAAATGCGATTCCTCAACCTCAGGTCCACCAGAAGTTTACGGCTCGGCGCCAAATTTTTGCCACCGCGACCACCCCTTGCAGGTTGCGCGCATCTATCGAATGCTTGTTTATCGGATGCAGACCGCCCGGAGATGAACAGCGTCAGGGACGCTTGCAGAGGCTGTAAGACGGGGAAGCCAATCTTTTTGCTGTTTCGATTGGTGGAGTCTACGCTTGAAAGGCCGTTTGGCCGAATTTCGAGTCAGTCATGCAGGCGTCAGGTCTTTCGATTTAACGTTCCGGGTTAGCCGCGAAAAAACAACCCCCCACTCAACTCTCTTTTTTGCCGATTGACGCACGGGCGGGGCGCCCACGCCTACATAACAATCACGCCTCCGTTTTGTGCAGGGGATTGCTTCGTATGAGCGGCCCACCCTCCGCCGTGGAGGCAGAGGGTGGGCAACGCAGCTGGCGCCGCGTTTAATTCAACCTAAGAACTGCTATCGCCGCCCGTACAGACGGCGAGCCCCAAACTCGCGATGCTCGAACCTCCGCGCGTCCCTGCCCCTGTCCCAGTCTCTGTCCGCATAAAAGCCCGGGCGATACCGCCAGTCGGGATGAACATACACCGGGGGATAGGCGTAAGGACTCGGCCCATAGGCGATGTAGGGCTGCGGTGCGACGTATACATAAGGCCGCGGTCGATAGACACGCACCGGATACGGATTCACCGGACCAAACGCGACGACGACTCCGGCATTCGCTTTTGGCGGATTGAGGCAGACCAGCATCAGCGCCAGTCCGAATAACCAAAGTGCAGATTTTTTTAGCATGTCAGCATGCCTCCCTCTTCCGTAAGAATTAAACCCCCGGGAGACTGGAAAGTTGTTTTCTGAAGCCAACCTTAAACACCTGGTTTGAAGGAGTTAGAGGCGGAAACGAACGGCTTGCACCGGGCTCTTCATCTATAATTCCCCAGCCATGAAACCAAGTGTGCCGTTCTCCGTTTTCCTTTCGAGTCTCATGATCGCTCTCGCCATACCTCTTTGCGCCCAGGACCGTTCATATGGCCGGTCCATGGTCATCAACGACGGCGGCATCGTGGCTACCAGCTATACGCTGGCGTCTCAGGCCGGGGCGCAGATCCTGGCGCGGGGCGGTTCAGCCATCGATGCGGCGATTGCGGCCAATGCCGTGCTCGGCGTCGCCGAGCCCATGATGAATGGAGTTGGCGGCGACCTGTTTCTGCTTTATTGGGACGCCAAGGCCGGCAAACTTTACGGCTTGAATGCCAGCGGGTGGGCGCCGCGCGGACTCTCGATTGCATATCTGAAACAGAAGGGCACCTTTCAAATGCCGCAAGCGGGCATCGATAGCGTCACCGTGCCCGGCGCGGTTGAGGGCTGGGCCCAGGCCCATGACCGCTTTGGAAAGCTTCCCTGGAAAGACCTTTTCGCGCCTGCCATTTATTACGCGGAGCATGGATATCCCGTCCCTGAACTGATTCATGATTTCTGGCAAGACAGCGAACAGGCTTTGAAGCAGACGCCCGAGGCTGAGCGCGTTTTTCTTCCCGCGGGAAAGGTTCCGGATGTGGGCCAGATGTTTGCCAATCCAGACCTGGGCAAGACGCTTCGCCTGATTGCCGAGGGAGGACGCGACGTCTTCTACCGTGGCGAAATTGCTCAGTCGATTCTGAGTACGTCATCGGCGTTGGGTGGAACCATGCAGGCCGATGACCTGGCGGATTTCTCGGCGGAGTGGGTGGAACCGATTTCGATCGACTACCACGGCTGGAAAGTGTACGAGCTTCCTCCCAACGGACAAGGCATGGCAGCGCTCGAGATGCTCAATATCATGAGCACCTTGCAACCCGACAAGGCCGGCCCGCTGGCCCCGATGGAGCTGCACAACCGTATCGAGGCCATGAAGCTGGCGTACAGCGATCTGTATCGTTACAATGCCGATCCGCGATTTGCGAAAGTGCCGGTCAAAGGGCTGCTGGCTGCCGATTATGCCAAACAGCGCGCGGCGCTGATCGATCCCGCGAAGGCGAATTGCACTCCGGCCAGCGGTTCTCCGGCCCGCAGCGACACGACTTACCTGGCAGCGGTAGATAAAGATGGGAATATCGCTTCACTGATACAGAGCCTGTACGACGCTTTTGGTTCGGGCGTAGCGGTGAAAGGCCGGGGGTTCATCTTGCAGGATCGCGGCGGCCTGTTCGTGCTCGATCCCAGCCATCCCAATGCGCTGGCGCCGCGCAAGCGCCCGTTTCACACCATTATCCCCGCATTCATGGAGCAGGGTGACATACACATTGGATTCGGCATCATGGGCGGCGCCAATCAGCCTTTGGCCCATGCGCAGTTCGTTTCCAATTTTGTGGACTACGGAATGAATATCCAGGCCGCGCTCTCTGAGCCGCGCTTTACCGTCCGTCCGACCGAGCAGGGAATTGGATGCGACATCGTGATCGAATCGCGCGTGCCGCCGGAAACATTGAAAGAGTTGGAACAAAAAGGACACAGGTTCAAGGTGCGAAAAGAGTATTCAACGGCAATGGGCCGCGGGCAGGTAGTGCTGCGCAATTCGAAAACCAATGTGAACTTTGCGGCGTCGGACCCCCGGGCCGACGGCTCGGCGGAACCCGAACCGTTGCCGGAACACTAACTGTCATCCTGAGCGTAGTGGCTGCTCCGCCTTGCGG
>JBOGLC010000090.1:0-82648 GCA_050746005.1 Terriglobales bacterium
CAATACAACATGTATGTGATGTTATTACCTTTACATATCCTATTGAGAATAGACGACTTAGTGGGTCTGACTTTGTGGCTTGGTAGCCAACGGTTCCATGAGCCACGTAGAATATGTAATTCATCCACCGAAACCAAAACCAGGACTCTAACTATGCATCGCTGGTCTCAAGTCTTTATTCCTACTCTGCGCGAGGCGCCTGCGGACGCTGAAGTCGCCAGCCACAAATTCCTGGTGCGGGCGGGATACATCCGCCAGTTGGCCGCCGGGATTTACTCCTATCTCTTCATGGGACAGCGCTCCTTCAACAAGATCATGGGCATTGTTCGCCAGGAGATGGACAAAATCGGACAGGAGTTTTACCTGCCGGCTATCCATCCGCGGGAGTTGTGGGAGGCCCGCGGGCGCTGGGCGGTGATGGGCGATACCATGTTTCGGCTCAAAGACCGCAAGGGCGCCGACCTCTGTTTGAGCATGACGCACGAAGAGGTCATGACCGAGATTGCGCGCAAGGAACTGCGCAGCTACAAGCAGCTGCCTCAGATCTGGTACCAGATTCAAAGCAAGTTTCGCGATGAGGCGCGGCCCAAGTCCGGACTGTTGCGGGTGCGCCAGTTCATCATGAAAGATTCGTACTCCTTCGACATCGACGCTGCCGGCCTGGATGTTTCCTATCAGAAGCACTACGACACTTACTGCCGCATCTTCGATCGCTGCGGGTTGAAGTATTTGGTGGTTGAAGCCGACTCAGGCGCCATGGGCGGATCACAATCGCATGAGTTCATGGTGCGGACGCCCGCGGGGGAAGACCGGATTGTGAGCTGCGAGAAGTGCAAGTATGCCGCCAACCTGGACAAGGCGACTTCGAAACTGGCTGCGATCGAAGACCTCAGGGCGGAAGGCGACGGGAACCCGCTGGAGGTCCACACGCCGGGAATGAAGACGATTGAGGATGTGGCCAAATTCCTGGGGGTGTCCCCGAAGAACAAGATGAAGACGCTGGCGCTGATGGTCGAGGGCCTCGATCCCAAAACCGGAAAGGCGGCGGCTCGCGCCGTGGTCCTGCTCATGCGCGGCGACCATCAGATGAACGAGACCAAGCTTTCGGCGGCGTTGGGAGGACAGGGAACCCGCCCCATGCAGGAAGAGGAAATCCAGCAGCTTTTCAATTCTCCAGCCGGCTTCCTGGGACCGATCGGTATCGTGTGGGCAAGAGATGTGAAAGATGCCGGACATCCGGTTTTGCTGGTGGACAAAGCCCTCGAAGGCCGGACTAACCTCATTGGAGGAGCGAACAAGCAGGACTATCACCTTAAAAATCTCACACCCGGCCGCGACTTTCAGCCCACTGCTTATGTCGATCTGCGCAGCGTGACGGCAGGAGAAGACTGTCCCAGTTGCGGCGGGACGCTGCGTATTGACACCGCGGTTGAAATCGGACACATCTTCAAACTGGGCTACAAATATTCGCAATCCATGGGCGCGCGCGTGCTGGACAAGAACGGCAAGGAAGTCACGCCCATCATGGGCAGCTATGGCATCGGAATTGAGCGCATCCTGACCGCGGCCGTGGAGCAGGACAACGACGAAAATGGCTTCTGGCTGCCGCCGTCCATTGCGCCTTTTGAGATTGTCGTGACGCCGACCAATGTGGGCGACGAAAAGCTTCTCAGCACCGCCGTGGACATCGCCGGGCGCCTGGAGGCTGCCGGATACGAAGTGCTGCTTGACGACCGGGACGAACGGCCCGGGGTCAAGTTCAAGGACGCCGATCTGGTGGGTATCCCCTTTCGTATTACCGTGGGAAAGAAGGTTACCGAAGGCACTGTAGAAGTCGTTCGGCGCTCGACTCGACAAATGGAGGATGCTAGCATTTCCACAATAACCGAATATTTCGACAGAAATCTACGGTCAGCGCGTTGAACTAACCGTCGGCTGCGCGACCGGAAAGCGGAGAGCGCGCAATGAAGATGGTTTTTGGCATTCTGATCATAGTGGCCTCGGTTGTTCTGATCGCTTCGCTGGCGCCTCCTTACTTCACCAATTACCAGTTCGAGGATGCTCTCAAGACCGAGTCGCAGATGAGCACCTACACCACCAAAACCGAGGATGTCATCCGTGATGAAGTGTTCAAGAAAGCCCAGGAAATGGATGTGCCGATCACCAAGGAACAGATCAAAGTAGTGCGCAACGGAGTAGTCGGGACGGGCTCAGTGAGCATCGATGCCACCTACACAGTGCATGTGAACCTCCCGGTATATCCTCTCGATCTGCACTTCGACGCCTCGGCCAGAAACAAAGGCGTGTTCTAGAAGTATGAATTTCGCAACCGTATAGAGTCCCGCCGGGAGTAGTCCTAATTCGTAAAGCGGCGCGGGAATCTGCGACTGGCCGACGCTTACTTCGGTACTCTTGTTTACCAATCCGGCAACTCTCTACCATTCAAGAATTAACCCCGGAAATGCTCAATCGGGCAGGGCTGGCAGTGACGCTTTCCGCCCTGCGGATCCTGGCCGATTGCAACTGGGACCAGGTCCGGTTCGCGCCTCCCGATTAAATGTCGGGGGCGGTACCTGGCTACCAACCTGGCAGCCGGTAAAAATCCGGACCGGCAGGTTAAAATGGATGATCTCAATCCCAGTCTGTCGAGGATGCGACCACTCGGTCTGGCCGGGAGTGAGATTTCTTCGTCGCGGATAACGGACAAGTGTGCGCATCGCCGTCCAAGGCATCTAAGGGGGTAGCGGCGCCTCAGCGTTTCGAATTGTGGCCATAAAACTCAAGATCCCGACCGGTAAGCGAAAAGGCCAACTAGCAGGGGGATGGATTTCCCACGATCCCCTGTTGCGCGCGGCTCTGGTGGTTTTCCTCATCCTGGCGACCACGGGTGGGGCATTCTTCACCTATTACTACGTCAAATTTGGCCGGATGATCGATCAGCGCTTCAAGGGTCCGGTGTTTGGCAACTCTGCCCGCATTTATGCTATCTCGCATCCCGTCCAGGTAGGCGAGAAGATCGAACCCAAGGAAATAGCGGTGCAATTGCGGCGCGCTGGTTATTCCGAGCGGGACGGCAAATCACCCATGGGCAGCTACCGCCTGTTTGAAGGCGGAATTGAGATCAAGCCTGGCCCCGACTCCTATCACAGCCCGGAGTCGGCGCTTATTCGTGTCCAAGGCGGCAAGGTCGAGAGTATCACCGGCAAATCCGGCGACCTGGGGGCCTACGAGCTCGAGCCGCAAATGATTACCTCTCTGTTCGATGCCGGCGACCGCTCCAAGCGGCAGTTGGTTACGTACGATGAGATTCCGAAACTGATGGTGGACGCGGTGCTGGCCATCGAAGACCGGCGCTTCTTTCAGCACGGTGGAGTGAACTTCATCCGCCTGGCCGAGGCCACATGGGTAGATCTCGTTCACGGGCGGCATGAGCAGGGCGGATCGACCATCACCATGCAGCTTTCCCGCGCCTTCTTTCTGACCCCGCAGAAGACGGTAAAGCGCAAATTGTCGGAAATGTTGATTGCGATGGAAATGGAGCAGAAACTCAGCAAGCAGCAGATTTTCGAATTTTATGCCAATCGGGTTGATCTGGGACAGCGCGGGTCATTCACCATCAGCGGGTTCGGCCAGGCATCGCAGGCCTACTTCAATAAAGACTTGAAAGACCTAACTCCGGCGGAGGCGGCGCTCATCGCAGGAATTATCCAGGCCCCCAGCTATCTCTCGCCTTATCGCCATGCCGAGCGGGCCCTCGAGCGCCGCAATCTGGTACTGGACAGCATGGTGGAAACTCATGCCCTGACCCAGGCGGAAGCGGAGAAGGCCAAGGCGACCCCGCTGAAGCTGGCTCCGCCCAACGTCGAGGCCAGCGATGCACCCTACTTTGTCGATCTGTTGCGCGAAACCCTGATCAGCAAGCTCGACGAGCGGCAGATGAACGAACAGGGCTATCGCATTTATTCGACCATCGATCCCGATCTGCAAAAAGCGGCGGCGGCCGCGGTACAGACCGGGATGAAGCTCATCGACGACCAGGTCACCAAGCTGCGCACAAAGCGGACGCGGATCGGAAAGAATAAGTACGAGACGAAAGTTCTGCCCGGACCCCAGGCCCAGGTCGCGATGGTGGTCATGGATCCGCACACCGGTGAAGTGCTGGCCCTGGTGGGCGGCAGGAATTACGGCGTCAGCCAGTTGAATCATGCGGTGGCGAAGCGTCCCACTGGATCCATCTTCAAGCCCTTTGTTTATGCCGCAGCTATGAATACAGCGCTGGACGGCGCGAATCCCGTGCTCACCCCGGCCTCACTGGTGCAGGATGCACCCAGCACGTTTGCCTATGGCGACCAGATCTATGAGCCGCGCAATTACAAAGAGGAGTACCACGGCGATGTGACTGCGCGCTACGCGCTGGCCATGTCCTTGAACAATGCGACCGTGAAGCTGGCGGAAGAAGTCGGCTATGACAAGGTGGCTGAGTTGGCCAAAGCGGCCGGCATCACTTCGGTCAAGGCTACGCCCGCGATGGCGTTAGGCGCCTACGACGCCAGTCCCATGGATATGGCGGCGGCTTATACCGTCTTCGCCAATTCGGGGGTGCGTATTTCGCCCACCGTGGTCAACTCGGTGCGGAATGCGAACGGAGATATCGTCCAGGATTTCAAACCCGACACCCGCCAGGTCCTCGATCCCCGCGTGGCTTACCTCATGACCAACATGATGGAAGGCGTGATGAACTATGGGACGGCGTACGCAGTCCGCCAGCGCGGCTTCACCGCCCCTGCTGCCGGCAAGACGGGAACTTCGCATGACGGTTGGTTCGCCGGCTATACCAGCAACCTGTTGTGCATCGTCTGGGTGGGCTACGACGACTACAGCGATATTCGCCTCAGCGGGGCCCAGACTGCGGCCCCCATCTGGGCGGAGTTCATGAAGAAGGCGATCACGCTGCCCCAGTATGCCGACACGCGTCCCTTCACTCAACCCTCCGGGGTAGTGGATGTGCAGCTCGACAAGACCACGAATCTGCTGGCCACGCCTTCGTGTCCGGAAACGTACAGTGTGGCCTTCATCGCAGGTACCGAGCCCAGCGAGACCTGCGATCAGGGCACAGGAATGCGCGGTTTCTTCTCCCGGGTCTTTGGCCTGGGTGGGGAGAAGGCGCTTCCGCCGCCGCCCCCGGGGGCCCAGTCCGGAACGCCGGGGACACCCGGCAGCGCGGCCGCCGAAGACCCCAGCAAAAAGAAAAAAGGTTTTTTTGGCAAAATTGCGGGTATCTTTAAAGATGACAAAACGTCTAACGATCCGCCGCCCAAACCGGCGGGCGCAGACGGTAAGGGTCCTCAGTAGACGAGTCTGCACCGAGTCGGCTCTGTCTTCAGGAGTGGACTTATGGGTCGTCAATGTCTGCTTTACGTCCTGCTTGCAGTGATTTGCCCCACCCCTTCCCTGCTGGCTCAGGTACATCATTTCGATCAAGCTCATTCAGCGGAACAGGTTGAGATCAGTCCGCCGCCCATGCGGCGAGCCGAGCCTCCGCCGGCCGATGCCGCGGCTGCGGACCTGGAAGCGCGGGGTGACACGCTACGCGCGGAAAAGGCTTATCTGGATTCTCTGGACTACTACCACGCCGCGCTGACCAAAGATCCTGAAAGCGCCAAGCTCTACAACAAGATCGGCATCACCGAACTGCAACTCGCCCGCTTTGGCGACGCCCGCAAGAACTTCCAGCATGCGATCAAGCGTGATGGGGAGTTTGCCGACGCTTTCAACAATCTGGGCGTAATTTATTATCTGCAGAGAAAGTACGGAAAAGCTATCAAGGAGTACGAAAAAGCCATCAAGCTGCGCCAGGATTCCGGCTCTTTTTTCAGCAACCTGGGAGCAGCGTACTTCTCCAAAAAGGACTACGTGAAGGCCAGCCTGGCTTACAACCAGGCCCTGCAGCTGGATCCGGATATTTTCGAGCGAACATCCCACAGCGGGGTGTTGGCCCAGATGTCATCTCCGGGCGACCGCGCCCATTTCTATTATGTGCTGGCCAAGCTCTATGCCAAAAGCGGAATTACGGATCGCTCCCTGCAATGCCTGCGCCGCGCCATGGAGGAAGGCTACAAGGGAATCGACGATGTCTACAAAGACTCTGAGTTTGCCGGATTGCGCAAGGATCCCCGGTTTACCGAGTTAATGGCGGCCCGGCCGATGGCGATCCCGGAATGAGCTTAGGAATTACAAATTTTTACAAAAATAACCGAAACTTTGCGGTGAAATCGGGTTTAATGAAGTTAATTGCTCCTGAAAACAACAGGGTGAGTAAGGAGAAACGGTAGCCCATCGGTCGTCGACCCGAGCACGCCCCAAGCAGACGACCGGTGGGTTTTTATTTTTGGGCGGACGTCAGGCTCGGATTTATTGTCTGATGTAGCTCTCAACCGCCTTTCTCCACTTCCCTTGCGCCTTCAAGATATATTCGATCACGTCCCGCAGCGCCCCTTCGCCACCGGAATGCGGGGTCACATAGTGCGCCTCGTCTTTGACTTCGCGGCGCGCATTGGCAACGGCTACCGAGAACCCGCAGTTGCGCATCACTGGAAGGTCGATCACGTCATCCCCGACGAAGGCTACTTCACTGGCAGCAAGAGCTTCTTCATTCAAGATTTCCAAAAAGACTTTCAACTTGTCCTGAATGCCCTGGTGCACGTGCTCCAGCTTGAGATCGCGGGCGCGTAGCGCCACGGTTTCCGATTTGCGCCGGGTGATAAGGCCGGTCTTCAGGCCGGCGATGCGGGCAATCGAGATGCCGGCGCCATCCTGAGCATGGAATCCCTTGGCTTCAACCACCAGTTGACTGGGGGACTGGCTACCCGGTTGAGCAGTGATGGGGACGGGGAAGAGGAAGAGCTTGCCGTCGGTGAGGACGCCATCTACATCGAACAGGAGCAGCTTGATTTTTTTGGCGCGGTTCTTGGCGGATGATGTATTGGGCATTGCCGGCGATTCTAGCATTGTGGCCGGCGGCGGTTATTAGCGGTCGATCCACAGGATCGGAAAGTGGCGTCCTAGTTTTTCGAAGTCGCGGTCGGAGGTCACCAGCGTGGCCTGTCGCAGGACCGCCAATGCGGCGGTGACGCAATCCACGTAGGGAATCTTGTGCAGGGTTTTGAGTTCACCTGCCTGAATAGCCTGGGAAAAATCGACAATGGCAATCTCGACAGGAAGGCGAGACAGGTTTGCAATGGTCTGCCGCGCCTTCTCCTGGCCGCGCCGCTGCCATAGCAGATAGAAAACTTCCCCCACATTGAGCACCGAGATCAACACGGCAGCGTGATTCCGCAGGGCCGCCTGCAGCAGTTGCTCCACCCTTACGAATCCCGGACCCGCCTCGATGAGATCCAGCACCGCGCTGGCATCGAGCACATAGGTCTTGCTCATCCGGACGTCCGGTCCTTCTCGATTCGATGCTCACGCTCGCGGGCTTCGACCAAAGAGTCCTCGCCTTTGAGGCAGCCGACCAGGCTGTGGATGAACTCGTCCGTGATGGGCTGAAGCACCAAGCGGTTCTGTTCACGGTAGATGCTGAGGCGCGTGCCTTCCTCGATCCCCAGCTCGCTCCGCAAATTATTCGGGATCACAACGGCGCCCGCGGCACTGACGAAAGCCGTTCCGGATTGCAGCTCCCCGATCGCGGCCAAGGTCCTTTGCACCGCTGAACTGGCAACTTCCTGATGAGGCGCAGGATTGTTATTTCCGTTGGCGGGGGCCAAGGGCGGGACCGATGCTTGTCTTGAAAAGACCGTGTCGTACCAATCGACAAGTTGCTCGTACTGTCGCGGCACATCCCGCTTATTCGGACGAATCTTGCCATTTCCCCGATCGGCGTGAAACGGGTCTCCACTCTTGAACAGTCGCCGTCGTCCGCGTGTCGTCTCAAACAACATGCGATAGGGCGTTGGATTGGGAGATTTGTTAGCCACGCAGTGTTTTGAAACATGTACCTGAAGCCCGGGTCTGAACCCGTCAACAAGTTTCTCTCGCGTCGCCTTCTGAATAATCTCCTGTACTGAGAAGTCACTCGCGTGGACGTTCTCCGTGTGCAGTAAAGCAGTGGCTAGCCAGACAGCATCGGCGATAGTCGTCATACGGTGTCTCCTCACAGACGAGTAACTTACACGCTCAACATACGCTCGTAACACATTCCTGTCAACGCTGCCTTTATTGCGGTTTCGGAAGATCCATATGGCGAACATTTTACGAAAGTCGCATGGTAGAATATCGACCGTGATCCTTCCCTCGTCTCTCGCCTGGGCCCATCCGCTGGTGCGGGAGTGGTTTGTTCAGAAATTCGGTACTCCGACCGAACCCCAGGAGCAGGGTTGGCCTCATATTCTGGCCGGACGTACGACCCTGATCTCCGCGCCCACAGGGTCCGGAAAAACGCTGGCGGCGTTTCTGGCGTGCATTGATCGCCTGGTGCGCAAATCGCTGGCGGGCGATCTCTGTGACCGTACCGAAGTTTTGTATGTGTCACCGCTGAAGGCGTTGGGCAACGACATCCAGAAAAACCTTGAAGTGCCTTTGAGCGAGATCCTGCAGATGGCGGGCGAACGCGGGCTGCTCATGCCCGAGATTCGCACCGCGGTCCGCACCGGCGACACCTTGGCGCACGAGCGCCGCGCCATGCTGAAACGGCCGCCGCATATCCTGGTCACAACGCCGGAGTCGCTCTATATTCTGCTCACTGCGGAGAAAAGCCGCGCCATTCTGCGCGACGTGGAAACCGTCATCGTCGACGAAATACACGCGGTCGCCGATGACAAGCGCGGTGCGCACCTGGCGCTCTCGCTCGAACGACTGGAGGCGCTGACCTATCGTCCACCCGTCCGCATCGGGCTGTCAGCCACCCAGAAGCCCATCGAAGAAGTTGCGCACTTCCTGACTGGAAACGGCCGGCCGGCGCCGGTGATTGTGGATGTCGGACACAAGCGCAGGCTGGATCTCGCGGTGGAGGTGCCGGGCTCGTCCCTGGGTCCGATCACCACCAACGAAATGTGGGACGAGATCTACATCCGGCTGGTGGAGCTGGTGGAGCAGCATCGTTCCACGCTGGTCTTCGTCAATACCAGGCGGTTAGCCGAGCGCATCGCTCACCACCTGGGCGAGCGACTGGGCGAAGACAACGTCGCCGCACATCATGGCAGCCTCTCCCGCAAGTTGCGCCTCTCGGCGGAACAGAAATTGAAGGAAGGCAAAGTCAAGGTGCTGGTGGCGACCGCATCTCTGGAGCTGGGAATTGATATTGGCACGGTCGACCTGGTGGTGCAGATCAGTTCGCCGCGGGCCATCGCGGTAGCGCTGCAACGGGTTGGACGTTCCGGTCACTGGCGCGGGGCCATTCCCAAGGGAAGACTCTTCGCCGGCACGCGCGACGATTTGCTGGAGTGTGCCGCACTCGTGCGCGCCATCCGCCAGGGAGACCTGGACCGGCTGATCGTTCCGGACGCGCCCCTGGACATTCTGGCGCAACAGATCGTGGCGATCTGCGCGGCGGAAAGCAGCAATGTCCCAGTGGCGCCGCCCATGCCGGATGCCGGATCAGTTCTTGAGGTTACGACCACCGACTTTTTACAAAGCCCTGCGACATTTGTCCTTGCGGACCCATTGAACGATGCTCCTGGCGACACGCGGGCGGGACGCCAAGGCCACACGACCGACCCCCACGAGAGCGGATGGGATGAAGACGAGCTCTTTGCCCTGGTCACGCGAGCTTATCCCTATCGCAATCTCTCTCGCGAAAGCTACGACGCGATCCTCGAAATGCTTTCCGAGGGGATCGCGTCGCGCCGCGGGCGCTACGGCGCTTACATTCATCATGATCGCGTGAACCGAAAGTTGCGCACGCGCCGGGGCAGCCGGCTGGCGGCCATTACCAGCGGCGGCGCCATCCCGGAGACCGCGCTGTTCACCGTGGTCGCCGAGCCCGAGGGCGTCGTAGTCGGCACCCTCGATGAGGACTTCGCCGTGGAAAGCAATGCCGGCGACATTATGCTGCTCGGCAACACTTCGTGGCGCATTCGCCGGGTGGAAGGCAAGTCGGGACGCGTGCTGGTGGAAGATGCTCACGGCGCACCGCCCAGCGTCCCCTTCTGGCGCGGCGAGGCTCCGGCGCGGACCCAGGAGCTTTCCGCACAGGTGGCTGATCTGCGCAGGGAAATCAGCGGCCGTCTGCACGATATTTTTCCAGTCGGGGTTTCACAAAGCCTGCCGGCTGTTGCCCAAACTGTCGCCTGGTTGAAAGCGGAATGCGGACTGGATGATTCCGCTGCCGAGCAGGCCATCGAATACATTCTGCAAGGGCGCGCAGTGCTGGGAGACGTTCCCACGCAGGATACGATCATCGCCGAGCGCTTCTTCGACGAAGGGGGCGGTATGCAGCTGATCATCCACGCACCCTACGGCGGCCGCATCAATAAGGCCTGGGGACTGGCGTTGCGCAAGCGCTTCTGCCGCAGTTTCAATTTTGAATTGCAGGCTGCCGCTACCGACAACGGCCTCAACATCGCGCTGGCGGAGCAGCACAGCTTTCCCCTGGCAGACGTCTTTCATTTCCTCAACTGCGAAACCGTGCAGCCGATTCTGGAGCAGGCGGCGCTGGCTTCTCCCTTCTTCGCCACGCGCTGGCGCTGGGATGCCAACCGCGCGCTGGCTCTGCTGCGCTTCCAGGGCGGCAAGAAGGTTCCACCCCAGATTCAGCGAATGCGCTCCGACGACCTGCTGGCATCGGTCTTCCCCGACGTGGCCGCCTGCCAGGAAAATATCGTGGGCGATATTCAGATTCCCGATCATCCGCTGGTGAAAGAGGTAATGAAAGACGTGCTCACCGAAGCCATGGATGTGGACGGGCTCAAAGCTTTGCTGAGCGGCATCCAGGATGGACGCATTCGTTGCCTGGCCGTGGACACGCCGGTGCCTTCGCAGTTCTCGCACGAGATCCTGAATGCCAACCCCTACGCGTATCTTGATGATGCCCCGCTCGAGGAACGGCGGGCCCGCGCGGTCGAAATGCGCCGCATCCTGCCAGAATCTGTGCTGGAGGAGGTGGGCAAGCTTGATCCCGCCGCGATTGCCCAGGTGCGGAATGAAGCCTGGCCCGATGTACGCGACGCGGATGAATTGCACGATGTGTTGCACACCTTGATTGCGTTTCCGGCTCGCGTGGAGGCCGGCGACTCGCCAGCCCAGGCAAGTGCAGCCCCGCTGAGTTTGATTGCTGGCGGTGAAGCTGACCAACTTCGTCGAGCTGTGCTCGACTGGACAGCCGAGGCTGGCTGTCCCCACGTGAGTCGTAGCGTGGGCGAATGGCAGAGGTATTTTGAGCGATTGCTTGAGCAGGGGCGCGCCTCGCGGGCGCAATGCGCTGGCGCGACTTACTGGGTGGCGGCCGAGCGGGCGAAAACATTTTCAATGCTGTTCCCCGGCGCTCGGTTTGATCACGAAGTAGCGGAGATTCAAACACCTTTGCCCTCATCCGACGATGCACTGCTCGCCCTGGTCACGGGTTGGATGTCGTGTCTGGGTCCGGCAACAGCGGCGCAGCTTGGAGGTTTACTGGGGCTTCCCGCTTCTGAAATTGAAAAGTCCCTGCTGCGGATGGAAGCGTCGGGCGCGGTCTTGCGGGGACAGTTTACGGACACGGCATCGCGGGCGCGCCGCCTGCAACCTCATGAGTTGGAATTGCCTGCACACGAGTGGTGCGAGCGCCGGCTGCTGGCGCGCATTCATCGCCTGACCGTGGCCACTCTGCGCAAGCAGATCGAGCCGGTCACGGCGGCGCAGTTCATGCGCTGGCTTTTGCTCTGGGAACATGTCGCGGAGGGAACGCAGGTTCAGGGCGAACGCGCCCTGCTGGACGTGCTCCGCCAGTTGCAGGGCTTTGAGATTCCCGCCAACGCCTGGGAGCGCCAAGTGCTGGGCCGGCGGGTTGCCAACTATGATCCCAAGTGGCTGGACCAGCTCTGCCTAACGGGTGCTGTCGGTTGGGGACGTCTCTCTCCTCACCCCGCCACCCTCGATGACACCGCGGCTGGAAAAAGGCGCGTGATTCCAACCAGCGTGGCCCCCATAACTTTCTTCGTGCGCGAAGAAGCCGATTGGATGACTTCCCATCGTCCGGACTTCGGGCTGCCGGAGACGCGAGGCCTGAGCACCGGCGCGCGCCAGGTTCTGGACTTCCTGCGCCAGCGCGGTGCGTCCTTCTTCGCCGACATCGTGCGCGGGACCGGGGAGCTGAAGGCTGAGGTTGAGACTTCCTTGTGGGAACTGGTCGCGGGTGGGCTCATCACCGCTGACGGCTTCGACAATCTGCGATCCCTGATTGATCCCAAGCGTCGTGCCGGGCAAGGCAATGGGCGGGCTGCGCGTCCGCGGCACAGCACTGGTCGCTGGGCGCTCTTGCACACGGACCAGGCCGCGGACCGCCAGCGCGCCGCCGAAGCGACCTGCTGGATGCTGCTAAAACGTTACGGCATCGTCTTCCGCGACTTGCTGGCCCGGGAGACCAATCTTCCCAAATGGCGCGAACTGCAAATGGCTTTCCGCCGGCTGGAGGATCGCGGCGAGATTCGCGGCGGGCGCTTCGTAGACGGCTTTCTCGGCGAGCAGTTTGCTTTGCCGGTGGCGGTGGAATCGTTACGAGCCACGCGCAAATTGCCGGTCACAGGAGACACGATCGTGTTGTCGGCGGCCGATCCCTTGAACCTGGTGGGAATTATCGTGCCCGGTCAGCGGGTTCCAGCCATCTCGGGAAAGACTGTAACCTTCCGTGACGGAACTGCACTGCTTGAATCGGTCGCGGCGGATTCGCCACGGTTGACAGCAATGGGCGAGTAATGGCATCGGGTGAAAACGGGTTCCGATCTGATTCTGAAATCAGTCCTGGTTGTTAGTTCCTGGTTCTCAGAGCAAAAAAGATCGGGAACCCGATGAGGGGGTCCCTCGGGTTCCCGATCAGCGCAACCCGGCGGAACTTCTGAAGCGCTTCCCCCGTCGCTTTTGCCAGGCTAACGTTGGGCGTTCGAGAGCACGTATCCAGCCATCGCGGCGGGCTACCTGTGGACATCATCTGTCTCACGTACATCGCTCATTAAATTAGGCTTATCTATTTTTCTAGAAATTGGCGCCGGACCGACGAAGCGCCATCTCTATCCAACCGGATAGAACCTCTATCTGTTCGGATAGCGGAACAAGACGGTTGCGTTATTTTCCATAAGGGGAAAGTGTGCTACACGTAGGGCCGCAATGCGAGGTACCAGACCGGTGAAGCCCAGACTTCAGGCCGCAGCAGGACCCTTGGCAGATTCCATTTACTTCCTTACCGAAGCCGAGATCCGCATCGGAAGGGATCCTTCTAACTCTTTGGCGATCAGCGATCTATCTCTTTCGCGACGCCACTGCATGCTGATCCGCGAGGAGGACAACTATAAACTCCGCGATCTTGAGAGCCGGAACGGCACTTTCCTGAACGGGAGCGTTGTGTCGGAAAAGCGACTGAACCATGGAGATCAGATCGCGGTGGGAGAATCGGTTTTCGTCTTTCTGCTGAAGGAGGACTCCGACGGAGTAGCAGCGGAAGCGGTGGAGTTCGACGACAGCCTGACCCAGGCCACGGAACAGATTCGCCCCCAGGATGTTCTTTATCTTCAGCCGGAACGCATTCTGAAAGAGCTGCCGGCAACTTCGCGGTTGGGACGCAATTTGAATGCGCTGCTGAAAATCTGCCGCGTCGTCCACTCCATTGCCGACCTGGAACCATTGCAGACGGAGGTGCTGAAGCTGATCTTTGAAGTAGTACCTGCGGAGCGTGGCGCCATCCTGCTGGATGGCAAGGGAAACCAGAAGTTTTCCTCGCAATTCGCCTATCCTGCAGAACGGGCTCAACCGCTTCGGATCAGCCGCACCATTACCCGCCAGGTGATGGAGGAGGGGGTCGCGATTCTGGGCGCCGACGTGCCCGGCAGCGGAAGCCTGAGCGGGGTCGAGAGCCTGGTCGCTTTTCGGGTACGCTCCGTGCTTTGCGTGCCCCTGACCGTGTTTCAAAAGGTTATCGGATGCATCTATCTGGACACCACCAGCGCCGGCACCCGCTTTGAACGGGAACACCTGGAACTGGTGGTCGGCATTGCGGGCATCTCCGCGGTGGCGCTCGAAAATTCACGACGGCTGGTGTGGCTGGAACAGGAAAATCTGCGGCTGGCGGTGGAAACCAATCTGCAACACAACATGGTTGGCGAAAGCACCGCGATGAAGGAAGTTTACCGTTTTCTGTCGCGGGTGGCGCCGTCGGAATCCACGGTGCTGGTGGGGGGCGAAAGCGGCACGGGAAAGGAGCTCGTGGCGCGAGCCATTCACCGCAACAGCCCGCGCGCCAGCCGCTCGTTTCTCACCATTAATTGTGCGGCCATCCCTGAAGGTCTTCTGGAGAGTGAACTCTTCGGATACGAAAGAGGCGCGTTCACCGGCGCTGCAGGCCAAAAAAAGGGCCGGCTGGAGATGGCGGATGGCGGAGTGGTGTTTCTCGACGAGATTGGGGAACTGGCACCGGCCCTGCAAGTCAAGTTGCTGCGCGTGCTGCAGGAGCGCGAACTGGAACGCCTGGGCGGGTCGCGGCCCATCTCCATCGACATACGTCTGATCGCGGCCACCAACCAGGACCTGGCATGTGCGGTAAAGGCCCGGACATTTCGCGAGGACCTCTATTACCGGTTGAACGTGGTCTCGCTGGTCGTGCCTGCTTTACGCGATCGTCTCGAAGACATTCCCATTCTGGCGGAGTATTTTGTGTCCAAGTTTGCCGCCAAGTCCAAGGTAAAAGCCAAAAAGATATCTTCCCAGGCGATGGCCGTACTGACCCATTACGACTGGCCCGGCAATGTGCGTGAACTTGAAAATGCAATGGAGAGGGCCTTCGTGCTGGGCGTCTCGGATACCATTCATCCCGAAGACCTGCCCGAATCAGTTTTGGAGAAAAACCCGGCTCCGGGCTTGCAGGAAGCGAAGTATCACATTGCGGTCACGCAATTAAAGAGGAATCTTATCCTTACCGCTCTGCAGGAAGCCAAAGGCAGCTACACGGAGGCGGCCCGCACTCTGGGCGTGCATCCCAACTATCTGCATCGGCTGGTCAGAAATTTGGACCTCCGAACGTCGATTCGCACAATCCCGGTTCACCGGGCCGGGACCAGCAGAGTCATGGATAACCGGCTATGAACGATGTGCGGCGGGCACTCTTGTCCGCTCTTGACTTGAACTCTTGAAGCTCAGGCTCAACTCCTCTACAACAGAAACAACTCCAATCATAGTTGCCAGGAGAAACTGTATATCCGCTTCACGCCAGATGCTTCGCAAGCTCAGCATGACGCCTTGGATAATAAGATTGGCTGTAATTAAAGCTGTGGGAAAGGGGCGAACCAGAGCCTCCGCCCCACACCTTTTACGGCAGCTTGAGGGTCATCAAAGTCGCGGGATTCAGATAAACACCCTGCCAACGCACGGCCAGGTGAAGATGAGGGCCCGTAGCCCGGCCCGTGCCTCCGCTCAGAGCGATCTCCTTTCCGCGCGCAACCCGCTCCCCCTGCTTCACCTTGATTTCTGAAAGGTGGAGATAGAGCGTAAGCAATCCCTGCCCGTGATCGAGGACCACGCAGTTGCCTTCGAAATACAAAGGGCCGGCCAGCAGAACGGTCCCGGCATTCACCGCGGAAACAGGTGTGCCGGTCGGTACGCCGTAGTCCAACCCCTGGTGCATGCTCTGAACTTTGCCGTTGAAAGTCCGCCTGGTGCCAAAAACATCCGAGACCGGAGCCTCGACCGGAGGGCGGAATTTACCCGACCACTCCCGGTCCGGATCGGTGACGTGAAACACATCTTGCTTGACGGTCTGGTCCTGGTGAATTCGTTCCAGTTGTTCTTTACTGGGTTCGGTAAAGCGCTTGGCGACGGTTACTTTGATGCTCGGGTATTTTGCGGCCCGGACCGTAATTTTCCGGGCAAACGAAAGGGTTGCGGCCCGCGAGGTTGTTCCTGTCAACTCCAGCGCATAGACGCCAGGAGGTGTTACCAGACTGACTCCCGCGATCCCATACCAGGCTTTACTGGAAGGGTCATAGATGAAGAGGACTTGATGTTCGAGCCATTTTCCGGAAAGTTTTGACAGCCGGACGGGTGGCTCGACTTCGATTACCATCGGAGCGCCGTTCACCAGTTGTGCCGGCTGCCAGCGAACCGCCCAGGATTTGACCGCACCGGTCTTTACGCTCGCAGTCTTCGCATTCGTACTGTTGCTTTCGGCGTTGGCGAGAACTGTCACCAGCAGGACTACGAGGACGATCAGCCACCGACGTCGGTAATTGGCAGAAGAGGACAGCAATTTTTGGAAGGCTCCCACATCAGCCTAGCATTGCCACCAGGGTTAGAGATTCATAATCTGCGGCGACGAACCTGGCGTGAAACGGCTATTGTTGATTCGGGACGAAATCCAGCTGGACTTCGGTGGTGCTGGGGTGGTCGGCAGGCGCATACTTCCATCGCTTGACCGCCAACGTGGCCGCATCCACCAGGATCGGGTTGCCGCCGATGGGCGAGATTTTGCCAACCGAGCCATTCGGACTGATCGAAATCGATAGACGGACGATCCCACCAATTGCGTTTTGCTTCAACTCACGAGGATACTTGGGAGCCACTTTGTAGACCAGTTTACGCAGGGCTGGCGCATTTTGGGCCTGAAAGGAAACGGTCGAAAGCAGAAACACTACCACCAGGCAGAGCGCACCATAAGTCCGGTGCGGGCTGCGCGTTGACCACAATGTGTGTGATTGGACCACAAAAATCTTAATCCTGCAGGGGAACCTTTGACCCGATCTTTCGAGATTAGGAAATTAGTCACCCTCGGGCAAGTTACGGATGTAACGGCTGATTCGGCGGTCGCGGTGGCAACAGCTTGTCTCTGCTTGCCCAGGCCCCGCGTCTAGCCCCGCATTAAGGCCCGGAACCAAGCCTCGGAACCAAGAAAGAGACCTACCGCCTGACGAATAGTCTTTTTCTGCTATTGCTCCGCGTCTGCTGCACCTCTACATTCCTTCGCAATCTCCGATCGCATGGTCTCGCGGGCTTTGCGCCCACCCGGCGCAAGAGTCCGCGCAACACTTAATCAGGGAGCCCGAGATGATTGCAGGAACAAGAGTGTGCGTAAGCGCGGCAGTCCTGCTGATGGGTACCGCGCAAATTGCAGGGCAGCTGTCCCCTTCCGCGATGCCGCAACAGACGAGTTGGGAACAACAGGCCGCCGTCTCCCGGGCAGAGAGTTCCGCGCTCGCGCCACAGCAATCTGCGGCGCGTCCTGCCTCCACACAGCCTCCAAACCACAAGCTCGGTCCTTTTGAGATTACGATCAACTGGCGCACCCGGGCAGAGGGTTGGGACTGGTTCGAGGGCAATACGGGAAACAGTAATTATCCTTTGTGGCAATCGTTGCTGCGAGTTGGGATTGGCCAGTCCCGGGAACGCATCGATTGGTTTGCCGAGATGGAACAGCCGTCCCTGCTCGGGCTCCCCAACGACGCAGCGGTTGCTCCTCCCCAAGGTCAGCTGGGCCTGGGAGGAACCTATTATGTGGCCAATGACAACCAGGCGAACAATGCCAGCGTCTTCCTGAAACAGGCGTATGTAGACTTCAAGCGCGTCGGCCCGGCCAGGGTGAAGCTGGGACGCTTCGAGTATTTCGACGGCACCGAGGTCAAGGCCAAAGACCCGATGCTTGCTGCGGTGGTGCAGAGCCGGATCGCGCACCGCCTGATCTCGAACTTCGGCTTCACTGCCGTCCAGCGCACCTTCGATGGGGGGCAGTTCTCATTGAATTCCGGGCGCAACAACTTCACGTTCTTCGGCGCACGGCCGACCGCCGGAATATTTCAGGTGGATGGCATGCCCGAGCTGGATGTCGAGGTCTACTATGGCGCCTTCACCCGCTCCGTGAATACCCCGCATGGCGAAGGACAACTACGGGTTTTCGGCTTGGGCTATGTAGACGACCGCACCACGATCCTGAAGACTGATAACCGTCCGACGCCGGTTCGGACGAAAGACGTGGGCAAGATCCAACTGGCCACCTATGGGGCCAATTACGCACAGGTCATCAATACTACGAAAGCCGGAAAATTCGATTTCCTGGTTTGGGGCGTTTACCAGGGCGGTGCCTGGGGCGCTCTGACCCAACGCGCGGGAGCGTTCGTCGGCGAAATCGGTTGGCAGCCCGCCGTAAAGCATCTCAAGCCGTGGTTGAGCGCCGGCTACTCGTACGGCAGTGGCGACGGAAACCCCAATGACTCGACCCACGGAACTTTCTTCCAGGTCTTGACCACACCCCGCCAGTACGCCCGCTTTCCCTTCTACAACATGATGAACAATGAGGATTCCTACGCCACCCTGAACCTGAAACCAGCCTCTAAGCTCGCCCTTCGCACCGAGGCGCACGCACTACGGTTGGCCAATGCAGCCGATCTTTGGTATTCGGGCGGGGGGGCGTTTCAGCCCAAGACTTTCGGGTATACGGGCCGCCCCAGCAACAGCTTCCAGGGTTTGAGCAACGTTTGGGACATCAGCGCCGACTACCAGATTACGCGCTCTTTCAGCACGACTTTGTATTACGGCCATGCCTGGGGCAAAAGCGTAATTGCGCAGATTTATCCCAGGAACCCAAACGGTCAGCTTGTCTTCCTGGAAACGAACTTTCACTACTGAAGCAGAGATTCCGGCTGGATGAGCACGGCTAATATATTTCAACTATTGACCCTGAATGAACAAGATGTGATGGTGATCACATTTTTGCGGTAAGTCTCCGAATCTGAGGGAGGACGGTGATGGCGGTTACGAACCCGGCGGTTCCGGACATCCATATCGCATCGAAGCCGGACGCAAGTTTTTACGAAAAATTGAATTCCCGCTGGCATGAACGTGCGCTTCAGGTCTTCATGTTTATTGTGCTGGCACACTGGGGTGAGCATCTGGCGCAGGCCTATCAGGTTTATGTGATGGGCTGGCCGCGTCCGAAAGCCAACGGAATTCTTGGCCTGTGGTATCCCGAGCTGATCAAGTCGGAAGCCCTTCATTATGGCTATGCTCTGGTCATGCTGGCGGGCCTCTGGTTCCTGCGGAAGGGGTTCACCGGGTCTTCCCATACCTGGTGGATGGTGGCGTTCTGGATCCAGTTCTGGCATCACATCGAACACTTCCTGCTCATCTGGCAAGCCACGACCCACCATAATTTCTGGGGCAAGCCGGTGCCCTTCAGCATTTTGCAGTTGGTGATCCCGCGCGTGGAACTCCACCTGTTCTACAACTCGGTGGTATTTATTCCCATGGTCATCGCGATGTACTACCACATGTTTCCCGCGGAGGGAGAGGGGAATCCGTACTGCACCTGCGAGTGGGGACGCGACGAATCGATGAAGGCCTTCGGCGCGGCATAGTTCGGGAAATCCAGCCTTCCAACTCCGAATCAGGTTCCGAACCAAGGGGGAATATGACGTCGTACGTTCGGAGCAGCGGGCAGGTTATTCGCTCGCTCACGAAAGGGCGTCACCGCTTCCTCTTTTTGTTTTTGCCGTTTGTAGCCGGGCTGCTGATGAGCGGTTGTTCGAGGCCTCGCCAGTCGCTGCCTGCGAGCGTAAACGCAATAGAGATCTCCCCGCAGCCTCCTCAAGTGGGACCCATCACCGTAACCTTCCATCTGGAGGATGCCGCTAAACCAGTGACCGGAGCACGTACTTCGCTGGAAGCAGACATGACCCATGCGGGTATGGCTCCAGTGTTTGGCGACGCTCGGGAAATTGCACCCGGACAGTACCAGGGGCGGCTCGTGCTGAGCATGGGTGGCGACTGGGTTGTCCTGATGCACATCGTTCTGCCGAACGGGCAGAAGTTGGAAAAGCAAATAGCTGTGGGGGGAGTGCAAAACAAATAACGTTGTCTCAACCATTGTCCAATTCCGTGCTGGATGAAGATGAAGTGGAATCGCCTCCGTTCGATTTGATGCGGGTTCCCGGAGTGGGCGCGTTCCTGGGCTGGCGCCACGCCCGGACTTTTTTGCAGGTTCCACTTCTGATCGTCGGGGTTCTGATGATCCTGCACGGACTCCTGGGGCCCTCGCTGGCGCCGAAGAACCTGGCTACGACGCTGACCTGGCTTCACTTCCGGGGGATACTGGCGCTCACCATACTCTGTGCCGGAAATTTCTTTTGCCTGGCTTGTCCTTTCATGCTGGTGCGAAATATGGCGCGGAAGTTATTTCGCCCACGATGGAATTGGCCGCGGGCGCTGCGAAATAAATGGCTGTCAGTTGGCTTGTTCGTTCTGGTGCTTTTTATTTATGAGCTCTTCGATTTGTGGGCTTCCCCGTGGTGGACAGCATGGCTGATTGTGGCTTATTTCGGCGGAGTCCTGATCGTGGACGGCTTGTTCAAGCATGCTTCCTTTTGCAAATTCGTGTGCCCTCTGGGTCAATTCAATTTCGCTGCGTCCACAGTTTCTCCGCTCGAAGTGGCGGTACGCGACCAGGAAGTGTGTAGCGGCTGCCACACGAAGGATTGCATTCGAGGCCGCCGGGACACTCATTCCGATCTTGTGATCCTGCAGCGCGGTTGCGAACTCGCGCTTTTCCAGCCCCTCAAAGTCGGAAACATGGATTGCACCTTCTGTTTGGACTGCGTCCATGCTTGCCCGCATGACAATGTCGGCATACTCAGCCGGATGCCTGCCAGCGAACTGATGACGGATGTCATGCGGTCGGGGATCGGTTTCTTTTCCCGTCGCAAAGACATGGCAGCGCTCATGATTGTCTTCACTTTCGGCGCGCTGTTGAATGCGTTCGGCATGGTGAGTCCGGTTTATGTGGTGGAGAAGTGGCTGGGAAGTCTGCTGCACGTGCATCACGAGGCGCCGGTCCTGGGCGTCATTTTCGCTTTCTTTCTCCTGGTGGAACCCATCGTGCTCCTGGGCGGCGCGGCGTGGCTGGCGCAGAAATGGGGAGGCAGCCAGCGCACGCTGGTGCCGCTTATGGTGCGGTACAGTTACGCCCTGGTCCCGCTGGGATTCGGCATGTGGCTCGCCCATTATGGTTTTCACTTCTTCACCGGGATGTTCACGGTCATCCCGGTCACGCAGAGCGCAGCCTCCAGCCTGGGTTGGAACTTCCTGGGAACGCCGCTGTGGCGACTGACCGGAATTCCCATGCGCTTCGTGCAACCGATTGAGCTCGGCCTCCTGCTCCTGGGATTCCTGGGGTCGCTGCTGGTGACCCATCACCTGGCGCAGGAAGATTGCCCCGACCATCCCATGCGGGCATTTATTCCCTGGGCGGTGGTCGCGATGCTGATCTGGCTGGCCGCCAACTGGCTGATATTTCAACCCATGGAAATGCGGGCCACGCTTTTGATGAGCAGTTAAGCAGGTAAGGAAAAAAGAGGATCCAAGACTAACTCATGTTTTCCTGGCGGGCGATTCCTCGTGGTTTCGTGGTGCTACTCATATGGGCAGACCTGTGCGTGCCCGCCCGTGCGCACATTGGTCCGCCATTTCCGATCATCGAGAACCAGCGAGTGGGTCCATGCGTCATTTCTCTGTGGACGCATCCCGACGTCGGCACAGGGACGTTCTTTGTCATCGTCGATCCTGCGCCGGGAAGCAAGGTGCCCGCTGATTTGAAGATAAAGATAGGAATACAGCCGGAAAGCGGGCGTCTGGCTGAGGTTTTCTATAACACCGAACGCGACGATTCGCAGGATCAACTACAGTACAAGACGTCTGCCGACTTTGACCGGGATGAATTCTGGCGGGTACACCTGGTTTTGGAGAGCTCCGCGGGTCGTGGAGAAACATTTTCCAGGGTGGAAGCGACCCCTACTGCCTTTGGCCGATTCGGCCTGGTGTTCTTTCTCCTGCCTTTTCTCGCAATCGGTTTTCTGTGGTTTCGCGGGATCTCGAAAAAACGCGAGCGCATGAAGAGGCGAAGAGCACAAGCCCTTCGAGCACAACCGGACATATGAGTTGGGCTGGATCTTCAAAGGAAGAGATGTTTGATTCTGACCGATGCCTGATATGACATCTTTTGCTCCCCATTGCTGTCCGCCACTGACCCGAGAGCGGGCCCGGAATTACAAGCTCGCCCTCGTGACTTGCCTCGCCGGGGTTTTCGTCATCGCCTCCACGGGTTGCCAGTCGCGAGCCAGGCTTCCCGACAGAAGCTCGCCGGAATATCGCAAAGTCGTTTCCGCTTTTTACATCGGCCTGGCGGCGTTGCAGGTGGGCGACGATGTGCAAGCAGAGAGCAAGCTCTCTGAGGTCACTCAGCTTGTGCCGGAGGAGCCCTCGGGGTGGGCCAACTGGGGAATCCTCGCTCTGCGCCAGAGAAACTATGACCTGGCGGCGCAGAGACTCCAGCGCGCGCGCGATCTGGCCCCGCGGAATGATCATATCTACGACCTGCTGGGAATTCTTGAAAGCCAGCGCGGCAATTCCGCGCAAGCGATTGCCGATCTGCGCAAAGCGGTAGAGCTGAATCCGCGAAACCTGCAGGCCATCTACCAACTGGCGGAAGAAACCGAACGGCAAGGCGATGAAAACAGCAGCGCCGAAGTGCAACAGCTGCTGGAAAAGATTCTGAGCGCCAAACCCGATAATCTGGCCGCGTTGCTGGAGCTGAGCCGGATTGCGGCCAAGCGCGGCGAGGCCGCCACGCTCAAGTCGACTGTCGCCAAAATTAGCGCGCGCTCCTCGGCCTGGCCGCCAGAAGTACAGCACCAGCTTGCGGTGGTGCAATCGGCCGCGGCTGGAGCGGACCTGCGTTTGGCCGCGACGCAGACCACGTTTCTGCGCAACGTGATGCTGAGGGTGCCGGAATACCGTGAGAGTCTGGCGGCCATCAAAGCGCCGCCCGGCGATGAAGCCCAGCCCTTCACCCACTTTGTGACGCTCGAGTCGCCCCGGTTTCGACCCGCTCCGGCAGATACGGCGCTCACCTTCAATGTTCAAACCCTCTCCGATGCCGGCAACAATCACTGGAATTGGATTGGCGCCATTCCGCTGGGCAGCGCCGGCGCACCGGTGGTCACATTTGCGAATGCGCGCGAGGTACGCTTATCGACGGGCGCTACGATGCCCTTCCCCGGCGGGACTGCCAGCGTGCCGCCTCTCTCCGACGGCATCGTCCCCATCGATTTTAACTACGACTTCAAGACCGATCTGGTGCTGGCCGGCGCCGGCGGCGTCCGCCTTTTCCGGCAGGACAATCCGGGTTCATTCACCGATGTGACCGCTCAAGCGAAGTTGCCGAAGGCGATCGCCAACGCCCGCTATACCGGCGCCTGGGCCGCGGACATAGAAGCCGACGGCGATCTCGATATCGTGCTCGGTGCGAAAGAGGGCACTCCGACCGTCCTGAGAAATAATGGGGACGGAACGTTCCTGCCGATTCATCCCTTCGCCGGAATCTCAGGCATAAACGGTTTTGCCTGGGCTGACTTCGACGGAGACGGAAATCCCGATGCCGGCATCATCGATGGCGCAGGCCGCCTGCACGTTTTTATGAATCTGCGGCAGGGACAATTTCACGAACGCCCTTTGCCGTCAGGTTTTTCATCGGTGAAGGCCGTCGCAGTCGCCGATCTCAATAATGACGGCAATCTCGATCTGCTGGCACTGCACTCCGACGGCGCCATCATCCGGATTTCCGATCAAAACCAGGGGCAATCCTGGGAAACCGCCGAGGTTGCCCGGGTTCCGAACGCAAGCCGCGATCTTGCAGGCGAGGTGCGCCTGCAGGTTGCCGACCTGGACAACAATGGGGCGCTCGATCTGCTTCTCACTCGCTCATCGCAGCCTGTGGGCGGCATCACCGCCGGCCCCATGATCTGGCTGGGAGACGCCGCTGGCGGCTTCACGCTGCTGCCTCATCCCGGTGGGCCCGCGCTGGTCTTCGCCACCGCGGATGTGAACAACAACGGCCATCTGAGTCTTCTGGGCTTCTCGGCTGAGGGACAGCCGGCACTGGGAGTCGGTCAGAGCCAGAAGAACTATCACTGGCAGGTGGTGCGGCCGCACGCCGTCCAGGCTGTGGGCGATCAGCGCATCAATCCTTTTGGAGTCGGCGGAGAGATCGAAATCCGCTCCGGCTTGCTGGTGCAGAAACAGCCGATCACAGGACCGGAATTGCACTTCGGGTTAGGCAATCAGACGGAGACGGAAGTGGTGCGGGTCGTCTGGCCCAATGGCACCGTACGCGCCGAGTTCGGAGTGAAAGCGGATCAGGAAATCGTGACCGAGCAGCGCATCAAGGGATCCTGTCCATATCTTTTCGCCTATAACGGCAAGCAAGTGGAGTTTGTAAAGGACGCGGTGCCCTGGAGTTCCGCGATCGGACTGCGCATCAATACGCTGGGTACGGCGCGGGTGGAAGCAACCGAGGAGTGGTACAAGATCGCGTCCAACCAACTCGTGCCGCACGATGGTTTTTACGATCTGCGCATCACCGCCGAACTATGGGAAACCTACTATTACGATTACCTGGCGCTGATGACGGTCGATCATCCCGCCGGAACGGATATTTTTGTCGACGAGCGCTTCGTCATTCCGGCCGCGAAGCTCGCGATTACTGCGGTCGCAACCCCGCACCCGATTGCCCGCGCCGTAGATGATGCGGGGACCGATGTCACCGATGTGGTCCGGCTTCTGGACGGACAATATCTGGATACCTTCGGGCGCGGCCAGTATCAGGGGGTCACGCGCGATCATTACGTGGAGGTCGACCTGGGGGACGACGCGCCCGCCAGCGGCCCGCTCTATCTGATCGCCAGAGGCTGGATGCATCCCACCGATTCCTCGATCAATGTCGCGATCAGCGAGGGCCACCATGTGCAGGCGCGGGGATTGAGTCTTGAAGTGCCGGACGGACGCGGTGGCTGGGTAGTCGCCAAGCCCAATCTCGGCTTTCCCGCGGGCCGAAAGAAAATATGCCTGTTTGATTTGACCGGCGTTTTTCGTCCGGGCACGCCGCGGCGGGTGCGGCTGCGCACCAATCTTGAAATTTACTGGGACCAGATCGAATGGGCACGGGGCCTGCCCGATACTGCGCTGAAGGTTGTGCGTCTCGATCCGGCAATGGCGGACCTTCACGACCGCGGGTACTCGGTCATGAATCAGGTCAATCCGTCATCACCGGAAATACCCGATTACAACCACCTCGAAGGATCGAAGCAGCGCTGGCGCGACCTGGTCGGCTATTACACCCGCTATGGCGACGTGCGCGAGCTCCTGAAAAAGATTGACGATCGCTATGTGATCATGAACTCGGGCGATGAGATGACGTTCCGATTCCCCGAGCAACCACCAGCGGCAGCCGGCTGGATGCGTGATTTTGTGATCGTGGGCGACGGCTGGATCAAGGATGGGGACTACAACTCAACTTTCTCAAAGACTGTGCTGCCCCTGCCCTATCACGCCAACAAACAATACACCACGCCGCCCGGGAGGCTCGAAGACGAGTGGGTTTACCGCCACCATCCCGAGGACTGGCAGAACTATCACACGCGCTACGTGACTCCCGAGGTTTTCACCAATGCATTGCGGAGCGGACTGACCCCATGACCGGCAGCCGCATTGCGAGGGCCATTCTCGGCATCGTTTTCGTCGGGCTATTGGCGACTCCGCTTGTGCTCAAACAATTATCGGCACGGCGCACAGCAGAGCGATCGAGCGCTGATTCGAAAACGGCGCTGGCCCGCCACGGCTTCTATCTGCAAGAAGTTTCTCAAGCGGCAGGCATCAAGTTTGTCCATCAAGCGCCGGCCCTCGATCCCAAACTGGAGCCGATCATGCCCGAGGTTGCTTCCATGGGCGCTTCGGTGTCTATCGTCGATTTCGATCGCGACGGCTGGTCAGACATTTATGTGACTAACAGTGCTATCGGAAGCAAAAACGCTCTGTACCGCAACCAGGGCGACGGAACCTTCAAGGACGTGGCGGAAGAACTCGGCATTGCGGACGTCAATCAGCCGGGCACCGGGGTCTCCATGGGCGCGGTGTGGGGTGACTATGACAACGACGGATACGAAGATTTATTTCTAATCAAGTGGGGACGACCTGAGCTCTACCATAACGATCAGGGCCACGGCTTCACCCGCGTAAGCGAACAGGCGGGGCTGCCTCCGTGGATCAATGCCAACACCGCGGTCTGGTTCGATTACGACGGCGACGGGCTTCTGGACCTGTTTGTCGGCGGATACTACTCCGAGGACATCGATCTCTGGCATCTCACCACCACCCGCATCATGCCCGATAGTTTTGAGTACGCCAAAAATGGCGGGCGAAAATATCTGTTCCACAATCTTGGCCACGGAAAGTTTGAAGAAGTTGCCGAGAAGGTAGGCATCAACAGCCGGCGCTGGGCCCTGGCCGCGGCGGCAGCCGATCTGCGCGGCACCGGACATCCGGACTTGTTCGTCGCCAACGACTATGGAGTGTCCGAACTCTATTTCAACGACGGAAAGCGCTTTCATGAAGTGGGTGAGCAGACCGGGGTGGGCTTTGCCCCCAAGAGCGGAATGAACGCCGCGTTCGGCGATATCCTGAACCAGGGCAAATACTCGGTTTACGTTTCAAATATTTCCGAGGATGGCATTCTCATCCAGGGCAACAACCTGTGGGTTCCGAAGCAAGGCACAGCCGGGGACACGCTCAAGTATGAAAACCTGGCGCGCGACTTCGGCGTCGAACTGGGAGGGTGGAGTTTTGGCGCGCAGTTCGGTGACCTGAACAACGACGGAACCCTGGACCTTTATCTGACCAACGGTTACATCTCCCTCGACCACCAGCGGAGCTACTGGTACGACTTTTCCAAAGTCGCCGGCGGCAACAGCACCATCATTGGCGATGCCCGGAACTGGCCGGCCTTCGCCGGCCGCAGCTTATCGGGCTACCAATCCAAGCGGCTGTGGTTGAACGATGGCGCCGGCAAATTTGTCGATGTGGCGCAGGCGGTCGGGGTCACAGACAAGTACGACGGACGCGCGGTTGCGTTTGCCGACTTGTGGAATCGTGGTGTGCTCGACATTGTGGTGGCCAACCAGAAAGGTCCTCTGCTGCTGTACAAGAACACCGTGACCCCGGAAAATGAGTGGATCGAATTTCAGCTGGAGGGTACCGCAAGCAACCGCAGCGCCATTGGCGCTCAGGTCACGCTGTTCTGGAACGGCCAGCAACAGGTACAGGAAGTTTCGGGAGGCAGCGGTTTTGCCGCGCAGAACCAGCGACGATTGCACTTTGGCCTGGGAAAGTATCCTCAGTTGGAAAAAGCCGTGATCCGCTGGCCTTCCGGCAAGGTTCAGACTATCGACAAGCCGGCGGCCGGCCAGTTGCACAAGATCAAGGAACCGGCATGAGCCAGCAGACGATCGCCCCCCGGACGCCGCCCGCCGCTCCTGCTCGGTGGAAGCAGCTGATCGGGCTCGACAACCGTTACATCGCTCCGATTTTCATTACCTGCATTCTGCTGGCTGGTCATTTATCTTTCGGCATTCTCGAAAGCTATCAGAGGACTCTGCTGGCAATCGCGGTCAGCCTCGTGACTGAGCTGGCGCTTGGCCGTATCTTCTATCGGAAGTGGGTGCATCCGGCGAGCGCATACATCAGCGGTATCAGCGTGGGGATTCTGGTGCGCTCACCCGCATTCTGGCCGTACGCCCTGTGCGCCGCAATTTCCATCATGTCCAAATACGTGCTGCGCTTCAAAGGGCGCCACATCTGGAATCCTTCGAACTTCGGTATCTCGGCGATGCTTTTTCTGGTTCCGGAAGCCGTGGCCAGTTTAAGCATTCAGTGGGGCAATTATCTTTGGCCCATGGTGATCATCTGGGTGCTGGGCTCGGTGATTATCTGGCGCTTGCGACGCTTTCATATCACCTTCACCTACGTGGTCTCTTTCATCGCCTTTGCGTTTCTGCGCGGCTGGATCCTGGGAAGCCCCTGGCAGTCCGAGATTGCTCCAATCACCGGCCCCATGTACCAGCTTTTCATTTTCTTCATGATTACAGACCCCAAGACCACGCTGCGATCGAAGACGGGGCAATGTGTAGTCGTATTCCTGATTGCGCTGGTCGAAATGATCATGCGGATGTACCAGATCGTTTATGCGCCTTTCTACGCGCTTTTTATCGTGGGACCCACCGCCATGCTCATCGAGATCTGGCTGGATTCGCGGCGCGCGACTTCGCAGAAGCTGGCGGCAGCCCGCTGAGTCTCGGTTCGGCATAGGCGAAAAAGGAAACCGATCTTCCGATGTCAAGCATCCGGGTTACTGGTTGTTTCATGCTGGTCGCTCTTCTGGCCTTCGCCAGTTGCAAACAGCGGGCTGCGGATTCGCGAGAGACTCCATCATCCCAAGCGGCGGTCAGTTCACCGCCCGCGGAACCAGCCTCTGTCCCGGCGCCAGCGCCCGAACCGGCTCCCAGTAGGGCCCCAGCGCGCCCATCGGGGCCGATTGAGTTCACTGATGTGACTGCGCAGGCTGGAATCCATTTCAAGCACAACAACGGGGCGTATGGAAAAAAGTACCTCCCAGAAACCATGGGCAGCGGGGTGTGCTTTCTCGACTATGACAATGATGGCTGGCAGGACATCCTGCTCGTCAACTCCATGGACTGGCCCGGCCACAAAACCGGCAAGTCCTTCCCTGCGCTCTATCACAACAATCGCAATGGAACCTTCACCGACGTGACTCGGCAGGCGGGGCTGGCGTTAGAAATCTACGGGCAGGGGTGCGCCGTCGGCGACTACGACAACGACGGCAATGTCGACATCTACATCACTGCGGTCGGATCGAACCATCTTTTTCGGAACCTCGGCAACGGCAAATTCGTCGACGTAACCGCCAACGCCGGCGTTGCCGATCCTGGATTCTCCTCGAGCGCCCTGTGGTTTGACTATGACAACGACGGCAAACTCGATCTCTTCGTTGCTCATTACATCGACTGGTCGATCGAGACCGACCAATACTGTTCGCTCGACGGCAAGAACAAGTCGTATTGCACGCCGCAAAGATACAAAGGCCAGAGCGGAACACTCTTTCACAACAAAGGGAATGGAACCTTTGAGAACGTCACACGGCGTGCCGGGCTCTACGATCCCACCAGCAAGTCCCTCGGCGTCGCCATGCTGGACTATGACAACGATGGCTGGATGGATCTTCTGGTGACCAACGATACCGAACCTAACAAGCTCTATCACAACAACCACGACGGCACTTTTACCGACGTGGCCATTGCCGCCGGAGTGGCCTACGGGGACGCAGGCACGGTGCGGGCGGGCATGGGAACCGATGCCGCCGATTACGACAACTCCGGCTGGCAGAGCCTGGTGATCGGCAACTTTACGAATGAGGGCATGGCGCTTTACCACAACGATGGATCAGGCCTGTTCACGGATGAAGCGCCGGCGACAGGCATTGCGCGGATATCGTCCAAGTCGCTTACCTTCGGAACTTTCTTTTTTGACTACGATCTCGACGGCTTGCCCGATCTGCTGGCGATTAACGGCCACGTTTCCGACGACGTCAGCGTGGTTCAGCCGACCATCAAGTATGCGCAGCCGCCGCATCTGTTCCGCAACCTGGGCAAAAAGAAGTTTGAGGAAGTTACCGCGAAGCTTGGACCGGCGCTGTCCCGGGCAATCGTCGGCCGGGGCGCGGCATATGGCGACTTTGACAATGATGGCGATCTCGATCTGCTGATCATGGCCAACAACGGACCGGCGCGACTGCTTCGCAACGACAATGCGAACCAGAACGATATGTTGCGCATCAAAACCGTGGGCACGCGCTCCAATCGTGACGGCATCGGCGCGAAAGTAACGGTGAAAACCAGCAAGGGCATGCGGCTTTTCGGCATGGTCAAGACGGGTTCGAGCTACTTATCGCAGAGCGAACTGCCGCTCACCTTCGGGCTGGGCAAGCCGGAGCAAGGCAAGACGGTGAGCCTGAGCATCGTGTGGCCCAGTGGGCAAAAGGATTCCGTGGCGAAAGTCGAACCCAACCAGTTCATCACGGTGCAGGAAGGCAAGGGCATTATTTCGGCCAGGCCGATCGTTTTTGTCCCACCGGCGAAGGCTTCGCCGCCATTCCCTGCTGCGCATCCACCTGCTCACTGACGGAGCGCCCTTTCCGCTTTTGCATCCCTGGTTCGATGTTATCTTTGTGGCATATTCATGGACATTCTCAACCGACTCTTCGAGCAGCACTTCCACGCGCCGGCGGAAGAGGTAACACCGCTGCAGGGAAAGCTCGGCGGTTCAGGCCGTAAAATCCTCCGGCTTGCCGGCGGCCCATACAGCGCCATTGGAATCCTGTACGACGTACGAGAGGAGAATGTCGCATTCCTCGAATTTTCGCGGCACTTCCGGCGGCACGGTCTGCCGGTGCCGGAAATTTACGGCGAAGATTTAAGCCAAGGGGCCTATCTCGAAGAGGACCTGGGAAGCACCACGCTTTTCGAGTTTCTCTCCAATCATCGTAGCGGCGAGACCATCGCTCCCCAGGCAGTGGAGGCCTACCGCAAGGTCATCGCTGTGTTGCCGCGCTTTCAGATCGAAGCGGGGCGCGATCTGAACTACAAGGTGTGTTACCCGCGCGACCGGTTTGATCGCCAGTCCATCGGCTGGGACCTCAATTACTTCAAGTATTACTTTCTTCGCCTGGCCGGCATTCCCTTCAATGAGCAGGCCCTGGAAGACGACTTCAGCCGGCTGACCAAGCTCCTGTTGAGCGCCGGGCACGATTATTTTCTCTACCGCGATTTCCAGTCCCGCAACATCGTGTGGCGCGACCAGCAGCCATTTTTCCTGGACTACCAGGGAGGCCGCAAAGGCGCGCTGCAATACGATGTGGCTTCTCTTCTGTACGACGCCAAGGCCGATTTGCCCCCCGAGCTGCGGCAGCAGTTGCTCGATCACTACCTCGATAGGCTTTCCGGTTTCGTCAAGCTGGATCGCCAGGCGTTCATGCAGCACTACTACGCCTACGTTTACGTCCGCATCATGCAGGCCCTGGGGGCTTACGGGTTTCGCGGATTTTATGAACGCAAAGTTCATTTTCTGCAGAGCGTGCCGTACGCGCTCAAGAATTTGCGCTGGCTGCTGCACAACGTCACGCTTCCGATCGCGCTGCCCACCCTGATGGGCGCATTCCACAGCATGCTGGGGTCGGAAAAGCTGCAGGGCCTGGCCTCCGACGCGGACAGTCTGGTGGTAAGGATTTTCAGTTTTTCATTTCACCGGGGCTGGCCTAAAGATGAAACCGGAAACGGCGGCGGATTTGTCTTCGACGGCCGCAGCCTTCCCAATCCCGGCCGCGAAGAGCGCTTCAAAGCGCTGACGGGGAGAGACGCGCCGGTCATCGATTACCTGAATCAGCAGGACAGCGTGCACCAGTTTCTGGCGGGCGTCCTGTCGCTGGTGGATGCCAGCGTGAACGAGTATCAGCGTCGCGGCTTCAAGCACCTGATGGTGTCATTCGGCTGCACCGGCGGCCAGCATCGCTCGGTCTATCTGGCGGAGCAGCTGGCCAAGCGTTTGCGCGGCCGGAATGGAGTAGAGGTAATGCTGCACCATCGCGAACTGGAGACGCTCGTCCCATGAAGGCGATGGTCCTCGCTGCCGGGCTGGGTGCGCGCCTGCGGCCACTCACCGACGATCGCCCCAAAGCGCTGGTCGAAGTCGCCGGCCGCACGCTGCTTGAGATCACCCTCGCGCGTTTGCGCAACTTTGGCGTCGGCGAAGTCATAATCAACCTGCATCACTTTGCCGACTTGGTTCTCGACTACCTGAAAGCCCATGACAATTTCGGCATGCGGATTGAAATCTCTCGCGAAGATATGTTGCTCGACACCGGAGGAGGGCTGAAAAGAGCCGGACAGTTTTTTCTCCAGGATTCCAGCAGTCTGGACGAGCCCTTCCTCTTGCACAACGTCGACGTCATCAGCACCATCGATCTGAAACGCATGCTGCAATTTCACAAAGAGCGTCGGGCCCTCGCTACGCTCGCGGTGCAAGCCCGCAAGACTTCCCGTTATCTGCTGTTCGATCAGGAAGGGAAGCTTTGCGGCCGCCGTTCAGGGGGCGACGGGGAAATTGGGATGGTTCGGCCGTCACTTCAGCCGCAGGCACTGGCTTTCGGCGGCATCCACGTGATTTCGCCGCGCATGATTCCGATGATGGTGGAGGAGGGAGCTTTCTCCATCATCGTTTCCTACCTGCGCCTAGCCGCTCAGAATGAGAACATACTCGGGTTTCGCGCCGATGAATACTATTGGCGCGATCTGGGCCGGCTGGAGGATTTGCAGCAAGCCGCCCGTGACTTCGAGCAGAGAATTCTTTCACAGTAGGTCCGCGGCTGTTCCCCCGAATCGCCGTTTCAGCATGTCGAATCCCTACCTTTCCGCAACTTTCTGCACTTCGCTGGAAGCAGGTTAGCCATCCATGAGCTCATAGGGGTCCTTCGACTCCGCGCAGAAGCATGAAGAGCGGAAAGGCGGAAGATGTAACCCTGGTGAGATAGAACCCACCGAGGTCTGTTTATCGTGATCAACCTCACCATGACATCCTGAGCGTAGCCAGTCCATTCGCTTGCGAATGGATTGGCGAAGTCGAAGGACCCCTACCTTTCCACAACTTTCTGCACTTCGCCGGAGGGTCGCCATCATGAGCTCATAGGGGTCCTTCGACTCCGCGATTGCTTTCGCTAGCGAAAGCAATCGCTCCGCTCAGGATGACACAAGTATGTAAGACATCGAACGCTTACGGCGCCGGGGCCTGCACGAATCGCCCAACGCACTCATGGTCCCGACCCGGGTCACGCCCGGATGTAACCCAGGCCAGAGAGAACGCACCGAGGTCTGCCTAATCGTGATCAACCTCACACCGTGTCATCCTTGGCGAAGTCGAAGGACCCTCATGTGGTTCGCCCTAGTTCGTCTCAGGCAACAGCCGCAAACGATTGCGTCTAGTGATCATGTTTTGCCCTCTGCCGGCGATTTCCCGCCTGCGCCCGTTCCGCATAAACATCGGGTTCCGCCAAAGCAGACCTGGATTTTCTCACTGTTTCCATCCGGATGCGCTTGCGTATGCAGTGCGGGCCCGGACGAAACGAGCCTTCCCAAACTCGCAGGCCTTACGCGTTTCCGCACGATTGCCGGAGGTACGCGACCCTGCCCTACGCCGTGAAATCGAGGCCAACAATCCCCAATGCGCTGGACTGCATCTGAACCATGACCGGGGCGTTGCCGGGGCCGGACTGCCTCGCTTTTTTGAGCAACAAGATGGAAAAGCGGCGCGCAACAATTAAGAAGCTGACGATTCGCGAGCTCTTGAAGCCGCATGTAGCCGCCCTCACGGTCGGATTCATCGCGGTGGTCGGGGAGGGGATCGCGAATCTGCTCGAACCCTGGCCCTTAAAGATCGTTCTCGATAGCGTGCTGCGGTCTCGGCCATCGCATGGATGGCTCAACCACTTCATACAATCGACGGTGGGCGACGATAAGCTGGCCGTCCTGAAGTTCGCCTGCGCCGCAGTGTTCGCGATTGCCATTCTGGATGCCGTCAGCTCCTACACGGAAAAATATTTCACCACCAGCGTAGGACAGTGGGTGACTCACGATTTACGCCGGACCCTTTATTTCCGCATCCAGCAGCTTTCGCTCTCTTATCACGATCAGAAACACAGCGGCGATCTGATCAGCCGCGTGACCAGCGATATCGATGCCATCCAGAGTTTCATCAACACTGCGCTCTTAGGCGCTTTGATCAACGTCATCACGTTAGTAGGCATGGTCGGCGTCATGCTGTATCTCAACTGGCGCTTTACCCTGATCGCCTTGTCGGTGGCGCCGGTCCTGTTCATGGTGGTTTACAGCTACACCCGCCGCATCAAAAAAGCTTCCCGAGAGGTGCGCAAAAAGGAAGGCGAGATTGTTTCGGTGATCGAGGAGGTGCTTTCTTCGATTCGAGTGGTCAAAGCATTCGCGCGGGAAGATTATGAGCGCCGGCGGCTGGAAGAAGAAAGCCTGGAGAGTGTGGAGATCGGGCTGCGAGCCCGCGGACTGAAAGCGAAACTTTCCCCCCTGGTTGACATCATCGTGGCCGTGGGCACCTGCCTGGTCCTCTGGTTCGGCGCGCGCCTGGTTCTGAGTGGATCTCTTTCCCCCGGCTCGCTGGTGGTCTTCATTCTGTATCTGGGCAAGATGTACAAGCCGATGCAGGAACTTTCCAAAATGACGGACGCCTATTCCAAAGCGCTGGTCGGATACGAACGTATTCAGGAAGTTTTGGAAACCGACAAGGAAGTCAAGAATCTGCGGGGAGCGATTCGCCCTCCAAGATTCAAGGGGAAGATAGAGTTCGAGCACGTCACTTTCTATTACACGCCGGACACGCCGGTTCTGAACGATGTAAGCCTGCGCATCGAGGCGGGGCAATTGGCCGCCCTGGTGGGACCGACGGGCGCCGGAAAGACGACCATCATCAGTCTGATTCCTCGTTTCTACGATCCGATCTCCGGAGTCATCCGGATTGATGGCATCGACGTGAAGCGCTTCCGGCAGAAATCGCTTCGCCAGCAGATCAGCTTTGTGTTGCAGGACACTGTGCTTTTCCATGCTCCCATCTGGCAGAACATTGCGTACGGAAAGCCCGAGGCCAGTCGATCCGAGATCCTGCGCGCGGCGGAACAGGCTAACGCGGACGAATTCATTCAGAAGCTGCCGGAGGGTTACGACACCATGCTGGGAGAGCGGGGCATGACCATTTCTGGCGGACAGAGGCAACGTATTGCCATCGCCCGCGCCATCATCCGCAATACTCCGATTCTGATTCTGGACGAGCCGACATCGGGATTGGACGCGGCATCGGAGAAACTCGTGTTCGAGGCTTTGGATCGCTTGATGGTAGACAAGACGTCGATTGTCATTGCGCATCGCCTATCCACAATTCGCCGTGCGGACGTCATTTTTGTGATCAAGGATGGCGGCATTGCCGAGAGCGGGAAGCACGATGAATTGCTGCAACTGGGCGGCCTGTATTCCGAACTGGACACGCTGCAGCACCGGGCCGAGGCAGACGACCTGGAGAGTGCGGTCACTGAATGACCCGCACAGTTGCAGCGCATCACAGCCTGGTCAGCTCCGCAATCCGGTCTTCCACTACTTTCGCGAAACCCTCGACTTCCCGGGGGGAGTATCCGGCTGATCGGAATGCATCCTGGATCTGCTGAGGAGAGAGCTGAGCCAGGATATCACCGATCCATTTCGCATCCTGGCGGGGAATGTGCCTGCCGATCCAGCGCAAGCGCAACCTGCGAATCAGGCGGGGCACATGAAAGAAATAGATGAGGTCGGGCCTGGTGGGCACATTGAAGTCGACGAACTCCGGGCCAACCTTGGCGATAAATCTGGAATGACGATAGGATTTCAGGTTGCCTTTGGCCATAGCCTGGGTCCAGCTATAACCCGTCGTGCCAAATGTGGCGCCCAAATCGCTGACGACATAAATCCGGCTCGCCTCATCGCCCTCCAACTCATAGATTGCGTTGTTTTCGTCTTTCAGGTCCCAGCTGTTCAGCAGCGCCATCATGACGCGTAATCCGTTGAACTCTCGAGTCCCGGTGAACGGGTTGTCTCTCCATTTCCAATTGCCTGTTTTTTTTCGCTTCTTGGGTTGACGCTCCAGGCGAACGTTCTCCACCATTCCATCCGACCCGACCAGATTCTGGCCACGCATCAGGTGGGAGGGGAGACCCTCCACGGTCAATCTGGGAACGAAATAATCTTCGTCGGTGTCGTACCCTACGGCCCACAGGAGATGCGTCGCTGCGGTCTCTGGTTTGGCCTCAACTCCCATTTTCGCGACCCACTTCGTGCCCTCTGGATCGCGTACGTAGAATTTGGGGTTGCTGCCGGAAAGTTTCTCCTCCACGAAGACCATCGTCCCATGGGGTTGATGTGCCACTCCCCCGGCACCGTAAAGGAGATTGCGCGATGCTATGTCATCCGGTTCGCTCCAGAGGGTGGCTGCGTCCTGATTTTTAGCCGGCTTCTTGTCAGCCGGGTTTTGGGCTGAGGCACGGGAAGAGGCGAGGAGAGACAAAGCGCAGGCCAGAAACAGCGCACCCAGCCTGTTACGCATCCTCGAATCCCACCCAGCTCGATTCACAAGTCGCAACCCGTTTTTCGCAGAATGGCACATTTTTAAGGTAGAGTCGTTGCGTCGACTGTAGATGCTGGCAGCCCCCTGGCCGGTAGCTTCGCGCGGTCGAAGAAGTGACGGTTTTAAACCGTGTCCAGGGACACGAGGAGAGCCTTTGAAGCTTCTTATACAGCCGGGTGACGGCATTGGGCCGCTGGTCAAAGCGATCGAAAAGGCCCGGGAAAGCATTGAAATTGTCATCTTCCGTTTTGATCGCATCGAAATCGAGCGTGCCCTGGCAGATGCCGTGAAACGGGGCGTCCTGGTGCATGCCCTCATCGCTTATACCAATCGCGGCGGCGAGAAGAACCTGCGCAAACTGGAAATGCGTTTTCTGGCAGCGGGAATCACCGTGGCGCGCACCTCGAATGATCTGGTCCGGTACCACGGCAAGATCATGGTTGTGGACCGTAAACAACTTTATCTCCTGGCCTTCAACCTTACGCGGCTGGATATCGATCACAGTCGCAGCTTCGGTATTGTGGCCACTACCCGCTCGCTGGTTCAGGAAAGCATCCGGCTTTTTGAAAGCGACACCCAGCGACAGCCCTACACGCCCGGCAATGCCAGGTTCCTGGTGAGTCCCCTGAATGCGCGGAAAGAGCTGGCCGCGTTCCTCCAGGGCGCCAAGAAGGAATTACTGATCTACGACATGAAAATTGCCGACCGGGCCATGACTCGCCTGCTGGAAGAGCGTGCTGCCGCAGGGATTGAAATCCGTATCATCGGCAAAGTCACGCGCCGGACCTGCGGGCTGGCGGTACGCAAGCTGAATGGAATGCGCTTGCACACCCGCACCATTATCCGTGACCGCAGCCAGATGTTTATTGGAAGCCAAAGCTTGCGCGAACTGGAACTGGACGCGCGACGGGAAATTGGAATCATCCTGCCCGACCGGAAGATCATCGCTGCGGTGATCAAGACCTTCGAAGCGGATTGGAAATTGTCGGCATCTTCGCCAAGGAAATCCGCCAACGAACCTGCCGACGCAACCGTCACTAAAGCTGCTCGAAAGGTGGCAAAGAATATTGCCAAAGATCTTCCTCCCGTGGGACCCGAAGTGGAAAGGGTGATACAGGAAGTGGCGGACGATTCCGATATCGAGCTTGATCATAAAGATGTCCAGAGTGCGGTCAAGGAGGCCGTCAGGGCGGCAGTGAAGGAAGCGGTCGAGGGAGTCATGACCGAAGCCGGGGTGAAAAAAGAGCCTGCCGGAAAATGAGGGCGACGCCAGCCCTGGTGCTGCCGGGAGGCATCTAACCCCGGCGAGGCAGAGTGATTATTATCCGAATCGTCGTTATCGTCTGCGTGCTGCTTTCAAGCGGCTTACTGGCAGCTCAAGGTGTATCCCCAAGGGAAAAATCCGCAACCCGAACGGCCGTAAACCAGGATTCGCTGACGATTCAGGATTTCAGCACCAGGGTTGACGATTATGCCAAGCTGCGCAAGCGCGCGCAGGCCGGCTTATCCGTCCCAAAGTCGGGAAGCTCCGCGGCGGACATCAGACAATATCAATTATCCCTGGCGCAAAAGATCCGGGAAGAACGGCCGCGGGCCAAGGCCGGAGATGTTTTTACGGCTCCTGTGAGCCGGATTTTCAGAAAGTTGATAGCCGCTCCCTTCCAGAGTCGCGAAGGCAGTAAAATTCGGGCCAGCCTGCTTCATGGCGAGCCGGTGCGGGGTTTTACGCTCGAGGTCAATCGGGGATACCCTCAAACGTCAGCTTTGCAATCCACTCCCCCGAGCCTCTTGATCGATTTACCCAAGCTTCCCGCCGAACTCGAATATCGCATCGTAGGGCGCGAGCTCATACTTCTCGATGCCGCTGCGAATTTGATCGTTGACCTGCTGCCCGATGCCTTACCCCCACTTCAGGCTGGACGTCGATGACGAAGAAGACCCGCGTACTCACATTTATCGGCTGCCTGGTTCTGGCTGGGGGGCTGGTCCATGCGGGGCAGACATTTGTGCCGGCGGCGACGGCCCAGACGCAGAGACATTCAGAAGGAGCCCTAATATCCCACTTGGCCAAGCCGGCCTCGTCCGCCGGCGCGCAGGCAGCCTCGGATTTGCCGGTCAAGCTTCCCCTGCAACCGAATTCGGTTCGGTTTGCCGTGATCGGGGATATGGGAACCGGCCGGTCTCCCCAACTGGAGGTGGCCCATGAAATGGAAGCCTACCACCAGATCGTGAACTTCAGTTTCGTGATCACGCTGGGAGACAACATTTACGGCGGCGGCAGTCCCCGAGATTTTGCCCGGAAGTTTGAACAGCCTTACAAGCCCTTGCTGGACGCCGGAGTAAAGTTCTATGCCTCCCTGGGCAACCATGACAATCCTGACGAGCGCCTTTACAAACCGTTCAACATGGGGGGCGCGCGCTACTACAGTTTCAAGAAGAACAACGTCGCCTTCTTTGCGCTCGACAGCAATTATATGAATCCGACGCAACTGGCGTGGCTGGAGCAGGAGCTGCGAAACTCCAGCAACGCATGGAAAATCTGCTATTTCCACCATCCTCTTTACTCCGACGGAAAATTTCATGGACCGGACCTTGATCTGCGTTCGGCCCTGCTTCCGCTATTCGAGAAATACGGAGTTAATGTGGTTTTTTCGGGGCACGATCATGTCTATGAAAGGTTGAAGCCGCAGAACGGAATCAACTTTTTCATTGTAGGCAACTCCGGAGAACTCAGATATCACAACCTCAGACCGTCGGAGGAGATGCAGGTAGGGTTCGACGCGGACCAGGACTTTATGCTGGTCGAGGTTGACGGTGACGAGTTTTATTTCCAGACGATCTCAAGGACCGGACTCACGGTTGACTCCGGTGTAATACGAAAACAACCAAAAAATGCGCGGCTTCGGATCGAAAAGTCCAGCCCTGCGGATCTGGCGTCGGTATCGGGGACATTCCGGAGCCATTTCAATTTCAGGTAGTGCCTCAGTTTGAACAAATCTTTCCCTGGCGTCATCCTGAAAGACTTTCGTCTCGAAGGATCTGGCGCGCATCTGCTCAAATCGTGACCCAGGCGTAAAGACGCTGCACGCCAGATGCTTCGCAAGCTCAGCATGACTCCAGATATAGGACTACCAACGACCGGGTGATGCCTCAGTTTGGGGAATTTGGTGGACCTGGTCGGGATCGAACCGACGACCTCTTCCATGCCATGGAAGCGCGCTCCCATCTGCGCCACAGGCCCACGTGAAAAGCGTTGTACGAGGGGGCTTAATGCAGCTCAATTCTCGCCTACTGGCTATCGATAGTCAAACCTGACGGCGGACGGCGGCATCTCTATTGCGGGGCAATTTTGCGAAAGTCGGGAAACTTAGTATTCTGAATGGACGACCAGCGGCACCCTTAATGACACTAAACCCCATCTTCCGTTTTCGAAATTTGTCCCTTTTGCCGCTTTGTCTGGCGGTAAGCGCGCAGATGATTTCCGCCAACCAGCCCGCGACTCAGGGTCCGGTTTCCTACGCTTCGGTGAATCAGCTGAACCTGCTGCTGTCGCAGTTGGAACAGGCATCGCAGACCGCGCAAGTGGACCTGGCCAAATTGCGCATCGAAAAATGGAAGACGGACTCGGGCAGCAAACGGCAGGCGGAAGGCAATGTGGAGTCGATCCAGCGCAACCTGCACTCGGCGTTGCCGGAAATTATCGCCGAACTGAAATCGTCGCCTGAGAATCTTGCTTTCACTTTCAAGCTCTATCGCAACCTGGACGCGCTTTACGATGTGTTCGAATCGGTGGCGGAGTCGGCGGGAGCGTTCGGTTCCAAGGACGACTTCCAGATGCTGGAAAACGATGTCAACGCCTTCGAGCGCGGGCGGCGTTCCTTTGCCGACCGCATGGAAACCCTGGCCGGCGCCAAAGATCTCGAGGTCAACCGTTTGCGGGCAGCGCTGCAGAGCGCGCAGGCCAACGAGGCGGCGCAGCCTCCCAAGAAAGTTGTGGTCGACGACACCGCGCCCGCCAAGAAGCCGCTCAAGAAGAAACCCGTCCCCAAGGCCAAAAGCCCGAGCGCCACCAAACCAGACACGACGGCAGTCTCTCCAAAATAAGGTGCGCTGCGAAGCGTAGATCCTGGTCGCGGCCTTCCGCCTGGCCTGGTTACTTTGCCCATCCCCTAAAATACTGTAATCAGGACATTTATCGCGTGGAACTCTGACCCCTGCGACGGGGTCTATACATAGCAGAGGTGGGTATTTTGTCGGGGCAGGGCCAGGTATTACTTTTGGGCGGCAGGCGGAAAGAACCTATAATGGGGGAGACGCCATGGCACTGATGGCGGGAGCTACCACCTTGGGTGACCTTGCAGGCGCGATAGGAATCCGGGCCGAACAGTCGGCGATTGTGGCCGAACTGAAGGCGGGATCGGAAGATGCATACGCCTGGCTCATTGGCGAATTCCACCAGCCCATCTATAGCCTGGTCTACCGGATTGTCGCGGATCCGGCCGACGCGGCCGATACCACGCAGGAAGTGTTTCTGAAAATTTTTCGCGGGATGAAGCACTTCCACGGCGAATCCAGTCTGAAGACATGGATTTATCGTATTGCCGTACACGAGGCCTCCAACCGAAGGCGATGGTGGTTCCGGCATAAGGCGAAGGAAACTTCCATCGAACCGAACCTGGACGATGGACACGGGGCATCGGCGGGGCACGATTCTCTGGTGGACGACCACGAATCGCCATTCGATATGGCGGTTCATGAGGAAATCCGGGCGCGGGTCGAAGGAGAATTGCGGCAGGTCTCGGAGCCTTATCGCACCACGGTCATCTTGCGCGATCTGGAAGAAATGTCGTACGAAGAGATAGCCGAAATTACCGACGTTTCCCTGGGAACCGTGAAATCACGACTGACCCGGGGCCGGGATGCGCTACGACGACGCCTCACCGGATATGTAATGGAAAATGGGGAACAACTGGGTCTGCGGGCGCCCGAAGAGAGCGCGGAACGCCAGACCCGCTGCCTGATTTCGGCGATTGAGGTCACACGATGACGTGCACCCAAGCCAAACCGCTGTTTTCCCCCTATCTCGATGGGACGGTTACCGGCAAGCAGATGCGGGAGCTGGCCGATCATCTCGAAGGCTGCGATCCCTGTAGCCGGCGTTATGCGTCCTTACGGAAGACGCAGGAGTTGCTGGCACGGATTGGTCCCCGCAAAGCGCCGCCCGACCTGGCATTGCAGGTCCGGGTGGCGATTTCGCAGGAGATCGCGCAATCCCGGCGCCGCTACCTGGATGGAATTCGGGTCCGTTTTGACAATGCGCTCGATATTTTCATGCTGCCGGCCACCGCAGGTCTGGCGGCTGCGGTCGTGATCTTCGTGGTGTTGATGGGGTTTCTCGCGCCCCTGCAGGCGGACAATTCGGATGTCCCCTTGATGCTTCACACTGCGCCCCAGCTGCAACAGTCGGCCTTTGGGTCGACACTCGATTCCATCAACGACGACTCACTGGTGATTGAGGCCTATGTGGATCCACAGGGACGAGTACAGGATTACCGGATTCTTTCCGATTCCAAGGAAGACAGTGCTCTGCTGCCGCAAGTAAAGAAAAACATGCTCATCTTCACCACCTTCACCACCTTTCGTCCCGCGCTTTCGATGGGCAGGCCGACGACCGGGCGGGCGATATTGTCATTCTCACGAGTCAGCGTGAAGGGGTAGGACTCACCGGGACCCGCTGGCGTCGAAAGCGTCTTTGCACCTGAGTACTTTTGAACAGATGCTCGCCAGATCCTTCGGGACTGAAGTCCCTCAGGATGACACCGGGATGACGCCGGGATGACACCAGGATGACACCGGGATGACACTGGGCTGACAGCGGGATGATGCCGTGCTGACACACCGGGCTGACACCGGGACGACGCGTGGCTGCCGGGGCGGTTCAAACTGGCCCACTACCAATAAACAACGTCCATTGATTCTGCGGCGGACACCCCTTACACTTAGATCGTAATCCGCATACTGACCAGCCTAGCAGGAGGTTTCCCTGAGTTTCAGCTTTAGACGTTCGCTTTACGTGGCCTTGTTTGCCCTGCTGGCACAATTGTCGCCGGCGCAAAACCAGAGCCCGGTAGCTCTGGACACCAGTGAAACCCTATTCACGGTGCTTACTGCAATCAACACTTGCGGTTACGACCAGGAACTGGACTTTTCGGATCCGTTGCGCGCACGGGTTCGCTCCGCCGTGGCCGAGGCCCGCAAGAGTTCGCCGGAAGCGGACGAGGCGACCCAGGCCATGTGCCAGTACTATCAGGCACACCAGCCGCCGGATGCTTCGAAAGCCCTGTCCCAGTACATTTCTCTGGCACTGTATTTGAACCCGCCGCCCGCTCTGACCGCGAAGGTGAAAGATGCGGATCTGCCTCCGGATGCCACGGCCGTCCTGGGCATCCTGCCTCTCATGCAGAACTTCGCCGTAAAGGCAAATCTGCATGGCATCTGGGAAGCGGACAGCCAGGCTTACTCAGCATTGACGGAGCGCTATCATGAAGCGCTGGCCAAGATGCTGTTCGACACGGAGATTTATCTGAAGTTGCCTTCTTCGGCTCGCCTGGGACGGCAGTTCACCGTCTATATCGATCCCATGGGCGCGCCGGGGCAAACCAATGCTCGCAATTACGGATCGGATTATTATGTCGTGATTTCTCCGGGTCCCGGTTCTGGGCTCAAAATGGAGCAGATCCGGCACACCTATCTGCACTATTTGCTCGACCCCCTGGCCATGAAGTACCCGACGACCATGAAACGTCTGGAGCCGCTGCTGCAGGTGGTTAAGAGCGCGCCCATGGACGAAAGTTTCAAGAGCGACGTATCCCTGCTGGTAACCGAATGTTTCATTCGCGCCATTGAAGCGCGTACGGCGGGATCGAAAAAAGCTCCCGAATCGGAGCGCGAGCAGGCCGTCCAGCGCTCCGCCGAGCAGGGATTTATCCTGACCGATTATTTTTATGAAGCCCTGCTCCGGTTCGAAAAAGACCCCGCCGGGTTGGGCAATGCCTACGGCGATCTGGTCAGTGGTATCGATGTCGGGAAGGAACGGAAGCGGGCGATGCAGGTGACGTTTGCTTCTACCTCGGACACCGAATTGTTGCATCTTTCGCGTCCGCACGAGGGCAAGTTGCTGATCGCGGCCGAGCAGCGGCTTTCGGCCGGCGATACCGAAAGCGCGCAGAAACTGGCCCAGCAGGCGCTGGAGGAAAAGAGCGAAGACCCCGGCCGGGCGCTCTTTATTCTGGCCGAAGTGGCCACGCATAACTCCGACATGCAGGGTGCGCGGAATTATTTCGAGCGGGCGCTGGAAGTAGCGCACGAACCGAAGGTGGTGGCCTGGTCCCATATCTATTTGGGAAGAATTTTCGACTTGCAGGAAGACCGGCCGGCGGCAATAGACCACTACCGTGCGGCGGTCAGCGCGGGCTCAGCATTGCCCGAGGCCAAGGCAGCTGCGGAACTGGGATTGCAGAAACCTTATGAGCCCACCCGCCGCTCGCAGTAGACTACGGCATCGACAATGAGGAAATACGCATCAGAACTTGCCCAAGGAGAGAGCATGAAGCATGCAGCAATCCTAGTCGTGATACTGGCGCTGGCTATCTTCGTATCGGCACAAACCCAGACGCCTCCCGCGCCGGCAGGTACCGCGGCTACCACCCCGCCGCCCCAGGGGAAACGACCGCCCCAGGCCAAGACCCAACCCGAGTTCGATGCCTACAAAGCGGCCACGGCTCAGGCCAATGATGCCGCAGCTCTGGAAAAAGCGGCGGACGATTTTGCCGCCAAATATCCCGATAGCGAATTGCGTATCCTGTTGTACCGCACCGCGATGCATGATTACCAGACGGCGAACAATCCCGACAAAATGATGGAGATGGGACGCAAGGTCCTGAAGATCGATCCCGACGATCCCGAAGCGCTCGTGGGCGTGGCCCAGGTCCTGGCGGAGCGCACCCGGGAGACCGATCTGGACAAGGATCAGCGTCTGGATGAAGGCACGAAACTGGCGCAACACGCAATCGAAACCAGCGAGACCGATATCACCGTCCCGGCTGGAACGCCGCAGGACAAGGTGGACGCTTACAAAGGATTCCTGCGCTCCAACGCCTACTATGTGCTGGGCACCATCGCGTACACCCGGGAAAAGTACGCGGACGCGGAAAACTATTTTCACAAGTCGCTCGACGCCTTCCCTTCCCAACCCGATCCGTTGGCGTTGTTGCGCCTGGCGCTTTCCCTGGACAAACAGGAAAAGTACTCCGAGGCATTGAAGTTTGCCAATCAGGCCGTGCAGATGACCGAAAGCACCCAGGGTACGACTCTGGCCACCTTATCGCGCAACGAACGCGATCGGCTGGTTCAGCTGACCGGGGGAACACCGTCGGGCAAACCACCTGCCAGCGCGCAGAATCCTGCTCCGAAGAACTAGGGCGAGCTGCGAACGTCGAAACTTCAGGCTTCGGACCAAGATCTCGGAATTTGCCGATGGTTTAGGGTCTGAAGTCTGATGTCGACATTCGATGTTCGAGCCGCAGTCGAAGTCGCTTACCAACCATGAAGCCGCGTGACATTGCGCTCCTGCAGGCAGCTCTCGGATACCGTTTCCAACGGAGGGAGCTGCTGGAGCAGGCTTTGACCCATAGTTCCCAGGCCCGCGAACTGGAGGCGCTGCAAGTCGCCGGCGGCCCCCGGGTGGGAGACAACGAGCAGTTGGAGTTTTTAGGGGACGCCGTTCTCGGATTCGTAACTACCGAGGAACTGTTTAACCGCTTCCCCAGCTTTCGGGAGGGGGAGCTGTCCAAGCTCAGGGCCCACCTGGTGAGCGAGAAGCATCTGATTCGAGTGGCGCAAGAGTTGGAGCTGGGCCACTACCTGAATCTGGGGCGAGGGGAAGAAAAGAGCGGCGGCCGCAACAAGACCGCCCTGCTGGTGGATGCGCTGGAAGCCGTCCTGGCGGCGATGTACCTCGACGGAGGACTGGACGCCGCGCGCCGGTTGGTCCTTCAATCCATCGTCATCCCGGAACTGGAACGGATGGCCTCGAATGGCAGCAGTCTGCCTGTGACCGACTACAAATCGGCGTTACAGGAAAAGCTGCAGGCCACGGGCAGACCCCAACCCACTTACGCCCTGGTGCAAGAGCGCGGTCCGGAACACAGCAAGACGTTCACCGTGGAGGCTCGACTGCAACCCCTGGACAATGCCGGCAAGTCGGAGTTTGTGGGCCGGGCGGATGGTTCGACGAAGAAAAATGCGGAGCAGGACGCGGCCCGCCAGGTGCTGGAATATCTGGCCACTGTATCCGTCGGATCGAACGGCAGAACGAAGCGCAAAGAGCACGCTCAGTGACCGTCATGTCAGTCACCCCCGAAGTGAAGGAGAAGCGCCCCCCGGCGGACACGCTGAGTTCACTGCAGTCGTTGCTGGCGACGGTGGTGATCGCCGTATTTGTCATCACGTTCATTGTCCAGGCCTTCCAGATTCCTTCCGAATCCATGGAGAACACCCTGCTGATCGGGGACTACCTGCTGGTCGACAAACTGCGTTATGGAGGAGGCGGCTCCTGGGACCTTTTCATGCCTTACCGGCAGGTGCGCCGCGGAGACGTTATCGTTTTCCGCTACCCGGTGCATCCCACGCAGCATTTTGTGAAGCGCGTGGTGGGCGTGCCCGGGGATCGCGTACGACTGATCAATCGCCAGGTATATGTGAACGGCCACCCTTTACAGGAACCCTACGCCCGCTACAGTTCGAGCGTGCACGATACCTTCCGCGACGAGTTTCCGCGGCTCAATCTTCCGGTTCCAGGCCTGGAAGGAGGCTGGTGGCTGGAGATGAAAAAGCTGGTGGAGGACGGCGAACTCATTATTCCACAGGGAAATTATTTTGTGCTGGGAGACAACCGGGACGAAAGTCTGGACAGCCGCTACTGGGGGTTTGTGCCCCAGGAAAACGTCATTGGACGCCCGCTCCTGATCTACTGGTCGGTCCGGAATACGGACCAGGACATGCCGACTTCCCCCAGCCCAGGTGATAAACTCGTTCACTTCGCCTATGCGGCGACTCATTTGTTCCAGATGACCCGATGGAACCGTACCTTTCGAGTCGTTCGATAATGCGGAAACAGCCTCGCATCGAGAAAGATCCCGTGCCCAGGAAAGACAGCAAATCCAAAGAAAACAAACCGGACGAGAAGCCACGCGAAACCACGGTCGAGTTTCTGGCATCGCTGGCCGCGGTGCTGGTGACCGGCCTGTTCATTATTACGTTTGTGCTGCAGGCTTTTGAAATCCCTTCCAGTTCCATGGAAAACACTCTGCTGATCGGAGACCACGTTTTCGTAAACCGGGAGCAATTCGCCCCGCCCACGCGCTGGACGGGCCCGCTTCTTCCCTACCGGGACATACGGCGTGAGGATATTGTGGTCTTTCTTTCGCCCGCGGAACCGGGTCTTTACGTGGTGAAACGGGTCATCGGGATTCCCGGGGACCGCATCCATTTGCGCAACGGCGTGGTGTTTCGCAATGGCCAGAAACTGGATGAGCCTTATGTGATCCACAGCAGCGACGAAGGGCCGAATGATTATCGCGACAACTTCCCGGCCGTGCCTCCGTCCGATTACAACCGCCTGTTTTCGGATTGGCAACAACTTCTGCCGCAATACATTCAGGGCGACGACCTGGTCGTGCCTCCCCACAGCTATTTCGCCATGGGAGATAATCGCGACGTAAGTTATGACAGCCGGTACTGGGGATTTATCCCGAGGGAAAATGTGATCGGCCGGCCCATGTTCATCTACTGGTCTTTTGAGACGCCGCCCAATCAATATCTGCATACCGCGATCAGCGAGCGTTTGGGATTTCTGGCGCACGTGGTCATCCATTTCTTTGACGACACGCGCTGGAAGCGGACGTTCAAGGTGGTTCGTTGAAATTTCTCCGGTCCAGACGCGGGCAGTGGGTGAGCGGCATCGTTCTGGTGCTGGCGCTGTTTCTGATCCGCCCCGGGGCGCAACGATTGCGCTCCCGCATTGCGCAGTCAATCAGCCTGGCGTTAGGGCGACCCGTGGACGTGGGGTCGGTCGCTCTGCGTCTTTTGCCTCAGCCGGGCTTCGATCTGAAAAACTTTGTCGTCCATGAGGACCCTGAGTTCGGAGCAGAGCCGGTATTGCAGTCCTCTGACGTGATTGCTACCGTGCGCGTGAGTTCTCTGCTGCGAGGACGGCTCGAGATCGCCCGGCTCAGCCTGACCGAACCCAGCCTCAACCTGGTGCGCAATGGCGAGGGCCGCTGGAACCTGGAAAAACTGGTGGAGCGCGCCTCCAGTACACCCGTGGCGCCTACCGCCAAGAGTCGGCGAGAAATACGGCCGGGCTTTCCCTACATCGAAGCGGAGCATGGCCGGATCAACTTCAAGTTTGGCCAGGAAAAAAAGCCCTACTCCCTGACCGAAGCGAATTTTGCATTATGGCAAGACTCGGAGAATTCCTGGGGCGTTCGCTTGAAAGCTCAGCCGATGCGAACCGATTTCAATCTCAGTGACACCGGGCAGCTCGCATTGGACGGGTCCTGGCAGCGCTCAGCGAATCTGCACGAAACTCCGGTGCAATTCACGGTGCAGTGGGAAGGCGCGCAACTGGGCCAGCTCACGAAACTGACTTTGGGGCAGGACAAGGGCTGGAGAGGTTCTCTACGGCTCACGGCCACGCTCACGGGGACGCCTAAAGATCTTCAGATAAACACGGAAGGCTCCATCGAGGACTTCCGTCGTTACGATATTTCTGGCGATGGGGCCCTGCGCCTGGCGGCGCGCTGCAACGGCCACTACAGTTCCACGGACCATGTTCTTTCGGCGCTGGCTTGCCGTGCCCCCGTGGGAGATGGGGAAATCGCTTTGACCGGCAGCCTGGCGCCCATGCCCGGCACCCGCGCCTACGACTTGAATATGCTGGTCCGAAACCTGCCCCTTCAGCCGCTGGTTGAATTCGCGCGGCGGGTAAAAAAGAACGTGCCCAGTGATATTGTCGCCACCGGCAAGCTGGACGCGAATGTCACCCTGCACCGCAAGGCCACCAGCAGCGGGATGGCGCCGGTCTGGAAGGGCAGCGGCGAAGTACTGGCTCTGAGTGTGAAATCGCCCGTCACCAGCACTAAACTGGTGCTGGACAAGCTTCCTTTCACCGTTTCTTCCGGTGGAGATCTCGAGCTCACCCGTAAAAACGAACGCCGGCGAAGTTCGCTCTCGTCGGTCGGGACAGAAGCCCGGGTCGACGTTGGCCCCTTCAATCTGGCGCTGGGAAGACCTGCGAATGCCACGGTGCGCGGCCAGTTTTCGCATTCAGGTTATGACTTTCTGGTGCAGGGAGATGCCGAAATACAACGTCTGCTCGAGGTCGCCCGCACCATTGGGCTGTCGGCCCCTCAAGTTGCGGCCAGCGGAGAGGCCCGCATCAGTCTGCAAGTGGGCGGAGGCTGGGCTGGCTTTTCAGCTCCCTCGGTCTCCGGAACTGCGCAATTAATTTCGGTCCGAGCCCGGGTACGGGGTTTGAATAAGCCGCTGGAAGTCGCATCGGCAAGCGTCGAGCTTACGCCGAGCGCCGCCGAAGTCCGGAAGCTGACCTTTTCAGCGGCGGGCAATATCTGGCACGGCTCTCTGACCATTCCCCGGCAATGCGATACGCCACGCTCCTGTGCCATTCGTCTCGATCTTCATGCCGATGAGTTTGTGACCGATGAGCTGGGCAGCTTCGTGACACCCCCCCCGGGAAAACAACCCTGGTATAGCTTTCTGTCGCCGCCGGACCAAAGCAAGCCCTATCTGGCGTCTTTACACGCCATCGGAAGGCTTACGGCGAATCGTGTTGTGATTCACACGCTTATTGCGAATCACGTCTCGGCTGAGGCCGAACTCGAACAGGGCCGCCTTCAGCTTTCGAACCTGCGCGCGGAAGTGTTGGGCGGCTGGCACGCAGGCGACTGGCAGGTGGATTTCACGACGAATCCCCCGACCTATCGCGGCAAGGGCACGCTGGAGAGAGTTGCGCTCGGGCAAATCGCTGAGGCCATGCATGACCCCTGGATCACGGGCACCGCGAATGTGGCGTATCGTGCCGGCAGCGCCGCCTGGACGAAGGCAGACCTGTTTTCCCACGCCAATGCCAGTTTTCAGGTGGAAGCTCGCGATGGGTCCCTGCCGCACGTTACTCTTGCCGGGGAAAGCGCTCCGCTGCGGGTCAACCGGTTCGCAGGACAGTTGCTTCTGCACGATGCAGGGTTCGAGATCGACTCAGGCAAACTACAGACTCCCGGAGGCATCTACCAGCTAACCGGCACAGCATCGCTGGGTCGAGTTCTGAATATCAAACTGGCGCGCAATGGCGCACCCGGCTTCAACATCACCGGAACTTTGAATCAGCCCCGCGTGACTGTCAGCAGGAATCAGGAAACCCAGGCCGCCCTCAAACCATGAAGGCCTGCTGCGCCTTTCTTCTCGCGTTCACACTCTGGTCATTGCCGGCCCCGCCTTGTCTGGCCCAGGCTGCTGCGAATCAGGACCCTGCAGCGAGGTTTGAGCGCAAGCTGCAACACCTGCAAAGCAATGGAGCCCAGGCTCAACCCGACCCCTCGCCCACGGAGTTCACGGAGCAGGAAATTAATGCTTACTTTGCGTCGGGAAATGTCGAGTTGCCGACCGGCCTGCGGTCGGTCGTCTTTCAGGAACAACCGGGGATCGTGGTGGGAACGGCACGAGTTGATTTCGATCAATTGAAGGCCGGCAAGAATTCATACAATCCCCTGCTCTCGGCTTTTAGCGGAGTACACGACGTGGTGGTCACGACTCACGCGTACGCCGCTCGCAAGGAAGGAAACGTGCACGTGGATTCCGTTTCCCTGGACGGCGTCGAGGTCCCCCGCTTCGTGCTGGAAATGTTTGTGGAGAAATACCTGAAACCCAAGTACCCCGCCGTCGGCCTGGATTCCAGATTTGCGTTGCCGGCCCGTGTGGATGCGGCGACGGTCGGGCTGCATAGACTGACCGTGACCCAGAAATAAATTGTGGATTGCACGTCGCGGGAATTACTTTTACATACGATATTTTATACGATATTATATCACATCTAATATATGAGGATTGCGAAAACTCTGACGGTCGAAGAAGCCCTGCTGGCCGAGGTGGAACGAACCAAAGGCGAGAACTCCACCAGCGAACGTGTGAACCAGCTTCTGGCGCGCGCTCTAGAGTTGGAGCGGGAGGACCGGCTGGAGCGCGAAGCCACTCTGTTCTACCCCGCCGCAGAAGACAGACAGGAAGAGCGTGGATTTCAGAAGGCATCGCTGGGTTCGATAGCGAGGGATTGATCCGTGTCTAACCCTGTTCCGACCGGCTGGTTCCCGCGGCGTGGAGACATGTGCCTGGTTCGACTGGACAAAGATCGCCCCGCCCTGGTGATTTCAACAAATGCCCTCAACCGCCACGCCCCGGATATTTGCGTCGTCCCGATTACTTCCATGGAGCATCGCAGGTTCTCCCTCAGGGTGTCCCTTCGACCGGGCGAGGGGGGCTTGGACCGCGCCTCGTGGGCCAAGTGTGATCAAGTTACAACCCTGGAGAAGAGTCTGGTCAGGTACCCTCCGTTGGGCCGCGTTTCCGGCGCTACATTGTCGCGAATCGAGGTTGCGATAAAAACGGCTTTGGAACTCTCCTAGACCTCACCGCGCGTATCCTGCTCCTCGCAGAACCTTTCCCGGCAGAGCCCCGGTTTCCTTGCCCTGATCGATCACCGGAATGCCGTTCACCAGCACGTACTCCATGCCTTGCGACAACTGGTTGGGATTTTCGAAGGTAGCCAGGTCGCGGATTGTGGCCGGATCGAAGACTACGACATCAGCCCACATTCCCGATTTCAGTACTCCGCGATCGGTCAAGCGCATGCGCTGCGCCGGCAGGGCGGAAAACTTTCGGATGGCATCTTGCAGAGTGAGTTTCTTCTCTTCCCGAACATACTTGCGAAGGATGCGTGGAAATGTACCAAAGGCACGGGGGTGAGGATGTTCCTGGCCCAGAATTCCCTCCGGTGAGGCGCCGGAAGAATCGTTGTCGAAAGAAACCCAGGGCTGCTGCAGGGCGAGAACTACATCCGGCTCGGACATGCCGAAGACGGCGACTCCAGTCGATGCGTTGTCGTCAATAAGAATGTCGAAGAGCGCGTCCATGGGATCTTTGTTCTGGAGTTTCGCTACCTCGGAAAGCCGCTTGCCCTGCAAAGGGAGAAGCTTCGGGTTCTGCACCACCCCGATCAGGATGTCCTGAGGGCCGGCGATCTCCTGCCACTCGTTGTCCCATTCATTCGATGGCGTCATGAGGTCCTTGCGAATACGGGCACGCATCGCCGGATCCTTGAGGCGTTCGATCAGTTTGGCATCGCCGCCGTCATGGGCCCAGGGTGGGATGAATGCGGAGAGGCCGTTGAACCAGGCAGTGTAGGCATACGTGTCGGCGGTGACGTCCATGCCCTGGGCCCGGGCAGCGTTGATTTTTGCCACCACTTCCGGCATGCGTCCCCAGTTGGCCTTGCCTGCGACCTTGATGTGCCAGATTTCGACCGGGATGTGGCCCTCGCGTCCGATGCGAAGGGCTTCGTCAATCGCGGGCAGGACGGCATCGCTCTCATTGCGCATGTGGGTAGCGTAGATGCCGCCGAATTTCGACGCTTCGGAAGCCAGGGCAATCAACTCTTCGGTCTTGGCGTAGGGAGCGGGCGCGTACTCGAGCGAGGTCGAGACTCCAACCGCGCCTTCGCGCATGGCCTGCCTGACCAGTTCTCTCATCTGGTCGAGTTGCACTGGCGTAGGTTGTTTGTCGTCATCGCCCAGCACCATGCGCCGGACCTGGGTGGCGCCGACGTAAGTGGCCAGATTAATCCCCATGCCCTGCTTCTCCAGCCGCGCGAAATACTGCTGCAAGGTACGCCAGTCCGGTGTGATGTGATAGTGATCGTAACCGGCGCGATCGGCCTGAATGATAGCGTCATTCAGCGGCGCGATCGAGCCTCCTTCGCCCGTGATCTCGGTAGTGATGCCCTGATAAATCTTTGAAGGCAGGCGCGGAGCCACCAGGATGGTCAGCTCCGACTGGCCCAGCATATCGATGAACCCGGGGGCAACCACCATGCCGCGGGCATCAATGGTGCGGGTGCGTTGTGCGGCACTGAGGTTCCCGATGGCGGCAATCTTGCCGCTGCGAATGCCGACGTCGCCCGAATACCAGGGCGAGCCGGTGCCGTCGATGATGTGGCCGTTGGTGATCACGATGTCGAAGGCTTGAGTCGCTTGTGCCCCTGACAGTGAAACAACCGTCAGTAGAAAAACGGCGATGAAGAACTTGTTTAGTAGCTTTCTGCTTCCCATGGTTTCTCCCTCATTCCTATTATCGCGGCAAATTCTCTAGTCAGGGTGAGTGTGACGCCCACTGTTCAGTCTGCGCTACGTTCCCGCCCGCTGCCCAGCAACGCACCGAGCGCCGCCCAGATTCCCAGGGCCAGCCATTCGTAGGGATTGAAGTGCCCGGGCACAAACGGAACGACTTTCATCAGGATCATCAACAGCCCGACCAGGGCCCCGAGGGCAGCGACCAGGCGTTGGCGCCGGGTCGGGGCCATCTGATAATACGCGGCACAGGCTGCCAGCCATCCCGCCGCGGACGCCAGCGAGCCGACATTCGAAATCGGCACCAGAATGGCATCGCCGAGAAACATGCACGCGGCTGTACCTAAGCCCACGCAGATTACGGCGACAAAGGGGGTTTGATTCTGCCCGTGCACCTGGCCGACGCGGGTATCCACCAGCCCGCGGCGCCCCATGGCAAATACCATGCGGCTGGCCGCGACCAGGTTCCCATTGAACACCTTGAAAAGTGAAAGCAGCGCCGCCGCGAGAATCACGCTGACAATCCAACGCGAACCGACCGCATGCTCAAAAGCCACCGCCGTCATGAATTTCTCGCCGGTGAGTTCCCGCCACGGAGCCACATAGCCAACGGCGGCAATCACGATGGTGTAGAAGAGAATGCCCACCAGAATCGCCATCCAGATGGCCAGGAAAAATCCCCGGGAGCGGAATTCCGGCCTGGCCTCTTCCGCTCCCTTTACCACCGACTCAAAGCCCGTCATGTAATACGGCACAATCTGAATCACCAGCAGGACGGAAACAAATCCGCTGTGGGTGAACAAGGGCGGAAGATTCTGCGGAGAACCCTTGCTCAACCCAACCGCGACGAACACGATAAACAGACCAAGAGTTCCGAACGTTGTCCAATTCTGAAAAGTCGCGCTCAGCCGGACGCCGCGATAGTTGAGCCAGGTCAGAAGACCGGTAAGCCCCAGCCCTATGATCACGTGGGGCAGATAGACCGGCCGGCCAGCGATGCGATAGAGCTCCATCGAATCCAGTCCGGGAAAGATATAGCCTGCGATCTTGCCCACGGCCACCGCTTCCCACGGACAGACGATGAAGTACGCCAGCACCATCATCCATCCGGTGGCAAAGCTGATCGATCGGGGAAAGACTTTCGCGGTGTAGGCAACCTCGCCCGCGGCATCGGGCATGGCCGTCACCAGTTGGCCGTAGACATACCCGATGGGGAGCAGGAGCGCCCCCCCAAGAGCGAATCCCAGGACGCCGCCCAGCGTGCCTCCACGCAGCAGCCAATCGTCCATGACCACCAACCAGCCGACACCCACCATGGTGCCCCATCCCAGGGTGAAGTAATCGACCACGCGAAGTTTGCGGGCAAGAGTTGTCACCGAATTATTAAGTCACCCTGAGCGTAGTGGATGCCTCGCTTCGCGAAGCAGCCACGCAGTCGAAGGATTTCTATGGTCCAGGTCCACTTCCGGCGCGCACGTTGTTGGCTGGTAATTAGACTCACGGCCAGCGATGCTTCTAGAACAGGCACAGCATCTCGAAAAGCAAATTCGCCGCCAGCAGCGAAGTGATCTCGCCACTATCGTAAGGTGGCGACACCTCCACCAGATCGCAGCCCACCAGTTTCATACCCCGAAGACTGCGGACCAGATCCAGAATTTGCGGGCTGGAGAGGCCGCCCACCTGCGGCGTGCCGGTGCCGGGAGCGTATGCGGGATCGACCACGTCGATATCCAGCGTGAGGTACACCGGGCGGTTCCGCAGTTTCTTCAGGTGACGCTTGACCAGTTCGACTCCGCTTTTGTGAAATTCCTCCGAGGTCACAATCCTGATTCCATGCTTGTGGGCAAAGTCAAAATCCTGTTCGGAATAAACCTGTCCGCGCAGTCCGACCTGCAGTGCATGCCCTTTCTCGATCAGTCCTTCCTCAATGGCATACTTTACCGGCGTGCCGTGAGAATGGGGACTGCCGAAGTATCCGCTCCAGGTGTCCCCGTGGGCATCGAGCTGGATAAAGGCCACCGGGCCGAAGTGCTTGTGAATGGCGCGCAGGATGGGCAGGAGAATGGAATGATCGCCGCCCACGCTGACCGGTCGCGCGCCCGCGCGCAGCACATCGCCAAGCTGCTCGGTGATTCTGCGATAGGTGTCTTCAATCGATAGCGGGTTGATAGAGAGATCGCCAAAATCGCCAATGCGCCACTGGTCGAACGGATTGAGCTTCAACACCGGATTCCAGGGACGAATCATGGCCGACTGCACGCGAATGTTGCGCGGGCCAAACCGTGCCCCGGGACGATACGTTGTGCCGCCATCGAACGGTATGCCAATCAAGGCCAGGTCCAGCTCCGCCGCGTCCGGAATGTGAGGCAGCCGCATGAATGTGGGCACACCGGAGAAGCGAGGATAAACCAGCGCGTCCACCGGCGTGGGATGCGCCTTTGCAGTTTTCCTGGATTTCATAGGCGCGCGAATTATAGAACATGGTTCGCTTTTCTTCGCGTTCTTTGCGGCAAACTTTACGGGCTTTGCGGTCAACGTCTCTAACCGCCAAGATCGCAAAGAGGATCGCGACGAAGACCGCAAAGTTCGCCGAGGACTCCGTCCCATGGCCCGTGATGCAGTGTGTTATGTTTTAGGCTCTTCGTCTGAAGCAGCGAGGCGTCTATGCCCCGATACGAATATCGAGTTCTGAAGCCGGTTCCAGCGGCTGAAAAGGCATTCCTGGAATGGATTGACCGGCTGGATCGCGAGTTCGCGAACCGCGATCCCGAGCATCGCAGCAATGTGGTGCGCACGGAGCTGCACCAGCTTTACCTGGGACGTGCGTACGCCGCACCTGATCCGGCAACGCCGCTGGCAATGCAAACTCTGGTGCACTCGCTCGATCCGCGCAACGCCACGCTGGAGCCCGAAACTTACGGCGATGCCGATGCCGCGAAGTATGGCGAGCGCAAGCCGCTGATCTGGTTCTGGATGATGTATGACCGCTCTCCGGTCGGCCTGAATCACTGGCTGGGACACAAGATGCGCGCGATGCTGGCCCGGCATGTGTTCAAGCATTGCGGCAATAATGTGAAAATCTTTCACGGGGTGGAATTTTCATTCGGCTACAACCTGACGGTTGAAGACAATTGCACCATTCACAAGCATGTGCTGCTCGACGACCGCGGAGAAATCATCATCCATGAAGGATCTTCCGTCTCCGACTACGCTAACATTTACTCGCACGCCCACGATCTCAACGACGGCATGATCGTCAGCAATCACAAGACAGAGATCGGTCCGAAGGCCCGCATCACGTATCACGCAACCGTTCTAAGCGGAGTGACAGTTGGCGAGCACGGTATGGTGGGCTCGATGGGAGTCGCCTCGAAAGACGTGGCTCCGTTCACGGTGGTCGGCGGCATTCCCGCCAAGCCGATCAAGATAAAGTCAATCGCTCCGGAAGACCTGCGGAACACTCTGAACCAACGCTAGCACGCGAACTTCTGGCGCTCCGCAGTCCCACCACGTCAACGTCCGGGGAAGCGCCGAATCGCTGTTCCGCGTGTTAGTATCAAAACCAATCGCGCATGAACCTGCAACACATTGACATCATGAACATCGTGTTTCAGTTGATCGCTTTCATGTTTGCGATCAGCGTCCACGAATCGGCGCACGCCTGGATGGCCAACCTCCGCGGCGATCCGACGGCCCGCATGCTGGGGCGGATTACGCTCAATCCCATCAAGCACATTGACCTGTTCGGGACGCTGATCCTGCCTGCGGTCGCGATGCTCGCTAACCTGCCGGTTCTGGGATGGGCCAAGCCGACGCCGGTCGACCCGCGAAACTTCAAGAACCCGGTGCTCGATGACATTCTCACTTCGGTGGTTGGACCGATCAGCAATTTTGTGGTCGCGGCAGTCGCCGTGTTGATTCTTGCTCTTGTAAAGAATGCTTCGGCCGCGGGAGAACAGATCGTGTTCGGCACGCTCCAGGGCGCAACTTTTACGAACAGCAATTCCCTTTTAGTCCCGTTGTGCAAACTTCTCTTCGCAATGATGGTGATCAATATCGTGCTGGGAGTGTTCAACCTCATCCCGGTTCCGCCGCTCGATGGCAGTCATGTGGTTCGTCACCTGCTGCCCGCGGGCGCGCTTCGGATTTATGACACGGTTGGAACTTTTGGCCTGCTTCTTCTGGTATTTTGGGGCGGCAGATTCCTAGCCAGGCTCATCAACCCGTTTTTGGCGCTCTTCGAGGGCATTCTCCTGAAAATCTGATGACCTCGCGCTCAAACCAACGCAAACGCGTGCTCAGCGGTATGCGCTCTACCGGCAAACTGCATTTGGGCAACTTCGTCGGCGCGCTGGACAACTGGGTCCGCATGCAGGACCAGTACGATTGCTTTTTCTTCGTGGCGGACTGGCACGCGCTCACCACCGACTACGCGGACACCTCGCGCATCAAGGAAAACTCGGTGGAAGTTCTGCTCGACTGGCTGGCCGCCGGACTCGATCCCGAGCGCTGCACCATGTTCATCCAATCGCACGTTCCACAGCATGCCGAGTTGCATCTTCTGTTTTCCATGATCACGCCGCTGGGCTGGCTGGAGCGCGTCCCCACCTACAAGGAGCAGCGCGAGAACATTGCGGAGAAAGATCTGGGCACTTACGGATTTCTCGGCTATCCCGTGCTGCAGGCGGCCGACATCCTGATTTACAAGGGCGATTTCGTTCCCGTGGGCGAAGACCAGGTGCCGCATGTCGAGCTGACTCGCGAAATCGCGCGCCGCTTCAACATGTTTTATACCCGCAAGGGCGCCTACGTTTTTCCCGAGCCGCAACCCTTGCTCACGCCCGCCGCCAAACTGCCGGGCACCGACGGGCGAAAAATGTCGAAGTCGTACGGCAACACCATCCTGCTGACCGATCCCGAGCCGGTGGTGCGACAGAAGCTGAAAACCATGGTGACCGACCCGGCGCGAGTGCGGCGCACCGATCCCGGCAATCCCGATGTCTGTCCCGTGGGGGACCTGCACAAGATATTCAGCGACCGGCAGACCATCATGAAGGTAGACGAAGGTTGCCGCTCCGCCGGCATTGGTTGTATCGAATGCAAGGGATGGGCCGCCGACGCCTTGATCAGCATCCTCAACCCCATGCAGGAGCGGCGAAAGAAATATGAGGACAATCCACGCCTCGCCTGGGATATTCTGGAGGCGGGCTCCTCCCGCGCCAGCAAGGTCGCCGGGGCTACCATGGGCGAAGTCCGCGAGGCGATGGGAATGACGCTCGAGTACGAAGAGAAGCATGGCGGAAAATCTTAAAATCGCGTCCCCGAATCCGGCTGGCGCGGAAGCCAGCCCCCTGGCGCCCGTGGTGGAAATGCCCGCCGCGCACAAGCCGCAGCCCGAAAGCGACTTCCCCTTCTCCGTCACCGTTGGCGATGTCTACGAGGGACCGCTTGATCTGTTGCTTGACCTGATCCGCAAGCAGGACATTGACATCTACGATATCCCGATCGCGCGCATCACTGCGCAATACCTGGCCTACGTGGAAAAGCTGCGGGAGCTGGATGTGAATGTGGCGGCCGAATTTATATACATGGCCGCGGTGCTGATTCACATCAAATCGAAGATGCTGCTGCCGCGCGACCCGGCGGCGGCCTCTGACGCCCAGGACGACCCGCGCGCGGAGCTGGTAAATCGCCTGATCGAACACGAGAAGTTTAAGTCTGCGGCACAAATGCTGATGCAGAAGCAGCAGATCGAGGACGCAGTCCGGTCGAACCCTGCAATTCGCGAGTTTATGGAGGCCGAAGGCACCGAGCCCGAGATCGCGGCCGACGTCATTGACCTGGTAAAAACCTTTCAGCAGATTCTGGAGCGCGCCCGCTCCCGGCCCATGCTGCAGGTGGACGAGGAGACGGTGACAGTGGGACAGATGATCGAATATCTGCAGCGGCGCCTGGCGCTCGAGGACCGGCCACTTCGTCTGAAGCAAATCCTGCGCAATGTGAATTCGCACCAGGCGCTGGTCTGCATGTTTCTCGCGCTTCTGGAAATGGTCCGGCTGCAGGCCATCCAGTTGCGTCAGGACCGCGTTTTTGGCGAAATATTGCTGCGCAAACATAGCGGCTTTGAAGCCATTATTGCGGAGCAGTCGGCGGTGCGCGATGATTGGCGCTAGAAAACCAGTCATTTGTCATTCGTAATTGCTTTACAGGGCACATAACCATGAGTCTTAAAGCTAAGATTGAAGCGATCATTTATGCGGCGGAGACGCCGATCACGCTCGATCACATCGTCCAGTTACTGAATGAAGCGGTCATTGCCGAAGGCGCGACCGAAGACGAAGTCAAGTCACATGTCCGGGTCGCGCTCGAAGAACTGATCGACGATTATGCCGCTGCCCATCGCGGCATCGAGATCCGCCAGATCGCGGGTGGATATCGAATGTCCACCAAGCCCGAGCACCATGATGTTGTCCGCGATTTTGCCAAGAGTCTGAAGCCTCCGATTCGCCTTTCTCTCCCGGCGCTGGAAACGCTGGCTGTCATCGCTTACAAGCAGCCCGTCACCATACCCGAAATCAGTGAAATCCGGGGCGTGGATTCGAGCGGCGTCATTGCCACCCTGCTGGACCGCAAATTGATTACGACCGCGGGCCGGAAGGCGGTGATCGGCCGGCCGATTCTGTACAAGTCCACAAAAGAGTTTCTACTCCGCTTTGGACTAAAGGATGTTGGAGAGCTGCCCAGCATGGAAGAATTCGAAAAGCTGGTAGCGGAATCGTTCCAGAGCGAGTTGTTGCCCTTGGCAGATAATGGCGCGGAGGCTGCTTCTGCCGGCGTCAAGGATTCCCAGGATGGCGATCAACAAGCCAGCGAACCGGATGCGAACGATGCGCAAGTCGAGTCCGAGGTAATCTCAGGGGATCGGGAGACCGTTTCCGCCGTGCCGCCCAGCGCCGGCGAAAAGGACCCTGCCGCTTAATCGTCCAGCGCCGCGTAATGCATAATGAGGGACGAGCATCTTGCCGGTCCAGCCGGGCGGGACGCTCGGCCTCCATCTTCACAAGACTTGAATGTCAACCCAACGTTTGCAAAAAATCATCGCCGCAGCCGGGGTCGCATCGCGCCGCAGGGCGGAACAGCTGATCGCGGGCGGTCTGGTGTCGCTCAACGGGCAGGTGGTCACGGAACCCGGCACCAAAGCGGATCCCGAGCATGATCACATCCGGGTAAACGGCAAGCTGCTGCGCGGCGCGCAGAAAAATGTTTACCTGCTCATGAACAAGCCCAAGGGATACATCACTGCCGTGACCGATCCGGAAAAACGGCCCACGGTGATGGATCTGCTTCGGGGCGTCGGGGTGAGGGTGTATCCGGTCGGTCGGCTCGATTACGCCAGCGAAGGCCTGCTTCTGCTGAGCAATGACGGAGACCTTGCGGCTGCGCTGATGAAGGCTTCGTCGCATGTGCCCAAGATGTACCTGGTTAAAGTTGCGGGCACACCTTCCACGGATGGGCTGGCCAAGCTGCGGGCCGGCGTTTACATTCAAGGCAAGGGTGGACGGCGGCAGAAGACTGCGCCTGCCAAAATTCATGCCATCCGTGACGCCGACAATCCCTGGTACGAAGTCACATTGATCGAAGGCAAGAACCGTCAGATCAGGCAAATGTTCGAGACCATCGGACATCATGTGGAAAAAATAAAGCGGGTGCGCTACGGACCTCTGCAGCTTGATGTTCCTCCGGGAAAATTTCGTCATTTAACGCTGCAGGAGGTTGCCCGTCTGAAATCTGCGGTGAAGGCGAGAGGATAAGTCTCTCTGCCAACTGTGTTGCCGGGGGACGCACGGGCGGGGCGCCCGCCCTACATCGGACGCTGACGTTTAGAGCTTTTGACCAAACTCATCAAGCTCGATTCGAACGAGAACCCGTTCGGGCCGTCCCCGTTCGCGATCAAAGCCATGGAAGCCGTGCTGTCGGGATGCAGCGAATATCCCGACGACGATGCATCCACACTGCGGCTCAAGCTGGCTGAGCACCACGGGGTTCGGGTTGAACAGATTCTGGTCGCAGGCGGACTTACGGAATTCCTTGGGATGCTCTCGCGCACGTTTCTGGCGCCTGGCCTGAACGCCGTGACCAGCCAGCGATCTTTCATGGTTTATCCCCTGGCAACCGAAGCTGCAGGCGCCCAACTGATCAAAGTGCCAACCCGTCAGAACGGGTTTGATCTGGACGGGATTGCTGCAGCAGTGAACGAAAGAACCCGGGTCATCTTTCTGGCAAACCCCAACAATCCCACTGGAACCGTGGTCCCGGCGGACCAGATGGATCGCTTCCTGAGTCTCGTCCCAGAACCTGTTGTCGTACTGGATGAGGCCTACTACGAATTTGCCCTGGATTTCGCCGTCCGACGCAGGGTGATCTATTCGCGTTCTCTCGACTACGTGAGAGCAGGGCGCAACGTTGTGGTCTTGCGGACATTTTCCAAAGTTCACGGACTGGCAGGGATGCGGGTCGCTTACGGGATTGCGCCCGCTGCGTTGATCGCGCGTATCTCGCGTCAGCGTTCGATGTACTGCGTTTCCGCGCTGGCCCAGGCGGGCGCTTTGGCGGCGCTTGAAGATTCCTTACATATTCGCAAGACCGTCGAAAATAATACCGATCAAGCGGAGCGGCTGTTCCAAGCAATTTCAGGGATGGGATACACGGCGACTCCGACCTGGGGCAATTTTTTGTTTTGCGACACCGGCCGGGACGCAAGAAGCTTGGCAGAATGCTTGCGACGTGAGGGAATTCTGGTCCGGCCGCTGGAGCATTGGGGTGCTCCCACAGCTGTCCGCATTACGATCGGCACGCCGGAGCAGAATGATGCCCTGTTGAGGGCGCTCAAAAGTTAACAGGTTCCCAGGTGTTCGCCGCCTTCAATTCGTCATCGTGCCCGGTTTGAAATGCCGCACAATGCCGGCGCTATCTCTGACACTTCGGGCAATAGTGACTGCTGCGACCCGCTATGACAACGCGTTTGATCGGAGTCTTACACACCAGGCACGGTTCGCCCTCACGGCCGTATACCCTGTGCTGCAACTGAAAGAATCCCTCTTCGCCGTCGGCATCGACGTAATCGGAGACCGAGGACCCGCCCAGGGCAATCGCCTCTCTCAGGACCTCCTGAACCGCTGGGTAAAGCCGGCGCAGGTCCTCGCGGGTAAGCGAGGCGGCACGCCGCCGCGGACGGATTCCGGCACGGAACAGGGACTCGTCGGCATAAATGTTGCCCACGCCGCGCAACAGTTTCTGGTTCAGCAATGCGCTCTTGATGGGCGTTTTACGGCCGCGAAAGAGGACGGCAAAGTGATCGGGTTGGACCTCCAGGGGCTCGGAGCCGCCAGCTTCGAAACCGTGCGCCACACTCAGGCGACCAAATCGTCGCGGATCGACGAAACGCAATTCCCTGCCCGAAGCCAGCTTTGCCACCAGATGGGTGTGCTTCGCCATTTCGCTGGCAGGTGGGCAAACTACCATGCGCCCGGTCATCCCCAGGTGAACGATCCACTGCGCGGTCGATGGTGGGTTAGTCTGTGCGGGCCGGGCGCCCCCGCCCGCCGCCTTTTTTCCTGACGACGCGCGAACCCTGTTGCTCTGTCTGGCGGGCGAAGCCGCCCGCCGAACACGGGCAGATTCGAGATCGAACACGATGTGCTTCCCTACCCGCCGTACTCCCGCGATGCGCCGTGATTCGAGGGTCGCAACGATCTCGGCAGCGGGAGATTTCAGCGGCTCCGGTTTCGATCCCAGCCAGACCGACTCGATCACGTCTCCGGTAACCCGGCTGGCCAAACCACGAGCGATGGTTTCAACCTCAGGAAGTTCAGGCATGGAGCCAGTCTACAGTCCTCAGTTTGTGCTCGTCAGCCCAGCCGCCTGTCGACGGTTGACGACCGGATTCACAATTGCTCATCCGCCGCCCGGCAGGTTATGATTGTTGGTACATCCAGGCCCTGTAAATCCTTGCAATTCAATGTAAAGCAGTCGCAATAGGCATGGAGTGTGCGCGAACATGCAGGTGCGGCCGGAGCGCCGCCATCCCGGAGCACGGAGCTGGCTTTGAAGAAGGGCAAGACCGCAGTCATTGTCGGTGCGCAGTGGGGCGACGAGGGTAAGGGCAAGATCGTCGACGTTCTCTCGCAGAATTTCTCGGTGGTCGCACGCTATGCCGGTGGGCACAATGCCGGGCACACCGTCATCATCAATGGAAAAAAATTCATTCTTCAGCTGGTGCCTTGCGGGGTTCTGCGGCCGGACTGTCGCAGCGTAATCGGTAATGGCGTGGTGCTTGACCCCATTGCCTTTTTGAAGGAAGTCGCGGCCTTGCGCGAAACCGGCGTGAAAGTGGACGGCAGCCTGTTCGTCAGCAACCGTGCCCACGTAATCCTGCCTTACCATCGAATGATCGAACTGGCTTCGGAAAATGCTCCGGGGCGGGTGAAGATCGGCACCACTTCCCGCGGTATTGGCCCCACCTACGAAGACAAGATGGGTCGCCGCGGTCTGCGGGTGGCTGATTTGCTCGATCTCAAGCTGCTGCGGACACACATTGAAAACGCCTGCCACGAGAAAAACATGATCGCGCACGCGTTGTTTAATTCCGAGCCGCTGGATCCGGACAAGATGTACCAGGAATACGCTGAGGCTTCGTCCAAGGTCGCGCCTTTCGTCTGTGACACAGCCGCGCTATTGAATCAGGCCCTGGCGGACGGCGAGTCGGTTCTTTTTGAAGGCGCGCAGGGCACCATGCTCGACATCGATCACGGCACTTACCCGTTCGTGACTTCTTCCAGCGCCACCTCGGGCGGAGCGGTCATTGGAACCGGAGTCGCTCCCACCGCCATTGACACCGTGGTCGGCGTCACCAAAGCCTATTGCACACGCGTGGGCGAGGGGCCGTTCCCTTCCGAAGCTACGGACGCGAGGGGCGATCTGCTGCGGTCGCGAGGTAATGAATACGGCGCGGTGACGGGACGTCCCCGGCGCTGCGGCTGGCTGGATTTGCCACTCTTGCGTTACGCTGGCATGATTAACGGCATCTCCTGGCTGGTGGTGACCAAATTGGACGTGTTGGATGAACTGGCCGAGATTCCGGTTTGCGTCGGTTACAAGATCAATGGCAAGATGACCGCGGAAATTCCGGCGCATGCCAGCGGCTATGACCCAATCGAGTGCGTTTACCAGACTATGCCGGGATGGCGATCTTCCACTCAGGGCATCACGCAGCTGGAGAAGCTGCCCCAGGCAGCGCGCGACTACCTGGCGTTTCTGGAGAATGAAAGCGGCGCCCGAGTCGGTATGGTCTCGACCGGGCCGGGACGCGAGCAGACCATATTCGTGGATTCTTTTACCGCCGAGCTGAACGGATTGACTGGACAAAAAACTGGGGCTTCAGCAACAATCTGACAAACGGAGCGAATGATGGTAGTGCTGGCTGTGACCTGGATGGCGAAAGCTGGTCGCGAAGCTGAAATGACCGGGGTGTTTTCCAAGCTGATCGAAGAGTCTCGTAAAGAACCCGGTTGCATTTTTTACCAGGCGCACCGCCACAAGACTGAACCGCGCCGTTTCTTTGTCTACGAGCAGTACAAAGACGATGCCGCCCTGGAAGCCCACCGCGCCGCCCCTCATTTCCTGCAATACGTCAAGAAAGAGCTTCCAAAGCTGGGCGATCGTGTGGAAGGAAATTTGTACGAACCGCTTGGGTAAGAGGGCTCTGTGGTGACGGGGGCCTTCACTTTCCCTTGTCCACCATCAACACCCCGCCGGAAGCATAACTCTCTTTCGATACTTCATGGAACGCTACGACGATCGCCTCGCGGCGCGCCCCAGCTTCCTCCACCATGGCATCGGTGATCCGCTGCGCCAGTTTCCGCTTTTGATCGGCCGTGCGGCCGGTCAACATCGTCACTTGTATCAATGGCATGTGAAATTGGCTCCTGGCCTGGCTTCCAGCTATCGCAGAACTATTGTGCCAGTTCGTATCCTGCAAAAAAGAAACTCAGCTCGAAACGGGCGGTATCGTCTGCATCGGAGCCGTGGATGGCATTGTTCTCGATGTTGGTGGCCCATTTCTTACGAATGGTGCCTTCCTCGGCATTCGCCGGGTTGGTGGCGCCCATGAGCTTCCTGAGATCGGCAATGGCGTTTTCCTTTTCCAGAGCCAGCACAACAATCGGGCCGCTCGACATGAAGTCGGTCAGCGCACTGAAGAATGGCCGACTGGCGTGGACGGCGTAGAACTGCTCCGCCTGGTGCTTGGAGATTTCCAGCATCTTCATGCACAGAATGTTGAATCCGTTCTTCTCGAATTGCTCGATGATGTCGCCGATCGCGTGCTTGCGAACGGCGTCAGGCTTCACGATAGTCAGAGTACGTTGGAGTGTTTTCATTTTTTGTTAGTCGCTTTTCCTGAATTGCCGGTAATTGCTGAGAACCGGGAACTAATCTCTTGCAACTGGGTCCTAGACTTTCACTCCCAGCACTGCCGCCACCGTCTCACCAATCTCGGCCGGCGATTTCGCCACGCGAATTCCCGCCGCTTCCATGGCTTTAATTTTCTCCGCCGCAGTTCCCTTGCCCCCGGAGATAATCGCGCCCGCGTGACCCATGCGGCGTCCTGGGGGCGCCGTCTGCCCAGCGATAAATCCAATCACGGGCTTCTTCATGTGCGTCTTTACATAGTCCGCCGCGGTTTCCTCGGCATTGCCGCCGATTTCTCCGATCATCACCACGGCTTCGGTCTGGGGATCGCGATTGAACAACTCGAGCGCATCCAGAAAGGTTGTGCCGATGATGGGGTCGCCGCCAATCCCGATCGCGGTGGACTGTCCAATGCCGCGCGTGGTGAGCTGATATACGGCTTCATAGGTCAGCGTGCCGGATCGCGAGACGATTCCCACCGATCCTTCTTTGTGGATCCGGGCGGGCATGATTCCAATCTTGCAGTGGCCCGGCGAGATGATTCCCGGGCAATTCGGCCCGATCAGCCGCGAGCGCCGATTTTGCAGGAACTCCCATGCCCGAACCATGCCGAGCGTCGGGATACCCTCGGTGATGCAGACGATCAACTCGAGCTCTGCGTCGGCCGCTTCCATGATCGCATCAGCAGCATAGGGAGGCGGCACGAAAATGACGGATGTGTCCGCCGCAGTCTTGTCCACCGCCTCCTGGACCGTATTGAAGATCGGCCAGCCCTCGTGCGTGATGCCGCCCTTGCCCGGAGTCACTCCGCCTACGATCTGCGTTCCATACTCCGCACACGCTTTGGCGTGGAAGGTGCCTTCCCGCCCGGTCAGCCCCTGCACGATCACCCGCGTCGACTTGTTTACCAGAATGCTCATGAATTGGTCTCTGCTTTCACAGCGTTGTCATCCTGAGCGCAGTATTTCTTTCGCGGAGCGAAAGAAATGCGGAGTCGAAGGACCCCTACTCCCTCCAATGCCCCCGCTCGCTATGCCGCGCTCGCCGCCGCCACGACTTTCTCCGCCGCATCCTTCATGGTCTCGGCCACAATAAAATTCAACCCCGACTGTTTCAGAATCTCTCTTCCCGCCTCGACATTCGTCCCTTCCAGACGCAACACAATCGGAAGCTGGATCTGGGTTTTCCGTGCGGCTTCCACCACTCCGTTAGCCAGCGTATCGACTCTCAGGATGCCGCCAAAAATATTGATCAGCACCGCCTTCACATTTTTGTCGCTCAACAGAATTTCAAAGGCGTGGGTGACTTGTTCGGCATTGGCGCCGCCGCCCACATCAAGAAAGTTCGCGGGCATTCCGCCGGCGTACTTGATGATGTCCATGGTTGCCATCGCCAGACCGGCGCCGTTGACCATGCAGCCCACGTTTCCGTCCAGCTTGATGTAGTTCAGGCTGTACTTCGAGGCCTCGACTTCCAGCGGATCTTCCTCGGTGACGTCGCGCAGATCGCGCAAATCCGGGTGCCGGAACATGGTGTTGTCATCGAAATTCATCTTGGCGTCGAGCGCGAACAGCCGGCCGTCGGTGCAGGTGATGAACGGATTGATTTCCAGCAGCGAGGAATCCGTCTCTTCGAACGCCCGGTACAGGCCGGTCATAAACTGGACTGCCTGATTGATCTGCTGCGACTTCAGCCCCAGCGCGAACGCCAGTTTGCGCGCCTGAAATGGTTCCAGACCCATGCCCGGATCGATGTATTGCTTGAGGATGGCCGCGGGGTCTTCTGCCGCGACCTGCTCGATTTCCATTCCGCCGGCGGTCGATGCCATGAACACCGGCCTGGCCTGGGCGCGATCAATCACGACTCCCAGATAGAGTTCCTTCTCGATGGGCAAAGTCTCTTCGATCAGCAGCCGGCGCACCACGCGGCCTTCGGGCCCGGTCTGATGAGTGACCAGCGTCATGCCCAGAATCTTGCCCGCCAGATCGGCGGCCTCTGCGGTTGACTTGGCGATCTTGACGCCACCGCCCTTACCGCGCCCGCCGGCATGGATCTGCGCCTTCACAACCACGCCGGTCGCTCCAGCCTGGAAAAGTCTTTGGGCAGCTGCCTCCGCCTCTTCCCGGGTCTCGACCATCTCTCCGCGAGGCACTGCGACCCCATACTTTTTCAGAATGTTCTTGGCCTGGTATTCATGAATTTTCATAGTGATTCCCGACTAGACCTATCGGTACAACCTGGCTTGCAGCTTAGGGCAGCAGTTCGGAACATTTAATTTTATAGAAGCGTTACCGATAGGGCAAACCCAGATGCAGCGCCGGTGCTGAATCTGCTGAAAGAAGCGCGGAGGTTGCAGTCCTCTGGCAGTGGGCAGTGGGTGGGAGCTGACAGCTGGCAGCGGGCAGCGGTCCGCGGTTGGGACTCCTAGCGCGGGTGGAGCAGGCCTTCAGGCCTGCATACCGCTGCAACCCGGCACGGGCCTTCAGCCCCTGAGGTACCTCCGCGGCTGAAGCCGCTCATGAACACCGCCTCAATGCAGCGCTAAAGCGCCTGCTCCACCCAAAACCACATCTCTCAACGCCACTGTGCAGCCGCTAAAGCCCCGCATCGTCCAAATCAAAGCGCAACCTCTATTTGCTACTCTTATAGCCACCCATGATTACCGAAGCCCTGCAGCGCATTGCCAACCGGCGAGAATCACTCACCCGCGAAGAAGCCCGCGCGCTCATGACGGAGATTTTCTCCGGCTGCGCCTCGGACGCTCAGATCGCAGCCTTGCTGGTGGCGCTCCATATGAAGGGCGAAACCGTGGAAGAGATAGTAGGCTTCGCCGAGGCCATGCGGGCCGTGGCCGAGCCCTTGCCTCTTCACCAGGATTCCATGCTGGCCGTGAGCGGTACAGGACGAGACGCACTCGTCGACACCTGTGGCACCGGCGGGGACGCGCGCGGCACCTTCAATATCTCCACCGCCACCGCGTTCGTCGTTGCCGGAGCCGGAGTGCGCGTAGCCAAGCATGGCAACCGCAGCGTCAGCTCGCAGTGCGGCTCGGCTGACGTCATGGAGGCTTTAGGCGTAAAAATCAGCCTGCCCACCGCCGTCCTGGCCGCCTGCCTGGAGGAAATCGGAATCGTCTTTCTGTTCGCGCCGACCATGCACTCCGCCATGAAATATGTACAACCGGCCCGCCGCGAGCTGAAGCTGCGGACAATCTTTAATCTCCTCGGTCCGCTTACTAATCCGGCCCGCGCTTCGGCACAAGTGGTAGGAGTGTATTCCCTCGATCTGGTTGAGAAAGTGGCTGAGGCGCTCAGCATCCTGGGCGCTCATCGCGCTTTGGTGGTGCACGGAATGGATGGATTGGACGAAATCACAATCACGGGGCCAACCCGTATCGCTGAAGTATGCGAAGGGAACGTCCGCACTTACGAGGTCACGCCGGAAGAGTTCGGCATCAGGCGCGCACAGATTGAAGATATTTCAGGTGGGAATGCCGAAGCCAACGCCGCCATCATTCGCGAGATTCTGGCGGGAGCTAAGTCTCCGCATCGCGATGTCGTCCTGCTGAACGCGGCCGCTGCCCTGGTCGCAGCCGGCCGAGCCGAACATTTGAAAGATGCATTGCCTGTGGCCGCGCAATCCATCGACTCCGGAGCGTCGGCGCAAAAATTAGCCGCGCTGGTTCGGTTTACCAGCACTTAGACGTGAGACACTGGACCTCCGCCGCCGGACTTCAACCCCAACTGGATTAGTCCAGGGTCTGCTGCTTGACGTCCGAAGTTCATCGCTTCGCTTCCTTTTTCAGTCTCTCAATCTGCTCCAGGTGGCTCACTCCGTGCTCTCCCATTCTCTCGATCAGCTCCGCCACCGTAATGGCTTTCTTGATTTCCGGGTGGTACGCCGATCTCGCAAGGTCCGCCGGGACTAGCCGCTGCAGCAGTCGCAGGTTCGCATGCCGATTCAGCCCGTAAAGTGCAACCAGTTCGGCAGGCGGAGTCTCCATGTAGGCGAGATTTCGCGCCCAGTCGTCCTGGTCCATCGGCGCAATCACCGGATTCCTGTCGGCCAGCATCTGCCGGAGCCGGTACGCATATACGATCTCGATGTCGGCGAGATGGCCCAATATTTCAAGGATGCACCACTTTCCGGGAGCCGGCTTGTAGCGTAAGACTTTATCCGGCAGACCCGACACCGCCGCTGCGATCTGCTTTGGACTTTTTTCCGCCGCCTCCAGATGTCTTTTCAGTTCGTTTTCCGTCATGCCATCTCCCGGAATCGCCGGTTGTAAGATTTACGAGCTTCCCGCCAAATCCTGCAATTCGCCGTCAATCATTTTTTTGCCCGAGCTTCAATCTTGAACACATTGTTGCTCATATCGCTCTCTGGCACACTGCCATCATTCACCACAATTTCCTCGGGAGCGGCAGGGCATTCGACGCGAATGATGGCTTTCGATTTGCCAACTAGGCGAATCCGTTTTGTGACTTCTCCCTGTTCCATTTTAAGAATCAATGGTACTTCAGCTCCGGCATCTCCCAGATTTTCGACCGTGACGGTAACTACATAGGTATTTCGGGAAGGCGCCCAGGGATAGACTGAGACAATGTGAAAATCCGGCAGCCCGCGGTCGCGATAGACCCAGTCGTCGAAAAACCATCCCAGATCTTCCCCGGCTTGCGACTCGATCAGATGTTGCATATAGGAAGGCGCGTTGTCGGCCTCGGGGCGATACGCCGCCAAGGCTTTTTTTAGCGCCGCGTCGCCGATCATATCGCGCAGCATCCACCACACGTACAGCGCTTTGCTGCGATAGAGTTCTTCGATGCTGGTGCCAATCAGCGATTCGCCTGCTCCGCTCTTCGACCCGGGCTCTGTTGCCAGCGCCTTTTCCGCTTCCGCCAGGGCCGTGCGATGCAGCCCCATGAAGTCCAGCGCCGCCTGGCGGCCGCTGTTTTGTTCGCGATAGACCGCCTGGGCAAAATGCGCCAGCCCTTCGAATATCCAGGGGCGTGAAGAGAAGAAGGCGGCGTGGGTGAGCTGGTGGACCGCTGTCATCTGAGCCAGGGCGGAATCGTGGTTGAGAGGCGTGAGCAGCAGGCTTCCACTCTCGTACTGCGCCGTCTCCGGGTCGCTCAACTCCACAACTTCCGGTGGTCTGACTTCTGCTCGTCCTTTCGGAGCGCCGAACCACTCGGTCACGAATGGCACCGTTAACTGCGCTGCCTGCGCATAAGCTAGCGCAGCCGGTTTGTGGTCCGGCAGGTAATAAATATTTACCGGAGGCTGCTCCAACTCCTGATACGGGCCCACCATAAACAGCGGCACCCTTTCGCCCAGAGGCTGGAAGTCGCACTGGGTGACGCTTTCGTAGGCTCTGCCCATCGGTTGGTAAGTTCGCACTCCTCCGGCTTCGCCATTGCACAGGAGGGGTTCGGGAGCGCCTTCCCCGGAATGCGTCAGTTTGATCTTCATCCCGGCTTCCAGTTCGCGCGCCTTCCATCTCGCCTCGGTTTCAAAAACGCTGTTCCCTTCCGACAAATTGGCCGACTCCGTCGCCACCGGATACCAGGCGACATATCCGAGGCCGCGCACCGCGGTGAACGACTTGCCGATCTGGTCCCAATCGCTGTGCCCGGCCACTTCTGCGGGCACCCCGATTCGGGTCAGCCGGGTTGCATCGAGCGGGATGATGCCCTCGTATCCGATCTCCAATTTCACCTCACCCTGCGGCGGAACCTCCCTGGGCAAGGTCACGATCGCTTCCGAAAGGGCTCCGCTGTGATCGATGTCCGAGGTGTAGGGCTGGGAAACGAACTGCACCGGTTTGCTGTCGAGTTGGATCGATCTCCAGTCCAGGCTGGAGGAAATCTGCAGGGTCAGGACTTTCTGCGGCGACGAGGAATCATTCCGCAGCGTGATCTTGCCGCGTACCGCCAACCGTTGCTGCTCCGGCTCTACGCGAACATCAAGGTCGTAAACGGTAAAGCTAAAAGCTTCGCGATCGAGGGCGTGAGCTTGAACCAACAAACTACTGAGGACACAGAGGACACCGAGAAACTTCGTCTTCATTTTGCGGCCGCAGCTTTTATTCTGCGCTGCCGCACGATTTCGTACAACATGACTCCGGCGGCGACCGACACATTCAACGAAGGAACCTTGCCCAGCATGGGGATGGAAACCAGGAAGTCGCACTTCTTTGCCACCAGGTCGTGGACGCCTTTGCCTTCGGAGCCGAGCACGATGGCACAATCCATGTTGTAGTCGAGAGCGTCGTAGCTCTGGGTGCCGCGCTCGTCCAGTCCCACGATCCACAGGTTCTTTTCCTTCAATTCTTCTATTGTGCGGGCGATGTTCGTCACCTTGGCAATGGGAAGATGTTCGCTGGCGCCGGCGGATGCCTTGATCACAGTCGCGGTAACTCCCGCCGCACGCCGCTCCGGAATCACTACTCCGTCGGCGCCGGAGGCATCGGCGGTGCGAAGAATCGCACCCAGGTTGTGAGGGTCCTCAATGCCATCGAGCACCACCACCAGCGAATATCTGCCGCGCTTGGCGGCCACCACGTCATCCAGATGGTTATACTGTTTGCCCGAAGTGATGGCGACTACTCCCTGATGGGCATTGTTTCCGGCCATGCGGTCGAGTTCAGGGCGGTCCAGGAAGCGCACCGCGACGCCGTTGCGCCGGCATTCCTCCACCACGCGCTGCAGACGCAGGTCGTGCCGCTCTTTCAACACGCCAACCCATTCGAAGGACCGCCCTCGTGCTTTCAGCGCTTCGGCGACGGCATTGATTCCGTAGATGTAATTCATCGAACCGTAAGTTTACTGCCTGGCAAGGTCTGGACGCGAGGTCCCGAGTTCGAACGTCGGTTCAGGCACGAGTCGAGATCAGAGGTCCGGGGCTCGACGGCCGCGGTCTGAAGTCTGCGCTATACTTTGATTGCGCCCCTGGAGAAGGAATGTCTCTTTCCGCCGTCATCGTGGACGATGAACAACTTGCCCGTGACGAACTTGCCTTCCTGCTGAAGGATGTCGGCGACGTCGAGGTAGTAGCTCAGGGAAAGAACGGAGTCGAAGGCGTCAATCTCATCCGGGAGCACAATCCCGACCTGGTCTTTCTGGACGTGCAGATGCCTGGCCTCGACGGCTTTGGCGTTATCAAGAAACTGCTGGACAAGAAAGTGACTCTGCCAAAAATAGTTTTCGCCACCGCTTTTGATCAGTACGCGGTGAAGGCGTTTGAAGTAAATGCGGTTGACTACCTGCTCAAGCCTTTCGACAAGAAGCGGGTGGCGCAGTCGGTGGAGAAAGTGCGCGCCAAGCTTGAAACCGGCAGTACTTCGTCGGACAAACTGGAAACCCTGGTCCGGATGCTGGAGTCGCAAAAACCACAGACTTCCAAGGTCCTGATCAAAGCCGGCGGCCGTCTCTTCCTGGTCAATCAGAAGGACATTGGTTTCGCTTCAATCGAGGAGGGCGTGATCACGGTTGTGACCAGTGGGCCCAACGGCCTGGAGGGCCAGTCCAACTGCCGTACCCTCGAAGAGTTGCTGGACAGTCTCGATCCCAATCTGTTCTGGCGGGCGCACCGTTCTTACCTGGTTAACATTAACCGCATCAAGGAAGTCGTCCCCTGGTTCAAGAGTTCGTATCAACTCCGAATGGACGACAAGAAGCAGACGGAAATCCCCGTCAGCCGGGCTCAGACCAAACGCCTTCGCGAGCTTTTTGGACTCTAGAACCGCTTCAGACCCGGTTCGAGCTCTCGGCCGGTCAACCTCAATTTTTTGATCTGAGATTTTCAGTCAAAAATCTACCATCTGAAATCCTCGACTCCGCGAATGAGGGAGGCGGCCGGTTGGAGGAAACCGGCCGCCGTTCAGGCTGCCAACAACTCTCAGGCAGCCAATGCTTCCAGGGCAGGTCGATTGCGAATCACCAATGTCGAACCCTCCAAACGAATCAGTTCTCTTTTCTTGAGTTCGCTCAACAGGCGGGTAACCGTCTCCCGTGATGAACCGATCATCTGCGCGATCTCCTCATGAGTCATGCTGGAGCGGATGCGAATCTCGCTGGTTCCGCTCTCGCGCTCGCGACCGCCGCTCCACGAGAGCAGTAGCCGTGCCAGCTTGCCTGCGGACGAGCGCGCCAGGACCAGTTCATGAATGTCGCGGTAAGCGGACTGAAATTCGCGGCTGAGTGCCTGGGCAGCATGCAGCCCGAGCTCTCCATATTTGTCCAGCAGCCTCATCATGGCTTCGCGGTCGATGAAGTTGACCTGGCAAGGCCCCGCAGTTTCCGCCGTCAGTTCATACGGTGTGCCGGAAATCACCGCGCTCAGGCCCAGAGCCTCGCCCGGTTCGGCCATTTTCAGGATCAGCACTTTGCCATCGCGTGAGGTGGTCGAGAGCTTGACCCTGCCCGAGCAAAGCACCAGGGCTCCGCGCGGGGTCTGGCCTTCTACGAACAGGATCGCGCCCCCCGGATAAGTACTCAGATGGCCGGCCGCGCTGAAGGCTTTCAGCACGTCGGACGACAATCCGCAAAACCATTTGTCTTTTCTCAACCGGCAAGTAACGCAATTCTCGATAATTTCCAGTCCGTACGGTGTATTCAACTTCGCCACCACCTTGCTGACATGCAATATTGCCGGCTCACTTGCCAGGGCAGGCTTGCCGGGACCGTCCCTGGCCCGCTCCACATCCCGAACCGGTAGCTGAATATTTTTGGTTTGGCCCAATAAGCTGGCTGCGATTCTCCCGGTTTGCCCTGGCGCCTTCAAACACTGCACCAGTTCCCAGCCGGCACTGGCATTGTGCTGCTTGCGCCAGGACAGGCCGCAGACGAACAGATACAGAGGATCGACCTGAATTGGCTCGATTTTTGTCCGCTTGATTTCTGGGCCCGCTAAAAGCGGCCAAACCTCGCCCCTTGCTCTACGCTGCGGTTTACCCTGGCTTGCAGCTATTCTTACGAGTCCGCTAAAGGGGAGGGCTCGGGCTCGTGCAGGGCGGTTCCGTTCCGGGTTGCGATCTGGAGCAAGCACTTCAATCCTCATTTTCCGGCATCCGGCTCACATACGCCTGTATCGGAACGCACAACTACGCGTGATTCGGGGGAGGTCCTTGGCACCTACCGGTGAGTGCCGGATTCTTCTCCAGCGCAACTTGAGTTCCAAAGCTCAACCTCTGGTTTAAGTTGGGGCAAACACAGGTCTCGTGCCGAAGGAACCGTTCAGAATCGTTGTTTTATGGGGAGGTTGGATTGCCGGTTCTGCGGCAGGATGCCGATACGTCGTCACTTTTCGTTACAGAGGCTTTTGGTTACAGAGAAGGTCATTCGCATTCCTGGCGAGTGATTCCCATTTTCAAAATTCTGGATTGGAGAGTTGTGCGTTTCATTCCCAGCCTCACGGCCGCTCCTCGCGGACCGGCGATGGTCCCTCCAGTCTCGCGCAGCACCCGAATAATATACTGACGCTCCAGGCTCTCCAGCGTGCCATCGCTGTCCACGACTTCGCTGCCGGTTCTCAGCTCCGCTAAAGGAGCGTTGAGCACCGAGCCCTGCGAGAGAATGACCGACCGCTCCATGAGATTCTCAAGCTCGCGCACATTACCGGGCCATTCCCAGTTAACGAGCGCGTTCATCGTTGTGCTGGGAATAGAGTCGATTTGCTTGTTCATCTTGCGCGAAAATTTTTGGACGAAATGGCGTACCAACGCAGGAATATCGGCTTTGCGCTCACTCAGCGAAGGCATCTTGATGGGGAACACATTCAGCCGGTAGTACAGGTCGCTGCGAAATTCTTTTTCCGCCACGACCCGCGCCAGATCACGGTTGGTGGCAGCAATCATCCGAATATCGACTTTGATGGTGCGGGTACTGCCCAGGCGCTCGAATTCCTGGTCCTGCAGGACGCGCAACAATTTAGGCTGCAGCTCCAGAGGAATGTCTCCTACTTCATCCAGGAACAGACTTCCCTTGTCCGCCAGTTCGAGGCGCCCCACCTTCTGGCTGATGGCCCCGGTGAAAGCGCCTTTTTCGTGGCCAAAAAGTTCGCTCTCCAGGAGTCCGGTAGGAATGGCAGCGCAATTGAGTTTGACGAAGATCCGCTCTTTGCGGTTGCTCATGCGGTGAATGGCCCGGGCAATCAACTCCTTTCCGGTTCCTGTATCTCCCAGAATCAATACGGTCGCGTCGCTGGGAGCTACCGTTCTCGCCTGGGACAGTACGCGCTTCAGCGCGGGGCTTTCGCCCACAATTTCTTCGAAGTTGAGTTCGGTGCGGATCTCCTCTTCCAGATAAAGCTTTTCGCTGGCCAGCTTCTCCGTCAGTTGTGCGATCTCGCGGTAGGAGCGAGCATTATCCAGCGCCACTGCCACCTGCCCCGCCACTTGCTGCAGAAAGCCGACGTCTGGTGGCGCGAAGGCATCGACTTCTTTGCTGGCAAGATTCAGAGTGCCGAGCTCGCCCTTGCGCGTGGTCAGCGGAATGCAACACAGTGATTCGATTCCGTATTCCAGCATCTGGCTGACGAAGCTGGATTGAATTCCCATCAAGTCTGCACGGCTGAAAATTTTGGTCTCGCGCTCCAGCAATGCGTGCCCTGCCGGCGTGTCTTTCACCGGAAGAGTCGTGTCGATGCCTGCCAATCCGGTAGTCAAGGGGGAGTCGAGGGGATAGAGGGACAAGGAGTGGGCCGATTCGTCATAGACGGCCACGCTGGCGTAATCGTAACGGATCATCCTGCGAATGAACTCCGAAATCACAGGAAAGAGTTTCTGCAAGTCGCGGTTTGTAACCAGCGTGGTGTTTACTTCCAGCAACATGTGCAGTCTTTCTTTTTCCCGCAGCAGAGCTTCACGGGTCAGGGCATTCTCCACCGCAACGGCGACCAGTTTTGCCACGCGCGGCAGCAAACGCATGTCCTGATCGCCATAAGCATTGATTTGAGAACTTCCCAGACCCAAGGTGCCCAAACGTCTCTGCGCGGTGGTCAGAGGCAGCCAGCAGTAGGACCGCAGTCCTTTGTGACGCAAAGTGTCCAGAGCGGGAGGAAATCGCGGGTCTGCTGCCAGATCGGATACGATCAGCGGTTGCTGGTTTTGCCACGCCCAGCCTGACGGTGAGTCCTCAACCGGCACTTCTAACGGAACCGGGGCCAGCCCGCTTCCTTCCCAGATGTGCAGGCGCATTAAATTTTTGACGGGATCGTAAAGCGAGAAATTGGCCGCATCTGCTGCCGTTATCTGGCGCAGCCGTTCGGCCAACGCGACAAACAGCTCTGGCAGATTGTGATGATGAACCACAAGATCCGCCATCTCCAGCAAGGTTTCGTAGCGCTGAAGGTCGGCGTCAGAGTCGAACTGGCTGTCCTTACTCAATTTGCGCGAGCCCCATGAACCCCGGCAAACGGAGAGGATTATATTGCTGTTTTCAAGTCAGTAAACATTTTTTTGCCGCTTGTTCGGTTTTCCGAAAAAAGGCAGTCAAGAACTTTCGGCTCATGCGGCTGTGAAAATTCGGGTTTTCAGAACAACTCTATTTCTTTAAAGCAAACCCGAAAGACGAGCCGCCTGGGTGGGATATTGCATGAGAGCGAGTTGACCCGCGAGAGCACCGAGATGCTGGTAGCTATCGGCCAATCTGCCATAGGATAACCGGGCCTGTGGAAACATCATCCGGAGGTAGAGCTTGGCCCCGGAGAGCAATGCGTAAGCCCGCAAACGCAACGCACTATCGATCAAGCGTCTGCCGGCCTCTGCGATTCGGGGATCGTCATTCCGGGTGGCAGCCTCTCCCAAACGCAGCAGGAAAGCCGCATTGTGCGCCGTATTCCGTATATACTCCAGCGCTGCCCGGGCGCGTTCCCTCTGCACGGCGCGAAACTCCGGCGGGCGCAGGTGGGCGCGAAGGAAGTCCTCTTCTCCCGCGTCCACAAGGTTCCGGAAAGCTTCGAGATCGACGGGGCGGGTGCGCCCGGCCAGATCGTCCAGTCGATTCACGGAGGAATTCTGGCCGCCTTCGATGTATAGCAGTAGCAGCAGAATGGCCAGCGCAAGCGCAATCAGGGTGAAGGAAAGAATCATTGAAGTAGGTGACGCAGCAGCTCGGCGTTCCACTGCTCAAGGCCGTTCTCCGGCAGTTCCTTTACCGTGGGGCGCGCCGCTTCAGGCGCCAGGAGATACACCAGCCAGATCACTACGCAACAGTGATAAGTCGCCATGGTAACGAAATCGAAAGCGTAGCCGGCCATGGACCCAGTCCAGACCCGCATGGTTTCCGTCGCCAGGCGAACGCTGGCGAAAATTCCAAGACCGAATGCAATGCCATACGCGGGGCTGCGCCAGGACAAAGCAAAATAGGAAGAGAATCCTACCAGGAGCATCAACAATCCGCTTTGCATGACGACGACTGAGAGATCAAGAAGGTGAATTCGGGAGAGAAGGGGAAAAGTGCCGTCGTCAGGCGCCTGGGCTGCAACCACAACGGCCGCGAACAAAAGAACTACCGTCGCTGCTAGAAAGAACACACGGGTCAACTGCCTGAGCCCCGGGTAGTTTCGGAAGACGCCGGAGAAAATCTCAAAGATGATGGCAAAGCGAAGGGCGACGTCCAAACCCAGCCCCACCCAGCGGACGCTCCAGTACTGCTCAGCAGAAATAGCTGCGCTGTGATCCAGGATGAAAAGCGTCCCTTCCTCGACGACCTGAAAGATGGTGTAGGCGAAGAAGACGGGAAAGTCGCGTACCAGGCCCCGCCGCACCATGATGATGGCAACGATGATCTGGAGGGCGTGGGGTGCGATCCAAAGGTAATGCCAAAGGAATGAGTGCGGGACCATGATGGATCGCGGGAAACTATATCCCGTTTTCCGGCCGCCCGCAAACCTATTCCGAAGGCGTAACACCGCGCCCTCCAGGCCAGGGGCCCACAAATTCACCTGCAACGATGCTCCATCGCTGCAAGTTTGTTCACCACGGCTAGGGTTTACACATTGTCCGCGGCGGGCATTGAGGATCGGGACCTCCGTCCGCCTTCACGTGAACCGGACTTGAAAGTGCGCCTGCGAGCAGTAGACTTGCGACGAGCAAAAGCAAGAATCTTTTCACGATGGAACTCCTTTTTCGAGTGGATTGGGAAGTTCAACCGTGATAACGTCGGCCCTGAGCGGGCGTTCTTTTTACAAAACCGAAAACCGTAGCGTTTTCTGAAATCGGAAAAATGGCGCTGAAATCAGCTCTCGAAGATTTGCTGGGAACCACTCTGGAAGGAGTCGCCGGGACGGTCGGAAAGATTGAGTATCTCGCCAGCCTGCGAGATGCAGCGTCGGGCGCTTACTCGCATTGGGGTCTCACCAGAGCGCATGGAGAGACGGCGGCGCAAAACGCCCTCGCGGAGGCGCATCGTCGGCTGTTCCTCAGACTGCTGCGCACTCCGCTTCGCGCCTTGCGCGACGATGTAATGTTTTCGAGTGGGGCTTTAAAGATGACGGCAGGCGAGTATATGGACCGTCTTCGAACTCAGATGCCGGCCTTGCTTCCGCACGATCTCGGCGGGGGATCGGCGCGCCACTTCAGTTCAGTGCTGCATGCTCTTTCGAATCTTCTTTCGGTTCCTCCAGGCTCTCGACCGGAGACCACTCCCCCAGCTTGAGGGCAATGCCCACGACCTGGCCTATCACTTCCGCTTCCTGAGGATGGCGCAGCACTCTGACCGGCACCGGGGAAAGCGGATGCGAATGCAGCACGATCCGATCGCCCTTCAGACTGCACCAGCAGCATGTGTATCCTTCCCGGGTCTCCACGAAATAGATGGGACGCTCCAGTTCAGAACGCCACAGCGACTGTTCAATCTTGTTCCGGGTTTCGTCCACCTGCAGAAAAGTACCGGGCGGAAGTAGCGGAAACATGGTGAAATCCTCGCTGCCGACATATCCGTACATGTATTTGTCCTGGCTGAAGCTGGCGAGATATGCCAGAGGGACAATTCCCCACTGCTCGACCATGCGGCTGAGATTGGCGCTGCGACGGGGATCGAACGAGGGATCGAGACGCGTGGGTATGGCGACCGTGGACGTGCCCTGCAGAGTTTCTTCGACGTGGGACTTGGGCGGCAAGCTAAGGTGCAAGTCCGCCGCCGACAGGCTCAGGTCGATTCCGTACCAGGCCAGCATTTCGCGCAGGTCGGAGCGATAGACGATGGCAAGGGAGTAAAGGCGGAAGATGCTGGGAACCAGCCCCTTGGTTTCAATGTCAGACAAACGGCTCGGACTCACCCCGAATTCATCGTTTCGGTGCCGCTCGGCAATACGAGCGCTGGCACTTTCCACCTCACGCATGGTGAGGCCAAGGCGCTCACGCACGCCGCGCAGGTTTAGTCCGGCGGCGAGGATGGCGATTCTTTCGTCAGGAGCGTGCATCACGAATTCCCCAGATCAGCCTGCGTTCCTCTACTTGATTCGAGGCTATACTTCGCGGCTGGCGAACTCACCAGTATAGGAGTGGATTCGCGAGCGGGCCCGCGACATGCTCGATTGTGCGCAGAACCCTTCAACAGGGCGAACCATAAACTAAAGTTTATCGCCTGCGAACAACTTTTGTCGCAGCTCAAAATTTGGCGGCTCCTGAGGAATCGATTGAGCGACGGGTCAAAGTTATCTTTATCACAGTCTTGCCGGGAATGGCCCCATGGTGCCAGACGCGCAAAGAATTTTCGCTCGCGCGACTATAATCGAGTTCATGGCCCGCGGGTGGGAGAGCAAGTCGGTGGAGGAGCAACAGGCCGCAGCCAGCACCCAGGTCGAGTTAAAACAACAACTTACGCCGGAACAAGCCGCCCGGAAGCGGGAGCGGGAGGCGCTCGGGCTGGCTCGTCGGAGTGTCCTGCAGCGCCTCCAGCCTGTCCAGAACCCCCGTCACCGCGAGATGCTTGAGCGCGCGCTCGCCGAGCTCGATTCGCGACTCGCACGCTTGGGCTAAGTCTATGGTTTGGTTCAGTTTGAATGTTTGTGACGTATAATGATCCTACTCCCCATGAAGGCTCATGTGTACGTATCGCTCAAAAAGAGCGTGCTGGATCCGCAGGGCAAGACCATCCAGGGCGCGCTCAAGAAACTGGGATGCAAGGGTTTGGAAGCAGTACGCCAGGGCAAGTATTTCGAGCTCACACTCGACAGCGGCCTGAGCCGAAGCGAAGTCGAAGCAGAAGTGACACGCATCGCTCGCGACGTGCTTACAAATCCGGTCATAGAAGAGTTTCGTTTCTCCCTCGAAGATTAGCCGACTTCCCCGGTTCGGCGTTGAAAGATTTCTCCTGCTTCGGCAGGAATGTTGGTCCGCGGAACGCGCGTTAAGCGTTCCAAAGCAGTGGCCGGAAGTTAACTCTCAGAACAACATCTTCGGTTCCCCAGCCGAAAACAGGAGCATTCGCATGTGCGGGATAGTGGGATATGTTGGCAAGAAGCGGGTGGTACCGGTCATCATCGAGGGACTCAGGCGGCTGGAGTATCGCGGCTACGATTCCGCCGGAATCGCGGTGTGCGGCAACGGGGAGGGTTTGCAGATTCGCCGGGCGGAAGGCAAGCTGCGCAACCTGGAAGAGGTCATCCGGCTCAAGCCGCTGGACGGCACCTACGGCATCGGCCACACCCGCTGGGCCACCCATGGCCGTCCCACGGAAGAAAACGCTCACCCCCATCGCGACTGCACCGGACGAATCGTGGTGGTGCACAACGGAATTATCGAGAATTACGTTTCGTTAAAGCGCAAGCTGGTCGAGGAAGGCCATCGCTTTACCACGGAAACTGACACCGAAGTCATCGCCCACCTGGTGGAAAAATACTTTTTGAAAACGGCGAACGGTCATCGCCCTTCGCTCGAAGAATGCGTCCGCAAGACGGTTGGTCAACTGACCGGCGTGTTCGCGCTGGCGGTGATCGCAGTCGATGAACCCAACAAGATCGTGGCTGCGCGCAATGGTCCGCCTGCGGTCATCGGCCTGGGCAAAGATGAGTACTTCGTGGCCTCGGATGTGCCCGCCATTCTGTATCACACCCGCGACCTCTTCTTCCTCGGCGACGGCGACATGGCAGTGATTACGCCGGAAGGGGTGCAGCTCACCGACTTCAACGGACAGCCCGTGGTCCGCCAGGTCCAGCACGTTACCTGGGACCCGATCATGGCGGAAAAGGGCGGCTTCAAGCACTTCATGCTGAAGGAAATCTACGAGCAGCCGCGCTCCGTGCGAGACACAACATTGGGACGGGTTTCGCAGGAGACGGGTCACGTCTTTCTCGACGAGATGGAGATCACCGAAGCCGAATTCAAGGCGGCAAAGAAAATTAATATCGCCGCCTGCGGCACCAGTTGGCACGCTGCCCAGGCTGGAAAATTCATGATCGAGCGCATAGCGCGCCTTCCGGTGGAGGTCGATTACGCCAGCGAGTGGCGCTATCGCGACCCCATTATCGCTCCCGACACTCTTACCATGTTGATCACTCAGTCGGGCGAAACCGCAGACACGATCGCGGCCCAGCGAGAAGCCAAGGCCAAGGGTTCGAAGACGCTGGCCATTTGCAACGTTGTCGGTTCGATGATCACGCGCGAAGCTGCCGGGACGATCTACACTCACGCCGGCCCTGAAATCGGAGTGGCTTCCACCAAGGCATTTACCGCGCAACTGACCGCCCTCTACCTGTTTGCCCTTTACCTGGCCCAGCAGCGCGGCACCATGAGCGCCGATCAGGCGAAAGCGGCGATCCAGGAGCTCACGCGCATCCCCGGCAAGCTCGAACATCTGCTTACCCGCGAGGAAGAATGTGAAGACTTAGCCAAGGAATACTCGCGTTCCCAGGACTTCCTGTTCCTGGGACGCGGCATCCACTATCCGATTGCTCTCGAAGGCGCGCTTAAGTTGAAGGAGGTTTCCTACATCCATGCGGAAGGATATCCCGCCGGAGAGATGAAGCATGGCCCCAACGCGCTGATTGACGAGAATCTTCCGGTCGTGATCATCGCGACTCGCGATTCCAAGGACGCGCTTTCGATGACCCGCTACGAAAAAACCTGCTCGAATCTGAAAGAGGTGAAAGCGCGCTCGGGAATGATCATCGCTCTGGCTACGGAAGGCGACGAGGACATCAAGGAAGCCGCAGACCACGTGTTGTACGTTCCGCCGGCGCCGGAGGAGTTGCTGCCCATTCTGGAGATCGTGCCGCTGCAGCTGCTGGCCTATCACATCGCGGTGCGCCGCGGTTGCGACGTGGATCAGCCCCGGAACCTGGCGAAGTCGGTGACGGTGGAGTAAGAGTGGCTTCTGGCTTCTGGCTTCTGGCTTCTATGCTTTGTCATCCTGAGCAAGGAAAGCCCATTCGCTTTGCGAATGGGCTTTTCGCGTCGAAGGACCCCTATTGCT
>JBOGLC010000091.1:0-5607 GCA_050746005.1 Terriglobales bacterium
GCTCCTGCATGTGGCGGAAGAAGAAAGTGAGCAGCAGGGTGCGGATGTGGCTTCCGTCCACGTCGGCGTCGGTCATCAGAATGATCTTGCCGTAGCGCAACTTGGCGAAATCGAAGTCATCCTTGCCAATACCGGTGCCGAGCGCGGTGATCATGGCGCGAATTTCCTCGTGCCCCAGCATCTTGTCGTAGCGCGCCTTTTCGACGTTGAGGATCTTTCCTTTCAGGGGAAGAATGGCCTGAAAACGCCGATCGCGTCCCTGTTTGGCGGTGCCGCCGGCGGATTCGCCTTCGACCAGAAACAGTTCGCAGCGTTCCGGCTGGCGCTCCGAGCAGTCCGCCAGCTTGCCGGGAAGGCCGCCCCCGTCGAGCGCCCCTTTGCGGCGAGTGAGGTCGCGTGCTTTGCGGGCAGCTTCGCGGGCGCGCGAGGCCTCGATGGCCTTGTTGATGATCTTTCGTCCGACCGTGGGATTCTGCTCGAGATACGCGCCCAGGCGTTCGTTCACGAACGCCTGCACCACTCCGGCGATATCGGAATTCAGTTTGCCCTTGGTCTGGCCTTCAAACTGGGGCTGCGGCAGCTTCACGCTGATCACCGCAACCAGGCCTTCGCGCACGTCGTCCCCGGTAAGATTTTCCTTGACGTCCTTAAACAGGCCCATCTGCTGGCCGGCATAGTTGATGGTCCGGGTCAGGGCCATGCGGAAGCCGGAAAGGTGCGAGCCTCCATCCACGGTGTTGATGTTGTTGGCGAAACTGAATACGGATTCCGAGTAAGCGTCGTTGTACTGGAGCCCGATTTCCATGACCACGCCGCTGCGCTCGGCTTCCATGTAGATGGGCTTATCGTGCAGCACCTGCTTGCCGCGGTTGAGATGCTTGATGAATTCCGCGATGCCGCCGTTGTACTTGAACTCAGCCGATTTCGCCTCGCCGGTCTTGGCTTCGGTGGCGCGCTCGTCGGTCAGGGTAATCAGCAAGCCTTTGTTGAGAAAGGCCAGCTCGCGCAGACGCTGGGCCAGCGTGTCAAAGCTGTACTCGGTGGCGGTGAAGATGGTCTTGTCGGGAACAAAGTGAACTCTGGTCCCCGTCTTGGCTTTAACGGCGCCGGTTTTTTTCAGCTTGCTGGTCGGCTCACCTTTCGAATAGGTCTGCTCCCAGGTAAATCCGTCGCGCCAGATTTCGAGATCGAGCTCTTCACTCAGCGCATTCACGCAGGAAACGCCGACGCCGTGCAATCCGCCTGAAACTTTATAGGACGACGAATCGAATTTGCCTCCGGCGTGCAGCTTGGTCATCACCACTTGCGCGGCCGGGACCTTCTCGCCGTCGATCTCCATCGAGTCGACGGGAATGCCGCGGCCGTTATCGACCACCGTGATCGAATTGTCGAGATGAATGGTGACTTCGATGTTGTTGGCATAACCGGCCAGGGCTTCGTCCACCGAATTGTCGACGACTTCGTAAACCAGATGGTGCAGACCCATCTCGCCGGTCGAACCGATGTACATGGCGGGACGCTTACGCACCGCCTCCATTCCGCCCAGCACTTTTATGGAATCGGCGTTGTAGTCGCCATTGCCCCCGTTCACTGCCGCGAGCTTTCCGTTTTTTGCTTTGGCTTCGTCGATGGGAGTGATCTCTTTCGTGGCCATTCCGCTCCGTAGAAAATGCCGGACTCTGGAAACCGTCCGGCACGCTTTTCCGATGTCCTGGATTTTGCCTCAAATTGCTGAAATTATTAACACTTACGGCTACCGAGGTTGTGTCTAATTGTACCACGAAGGGGGCCGATTTTCGACCCCCGAACCGGGCCGGTAAACTACCTATTTTCAAGGCTTTTTATGTAGGCGCGAGCGCCCTCGCTCGGGCTGCGGCGATGCATGGACAAGTCGGTTTAGCTACCGTGGCCAAGTCGGGTTTGGCTACCGCACGGGCGGGGCGCCCGCGCCTACATTGTCAGCGCACGAGATTGGCCCAACCTGTTAGCATATTGGGAGGAGATCCCAGTCCAGCATGAGTGTGCCTGCATCGCAGATGTGGACCGTGGCCAGCTATGTGATCCGGCAGAAGCTCGCCCGGCGGAAGCAGTATCCCCTGGTGCTGATGCTGGAACCCTTGTTCCGCTGCAACCTGGCCTGCGCCGGCTGCGGCAAGATCCAGTACCCGGCCCACGTGCTCAAGCGCCAGTTGACTCCCGAGGAGTGCTTCCGGGCAGTGGATGAATGCGGCGCGCCCGTGGTTTCGATCCCGGGCGGCGAACCGCTCATGCATCCTGAAATCGACAAGATTGTCGAAGGCCTGGTGGCGCGGAAAAAGTACATCTACCTGTGCACCAATGCCCTGCTGCTGAAGGAAAAGATCCACCTGTTCAAGCCCACGAAATATCTGACGTTCAGTGTGCATCTTGACGGACAGAAAGAGCACCACGACTTCGCCGTATGCCGTGAGGGCGGATATGACATCGCGGTCGACGCCGTGCGCGAGGCCTTAAAGGGCGGTTTCCGGGTCACCACCAACACCACGCTGTTTGACGGGGCCGATCCCAAGAGCGTGCGCGCATTTTTTGACGACATGATGGAGCTGGGCATCGAGGGCATGATGCTCTCCCCCGGCTACTCCTACGAAAAGGCTCCCGACCAGCAGCATTTCCTGGGACGCGCTCGCACCCGGCGCTTGTTCCGCGCGATTCTTTCCAATCGCGAAAAGGACTGGCGTTTCAATCTATCGCCGCTGTTCATGGAATTCCTCATGGGCAAGCGGCACTATGCCTGCACCCCGTGGGGCATGCCGACTTACAACATTTTCGGATGGCAGAAGCCTTGCTACCTGCTGCAGGACGGCTATGCGGACACCTTCGATGAACTAATCCGCGAGACCGCCTGGGAGTCGTACGGCACCGAATCGGGCAATCCGCATTGCGCCAACTGCATGGTGCATAGCGGATACGAGGCCTCCGCGGTCAATGACACCTTCGGATCGCTCGAGGGCTTTTTCGCCACCGTGAAGGGCACCCTGTTCAATCGCTACCGCGATGAAGGGGCGTTGCGCCTGCTCGACGAGCCGACCGAGCCAACTCATTCCCTGGTGCAGATTGCCACTCCCGCCGAATCGCTCGAGGAGACCCGGGCGTGACCGGGAAAGCCGCCGGACACGTTCATCCCGAGGCCCCGCCTTCTCCCGATGCGCTTGAAGTATCTCCGGGATGGGAGCACGAAAAGCTGGAGGGCTGGGTGCCCGCGCTGGCCTCCGAAGAAGAAACCCGCAAAGCGCTGGAAAAGGCTTTCGACTATCGCGGCGACGTAACCATCACGCGCAAAGACGGCAGCACCATCGAAGGCTATCTTTTTGACCGCAAGACTGGACCCACGCTGGCCGATTCGCTGGTGCGAGTGCTTCCGCGAACCTCTAACCAGCGAGTGATGATTGCCTATTTCGACATAGCCGCCCTGGCGTTTACCGGGCGCGATACCGCGGCCGGAAAGAGCTGGGAAAGCTGGGTCAAAAAATATGTCGAAAAGAAAGCCGCCGGCGAAAAGGATATCGGCCTGGAACCGGAAGCGCTGGAATAATTCCCGCTGTCATCCTGAACTCCGCATCAGCGTTCGCTTGCGAACGCAGATGCGGAGCCGAAGGACCCCTAGCACAATTTGTACGCATACAAGCTTTCCGCGGCGGATACAAATCCCTAACGAAACCACAGTATCGTCACTATAAGGGGTCCTTCGACTGCGTGGCAGCTTCGCGACGCGAAGCAGCCACTGCGCTCAGGATGACAGAGCAGAATCGTTTGATTGCAGATTGCCAATGACAACATGAGCCGCCCGCGAAGCAGCTACGCAGTTGAAGGACCCAGGAAGCCTGTCCGCTGACGTTACGAGAGTCTGAGTGTTGTCATCCTGAGGATGCGGAACCCTTCGCTACGCGAATGGTTCCCGACGAAGGACCTATGCATTTGGCCTTTCGCTCGCAGCGGCTCGAACCCTGCTGATCTGAATCTTCTGGTGCTTCATATACGCAAGTGCAGGGTGGCGACGAAATGCACAGGTCCTTCGCTTGCTTGCCTTCCGCTGCGCGGGAGGCAAGACTGCGCTCAGGATGACACGTGGAGTGAGTTTGTGGTGATCAGCGTGGCTTTCGTGCGGCGAAGCTTAGCTTCTCGATCAGTTCGCTGACTTCATCTTCGCTGCCGCCTATGAAGGTGAACGAAACTGCATATCCTCTCGCCAGTGTGACCAGTGAGGTTTGATGCATGGTGAGAGTTCCCCGCGGCTTGCTGAAGTCTCCCCGCACCAGCCTGGTGGCGCCCACTGAAAGCTCCTGGGCTTCTTCGGCCTTGAAGCCTTTGGCGGTGGTCAGATCACTGAGAGATTCTAGATATTCGGCGGCGGTTTTCATGCCGGCCGGGAGTGGCTCGGCCGCGATGATGACGGCGGAATTTATGTCGTCCCCGGTGGCTTGCGGAGGCCGCTCGAAACTGGCCAGCAGCACCCGCGATGTCGAGGCCGACGACGAACGGTCCTGCATATCAGCCGTACGATCCACCCAGCCGAAGGGAAGCTTGTAGCTGAATCCGAAGGCGGAGTTGCGATAAACGCCATCCGCGATGGCGCCGGGATCGGGCGGGGAAGATTTCGCAGGCGGAGCTGGGCGGCGAGCGGGAGGTTTGTCCTGGGCCGACAGAACTGCGATGAGCAGGGCCCCCACGAGGCTTACCCGAAATCGCGCCATGGAGCCATGTTACAGGACGGCGAGCGTCGCGCTGGGAAGGGCACGAACTGAAAGAGCAGACCGCAGCGGCTGAAGCCGCCTTTGTCGAACTCGGTTCGGCGCGACGGAAGTCGTGCCCTTCCCGGGTTCGTGCTTACCTCAGGCAGCGCGCGCCGTCAGGGGCTGAGTGCAGAAGCCGCAGCGCCGGGCGTCGATGGGAATCTCGCTCAGGCATTCAGGACACTTCTTGGTCGTGGGATCGGCCGGTACCGGCGCCTTGCGCATGCGTGCGATCAGGGCATTGATCGGCGTGACCACGAAGAAATAGACCGCCGTCGCAACCAGCAGGAACGACACCAGGGCGTTGATGAAATCTCCAACAGGAAACGGCGTTCCGCGGATGGTAAAGCTGATCGCCGAGAAATCGGGCTTGCCGACCAGGGCTGCAATGAAGGGCGTCAGCAGGTCTTTGGTAAAGGCCGTCACCACCGAACCGAAGGCCGCGCCGATGACCACGCCCACCGCCAGATCAACCACGCTGCCACGCAGGATGAATTGCTTGAAACCGCTAAGCATGGAATGGAACCTCCAAAATACAAGGCGGCTAATTTACGGCGGGGGCAAGGGGTAGGTCAAGTATGGGGGTTGGTCTGGTAGTCGCTGAATTTGAAACGCAACTCCTAAAGGGGTGTCATCCTGAGGGACTTTAGTCAAAGGGTGTCATCGAGGGACTTTAAGTTAGAAGGTGTCATCCTGAGGGACTTTAGTACCGAAGGATCTTGCGTGCAGCGGCAGAATGGCTGGCGTTCCTCATATCCGCTCCACGCCAGATGCTTCGCAAGCTCAGCATGACGCCCCCTCGGAGCGGCAACGGTCGCAACTTCAGCCACTACTGGGC
>JBOGLC010000092.1:0-27395 GCA_050746005.1 Terriglobales bacterium
TCGAAGCCTTGTTGCAGATTGACCGCAAGACGATTTATGCGTACGTGCAGAAGGGACTGATCCCGCATTCCCGGATCGAATCAAACGTCCGCTTCTCCAAGCACCAGGTCGCGCAGTGGCTTCAGGAACGTAGCTTCCAGGCCCGACCGGTGAACGGCAAGGGCGCCAAGCGCCAATAAAGACTTTAAGTAAGACCCCAAAAGCCCCGAGCCGCCGCGCTCGGGCTTTTTTCCATTTCTCCTTGACTTTCTACCCAGGGCCGGACCAGAATCCGCGACAATCGCTCACATGAGCGAGACGCTACCCGAGGAACATATGGCTCTAAGTTTTGCTGCCGACATCCGATCCCTCTTCCGCGATGATCCTGATATCAAGGCGATGACGCGCTTTGGGCTCAACCTCTCTTCCTACGAAGAGGTCATGGCGAAGGCGCAGGAGATTTACGCCTCCCTGGAGGGTGGGAGCATGCCCTGCGACGAGCCTTGGCCGAAGGACGATGTGGCGCTGTTCAAACGCTGGATGGATGAAGGCATGGCAGCCTAATCTCGGCAAACACCCTTAACCTCCTCGCTTTCTTCGCAGCGTAGCAAGCACCCCACCCTGACGGCTAACCCGCGGTTTTCTTGATTCCGAGCTCACAACTCTGCGTGCACCGGAGCAGAACAGCACTGGCCCCACAAGATGCCAGTTCGCTAGAAGGTGTACTTCAACGCGAACTCGATCTGCCGATTGTCTGTCGCGGTGTTGGTGATGCTCGCACCGCCAGGTACATCTACAGGAACCGCGGAGCCGCCACCAGGCAGTCCGAAATTGGGATGATTGAGCAGGTTGAAGAACTCTGCCCGGAATTCCACCTGTTGCGATTCTCGAATCTTGAAGGTCTTTTGCAGCACGACATCGAAATCTACCAGGTCAGGTCCACGCAGATTTCCGATGCGCGAGTTCCCGAAGCTGTGGGCGGATTGTTGTCCGGGCGCGAGCGCCGGCACAGCGAAAGCTGCTTGGTTGTACCAGCAGTCCAGAGTCTGATGACCTGGATTGGTGCAGCCGAAGTCGGTAAATTGAGATCCTGTATTGAAGGAGAAGTCGTTGGGATTGGCAATCTGGTCCGGGCGATAGCTGAAGCTCCCGGTATTGCTGAGATCGGAAGACAGAACTCCGGTGACGGCTTCGCCACTCTGGAACGAGGTGATACCAGCTACTTGCCATCCTCCGAAAAAAGCGTCGGCAATGCCTCCCATGTCACCGAGGAATGGCCGGCCGGGGCCGAACGGGAGTTCATAGAGGTAGCTGATGGCGAAGCGGTGGCGCAGATCCGGTGCGACCGGACCGTGTTCAAGATCGGCTCGGTATGAGTTCTGGATAAAGCCACCAACGTTGCCGTCCGCGTTTCCCAGATTCCTGGCGAAAGTATAGGCAGCCAGGAAGTTGAAGCCGTTGGCGAAGCGTTTATTCAACGAGGCCTGAAACGCGTTGTAAAACATCTCCAGTTGCGGGTAATCGAGAGGCAGAACCGCGGTCATGTTCGGCTGCTGGTTGAAGTATCTGCGGCCGAAGTTCGAAATACAGTTACTCGGGTCGGGGCCGCAAAAGTTCGTATCGAGAATTTGCAGTGGCTGGTTCAAATCGCTGGCCTCGTGATTCCATAAATGATAGGCGCGGGTTCCGACGTATCCAATCTGAGCCACGAAGTTGTCCTTGAACTGGCGCTGCACGGTGAGGTTCCATTCCATGATTCTGGGAATTGTGCGCTTCGGTCCGGTGGTTTTTACCGGTCCGCTGATGTTGACGGCGTCTCCCACCGGCAACGTGTCCGGAAACCCAGCCGAAATCAGCTGACTGTTTGAAGGCAGCGCGCCGGAGTTGTAATTATTGGCCAGGAAGGTCAACTGTGGAGGGTTCAGTCCCAGATCATCGAAGATGTTGGCCTCGGACGAATAGAACATTCCGAACGCACTTCGCACCACAGTGTTCCGCTGCACCGACCAGGCGAACCCAATACGAGGCGCCCAATCATTCTTGTCGAATTGCACGCCGCCGTGCGATACCGCATTCTGGCCATACGATGTGACCACGATGGCACGATTCAGGTCGAAGTTACCGACCCGGCCGTTGGCGGGTGACGTGATGTTATAGCGAAGTCCAAGATTGATCGTGAGGTTGGGCCGAACTCGGAAATCGTCCTGCACAAACGCGCCCAGGTCCCAATAGCGAGTTGGATAAAGTCCCTGAAGAAAGTCCTGTTCGTTAGCGTCCGGGATTCCAAGCAAGAGATCCGCCAGTCCATTGCCGCCGTTCGCGGTGCTAAGGTCATTGGTGTAAACTCCGCCGAAGTCGAAGAATCCACGCGGCGCTGTGACCTGATAGAAGTTGCGTTGTTGACGGCGAAAGTCGACACCGAATTTCAGAGAGTGCCGGCCGCGGATCCAGGTGAACGTGTCCGCAATTTGATAGATGTTTTCAAAAGCATGTTCGGGCAGGAAAAGAGAATCACCCAGCGGAGTGAAGCCGGCGATGTCGATATTGGTCAGACCGGTCGAATTGGGATCGGTGGTTCGGTTTGCGTTGGGAATCCCCAGTTGATCGGAGGCCACGGTCGACCCGAAATTGAAGGGCAGCGCATTGATGGCATAACGGAAGTATCCGCCATGAAGGTCATTCAGCAATTGCGGTGAGAAAGTGTGAGTGAAGCCCAGTCCGAAGTGCTGGGCGCGCGACTTGCTGATGCTGGGACAACAATCGGAACCTCCCCATACAGGACCGAGAGGGCCAGGCCGCTGGCTACGCACATCGCCAAAGCTGTAGGACGCGAACATTTGATCCTGATCGCGGAAACGGTGATCGAACCGAATATCGAAAGAGTCCTGATTGTTGACATGGTTCTGATTGGCGAGATAGTTGTTCGTGAGGCCGGGTTGATTGGCCTGCGGATAAAAATTGGCTACGTTCTGTCCCACAGCGTTGATGGAACCAGCGGGAATAACATTCACCTGTCCACTGCTCGAAATGGGATTGCGGAGGGACACAATGCCTCCGTCGGCGCAGGTGTAGTTGTGGGTGCTGAAGGGATCGAAGATCGTACCCGTATCGAATGTGTCGGCGGGACTCGGGGTCGCGCAGGGCGAAAAAGTGTCTCCAGTTAAGCGGTCGGCAAAATCTCCTGCTCGTTCAGCGTCGGTGGGAACGGTGGAGATGAAGGGATTGCTTTCGCGCAGACGTGATCCCTGGTAGTCACCAAAGATGAAGGTGCGGTTCTTCCTGATCGGCCCACCCAAAAAAGCTCCAAATTGGTTTCGCTTGAATGGCTGCTGGCCCTGATTGAAATAGTTGACTGCATCGAGCTTGTCGTTACGAATGAACTCGTACGCTCCACCGTGAATCTGATTTGTCCCGGATTTAAGGACCACGTTGACGGCGGCGCCCCCGCGGCCGAACTCGGCGCTCATGGAATTCTCTTCTGTGCGAAACTCCTGGATGGCATCAGGTGGGGGCAGCACGACCACTCCACCCAAGCCGAATTCGTTGTTATCTACGCCGTTTAACAAGAAATTGTTGTTGGATACACGCAGTCCGTTCACCGAGAGGGCTTCATTGGCACGTTCGTTTTCGAAAACTCCCCCGCTGACGTTCGTCCCGGTCTGCCCGCCATTGGCTCCGGGGCCAAGGTATGCGAGCTGGATAAAATTTCGTCCATTCAGCGGAAGCTCGGAAATGCGCCGCTCAGTTTCGATGGTCCCCAAAGATGAAGCCTCCGTCTGCAAAAGGGGAGGAGCGGCTGTTACCTGTACGGATTCCGTCGCGGATCCGACACGGAGCGCGATGTCGACCCGAGCTGTCTGATTTACTCCAACATCCACGTTGGACTGGACGGCTTTCTGGAAACCGGGTTTCTCGACAGTTACCGAATACGTTCCAATGCGCAAAAGATCTGCAGCGTATTGCCCCTTCTCGTCAGTGGTCACGACAATGGATTGGTTGGTAGCAAGGTTAGTGACCGTGACCTGGGCGCCGGATACACGCGCACCGGCCGGATCAGCAACCAATCCCACAATACCGCCGCGATCCACCTGAGCATATGATGGGCTAGGGTTAAACAGGAGGAACCAGGAAAGCAGAACTACGAGGGACAACTGCCAGCTGGAGCGCATAGGCCCTCCCGGATACAGTACGTAGGCTGAGAATTAAACCGGCACGGTGGGAACTGTGCCATCACCGTATCCAGCATGTCAAGCCGTCCGGAGAGGTGACTCAGGGATACATTCGCCGACGACCGGTTCGACGAATCGTTATCTTTGCGCTATCGTATTGCCGCTGGCTTGGAGTGACTCTGGGGGAACTTCAGTATGCGGAACTGGCTCATACTTTTCTGTTCACTGTGTCTCACACTTCCTTCCGGACATGCCCAACAAACGCGTCTCGAAGAACTGCACAACAAGACGATTCTGGTGTTCACTCCTCATCCCGACGATGACGTCTTCGGTGCCGGTGGGACGATCGCGCTCCTGAATCGCAATCACAATAAGGTCTTGATCGTTGTCTACACGAACGACGACAAGGGTTCGTACGATCCGGATATGAGTTCCCAGCGCCTCGCCGGTATTCGTCGGGCCGAGCAGGAAGTGTCTGAAGGATTGCTGGGCACCCCGAAGGAAAACATCATGTGGATGGGTTATGACGACGGCATGCTTGAGTATGCTCCGCAACCCAAGCTGACGGAGGAGGCTACCGCCATCATTCGCAGAGTTCGTCCAGATGTCCTGCTTAGCGTCGATCCTGGCGAGTGGTACGAGCGTTGGCACAAAACCGATCATCGCATGGCTGCGTTTAACACGATCGACGCCGTGCGTGCCGCGGAATTCTGGTTGTATTTTCCCAACCAGCGGTTGCAGCAAGGACTGCAGCCGTACAAAGTTCCAGAAATGTATTTCTTCTATCCTTCGCCGCAGGAAGCAAACTACTTCGTCAACATCGAGAGTGTAGCTGAGCTTAAGTTTGCCTCCGCGGCGAAGCAGATAAGCCAGTTCGAACCTGCAGTCAACAAGTACCGTCCTGATTGGACACCGGAAGATTTGAAAAAAGCAAAAGACGAAATGCGCAAGGAACAACCCAAGAAGGATGGACACTACATCGAAGCTTTTCGCCATGCCACAGAATTTAACCAGTACTGATCAGGGCTTGTGAAGGAGGCGGAACATGTCGCAACTGGCGCTGCTCGGGGGTAAGAAATCCAAAAACAAACCTTTTCCAGTTTGGCCGCAATTCGATGACGCTGAGCGGCGGGGCTTGAATGAAGTACTGGAGAGCCGGGTCTGGTGGCGAACGCCCGGAACCAAGACTTTGGAGTTTGAGGAAGCCTTCGCACGCTTCCACGGCGCCCGTCACGGACTCGCGGTCACCAATGGAACAGCCGCGCTTGAAGTCGCGATGGCCGCAATCGGACTCCAGCCCGGGGACGAAGTCATTGTTCCCGACTTTACCTTCGTTGCCACCGCCAGCGCCGTGCTGTTTGCGAACGCGCTTCCCGTTCTGGTTGATGTCCGACCAGACACATATTGCCTCGATCCCGAACTGACCGAGGCTGCCGTCACTCCACATACCAAGGCGATCATTGCCGTCCATATGGGTGGACATCCTGCCGACCTGGACGCGTTGAAGGACCTCGCGGTACGCAAGGGAATTCTTCTGATTGAAGACTGCGCCCACGCTCACGCCAGTGAGTGGCGCGGAAAACGTGTTGGGACCTTCGGCGTCGGTGGAACGTTCAGTTTTCAATCGAGCAAGCTGATGACCGCAGGTGAAGGCGGTATGATCATCTCAAATGATGACGGCTTCGAGCGCCAGGCTCGTTCGGTACACGATTGCGGGCGCTTGCCGGGTGAATGGTTCTACAGCCATTTCAGCTATGGATCGAATTACCGGCTCAGCGAATGGCAGGGCGTGATCCTGACGGCGCAGCTCGGACGCCTGGATCAGCAAACCCAGCGGCGTCATCAGAATGCGCGCTGGTTGGATCATGAACTCAGCCAGATACCCGGCATTACTCCCCAAAGCTTCGACGAACGCTGCACCCGCAATGGGCAATATGCCTACATCTTTCACGTGGATAGCAAGCAATTTGCCGGCATCTCGACTGAGAGCTTCATCACTGCCATGAATGCTGAGGGCATTCCGAACCAGGCCAGCTATCCTCCGTTGCACGACCTGGACATGTTCCGCAACGGGGAGTACCGCAAGAGGCTGAGTGGAGAGCAGGCCACGGCCGAGCATGCTTTCTTGCGACATCCGTTTCCGCACACCCGGCGCGCGGCGTGGGAGACGGTTTGGATACCGCAGCCCGCGCTGTTGGGCGATGAAACCGACATGCACGAGATCGTATCCGGCATTCGGAAAATCCAGGCAAACGCCAAAGAACTGATCACCCACGATCCCCATGCGGCGCCGGTGCCAGCCCGCGGTTAGCCGCTGGCGGAATCGTGAATGCTGGAACGAATCAGGTATCGGGGATGGGAAAATGCGTACCGGATCTCCAACGCCACCATTGAACTTGTGGCGCTCGCCGATGTGGGTCCACGGATCGTATCGCTCGGTTTCATTGGCGGCGAAAATGTGTTTCATGAAGTGCCGGAACAAGCGGGACTGACGGGCGGTAGCGACTTTCGGCTGTACGGAGGCCACCGTCTTTGGATATGGCCAGAGGTCGCGCGCACCTATTTCCCCGACAATTCTCCTGTAGCCGTCTCTCAGGGCCACAACCAGGTTCGTTTCACAGCGCCATCGGAAAGCGCAGCGCCGGGGAGTAATTTGCAGAAGGAAGTGGAAATCAGGTTGGATGAGGGCGCGAGAGTCACAGTCAATCACCGCGTCACCAATCGGGATAATTGTTCGACTGAGCTTGCGCTCTGGGCTCCCACCATGATGAAGGCTGGCGGCCGGGCGATCTTGCCTTTGCCCCCTCGAGCAGCGATGGACAAGGATCACTTTCAGTCTGTGGGACCTTTGGCGCTATGGTCGTTTACGGATTTTGCCGATTCGCGCTGGGCCCTCGGGACGGAATATGTTCAGTTGCAACAGCAAGCGAATCCCACGGGTCGTTTTCGGGAGCAGATGACCGGGGTCTACAACCCGGCTGGTTGGGGCGCATATTTTTTGGATGGGGCCCTGTTTCTTAAGAGCGCCACCGTGACACCTGGAGCCGTGTACCCCGATTTCGGATGCAATTTTGAGGTGTTCACCAATCCCGACTTTCTTGAGCTTGAGAGCCTTGGCCCGAAGGTGCGGTTGAATCCAGGAGAAAGTGCTGGCCACACAGAGACCTGGACGCTTTTTAGAAACGTTCCTGAAGGGAAGAACGACTCGTGGATTCGCAGCGCAATATTGCCGCTGGCTTATAAGTTCTGAGATTGTGCAATGAGTGACCCAGCGCGGCGAAATCATTTGGTGAGCGTGCACGGGTAAATCTCTGCGGTCGAGATGGAGGAACAAAATGCGGTCCCAAGCATCACTCAGTCCTCACAGGCGGTTTCTCTTTATTAATCTGCTGCTTATCGTGCTTTCGTGCGGATTCGTTTCGCGCTGCCTCAGTCAAGAGCGGCGGCGCCTTCCTGACCATGTTCCACCTAAACGCTCATCACAAATCCAGGATGGCTTCGGCATTAATTCCGATATGCCGCGAGATCCATACCTGCCCTGGAATCGTTGGTGGTGGACGCGCATGTTTGATGCGGGCTTCAAGTGGATACGCATCGGTCAGTACGAGAACAGTTCGGATTACACCAGTTGGGATTGGATTGAGCAGAAACGCGGGGTAATGGCCGCTGTGCCGGAGCTGGACGATTACGTGGATTCTCTGGTCGACAACGGAATAAATATCCAGGTCCAGCTGATGTACGGCAATGTGATGTACACGTCGCCATCGGGGAAGTTGCCGGATGCAGGGACACCTGAACCGGGATCTTTTCATAATGATGACCGGAGCTTGTACTCCGTATTCTGGGCGCCCACCACTCCGGATCAGATCGCAGCATTCAATCGTTACGTGGCCTGGATGGTGAACCGCTTTCATGACCGGATTCACTATTGGGCATTATGGAATGAACAGGACATTGGCTACTGGAATCCGTGGGGCAGTCCTGAACAGTACGGAAAACTGCTGGCTTCTTTTGTGCCGACGGTGCACCAGACCGATCCAGGCGCGAAAGTGATCTACGGAGGACAGGCGGATCCTTCACGGGAATTTACGCAGAAGGCGCTAGATACCTGCAAGTGCGCATCGGGAGTCGACGTTTACGCTTATCACACCTATCCGGGCTATGGGCAGAATGTGAATCCGGAAGCCATGGACTACGGCGCTTATCTCAACGAATCGCCCCGCGCACTGCGCGATCTGGTCACGCACTATCCGGGGATTAAATCCGACATCCCGTTTTTCGATGACGAATTCAACTCGATTCCTTCGTGGGTGGGGTCTGATGAATCAGTGCAGGCGAAATATGTTCCGAGAGGCCTGATCTACAACCACGCTGCGGGAGTAAAAACGTTCGTGTGGCTCCTGGCGGCTGGAGCGGACGGCAATGAGTACGACGACTTCGGCATCATCCACGGGATCACGAATCATGATACCGACTTCACCCCGCGCCCGGTCTTTCTTGCGTTGCAGAACACAAACGCACTGTTTGCCGACACCAGGTTTGATGCGTCCATCGAAATCTCGGGCGTCGATCTGCCCGCGCTGCGCCGGCAGACGGGTTTTCCCTTCATGTCCTATGGATTCCGCTCGCGCAAGGGCAAGGCTGTCGTAGCCTACTGGCTGGCGGCGCACAGTCTCCCGAATAATGCCTTCCCGCCGCTGTACACCACCTTGTCATTGAAGAACACCGGCATCACTCATCCTGTCGCGATTGATGTTGTCAGCGGAGAAATCAGACCCGTTACCTGGAAGCAAGGTACGACGGATACATTGGAAATGTTGCCTCTGAAGGATAGCGTCATGGCAGTGACCGACGAGAGCTATTTCGACTGGCCTGTGCTTCCCGAAGCTCCCAGTTCACTCAATGTAAGCATTGCTGGCAACGCTATGAGACTGTCTTGGCAGCTCCACGGAGGCAATCCGACTGGCTCAGTTGTAGAGCGGCGCGTCGAGGATGCCACAGGCGGGCGAGGGACCTGGAAAAAGATTGCCAACCTGGCAGCCGGCACGGTCGAGTTCAGCGACACGACTGTTAGAAGTGGCCAACGAGTAGCCTATCGGGTCCGTGCGATGAATGCCGAAGGAGAGTCTGCGTATTCCAATATCGCCCGAATGGAATTTTCAACTAAATGAAAGGGGTAATCTTCGACGCGATCCGCGCGATGTACACAAATATCGCCCGCGACCCGGCTCAATTGTCGGCCGACAGTCGAGCGAGCAAGGGCAGGCGGGAGAATGAGAGGGACGCAGGAAGAGCGTGAGCGCGCGCTGGATCAAGGCCCCGACAACCTACCACGTGCGAGTGGAAGTTGTTTCCGGCGGAACCTCCTGGTTCGACAAAGACCGGCTATTTACCACTGGACCGCTTCCTTCGACCGAGTTCCCGCTTCTGATTATCACTAGGCCAAGAGGCACCGCTTTGGCAGACGCTGAGAATCCTGGAATTGAGCTGGTTAATCTGACGGAACCCGTTGTCGACATGATGCAAGCCGTTGTCGCAGACCGCGATGGCAACCCGACCTGGTACTACGATGTGGGCGCCTCCCCAGCCGAATTCCGGGAACCAGGGACATAAAGTTTCGAGCAATTGTATCGTGCGGGAGTGTGAACACGGGCTTATGCCCGAGTGGCGCGCTCGTCGAAGCAGTCGAGTCTTACAGCTTCGGGTGAAGAAGGAAAGCTTGTTGAGCGGATTATTTCAAGGCACTCGGTACCACGAAACCCATCAAAGCTACCGCGCCATGATGGAGGTGACTACGATTACAGGTTGACTCGCACGCATTCGAAAAAGTAACAGATGGATTAAGAGGGGCCCAGCCTTCTTGACGCCGCCCTCTCCGCCGCATAATATCAACCGGCTAAGATGAATCAGGATCCCCTCATCGGCCAGTCCCTCTTGCATTACAAGATTCTCCGCAAGCTGGGCTCAGGCGGCATGGGCGTGGTCTACGAGGCCCGAGACTCCCAACTCGGCCGCTGCGTAGCCCTGAAGTTTCTGCCTCCTGAAATGGCCCATCACAGCCAGTTGCTTGAGCGATTCCAGCGCGAGGCGCGCTCCGCTTCCTCCCTCAATCACCCCAACATCTGCACCATCCACGCGATTGAGCAACACGAGCATCGGCACTTCATCGTCATGGAGCTGCTAGAGGGAGCGACCCTGGCGCAGAGGATGAGCCAGCAGCCCATGGAGATGGACGAACTGCTGGCGCTGGCCATCCAAATCGCCGACGCTCTCGAATCGGCCCACTCCAAGGGGATCGTGCATCGGGACATCAAGCCGGCGAATCTCTTTCTTAGCGAGCGCGGACAGGTGAAGATTCTGGACTTCGGCCTGGCGAAGGTGAGCCACGGCGAGATCGGGCAGGGAGCTTCGGTCGAACAGGGGGAGACCAGCAACGAACTCACTTCACCGGGTGCGGCTGTCGGCACGGTGTCCTACATGTCGCCGGAGCAGGCCCGAGGGCAGCTCGTGGACGCCCGGACGGACCTCTTTTCCACCGGCACGGTGCTCTACCAGATGGCCACCGGAACACTCCCCTTTCCGGGAGAAACCTCGGCCGTCATCTTCGATGCCATCCTGAACCGCGACCCCAGGCCGGCAGCCGAGCTGAATCCCATGCTGCCCACCGATTTTATCCGCATCCTAGAGAAGGCCCTTGAGAAGGACCGCAATCTGCGCTGCCAGACGGCCACGGAGCTGAAAACCGACCTCAGCCGCCTCAAGCGCGACCTTGAATCCAGCAAACGTCGCGCCAAGGAGAGGACCGATTCGGATGCAGGCGTTCAGAAGCAAACGGGAAAATCCGTGGCCGTTCTCTACTTTGAAAACCAAAGCGGAGCCAAGGAAGACGAATACCTGCGCGATGGCATCACCGAGGATGTCATCACCGAGCTCTCCAAGATCAAGGGACTTAACATCTTTTCGCGCCCGACCGTTCTGGCCTTCCGGGACAAGACGGTGACCCCGGCCCAGGTCGGCCAGCAGCTCGGCGCGGCATACGTCCTTACCGGTACCTTACGCCGTGCCGGCGCACGGTTGCGTATCAACGTCCAGCTCGTGGATACGCGCACGGATTTTCCGCTCTGGTCGGAGCGCTTCGACCGTGAGATGAAGGACGTTTTCGAAGTTCAGGACGAAATTGCGCGCAAGATCGCCGAAGCTCTGCGTGTGACGCTTTCCCCGGAGGAACTCGAGGCCTTGGCCATCAAGCCCACAGAAAACCTGCAGGCCTACGACCTCTACCTGCGCGGCAAGCGCTACGCGCGACGCCAGACCCGCCAAGATCTCGAGTTCGCCCTGCAGATGTTCGAAAACGCTGTGGCCATTGATGGTAGCTTCGCCCTTGCCTACGCCGCCTGTGCCAACGCATGCGCCATGTTCTACTGCAACTACAGCCGAAATCAAGTGTGGGTGGAACGCGCGCGCGAAGCTTCCGGCAAAGCCGTGGCTCTGCGCTGGGATCTGCCCGAAGTGCAGGTCAGCCAGGCCTGGGTGCTCTACGCAGCCGAACTGCACGGCGAAGCCGTGCGCATGGTCAAAAAGGCCGTTGAACGCAAGCGTGACTGCGAGGGCGCCTATTACCTACTCTGCCGTGCTCTGTTCGCCGCGGGACGCTACCAGGAAGTTCTGGAAGTTGCGGAAGCCGCCATCGAAGCGGGCGGCGAGGATTACAACGTTTATGTGCCCATCGTGAACTCTCTCGGTGCCATGGGTAAAGAAGAAGCAAAGCGCAACATGACCCAGCGAAGGATAGCGGCGTTCGAAAACCACTTGAAACAAGTGCCCGAGGACGCGCGGGCGCGGATCCTGTTGGGCACCGACTACGCGTATTTGGGACGGACGGACGACGCCTTGCGCGAACTCAACCTAGCTGTTACCTTGCGCGCAAATGAAGCCTCGATTCTTTACAACGCGGCTTGTCTGTACTGCGGCCTCAACAGAAAGTCGGAGGCCATCGATACCCTGCGCAAAGCTTGGGAAGCGGGGTTCAGGGATTCGGTGTGGGCTCGCCGCGACCCGGACCTCATCCTGCTTCATGACGACCCGGAGTTTGACCGCCTGTATCCGGAAAAGCCCGCGTCACCGCCCGCCACCGGTTAAGCCTTCCCTTTACTTCGGACTCTGCTGCGAACTTTTCCCCCCACGGCCAGAAGGATAAGGATGAGGATACCAAATGGTGGATATGCCGGCCTTCCATCATCACGAAATGGAAGGGAGGGATCTGGTGGGTGATGCAATACATGACTCCGCGAACCCCGGCAAACGTAAGAAACCGGGGAGTACCTCAGTGGGGACCGGTGAGTGAACGAAGTCAAGATCAGTTTGGGTATGCGTTCAGGTTTTTCTTGCACCGCGCGTGCTCGTCTGAACGGCCGTGAAGGTGTGACTTAGCGATAAAAGGATCGGTCATGCAAATTTGCAAAGGTAAGACGAGAACAGGCGCCGCCTGGGAGGCGGCTGCAGATGCGGGAGGTCTCTGCTTTTTCCATGCCAATCCCGATCAGGCCAAAACGCTTGGCCAGATGGGAGGGCGGAAAAATCGAAGACCGGCGGTGGTTGACCGGCAGGCGCCGGACACCATGACTGCCACCGACTTGCGCAACCTGACCGTACAGGCCATTCGTTTGCTGCTATCGGGTGAGCTGCGAGCCCGGGAGGCGAGCGCTCTGGCGCAGCTGTCCAATTCGTTGTACCGCGTTATCCCGACCGCCGATTTGGAAACTCGCGTAGCCACGCTCGAACAGCAAGTTGCGCAGGAGGAAAGCGAAGCTCCGCCGATCCCTGATCCGATCGTCACCCAGGGACGAGACCATAGCTGCGGAAACCACTGCGCCGCTGGGGGCGGAGCAGCACGACGCTGATCCGATCGATGCTCCGGCATCTGCTCGGACGCATGGCGAAGATGAACCTGAGAGCACGAACCATGAGTCCAGCGAAGCCGAATAGGCATAACAGGTTGCCTTCGAAAGAAAACCGTGGATTTTAAGGCTTTGATGGCTTGACGCCATAAGAAGGGCAACGCCGTCCTAAGACAACTTATCGGCGGTGAACGGGGCGGGGGGCCAAAGCAGAGTCGGAGAGCTCTTAGACCGGATGCAAGCCGCCGGGGGGTTCATCCCGCAGTTTTTGCACTGCGGTTGGCGCCGAGTCAACTCACTCTTACCCGCGGATCGGATCACCGCCAGAATCAGGGTCTCAAGGAATCGCCCGCGTCCGCTCAAAAGCCGCGATTGTGCGAAATCTCGAGATTTCTTCGAAAAGCGCGATTGAAAGGGCGGCAGTAGGGACAGAGGATCAGAGAGCTACGCGGGTTCGATATGACGCAGGCAGAATTTGCCCGGAGTATTGGTGTAACTCAAGGGCACTTGTCAAGACTGGAGCGGGGGAAAAAGGAACTAGGTGCAGCAGTCCTGCTTGCAATTAGCCGAGAGTTCGGAAAATCTGTAGATCGGCTGCTCCCTGGGAAGACACATGTTGAGCCAAAGAAAGAATGATATGGAGAAGGGAACTCGCCAGACCCAGTGAGATTCTGGTTAGCGCTAAAGGCCATTCGTCCAGTACGGGAGGATGGTCCGAGCGGCATCCGAGGGCTAGCATCACCAACACCACCACCGATAATCGTCAGATCGAGTTCGCACTGAAGTAAACGATCTAGCGAAAAGTTTTTATTCTGAAGGTCTTCCGGGAGAAGACTAGCGCGAGCTGAGCAAGCGCTTGTGCGGGAGCTACTCAGCAGAGCCGACAGCTCGCAGTCCGGATGCGGGATGGCTGAACGAATGGGCCTCACGGTGCAAGGGGTTCATCCAGGAGTATCGTGTGAACGCCTTCGGTTCTGGGGGACAGCAAACCCTTGCCTTAACGACAAGTTGGGATGGTGCGGCGAGCGTTTCTATAAGGACCTTAGGAATTCGAGAACGGCCTCTTGATCGTTCTGAGACAGCCGCTGAAAGCGGTGATTCACCTCCCTGGCTTCACCGCTATGGCGCAGAACTGCATCTCGAAGAGTGGATGAGTTTCCGTCGTGCATCAACCGGTTTCTAAGGCGTACGCCCCACAAAGGCGCCGTCCGTATTTTGTTTTGCGCCGCCTGAAAGTCCTCCGGCGAAAAGTTCTTCCACGCGATCTGATACATATTCCGCCCATAGTGTTCCTGCATCGGCACAGCGATCCCGTCACCCGTCCCTACGTCGTGCAAGAGAAAATCCGAGTACGGATAAAAGTTTTTTCCGCCGAGCGCTTCGGGAATCGTAAATGTGCCTCCATTGACCCTTGTGCCCACGGGCGCAGTGGTCAATGTGCGCACATGGCAGGTGGCACAGCCAATCTTCGTGAACAACTCAAATCCCTTCTCTGCTTTTGAGGTTAGCGCCAGCTGGGAGTCGCGGGCGGGCGCCTTGGAGGCCCGGATGAAGCGGGCAAAGTGATCGATATCGTCCAGCCCGTCGGGGCCGGGAGGATCATTGGGTTCGGGGGCAGCATTGCACAGCTTCGTTACCTCGTCGGGGAACAGGCGAGTTGTAATGCCCATTTCATTCAGGTAAGCATCTCCCGAGAACGACACCAAGCTTGCATGCTGATCCTTCCAGCCGAACCTCCCAACGCCGGTTTCTCTCGGCGCTTCGACTATGGGAACATACAGCACTTGCCCGCAGATTTTGTGGTGTGTGTCCTTGCACTGCTTACGCGCGAGTTCAACGAAGGTCTGATCGGCTACGGCTTCCACGAAACCGTCACCTAGCAGACCTAATGCTACACGGGTAGCGCGGATGGACTCGGTCTCGGGCACATGCTCCTGGATTTCCGTGGTAGCAAACGCAGCACTCGGGCAAATGGCGCGATCATTTACCAGGGTACGGCCGGAGATGATTTCTGTCCCATGCGCAATCGGGATGTCTGGATTGTGAAAACGCTGGTCAGATCCCTGATGGCCTACGCGCAACTCCATCATCTGGCTCGTTCCACCCGAAGTTGGGTTCTGATGACATTCCCGACAGGATTGCGCGTTGTAGAGGGGCCCAAGTCCGTCGCCCACACCCTCATTTTCGTCGAATCTGTCTTGATCGGCCTGATGAGTCGTGTCATCTACCAGGCCATTGCTTTTGTTATCGAATCCCGTGGGCGCTTCCGAATTCTGTGAGCCGGCGGATGCGAGAGCCACGGCAAGAAGTGCCACAGCCAGAAGGAGTTTCATCAGTTCCTCCCCTGATGGGGAACGTATCCTGGATGGTAAATATCACCTGCCGCTCCTTCATACAAGCACTAAGTAAGGAGCCCCAAGCTCGAGCATCCGTGACATGTGATGTCCTCAATCTGGGGGGGAAACGTTCTCCCTGCTGCCGATATGGTTAGTACTTGCCGGTGACATCCGCGAGAGCCGATTCGGAAGGTGGCCTTGATGTGGGCGAGGTCTTGTTTGCGTTGGTATTTGCGCTGGCGTTTTTTGAGCAGGCCATGCTGGCGCCAGATGCGTTCCAGGGCGCGATGGCTGGGGGGAAGATCGAACTCGCGGATGAGCCGGAGGGCGCCGAAGGTGAACAACCGCTGGCGCAAAGCCACGACCTGCTGTTCGACCTCGGCGGGAGTTTTGCCGGGCTGGTGATGCGGAGCGCGGGAGAGTTCGATCAGGCCGCGCGGCCCCTGCTGCTGATACCGGCGCAACCACTTGCGCATGGTACAGACGGTGGTCTGGAAAATCCGAGCGGTGGACTTAATGCCCTGCTGGCGAGCACTCTGGACCAAACGCAAGCGATGATTGTAGGCGTCGCGCATTTCACGCACCAAGACAAAGTAAGGGGCTGACAATGCTACTGCCACTTCATTGTTCCAGCGGGCCGTCAGCCTGGATCCCAACTTTGCCATGGCTTATGGACGGCTGGGAACCAGCTATAGCAACCTGGGCCAAACTGCCCGTGCCGCCGAGAATACCCGCAAGGCTTACGATCTGCGCGAACGGGTAAGTGAGCTCGAAAAGCTCTACATCGCCTCACACTATGAAAATTTCGTCACCGGGAACCTGGAAGCAGCGCGCAAGACCTATGAGTTGTGGGCGCAGACCTACCCGCGCGATTTCGTTCCGCCCGGCAACCTGGGAGCCATCTACGGCAATCTGGGCGATTACGACAAGGCCCTCGCTAGGGCACAGGAGTCGCTGAAACTCGCTCCCGGAAGCGGGCTGTCTTACGCGAACCTCGTCAGCTCGTACCTGCAGGTCAATCGTCTGGACGAAGCCAGAGCCACGGCGCAGGAGGCGCAAGCTCACAGTCTGGATAGTCCTCAGATTCACTCAAGCCTTTACGGCATTGATTTCCTGCAGCACGATGCGGCTGGAATGGAGCGTGAGGCGGCAGCGCTCATAGGAAAGCCCGGATTCGAAGACAGTATGCTCGGCAGCGAATCCGACACGGCCGCTTATGGTGGGCAGTTCTCCAAGGGGCGGGAGCTGACGCGGCGTGCGTCCGACTCAGCCCAACGCGCAGATGAAAAAGAGACAGCGGCGGGTTATGAGGCCGAAGCTGCCGTGCGCGAGGCGCTGGTGGGCAACATAAGTCAGGCTAAGCAGCAAGCGCAGGCCGCACTCGCTCTCTCGACTGGCAGAGACGTTGAGGCTGTGTCGGCCATCGCGCTGGGTCTGGCCGGCGATTCCGCCCAAGCCACGCGGCTGGCCGCCGACCTAGCCAAAGGCTTCCCCGAAGACACGATCGTGCGGTTCGACCACCTGCCCATGATCCAGGCCGCCGTTGCTCTCCAAAGCGGCAGCGCCAGCAGGGCAACCGAGGCGCTTGCCCCGGCAACTCCCTATGAACTCGGTTCTCCCGCTCAGACCTTGAGTTTTGCCCTCTACTCCGTTTATCTGCGGGGTGTGGCGTATGCAGCAGCGCACCAAGGCAGCGCAGCCGTAGCCGAGTTTCAGAAAATTCTCGACCACCCTAGTGTCGTCCTAAACGAGCCAATCAGCGCGCTGGCGCACTTGGGTCTGGCCCGCGCCTACGCCCTCTCCGGCGACACCGCCAAGAGCCGTACTGCCTACCAAGATTTCTTCTCCGTCTGGAAAGGTGCCGACCCCGACATTCCCATCCTGAAGCAAGCCAAGGCGGAGTACGCCAAGCTGCAGTGACACTTCCTGATGTGAGCCTCCCCGGTGACGAACGCGTTTTCATAAAGAGCCCGGGAGTAAACTTTATCTAGAGTTGGCTAGCGCTAGCGATCGCGGAGGCAAAGCGTGCGCCGTTATCACGCGGCTCATTGGAAATCGGGAAGTGGTTATCACCTCGGCCGGCAACCGCGTAAAGACTTCAGGTTCATCATCAAGCACAGTGTTCGATTTGGCGGAATGGATTCATGCTATGCGGCCTTTGCCATTTGATCTGGTTCAGCAAACAGTTCTCGAACGCGGTTGCACGATTTCTCATATTCTTGACTCTCAGCCGAAGTGGGCTCAATCTTCTTGAGAAAATTTGTTTGCTCAGCCCGGAGTCTTCCCAGTTCAGCTCTAATTTCGAATGCTCTGTTGCGTTTATCCATGGCTAATCTTGCTACTTCGCGGTCATTGACTGCAACCCCTTTTGAACTCTACAGTTTACATAAGTGAAATGGAGAGTGTATGGCCGCCCCGACCACTGGCAAGAACGGCACGATAGTGGTTTCAGCCTTACGCGCCCGCGCGAATTTCGGCGACCTTTGCGCCGCGTCGATGACGAGCGAAGGTCTCTCATGATCGAGAAGCGCGGGCCCCCCAGAGCCGTGCTGCTCAGCATCCGTGATTACGTCAAGCTCGCCGCGCCCGAGCCCGAGGTCTTGAGAGTCATCGGTGAGGAGTCGGAGCGGAACGGGACGAGCACATTGACCTCACCTCAGATTGACCAGATCATCAAGACTTCCCGGTCCCAGAAGCCGAAGCGGTAATGTGCTTCCTCTTCGTTTCGTAATCGATTCGCGTCATCCTGGCAGGATTGGATGATAGGGGCGGAGATTCTGCTTAGAGCTAACACACTACCTAACCGGCCCTTTTCTTTTGCCCGCGCTTACTGGCCGAATCTCTCCCCTTGGCCACTTTCCGGCCTAGCTTCTTCTGCCACTCCTGTCGAAGTTCGTCGCCTTCGACAGGGGGATTCCCCTTTCCAGCGCGTTCGAGAATCCGCAAGGTTTCGGCGCGATTGGCACGGCGGCCCCTCTCCCCAAAATACTCCTCGGTACGCAAAGCAGAAACCTTTTCCGCCACTGCCACGTTGATGAGCTGGTTTAGAGCTACGCCTTCCAATTCGGCAGCTTTGCGCAGTTCCTCAAGCAAGGAGGGCTGTAACCGTAAAGCAAAATTGCTCCGTCTCATGGGTTCGAACTCCTAATCTGTTGTAGCGCCTCTGCCGGTAGAATCACGGCGCAGCTAAAGCCTTTTGTGCCGGGTGCAAAATTACGCTGATTGAAAGTCACAATTGCTTTGGCACTCCCGTTTATTGCCGTTTCCAAAACCATATCGTCATCAGGGTCGGATAGCCTTGGCCGCCATCGAAACGCAAGCCGAACCGGTCTCGCGACCGCTGCTAGGTCATCGAGGACACGCCCGACATCGGTACTACTCAATCCACATGCCGCCAGATGTTGGGGCCGGGTCAGGACCGCTTCGTACTCAAGTATGAGTGGAACCGAGAGCAACAATTCAAAATCCTGATTCAAAGCGGCCAGCAAAAGCAAGCGGAAAGCACCTCTGTCACTCCGCAAAGCAGAAACTACCACGTCGGTGTCGGTCCGCTCAAAAGCCGCTATTGTGCGAAATCTCGCATTCTCCAGTCAGGCGCAGGCGCTATTGGTGGAGTCTATAGAAGGGCCGAGAGGGAAGTGTCCGGCAAATGTCATTTTCTTGCAAAATCGACACACTTACCGAGTATTCCAGGATTCACGGACAAGCGGCGACTCGAGAAGGGCGCATGCGCAGTAAGTAAGTGTAATGTTCATAGATCATTACCTAATGTACATCCAATGATATACTCGGGGCGGAGATCCTCTCATGGCCGCCACCAGCAAACGATCGCACAAACACTTTCAATTAGACTCGATCAAGATTAAGCGTGCCCAGAAACTGCTGCGTGCTGATACCGAAACGGATGCCATCGAGCGTGCGCTTGATTGGGTCATTGCGGAACATGAAAGGAACCGATTGACTCTTGCCGCGAATGACCGGTTCGTGAAAAGTGGCATTGAGATTAAAGATGTTTACGGCACATTGGAGGACTAGATGCCGCCTGTGCTCTTTGACTCCTCGATCTACATTTCGGCGTTGCGCACGGGAGAGGGGACGGCGCTGATGCTGAGGCGGTTAGCGGCCGGCGCACCGGTGTGGCTCAGTTCAGTCGTGCTCGAAGAACTGTACGCTGGAGTGAGCGCGCGGTCCTGGCATGTGGTCGAACGGCTAGAGCGTGATTTCGACCGAGCCAAGCGTATCCTGGTGCCCAATCGCGGTGACTGGACTCAAACGGGTAAAGTGCTCGCCCGGCTGGCGGCCAAGTACGATTATGAGCAAATTGGACGCGGGCGGCTGACCAACCATGCGCTCATCGCGATGAGTGCGGGTCGGTTGGGCATAACTGTGATAACCGCCAACCAACGAGATTTCAAGAAGCTGGCCGAATTCCGTCCGTTTCAGTGGCAGGTGAACAATCCTCAAAGCATATAGAAACTGTGCAACGTCTTCATAGTCGAAACGAAGCCAACAACAAGTCATGTTTTCGAAATGGACGACACTGCGCGTAGATGCCAAGAATGCAATGCTGGGATCGAGCGTATGTCATTGCAAAAGAAGGCAGCGCAGCGTCGTTACCATATCGGGCGCTGACGGTCGGAGCGGTGTCCAAGACTGCCATATTTCCGCGCACTTTGCGCTTTTAGTAGAAGTCCAGCTTATATCTAGCACGGCGCGGATGGGGGATCTGCCCAAACCGTCGAAGAGAATCGCAGGCGCAGCAGCCTAAGAGCCTGTAAGCAAAACCTTGGTGGTGGTCACCTCCCTGGTTTGGCGGTTCACCTCCATGTGGATTACTTCCATGCCGGCCGTTTATAAACCACAATCCGCGGTCCGGGTTCAATCCCTTCCGCCAGTGCACATTGTGGGTGCTAGTCTGATATAGCGCCCCATGAAAAACCGCGACATCCAGGCGACTTGGAACTATCACGATGGCACGAAGCACTCCTACTGGAGTGTTCGCAACAATCCCCATTTCCTCGACTGGGCGAATCGGCCTCTGCCCTTCAAGATCTACCCAAACATAGAACCGTTTCCCCTGCCGCGGGATGTACCACAAACCGGGGTGGCCGCGCTCTCCGCGATCTCAGAGACTCTGCACTCGTCGCGAGCCGATACCATCCCCCAGCTTCAGGATCTGGCGCGCATCCTATACTTCTCGGCGGGAATAACCAAAGAGCGCGCACACCCAGCGGGAGAATTCTACTTTCGCGCTGCAGCCTGCACCGGAGCTCTCTACGAGATCGAGCTGTACCTGGTAACTGGCAATCTCTCGGGTCTGGAGGAAGGCGTGTACCACTTCAATCCGGCAGATGTATCACTTCGCCTTCTGAGAAAGGGTGATTTTCGTGGAAACCTCGCTCATGCTACGGCGATGGAACCTGCTGTGGCTCATGCGCCCACGACCATCATCTGCACTGGAGTGTACTGGCGCAATGCGTGGAAGTACCAGGCGCGCACCTATCGTCATTTTGGCTGGGACAACGGTACCCTGCTGGCGAATATGCTGGCTGTTTCTGCAGCGTCAGGACGGCCGGCCGAGATTGTGCTCGGGTTCGTGGACGCCGAGGTGGATCGCCTGCTTGGTCTTGATTCGCGGCGTGAGGTTTCGTTGTGCCTCGTACCGATTGGGCGCACTTCGGACAGTCCGTTACCGGCCCCAAAAGACGCGCCAGCGATCAGCCTGGAGACGATCCCGCTTTCGCAACGCGAGGTCCAATACCCCGCCATACTGGAGATGCACGAGGCATCTTCACTTGAGTCCGAAGAGGAAGTGCTTCAGTGGCGCGGGCAGCAACCGGTCCTTTCATCTTCTGCTGCCGGAGGCGAGGCCGTACGCCTCCCTTCATTGCCGGAAAAAGAACAACCGAAGGACACGATCGAGCAGGTGATTCTGCGCCGTGGCTCTACCCGACGGTTCGACAAGACAGCATCCGTCACACGGGCGCAACTTTCCGTCATTTTCGATCGCGCCACGCGAGGTCTTCCGGCTGATTTCATTCAGCCTCCTGGCGGGCAGCTCAATGATCTTTACTTGATTGTGCATTCGGTGCAGGATCTCAAGCCGGGTGCCTACTTGTTCCGGCGTGACGCAAGCACACTGGAGCTTTTGAAAGAGGGCAAATTCCGCGCCGAGGCGCACCATCTTGGGCTGGAGCAAGATCTGCCGGCGGATGCCTGTGTGGATATCTTCTTCCTCGCGGATTTGGAACGAATCCTCGAGCGATATGGGAACCGCGGGTACCGGGCCGTCCAGCTGGAAGCGGGCACCGTTGGCGGCAGGATGTACCTGGCTGCGTATGCCCAGCTACTGGGTGTGACCGGCCTGACTTTCTTTGACGATGACGTGATTCAGTTCTTCTCGCCACACGCGAAAGGCAAGAGTGCCATCTTCTTGCTCGCGATTGGCAAGCCGCTAAAACGCAAGCCACAGTAGGGGCGATGGTACAGCCATCTCAACGAGACTTGCCATGACTTGGGCGGTCATCGCGCACCGGTATTCGGCCCATACTGCCCGGCGATGTAATCCAACCACCATTGACGTTTGGAGCCTGGATTCTGAGCGTGGCAGCCCCCGTACGCCACAATAAGTATTTCAACAAAAGGAGGTGGGGTAATTACAGTGGTTTTCGCAGCCTAGCAGGCTCCCGCTGCAGTTTTCAGACAACTCAAGGCTGCCAACTCAGGCTCGATATTTCAGGCTGTTTTTCTCGACACAGCTCTCGAATCTACATCGCATCTCGAACAAAAGGGCAGAGAAATGTTCCAACTTCGATCGCTCTCCCAAAAAAAGAATGCGGCATCAAGATGTTGCAGCGGGGAACCGCAACGCGAGCAGAACTCATCCGTCTGAGCAGGAATGGCGAGATCGTCAAGAAAACTGCTGATCTTTTCAACCACGCACGGTCGGGCGATCCTGGGTGAACTTGCTGCCGGGCGGACAGCGGCGAGTTTGTTGAGCATAACGGCTCCTTGCAGCGTAAGCTCTCAAGTTTTGCAAAGGAACCGTCTCCAAGATGGGTACGGCGGAAGGTTTGCTAGAAGAACCTCATTCATCATACTCTGAAAGGGCAGCGCCGTCCATGGAGATCACTGGCGAACTTGTCTAATTGTGAAGCGGTTGAAGGGGACGAGATGACAGTTGTCAGGATTGAATGCGGCACTCGCCGCTTTTGCTGGAGTCTATCGTGACGGCAAACCGAGGCTCAAACGCCGCAAGATGTCAGCGAAGTCCGGGCCAAGATCGCAGCCGCACAGAGTATTTAAGGATGACTCTACCACCGTTGACATTGAAACCCCGCTAAATATATTGGAGATCGAACGTCGTAAAGCAATTCAGAGCGTTAGTCCGAGCGCCAAGACACCGCAGCGCTTGCCCCCGATATGCCGCAAACATTCCTGCCGCCCGTTCCGAAATCGAAAAAGGAAGCGGGCGGCGGACGTAACCCTTCGATCCAAGCAGTTTCAAGGAGACGCTTGGAACCGACGACCTAGATGCAGCCTTCCTTCTCCTGGCACAGGCTGTCCTCGCAAAGCCGCACCTGTTCGTAAACACAACTTTACAAAATGTTGAGGCTGCTCAAGTAATTCTCAGACGTATAGGTCCTCGCGATAGCCTGGAAGGATTGCTCGCCGTGCAGATGACCGCTGTTCATAACCTGGCCATGGATTCTCTCCTGATGGCATCGCGCTCAGAGGGGTCTCCGGAAGTGATCGAGGCCAACGTAAACCGCGCATATAAACTTTTGCGAACTTTCACTTCACAAATGGAAGCGCTGAGCCGTCGCTGGGGAAAAATCGGCCAGAGGTCGTTGGAAATGTAAATGTCGGAGAAGGTGGCCAAGCGATCGTCGGATCAGTGAATCATTCTGGTCCGGTAAAGGACTCGAAAGAAGATGCCGAAAAGAATGTCGGATGATCTCGTCACTGTTCCTAAGAGATGGCTGCTGAAAAACGAAAACACTCGAAGAGATCCGAATAGCGCTCCCCGATGCGGGGCCAAAACACGCCGAGGCACGGCGTGTCGAGCCCCGGCCATGGCAAAAGAGGCGGTGTCGGATGCATGGGGGCGCAAGCACGGGACCACGCACGGCCGAAGGGCTGGCGCGGTCGCGGCGTGCGCGCTGGAAACACGGCCTCTATTCTGCCGAAGTCCGAGCAGAACAAAAGGAGGTGCGGGAAATCCTCCAGCAGAGTCGAGAGTTGTTAGACCGCATGCAATCTGCTGAAAAGAATCGGCAAGGAGGACGCTTGAACCCGGTTTCATGGCAGCGATGACGCCTCACAGACGGCCGCCTAGTCCGGGTGGTGCGTTGTTCAATTGAATTGACTCTCGAAATTGTAGCTGCGCCTCGAGCGATTCCAGCCATGCCTCGAACGAAAGTCGGCAATCGGGTTCGATACGGAGAAAACGCAGGCCGATCGCAAACGCGTCTCTCCAGACCAGCTCAGCCTTGGCCCGGAAAACCTGGGCGCTGGTTCCAGGAAGCCCGAATTGGATTGTGAGTGTGTCTTCGACCGCGACAGGCCCGAAATGAGTCACCGCCAGTCCCCCTTCGCTAACGTTGATGATTTTGCCCACGACCGTCTCGTTAGAGCTCGTGAGCGTGATGGGCAGGTCTACTTTGTGACGGAAATATCTGCGATGTTCGCGTTCCATCCTCGGGAGCGCAATGTCAAGGTGGCTGCGCAACAGGGTATCGAGAACGGGCTTACCCGCAACGAAATTGGCTCCAGCTTCGATTGCCGCGCTAACGGTAGTCTTGCCATTCAAGACCGCGAACACTACGGACAGCTTATTGGAGCGGCTGTTGCGTATGGTAGCGAGCGTGTCCATGGCCCCACGGACATCATCGCAATCGATAACAAAACCGTCAATGTGCCGGCGACCCGCGAGCTCGATGGCGCTTGCCGCGTCAGGACGAAGCTCGAGTCCGACACCCGCGGCCCCGAAAGTGTTCCGCACCACGTCTAACAATGCCGCGTCGGCGGTCAGCAATAGGCAGATCAGACCCATGCCTTCAATCTACGCAAACCGACAGGATTCCCAAAGTGACTTAGGTGTATGAGCCTCGCATCTTGGATTGGTGGGGTCAGGTAGAGCGTTCGCTGGTCTAAGAGAACGTCAGCACAGGCGAGCGCTGCTTAGACCGAATGCAAGCTGGCTGCCCAGATGCGGGCTCACGGTGCATGGGGTTCATCCCGCAGTTTTTGCACTACAGTCGGCGCCGAGTCAGCTCAATGTTACCCGCGGGTCGGATCACCGCCAGAATCGAGGTCTCAAGGAATCGCCCGCGTCCGCGTGGTCGCCACCTGAAAGATGAACCTGCTAGCAAGTCAAACCCAGAGCAATCACACACGAGACAGTGAGCTGGATCTCGAGACAAAAATCTTCTCGTCCTCCGGTCGAGGCAGAAGTGTTTTCTTGACATCCCTTTTTACAGAAGCGGGATCATTCCCCAATTGTCCGAGAGTCAGAGTCGCGACGTTGAATCCTGAAAATCACCCCCACCATGGCTGCACCGACGCACATTCCCGAGCCGAGAAGCTGAACGATGTCCACAGCGCGATACATCTCGAATCCGGGACTTTGCGTCACTCGGTAAAATCCGACGAAACGAAACCAATCAGCAGCGGGATAATCCAGATCACAATCGGCGGCCTCTTGCCATCCATGATGCCTCCTTCGCGACAATCGGCCCGGACTCTGCGGGCTTTGAACCTAGGGATAAGTGTATAGAAGAAGTTAGCTTACCAAATCATCGTCAAGCAAGGTTCCCACTCCGTCATCGAACGATCCGCTTCCAGGCACACACATTCTCGTGTGAACTGATCAACCACGGTCAAGATCCGGAACGAACGCCCGTCCGCCAGCTTGTCGCTTACGAAATCCATGCTCCAACGGTGATTGGCTCCCGCTGCCATACCGTCGGTCGCCACTAGCCGTCGGCGCGCCATTTTTCGCCGCTGCTTGGTGCGCACGATCAATTCTTCCTCCCGGTACAGCCGGTAGATGCGTTTCGCATTTACATGCCAGCCTTCGCGGCGCAGCAGCACCGTCAGTCGGCGATACCCATAGCGCACGTGCGTTCCCGCCAACTCTCGCAAACGATGCCGCAGCACTTCATCGAACACCTTCCGGCTCTGGTAGCGCAGCGTCCCGATGGCCAGCTTCACCACCCTCGCCGCGTGCCGCTCGCTGATGCGGTAGGCCTCCTGCGCCCAGCGCGCTAACTTGCGACGCGCACGAGGCCTTACAGCTTTTTTGAGACGATCTCCTGCAGGATCTGCCGGTCCAGACTCAAATCCGCCACCAGCCGCTTCAGTCGTCCCACCTCTTCCCGCAACTGCCGCAGCTCACGCAACTCGCTCACCCCTACCACCGAATACTTCCGCTTCCAGAGATAGTACGTCGCTGGGCTGATCCCTACCTTGCGACACATCTCTTCCACTCGCGCTCCAGCTTCCACCTGCCGCAGCACCGCCACGATCTGCTCTTCCGAGTGACCCTTTTTGGGCATTGTCCTCGTCTCCTGTTCCGGACTTCTGCCCCAGCTTACCTCTAATCTCCTCTGTGTCAGTTTTTGGGTTTTGGGTCACCAATGCGGGTATAGCTCCGTCATCTGATCGAACAGCTCCTGGTCGGACTTCGCGGTTTTCTGCAACCGATCGAAGTCCTCGAGGTAATGCTTGGTCTCTTCGATCGCCACAGGAGAGTCGGGCGCGCCCGGCTTCTTGTGACCGGCCACAACCATCGCCGGGTTCAGCGCCGCTAACCGGTCCAGCGCCGCAATCCAATTCTTTCGGCTCGCGGGGGTGGTGTCGCCGACATACATACGGCATTGGTTGTACACAACGTCGCCAGCGACGATCAGGCCAATCGATGGAACGTATAAAGATGTTGAATCGGGAGCATCGGTGCGGCCCTGCTCGATGATGCGCAATTCGTGACCCTCGAGAGTGAACGTGTCGGGCTCATAGGGCTCGGGTGAAACCAACTTGGTGGCGACCTGTCCAGGAAACATATGGCGGGCCAACCGCTCCACTGTGGGAGTGAAAGACATTTGCATGGCGGCCAGCGTCTTGGGTGTTGCGATCGCCCGAGCACCCGGGAAGCGGTCGAGCAGAATGCTCAGGCCGTAGAAGTGGTCGAAGTGGGCGTGCGTTATATAGATGGTCTCCAGGTTGCGGTTGTGCAGGGCAACCCAATCCGCGAGAGCCTCGGCCTCAGCCACTGTCCCCATTGCGTCCACTAGCACCGCGTCGTACTCGCCGAAGATTAAAGTCGACGTGATCGGGTCAAAACCGAGCGCTTCGCCGAAGGGCTTGGGCCGCTCGCCGACCATGGTCTTTCCCGGGGCGGTAAAAACATTCACACTAAGCGTGTTCAAAGCGACAGGCGCGATCACGCGCGGGGCCTCTTTCAGTTCGTTTGCGACGACCATCTGGTACTCCTTTCTATGTCAGAGCCAGCGACTGTTCAAAGCAAAATTGGCAGCAGCGCAACGATGAGGCGCAGAGTCGGCCTCCCATCCGGCCCGAGTTTTAACCGTAGGTGAGGGTAGTGCTCTGTCCGACCTCGATAATGTAGCCGTCAGGATCGCGGATGTAGCAGCGAATCTCGCCGTACTTGGGGATTGGCTCCGTGATGAACTCGGCTCCTCGACTTTTCCATAATTTGTAGCACGCTTGAATAACCGCAACGCGGAAATTCATAAAGCTGTTGATGTGATCCGGGGCGGGGACGCTGAGCGTTACCGTCGGCTTATCCGGGGTCGGCCCGCCTCCGACGTTCAGAATCATCCAGATATTCGCAAGCTGAAGGTACGCAGGCGCGTTGCCGTCACCCAGGCTCAGAATGCGAGCGCCAAAGACCTTTTCGTAGTAGCGGGCCGATCGCTCGATGTCGGTGACGGTGAGAAACTGCGCGATGCTGATTCCCTCGCGCGGGGGCATCTCATAGCTCTTCTGGTCGA
>JBOGLC010000093.1:0-12404 GCA_050746005.1 Terriglobales bacterium
TTCGTGACTTCTGTATTGGCGTAGGTGTCAGAACCGCAGACATTGGTTAGCGTGCGCGCTGGAGCTTGGAGGCGATTAGCAGTGTATGGGTTGTCAGCTATTTGGCGGGTAAAAATCCTGCGCAATCTAAATCAGTTGAAATGCACCGATCCTGTCGCAACTGGTGTCCACATCCGGATGAGAAACAGGACGCCTGGCGCGCTTTCCCTGGCGGTCAGCGGCAGCGGTCAGCCATTCGTCACCTTGTCATCCCAGGACACCGGTTGCTACCGCGGACGCTGTTTGAAGCATCCAAGATAAAGCCGTGGGGCTGAATCGAGGATATTTACTGGAGGACACGCCAATTCCAGGGAAGACAACAGCTGCAACACGAGGAGAACAGGCATGATTGGACGAGGTGAGGCATCTTCGGTGAGAGCCTTAGCCATCATGATGGTATTGATCCTGGCGGTTGGCTGGCCCACCCAACTCGCGGCCTATGCCGTCCTGGCGCACGAAGCGATCATCGACAGCGCCTGGAACCCCAACATACGTCCCTTGCTGTTGAAACGCTTTCCGGGTGCGACGCCGGAGCAAATCAAGGAAGCTCATGGTTATGCCTACGGCGGGGCCATTATCCAGGACATGGGTTATTACCCGCACGGGAGTTTTTTCTTCAGCGACCTGGCACACTATGTTCGAAGCGGAGACTTTGTCCAGGCTCTGCTGCGCGATTCCCGGGACCTTAATGGCTACGCCTTTGCCCTTGGGGCGCTGGCGCACTACGCCGCGGACTGCGAGGGCCATCCTCTGGGCACGAATCGCGCGGTTCCGCTGCTCTATCCCAAGCTGGAAAAGAAGTATGGCAATTCCGTTACCTATGAACAAGACCGGCTGGCGCATGTGAAGACGGAATTCGGGTTCGACGTGCTGGAAGTGGCGCACGGGCGTTACGCTCCGGACAGTTACCACGACTTCATCGGCTTTGGAGTCTCCGTGCCCCTACTGGAGCAAGCCTTTCACGAAACCTACGGTCTCGATCTGAAAAGTGTGCTTTCCGACGAAAACAAGGTCATCGGTTCATACCGTCATGACGTCAGCCAGCTTCTTCCCAAGGCGACCCGCGTCGCCTGGAGTCTCAAGAAAAACGACATCATGAAGGACCAGCCCGGCATCACGAAACGGAAGTTTCTCTATAATCTTTCTCGCGCGAGTTACCAGAAGAACTGGGGAAACGATTATCAGCAGCCGAGCTTCTATGAAAAGTTTCTCGCCTTTCTGGTCCGCATCCTTCCGAAGGTTGGTCCCTTAAGGGTCCTGCAGCTCAAAACGCCCACGCCCGAGACGGAACGACTTTTCGAAGCCAGCTTCAACGCGACCATGGATCGCTACCGGCACCTGCTAAGCCAGGCCGGCAGCGGCCACCTGGACTTGCCCAACTACAATTTTGACAACGGCGAATTGTCGGGACCGGGCAAATACTGGCTCAACGATGAAACCCAGGCCAAGTTGCTTGACGAGTTGGCTAAGCAGGATTTCAAGGGTGCCTCGCCGGAACTCCGGTCCGAACTTCTGGAATTTTTCGGACATGCGGACGCTCCGTATGCGATCAAGCGAAAGCCAAAAAAGTGGGCGAAGGTTCAGACCGAGTTGGACCAACTGAAAAACACCGCTTCGCCGACAGTCACGGAATCTGATCCACCTTCGGCCTCCTTGTCAGAGTAGCGCTGCGCCGGGAACGGGAGTTGCATGCGCTCTCCTGGAATCGGAACTCCGTTAGGCCGTTCTTAAGTCTTCCACTTCCACCGGCAGATTCGGTAATTTCTTCCTTGCAATGCACCTGAACGGAGTAAGCTTTGGTGCGCCATGCCCCGACTGCCAGCAACTGCACGGAATACGGGGATGGGAGGGGTCACTCGCATATGCTGAATCGCCGCAGTTTCCTCATCGCAAGCGGGCTTACCGCGATTGCCTCAACCAGAGTGCTCGGTGCAAACGACACTATCCGCATCGGAGTGATAGGAGCCGGCGGCCGGATGCGGAACCTGCTCGATGCTGCCGACAAGCTCGGGCCTTACCAGATCGTAGCCGTGAGCGACGTATATGCGCCGCGTCGCGACGCCGTCAGGGAGCGATCGAAAGGGGTTGCGACCACCCACTTGGATTATCGCGAGGTTCTCGAACAGGAGATCGACGCGGTGCTCATCGCGTCCCCCGACCACTGGCACGTTCGCATGGCTGCAGAAGCCCTGGCCGCGGGCAAAGATGTATATCTGGAAAAGCCGGTCACTCATACCCTGGAAGAAGGAGCCACGCTCACCCACGCAGTCCGTTCCAGCAAGCAGATTCTGCAATGCGGCATGCAGCAGCGCAGCTGGACCCATTTTCGCGATGCTGTCGATCTGATTCAGGCCGGCAGTCTTGGCCGCGTTCCCCAGGTGCGAACTTATTGGTGGCAGAACTATCACCGGGACTGGGCCCCCAAGCCCATCGACGCGCAGGCGCTCGACTGGAAGCTTTGGCTCGGGTCCGCTCCCGATCAGCCCTTCAGTGAGGAGAAGTTCAGTCACTGGCGCTGGTTCTGGAATTTTGGCGGCGGCGCGATGACCGATCTGTTCTCCCATTGGATCGATGTAGTGCACTGGGCCATGAAATCCGACCAGCCCCGCGAGGCGCAGATGCTGGCGGACAAATATGTTTTCGAGCAGTGGGATTGCCCCGACACCATCCAGGCAGCCTTTCGCTATCCCGGATTTGATGTGGTGTACGAAGGCATGATGAATTCTTCCATCGATGATGGCGGTCTGGAGTTCCGGGGGACGGAAGCGACATTAAAGATCAATCGCAGCGGCTTCTCGGTTTATCGTGAGGGCGTGCAAAGCGAGCAGAATCCGGTGCTCACGGAACACAGCTTCCGCGACGGTACCATCTCACATATGGAGAATTTCCTGGCCTGCGTCAAGACGCGCAAGGAGCCGAACGCGCCGGTGGAAACCGGGGTCGCCGCGGCTCGAGCTGGCCACATTGGCAACCTGGCCTATCACCGCGGTGGTCAAACGGCATGGCCGGTGAAGACCGGAGAGCACGCTTGAGTTCTACTGTCCCTCGCCCAGTTCGCGAATCCAGATATTCCGGTAGCGCACCGGGTTACCGTGGTCCTGCAGACTGAGGGGCAGCTTGTCCGGCGTGGGCTTGTAAGGCGGACGCACATGGTGGCCGGTGGGACCCGAGAGTTCCACGTTGTCCTGCACCAGGACTCCATTGTGCAGAACGGTCACCCGCGCCGGGCGCAGCACCTTGCCATCTTTGTCAAAACGCGGTCCGTGAAAAATGATGTCGTAGGTTTGCCATTGTCCGGGCGGCCTTGAGGCGTTGACCTGCGGGGGGAACTGCGCATAGACGGCCGAGGCCTGGCCGTCGGCGTAAGTTTTGCTCTGGTACGAATCCAGCACCTGGATTTCATAGAGCCCCATCAAAAAGACGCCGCTGTTGCCCCGTTCCTGGCCCTCGCCCACCGCAGGCACAGGCTCGTTGAACTCAACATGGAGTTGGCAATCGCCGAACGGCTGGCGGGTGTGGACCATGCCGCTGTGGGGCACAACCTCCATGTAGCCGTCCGCAACCTTCCACTTCGCCGGCTGCCCATCTTCTCCCGCCCATTGGGAAAGATCTTTGCCATCGAACAGGACAATGGCATCGGACGGAGGCCGCCCGGGCGACTCCTGCGTGCTCGCGGTTCCAGGCTGAACCACCGGAGGGACTGGACGGTCCGGATCGTTTGGCTTCCAGCGCGGATCCACCTGTGCCATGGAAAGCTGACTAATGCCAAGGGCTAACAGCAGGACAGGAAAAATCGTTCTCATCGGCAATTACCTCGTTGAATCATATTTGGCGGTGGCTCAGTTCGAACAAACTTTCTACACGGCACCGTCTGCAAACACGCTTCACGCCAGATGCTTCGCAAGCTCAGCATGACGCCTGATATAGAAAGGAGGATGATGCCTGGCATTGAAATTAGCATGGTGCCTGGCATTGAAATTAGCGCCTTCAATCGAACTACTACCTCACATTTGACGGGTGCTGAAAGACGGCGCGCGAATCCATTATTCCGCTTTCTTCTTCCTTTGCGGTGCAACTTCTTCCGGCTTCACCGCGTTTCCCTTGTTGCCCCACGAATTGCGAACGTAGTTGAGGACGTCGCTCACCTGCGGGTCGGTGAGATCGGTGCTGAGCATTTCGTTATCGTACTTCGCACCGTTCACCGTAATGGGTCCCTGGGCGCCATTCACAACCAGTCCGATGGCCCGGGCCTTGTTTGACATCAGGTAGTCTGACTTGGCCAGCGGAGGATAGACGCCCTTCATGCCTTCGCCTTTTTCCTGGTGGCAGGTGACACACTGCGTGTCATAGATGGTTTTACCCCGGGTGATGCTCGCCTTCAGATCGAATGCCGGTTGTGCCTGCCGTGCCCGGAGCGAGGTAGCGGCGAGCGCGCCGAACAGCAGGACAGTGGCAACTTTCCACACGCACTTCTGCACAGAGGTTTTTGTCTTCATAATCGAGATCATCACAACCGTACGTTCTAGACTTCGTTGCGGTGAAAACGGTCGATCAGATGGTCGCAGGCCCGGACCGTGATCGCCATCATGGTCAGCGTCGGATTTTGACACGCCGAAGACACATAGCACGCGCCGTCGGTGACGAACAGGTTCTTTACATCGTGGGCCTGGTTGAACGGGTTCAGCACAAATTTCTTGGGATCGTCTCCCATGCGCGCTGTTCCGACTTCATGGACCGCCATTCCCGGTATTCCGAAGCTGGTCTGGACGCGAATGTTCCTGGCGCCGGCGGCTTCCAGCATTTCCGCCGCGGTGACGCCGGCATCGCGCATGAGCGCAGCTTCGTTTTTGCCGTGGGCCATGCTGATCCGGAGCGCGGGGATGCCCCACGCATCTTTCAGGTCGGGATCAATTTCGCAAAAATTGTCCCAGTTGGCCAGCGATTCTCCGAATGCCCCAAGCGATACAGCATAAGTTCCCTGTTTGACGGCTTTCTTGTAGTCCGTCCCCAGGCCTTCCGCCTCCATATTGAATTCGGGCCCGGAGCCTCCCTGAAAACCGTAACCGCGGATGAAGTGCGGGTGCTTGCCGCTGCTGGGCGTGTTGCGGTAGCGCACCACATAGATTCCGTTGGGGCGGTGAGGAGGATTCGCGCTGGGCGGAATGTTGAGATCGTCAAAGGTGGCGCTGGCTCCGCCTCCGGCCACGTGGTCCATCAGGTAGTGGCCCAGCACCCCGCTGGAATTTGCCAGTCCATTGGGGTGTTCGGGAGTAGAAGAATTCAGCAGAATGCGGGTGGACTCGAGCGCCTGCGCGCACAGAATCACTGTCTTTCCGCGGACCTCCTTCGTCTCCCTGGTCATGCGATCGATGTAAGTCACGCCCCGCGCCTTGTTGGCGCCGGTGTCCATGTCCACGTGGCTGACCACCGCATTTGTAATCAGGGTGCAGTTGCCGGATTTCAGCGCGTCCTTCACCGTGGTGAAAGGGCTGCTGAAATAGGAGAACGTGCTGCAGCCGCGCTCGCAGGGACCGCAGTAGTGGCAGGGGGCGCGTCCATTGTGCGGCTGGGTGACAATAGCGGCGCGTCCGATAGTGAGCGTGCGGCCAAACTTCGCTTTCACCCGCTCCCGCAGGCGCACTTCGCCGCAGGTCATCTGCATGGGGGGAAGAAACTGGCCGTCCGGCAGCATATCGTTTTTCTCGGCCGCGCCGGTGATGCCGACGTAGCGCTCGACGATATCGTAATAAGGAGCGAGGTCGGCGTAGGAGAAGGGCCAGTCGTCCCCGTATCCGTCGCGGCTAAAGGCCTTGAAATCGGTATCGCTCAGGCGATAGCTCTGACGCCCCCAAACCAGCGAGCGCCCGCCTACAATCCGCAGCCGTTGCCAGCTGAATGGCCGGTCCGCCGGGGTGCTGTAGGGATTTTCCAGGTCGTTCACGAACCAGTCGTAGTTGTATTCCATGCAGGCGTAGCACTGCTTCTGCACGTGGCGGGTGCGTTCGATCTCGGGCGAATGGTTGCGATACTTGAGCTTGTAGGCCGGCATGTGCTCGGTGAATTCCTTGGGCGAGACCGCCCGGCCAGCCTCGAGCAACGCTACTTTCAGTCCCGCTTCGGCCAGCCGTTTCGCCGCCCAGCCGCCGGTCGCTCCGGAACCGACGACGATGGCATCGTATGTCTGCTGCAGCACATCCTGTGGCATGAGGGTTTCCTATTTGTGGGTCGTCGTGGAATGCTCACAGCCCTGGAACGGACCGTGCGTAAAACTACCGTCCCAGCCCAATTCGTCCTGGCCTATCTCGGAGGAGTAGTACGCTACGGCGATCATGGCCTTGAGCCGGTCGAAGTGTTCCACTCCAGGGTCGGGAATATCCTTGTTGTGCCAGACGCTGGTTCGCAGGGGATAGGCCAGGGGCTGCAGAAGGTCGTGCTGATCTTCGGGCGTCAAAGCACGGAATTCTTTTCCAAACAGGCGCAGGCTCTCGCTGTCAACGTAACTCAGGCTGCCCAGGAACTTCTGCTGCAACTCTGCGGGTTCGCCGGCAAGCACCAGATCCAGGTAGCGATTGACCAATGCTTCTTTTGCTCCGGGCGTGTCCGTCGCCGGAATGATCACGTCGCTCAAGGCGATGAGAGTTTCATTCTGCCCTTCGTCCAGGAACGCAGGCTTCCAGTCGGGACCCACCAGTTCTTTAGACTCATCCACGCCGCGCTGGGCGGGGGTGAGTTCGGACCCCGCGGCCTGGGCAAAGGAAAAGACCGGTCCCAGCGCCGCCGATGTACCGGCGAGAAGAGCGGCGCGAATCAGGTCGCGGCGGCTGATGTGAGGTACGGATTTTTGGCCTGGGGCGGAGAGTTGGACTTCCAATTCATGATTCTTCATTTCATGATTCTTCATTGCCGAAGATATTAATTCTACCGGACGTTCATCTCAACCGAATTAATTAAGCGGGCGCCGACCCGGAACCGGGGCCGTGTGCGCTATCCACTCCGAACAGGGTAACCGGGAATTTCCGCCCTTAAGGCGTACTCCCGGACATCCTCAGTAGACGACCTTGGTGTTTTGCCCGGTTGAAGCGCGACCGCTACGATTGTGACATGCTCCTCCCCAAAGACAAGACATGGGTCCGCCTGCAGACGGCGACCGAGAACTTAGTTTCAGCATCCACGCACACTACGACCGAGTCGACCGGGTCAAACATCAACTCTCCAACTGACGCGAAAGAGCCATCGCGGTGGTCGCTTGCCGTGAAAGCGAACAATCAGTTTGACAATTGGACCTAACTCCGCAAGGATAGCCCGGTTCAGGCTGAGGAGGCCATAATCATGGCGACAAACGACAACGGAGACTGGCGCGAACTCTTTGACGTCGCGTTGTTTGAGCCGAACCGGGTCAAGTTGCGAAAACGCATCGAACATGCGAAGCATGTAATCAACAACCGGCTCGATGTCCTGATGAAAGAGCAAAGCGAAAGCGGAATTGCTGTCTCAGAACGTATTGCGCTGAACGATGCCTTGACCACGCTCGCCGAGTTGCACAGGATGGTCTATGAGCGGAAGCCCAGCGCGCGAGCTTGCGGTGAAGCTGGCAGAGCTATCGGGTAAGATACTGCGGGCTAAGGCGCTACGCACGGGCGCTTGAAGGAGTTATATATTGGCGATAAGACCGGTACCGGAGTTCATTCCAACCACACTTCCGCCGGCGAAGCTCTATCTCGATGACATCAACGAGATTTTGCAGATTCTGACGGATTCCGACACCGATTGTCAGGCGAGCTTCATTGTCGGCAAGTCGAAGTGCGACACGCTCGACGATTTGAAAGACCTGCGGGGACGCGCTACCCATTTTGTGATGAACATCGCGGCGCCGGGGAAACATCAGACGCTTGAACTGACGACCTCGGTGACGCGCATTCACATCCATGAAATCGGGGACCAGTTGCCGGCCTGGTCGAAATATGTGAACGTGGCCGCGATTTTCGACAAGAGAAGACTGAGACTGAAATCCGCCGTGCGCTCGGTCAGTTCATGGCTGCTTGCGGGCTTGTGGCTGCTGGCGGTGGCAGCCTGGATGTTCGTTCCCCACAACGTAAAGTCTTTTTCGATCTATCAATTGCCCCACCTCGCTACCGGCGTTCTGGTGGCGGCCGCTGTGGTGTATTACTTCGCCAGTTCGCACAGCGTTGTCTACCTGCGTTATCCCCAAAGAGTGGGCGTGGGAAGATGGCTGGAGGACCACAAACCTGAAATCATTGTGGGCCTGGTGTGCGCGGTGCTGGCGGCGATTGCTACCCGAGTCATAGAACAGCTTTGGAAGTGACCCTTTTTGTTTTCCCGCTTATTCAGCCGAGCTGATAGCCTCCGTCTTGCCTTGGGTTCTCAGGATCTCTCCCACCAGGAACAGGTCGGTCAACAAGGCCCGCAGATGGATGGAGGCGTTCAGATTGTCAATCAGCTGGGAGCTGATGTTAGGTTGGGCCAGCACCAGCTCGAGACCGGCCAGTGAGTCCTGCGCGTCCCGGTCCACTACAGAAATAAAAGCTTCGTACTTTCCCGAGGGCTCGAGGCCAAGTTCGACTGCGGCCTGCGAACAGGTCTCAGCCAGGCCGGTCAGCGCATGGATAGCGCGCTGAAGAAACTCCCGGACCTGACTTCCGGAGTGGCTGCTCTGGTCCGTGGGCAGGCCTTGTCCTGCATAAGCCAGCATGAACTCATAGCATTCCTCGATGGTGTTGCTGCGCTCAAGAAAGTCAATCGCCATCGGTCGCACCTCGCGCTGCGCCCGGCGGCGTTTCAACCACCCACCGTTCCGGATCGTGTTCTTTCAGGTAAAACTCCCGGCTCATCGTGCCCACGATCATCGATGCAGTAATGGGGAGCTTCTCCGGCCGGACGGCAAAGTACACGTGCACGATGACCAGCGTGATCAGGCCGACGCCGGCCAGTCCATGCAGCACATACATCAGGCCCCAGGTCATATCGCTGAATAAATAAGGGTTGCGCGGGAAGAAAATGGTGCGCACGCGCGACATCATGAATACGCCGGTGAGAATCACCGACATTCCGGTCACGATGATGGCGCCGTGATAGAGCTTGTTTTCCAGCGGATACTTGGCGAATTTCCGGGGCGGGGCGGCGGACTTTCCCATGAACCGCTGCAATCTTTTCCACGCGTCCTCGAGATCGGCCCGGTCCGGCCAGATTGACCAGAAATCCAGATAGAAGGAGGCGTGGATGATGTGAAAGAGGATCGAAATGGTCAGGACGGTGCCCGCAATCCAGTGATAGGTGACCCAGTCGAACTGGACACCAACCTTGGGCAGAAATGCGGTAAACAGCAGCGTGAACATGGATGCGGCCATGATCCAGTGGAACAGCCGGGCCGCCAGCGAATGTCTGGGAATGCGCGCGGGCAACCGGGCCGCTTTCGGGGAGGCGCCGGCCACGAACTCTTTCTCTTTCGCGAAGTAGCGGATGTAGATCGCATGTACGATGAGGAACAGCATTCCGGCAATCAGCGCGACCCAGATCAGAAACCACGCGATGTGAATCGGGACGTTCTGGCCCAGCGGACTTGTGGCCCACTCTATGATGCCCATGCTGCCTCCTGCACTCCGCTGATGGAACGCTTCACCAGGTTCCGCATCAACGGGATTTTGTAGGCGTTGAATTGCAGCGGGACGGCGCCCTGCACCGCTACTTTTCCCGCCATTTCACCGGTGGCTGCACTTCGCTGTTTGCCGCGCACCGAATCTTCCACCGCCTTCAGGCGCAGCGGGCGGGCGGCAGCGCCGTTCACCGCGATACGAATGGTCTGAATGGTGTCTCCCGACAACATCATGGCCGAGGCTACGTTCAACAGTGGAAAGTCCCACACATTCCGGTCGCGCACTTTTTCGAAATAGAATTGCGCGCCCGCCCAGGTGGAAGGAACGCGAATCGCAGTCAGCAAATATCCGGGCTGCAGAATATTCATGCGAGTGATGTCGATGTCGGGCCCCATAAAGTAGTCTTCGGCATCCACCACGCGCTCGCCCTGGGGAGTTCGAACCACAAACTTGGCGTCGAGGGCGATCAAGGCAGGCGCGGAATCGGAAGGATTCACTGCCACGCAGCGCTCGGCATGCAAAATCGCGTGCTCGCGATTTCTGCCCACGGGGGTGTCGGCATAACAGATGTTGCCGCCGGCGCGGTAGCACGGCCAACCGGCGCGGTAGTACCAGCAGCGCGCGTCCTGCGACACGTTACCGCCCAGGGTGCCCTGGTTGCGAATCTGAGGCGAGGCCACCAGTTCTGCGGCCTGCGCCAGGAGTCCGTATTTCTCCTTCACCACGGGGTCGCGCACGACTTCGGTGAGCGTGGTCATCGCGCCGATTTCGATTCCGTCGGCGGTAGTGCGGACGCCCTTGAGTTCCTCAATCCCGCTCAGATCGACCAGCGCCCTGGGTTTCTTGATGCGGTCCTTGAGCCAGTCGAAGCTGTCGAGCCCGCCCGCCATCACCCAGGCTTCCTGTCCATGCTGTTCGAGAAGCTTTTGCGCGTCCGCGATGGAGTCCGGCTGAAATAACTGGAACGCCGGCATGATGTCTCGTATTACTGCCATAGGTCTCTCCCTTTCAGATCTCCACTAAATGAAAGCGGTCAAGGGGTCCTGCATGGGCCGCCCGGCTTCGAGCGAGGTCAGAATCGTGTCCAGGTTAACCGGCGCGCGGCGATAGATTTCGTCGCCCAGCGCGTCTGAAAGCGCGTTCAGGATGGCGCCGCAACCGCCCCCCACCGGGGGTTCACCGATGCCGCGCGCTCCCACCGGAGTTTCCGGATCTGGAATGTCCAGCGCCGCCCATTGCATATTGACCGGGACATCCAGGATGGTCGGCGGCTTGGTGTGGTAAAACCGGCGGGAAACAGTGTGGCCATATTGCGGGTCGAAGACCCACTTCTGACCGATGGCGTGGCCGATGCCTAATATGGAGCGACCAATGACCTGTCCGCCCAGCGACTTGGGATGGATCACGGTGCCGACGTCGGCCACGGCAAGAAAATCCGTGATGTAGTACTTGCCGGTTTCGGTATCGATTTCGACTTCGGCGAAGCTGGCGACATAAGAAAAACTCTGGCCATCGTGCGGATACTTGTCTTTGGCGGCTGCAACCAGCCCCTGTCCCGCCAGCGCCGCGATGGAAGCCTTGGTGTATTTGTTCACATCTTCCGGCGCCTGGTGGCCGTCGTAGACGCCGCCCAACTGAATGGCCTTCTGCGCGGCCTGCGCCAGCGTCATGCTCTTGCCGCCGCCCTTGTGGAAGACGCGTTCGTTGGCCACCTCGTACTGTTCCGGCCTGCCGCCATAAGTTTTGGCGGCAATTTCCTGCAGCCTGCTTTTTGCCTCCGTAGCCACCGCGTATGCCGCCCGGGTCATGGCGTGGGTGGTCTGGCTGCCGCCGGAGACGCAGGTCCAGGGCAGGTTCTGCGAGGTATTGCCCCAGGTGATATCACACTTCTCCCAGGGCACGCCCAGCTCTTCCGCAACTACGCGATGAACATCGCTGATGGATTCTGTCCCCAGGTTGCCGATTCCCGATTGAATCGCAATCCTGCCATCGGGCTTGATGATGATGAGGCCGTCGTATCCCGTGGACCCCGCGAAGAAGGCGCTCGAGGACACGCCGACGCCGCGCACCTTGGTGCCGCTGCGCTTCGGACGCGCGATCCGTTCTTTCCACCTGAACTGTTCCGCGCCCCGATCGAACGCCTCCTTGAGGAACGCGCTGGTCGAGTGCAGCCGCTTGCCATCCCTCTCCGGCCCCCAGAGCGCTTTGCCCTCGGGACAGTTGGTGCGGCGAATGTCCACCTGGTCGAGCGAGAGCTTGCGCGCTGCCTTGGCCAGAATCGGCTCCATCATGATGATTCCCTGCATCCCGCCTGGAGCGCTCTGGGGACCGCGGGGCGGCGTGTTGGTCAACAAGGTCACGCCGCGCCAGCGCATGGCCGGCGGTTGATACAAAAGGGAGACAATCATGCCCGAGGCGTTGGCGTCGCCTACTCCGTCGTAAGGGCCGTTGTTGCAGATGGCGTACATATCGACGGCCGTGATCCTGCCGTCTTTGGAAAGGCCGACCTTCATGCGCCCCTGAAAACCGGGCCGCCCGCGTCCGATAAAATGTTCTTCTTCACGGCTGATGCGCATCATGACCGGCGCATTGACTTTCTTCGAGAGCAGGGCCGGAATAATCGCGAAGATGTAGCCGGTTGCCTTGCTGCCGAAGCCGCCGCCGGTGTACTCGCTGATGAGCACAATCTGCTTGGGATCCATATTCAACCAGCGTCCAAGGCCGGCCAGGGTTTGCACCGTGCTCTGCGTCCCC
>JBOGLC010000094.1:0-21500 GCA_050746005.1 Terriglobales bacterium
CCATGAAGATGATGATCAGCACCAGCAGCACGTCAATCAGCGGCGTGACGTTCATGTCCGCGCTCTGGCCGCCGCCCGATCCCATTGCCATTCCCATAACTGTCTCCTCGAATCTTTTGACTGCTAATCCCGTGATCGAAATCTATTGCCCGCCCGCAGGCGGCGTAGTCGCAGCCGGCGGAGCGGGTGCGGCGGTGGTCTTGCGCTGCTCCGTGAGCAAACCCAACTGGTCCACTCCTGCGGCGCGCACATTGTCCACTACCTCAACCACCGATCCGAACCGGGCCCGCGCATCGGCCTTGACGAAGACCCGCTTGTCGGCCCGATTTGCCAGGCGGTCCTTGACCTTGCCCGTCAGTTGGTCGGGCGGAAGCTTGTCGGTTCCGAAGTAGACTGTCCCGTCGCGCATGATCGATACCAGCAAGGCGTCTTCTTTGTCTGCGTCGGGCATCGACTCCGGATTATTTACCTTGGCCATGTCCACACTGACCCCGTGCTGCAACATGGGCGTGATCACCATGAAGATGATCAGCAACACCAGCATGACGTCCACCATGGGGGTCACATTGATGTTGGAGTTGACCTTGACTCCTTCGTTGCGCTTGTTCAACGCCATAAACTCACGTCTCCTGGGCGTCACTTTGCGATAACGCCCGAGCCGGGGACTTCGCTCCGGCACTTCCGCTTTCCCGCCTCATGCCTGACCTCATGCCTTGAAAGCCGGCGCCGGGGTTGCGCCCGGCGCCACTTCCGCAACTCTGAGGTAAATAGCCTGGCGGGAGGCCTAGGAGCGGCGCATTCCCCGCCGCTTCAGGAAGTAATCGATCAGCTCGCTCGACGAGTTATCCATCTCCACGTCGAACGCTTCCACGCGACCGGTCAGATAGTTGAACATCATCACGGCCGGAATGGCCACGAACAGTCCAATCGCAGTGGTCACCAGCGCTTCCGAAATACCGCCGGCGACGGCCGCCAGACCGGTAGCCTTTTCGGACTGAATGCCCTTGAACGCGTTGATGATGCCGACCACCGTGCCCAGCAGTCCCACGAACGGGGCGGTCGAACCGATGGTTGCCAATCCGCCCAGGCCGCGTTTCAGTTCGGCGTGGACAATGGCTTCGGTGCGCTCGAGAGCGCGCTTGGAGGCTTCAATGGTCTCGCCCGGAATCTCGCCGCTTTCCTGGTGAGCCCGGAATTCCATCAGGCCTGAGGTGACGACCTTGGCCAGGTGGCTCTTCTTGTTGCGTTCCGCGACCTTGATGGCTTCTTCGATCTTGCCATCGCGCAGCGCGCCGGCCACGGCGGGAGCAAACGCGCGCGATTGCTTGCGCGCGGCGCTGAAGGCCATGGCGCGATCAATCATGACTCCGATTGACCAGCCCGACATGACGAACAGAATGATGACCACTGCTTTCGCCGGAATACCCATCTGGTGCCACAGCGAAATCGGGTCCCAACCCACCGTTGCCTGTTCCTGGAAAAACCAGGCTGCCGCAGTGGACATATGTGTAAGAGCAAGTGCTGCTAGATTGGCTACGAACATGAGTTGCTATCCTCCTCAGAGCTTGTCAGGTTGCGAAACTATTGCCTGCCGCGAACTGTCCTATCCATTTTGGCGCACCGGAGTCTAACCTCCGGCCAGGGTAAAGTTGACCGTAATCTGAGTTTCCACTTCCACCGGCTCGCCGTTCAGAATGTACGGCTTGTACTTCCACTGTTTCACCGCCTCGATGGCGGCCGGAGCCAGCATGGGATGGCCGCTGATCAGGCGCAGGTTCTGAATCGAACCGTCCTTGCTGATCTCGGCCTGCAGCAGCACTGAACCTTGGATGCGCGCTTGCCGCGCCAGGGGCGGGTAGGAAGGCTGAATTTTACGGATCAGCAGACCCTGAGTCACACCTTGCGACACCCGCACGCGCTGCGGAGTGGCCACGTGAGGCACTGCAATCGGGGTCGAGTTGATAATTCCGCCGATCACGCCGCCCATCTGTCCGCCTGCCGCACCCGGGACACCACCAACCACGCCGGCCATGGTGGAAACTGGAGGCGGCGCCTCTTCCTCTTTGATCATCTGCACTTTTTCCGGGATCTTGGTGGGCGTCCGCAGTTGTCCGTTAATGATATCGGTCTGAATTACTTTGACCACTTTGATGGGCGTAGCTGCCGGTGGCGGTGGCGGCGGCGGCGGTGGCGGCGGCGCCACCAGGAAGGTCATCAGCTGGGTTTTGGGCAGGGCTTCGGTAAACAGCAGCGGGATCAGAACCAGTATCCCGACCAGTACAATCTGCAACCCAAATGACAAAAACGTCGTCACCCCGCGTTTTGTCTTGAGCCTGCCGCCCGATTCGATGAGGCTATCTTCAAACATGAGGATTCTCCTACCAGACCCTTACGTATGTTTAGACACCGCCTGCAGCTGCTTTGCTCCCAACCCCACCGACTTCCTCGCTCGCCCTACCATCTGCTTCAAACCATTGAAACTACAGTCGATTCGTTGAATCTGCGCTAGCGGCCGCTGGCCACGCGACCTTTGCCGGTACTGGACTTGCCTTTGCCGCCGATCACCGCCACCGGCTTACCCCGGCTCGACCGCCAGTCCTGGTAAGCGACCAGGATGGGTGCGGCAATGGCGATTGAGGAATAAGTCCCAATCAGGATTCCGATGACCAGGGCGAAGGAAAAGCCGTGCAGCACCTCTCCGCCAAACACATAGAGCGCTACGACCGTTAAAAACGTAAGGCCTGCGGTCAGGATCGTCCGGCTCAGCGTTTGATTAATACTCCGGTTTACGATTTCTGACAACTTTTCTCGCCGCATCAACTTCAGGTTCTCTCTGATGCGGTCAAAGATCACGATGGTGTCATTATTCGAATAACCGATCAAAGTCAGGATCGCCGCAATCACGGTCAACGAGATTTCCTTGTTGGCCAGGGAGAAGGCTCCCACCGTGATCAGGGTATCGTGGAACACCGTAACCACGGCAGCCACTCCGTAAATCCACTCAAAGCGAAAGCCGAGATAAACCAGCATGCCGGCCAGGGAGTAAACCACTGCCCACTTGGCCTGACTCTGCAACTGTTTGCCTACCTGTGGGCCAACGATTTCCACTTGATAGACACCGAAATCGGACAGATAGAAGCCCTCTCCCAGAGCCGCGACCACAGCCGGATCAACCGCACTCTTAAGCTCATCCAGCGAACGCAGAACCCCGCCTTTGGTCTTGTCGCGATAGTCCACGATGGCCCGGGCCACGGCTGCATAACGCTGGCTGGCATCGGTTCCCACGCGCAACGGATCCTTTTCCAGCAGGTAATTGGCCAATGTCAAAGAGCTGGTATTGTTCAAGTCCAACTTGCCCGCGGGAGCATTGGTCTCCAGCGCGTTGATGATCTGAACCTTGCCCTTATCGAGCGCTTTCTCGCTGGTCTCCCGCACGTCGAGGTCGATCAGCACTTCGTTGTTCGCAGCCACTCCCAGGCGCTGAATCCGGGCCTGCCGCAGACCCACTTTTTCGAGGGCCGCGCGGATGGCATTGTCATCCGGAGGGTGCGAGAACTTTACGTACACCAGCGTGCCGCCGCGGAAATCGACTCCCAGCGGGATGCCATGCCAGAACAGCATGGAGCATATCCCCGCCACGCTGAAGAGAAGCGAAAAGGCGAGAAAATACCACTTCTTACCGAGAAAGTCTATGTTTGGATTTCTAAAAAATTCCACGCTGTCGTTAAACCCCTCTTTGTACCGATCAATCTGGTGTTTCCTTTGCGTCCTTTGCGCTCTTGGCGGCTAAAAGCTTTTGACCGCAAAGGTCGCCAAGGCCGCAAAGAAAAGCGCTCAACTAAATCTGACGCCGCTCAAATGCTCAAGGCTTCGCCGCGCTGTTTGCGGCTCAGAATCCAGTCAAAAATCATGCGCGAAACGAACACCGCGGTGAACAGGTTGGCCAACAGACCAAAGGTCAGAGTGACCGCGAATCCACGCACCGGGCCGGTCCCGAAAATAAACAAAATAAAAGCCGATACGATGGTGGTGACGTGAGTATCCACGATCGTGATCCAGGCATGACCGAAGCCCTGATCCACCGCTGAGGTCGGCGTCTTTCCATTCCTAAGCTCTTCCCGGATGCGCTCGAAGATGAGCACATTCGAATCCACGCCCATGCCGACCGTCAAAATTACGCCCGCAATCCCCGGCAGGGTCAGCGTGGCCTGGCTGAAGCCAAGAAAGCCCAGCAGAATTACCAGATTGAGAATCAGGGCGATATCGGCGTTGATGCCCGCGCCGCGGTAGTAAATCAGCATGAAGATGAGCACAGCCAGCATGCCAATCACCGCCGCCCGCACCCCGGAGTGGATCGAGTCCGAGCCCAGCGACGGCCCGACGGTTCGCTCTTCCAGATACTTGATGCCTGCCGGAAGAGCGCCTGAGTTCAAGACCAGGGCCAGGTCTTTGGCCGCCTGTTCGCTCATCCCGCCTCCGCTGATCCTTCCCTGATCGCGGATCTGTTCGTTGATGGTGGCCACTTCCCGCACCCGGTTATCCAGCACGACCGCCAGCTTGTCGCCCACGTGCGAACCGGTAAAAGCGGCGAACTTTCTTCCGCCTTCGTTGGTCAGAACGAAGCCCACATCGGGCGAGTTCGTATTGGTGTCGCGGCCCACGGTGGCGCCGCCCGACCGCAAGTCGGCGCCGGCCACTGCCGAGCTGCGAGTCACAAGATAGTACTGTTCGCCTGAATCGTCACTGGATTGGCTGCCCACGCTGCGCCCCCGCAGCACCAGCGAATCGGGAGGAAGCACGCCGTTGTGTTGCTGCAAAGCATCCTGCTCGCTGGAGTAAGGCCCGCCCAGCACCTGCTTGATTTCGAGCATGGCGGTGGACTGCATGATCTCCTTCACCCGCGCCGGATCGTCCACGCCGGGAAGTTGCACCAGGATCTGGTACTGGCCGAGTCCATGCTCCTGAATGACGGGTTCGGTAACGCCCAGCTGATCGATGCGATTGCGGATGGTCTCGATGGCCAGGGTTACCGCGCGATTCTTCAGTTCGGCCAGGGCTTGCGGCTTCATGGTGAAAGTCCAGGAGTTGTCCGCGCCCGAGTTGAGATCGTATTCCGGCAGCCGTTCGCTCACGGTCGAGCGCAAGTCCGAAGTCGCCTCCGAAGGCACGCCTTTAATCACGATCTCGTCGGGATGACCCACCGGGTCCGGTTTGGCGATCTCGGTGTAATTGATCTTGTGGGTGCGCAGGTCTTCCTTGAGACGCTCCACCGCGCGGTCGGAGTCTCCATTCACCGCGTCGTCAACCTGGACTTGCAGAATGAGATGGGTGCCGCCTTTGAGGTCCAGGCCCAGGTGAATACGGCTCTGTATCGACGCCAGCAGCCCGCTGCCCGAGAAATCCTTCGGTACACCGAAGATACCGAAGAGGAATAGCAGCAGGATCGCAATGCTGAGTCCGAGCTTCCAACTTAAATTCTTGTTCATGGCTTGATATCAGTTTCTGTCGCGCACCGGCCGTACTCCCAACCTCATGCCGCTTTGTTCTTGTCCTCGGGAGCAATCACCGAGGCCACCGAGGCCCGAGTCACTTCGATGCGCAGATTGTCCGGGGGGACACGGAGTTGTATGTAATCGTCGCGCAGCGCGATGACCGTCCCGCGCAGCCCTCCGCTGGTCACGACTTTGTCCCCGGTTTTAAGATCGTTCAGCATCTGCTGCCATTTTTTCTGGCGCCGCTGCTGCGGCATGATCAGCAAAAAGTAAAAGATGGCAAAGATGAAAATCAGGGGGGCGAAGCCCAGCCAGCCGCCCGCTCCAATGGTCTGTAACGCCAGTAAGTTTGCCATGCTCATATTGCCGTGCCCATGAAGCGGCCCCGCTTCCACTGCAATAGATCAGTACTACGCCCGTCGGCGTGCCGCAGCCCTGTGCATTTTACCGCAGGATTTCTCGCTTCCTCAGGCCGGAGATTCTTTCCGCTTCAGGCATGCACTGGAGATGCCGGACTCATGGTTTTACTCCGGACCGATCCCCAGAAAGAAGTTGGGCCCTATTCCCAAGCGCAATAGAATGACGCACCGCCCGCATGGTGTCAAGGTAGAAGCTGAGGTTGTGAACGGTATTCAGGACCTGTGCCAGAACCTCATTGGCGGCATAAAGATGCCGCAGGTACGCCCGGGAGTAGCGCCGGCAAACCCGGCAGCCGCAATTGCAGTCCAGAGGGCCCTGATCGGCGGCGAATCTGGCCTGTTTGATCGAAATCCTGCCCTCGGAAGTAAATAACAATCCGTGCCGCGCGGCGCGTGTCGGCAGAACGCAATCCATCATGTCGATTCCGGCGTTGGCGTATGCAACAATCTCCTCCGGCGTGCCCACTCCCATCAGGTAGCGCGGTTTGTCCGCGGGAAGATGCTGGACCGTGGCGTCCACGATTTCGCGAGTCAGAGCGCGGGGCTCGCCGACACTCAAACCGCCAATGGCGTAGCCTGGAAAGCCGATCTCGAGGGTGCGTTCAGCCGACTCCTTGCGGAGCGCGGCCTCCATACCGCCCTGCACAATACCGAAAAGCGCCTGAGTTTGCCCAGGGGGGGGTGTGCCCACCTGCCGGGCCGAGCGCGGCTTGGCAGTGCCCTTCCCCGCGAGATTTTCCTGCGCAACTTCGGCGAACTCGCGCTCGCCCGCCCAGGCGCGGACGCCTTGGCCTACGTGGTCCGTGCTCCACGGTACTTCTTGCTTGTGGTCATCGAAATATTTCTTGCTGCGGGCCGCCCAGCGCAGGGTCAACTCCATCGACTGCCGCGCCCGTTCACCGTCCGCCGGATATTCGGTGCATTCATCGAACGCCATCATGATGTCTGCGCCCAACCCGATCTGCGCCTCCATGGCGCTTTCCGGGCTGAAAAAATGCGCTGACCCATCGAGATGTGAGCGGAAGGTCACGCCTTCTTCGGTGACCTTACGCAGTTCGTTCAGGCTGAAAACCTGAAAGCCGCCGGAGTCGGTAAGAAGGGGGCGCGACCACGCCATGAAGCGATGCAGCCCGCCCAGCCGACGGACCTGCTCCACTCCCGGCCGCAAGTAAAGATGGTAGGTATTTCCCAGAAGAATCTGCACCCCGAGTTCTTCCAGGATGTCCTGCGAGACGCCCTTGACCGAGGCCAGGGTCCCAACCGGCATGAAGACCGGGGTATCGACGACTCCGTGCGGGGTAGTCAGGCGTCCGGCGCGGGCGGGGCCGGAAGTGGCATCGATCTGAAAGGAAATAGACAACCATGGGATTGTAGCAATCGCGGCTGACGCCACGCTGGACGAGACCGTCCACCCCGTTCGTATTTCTACGTTTCTAGCCGGCGGTCAGGAGAATGGGCTCTCCGGTGGTGATCACCAGTGTGTGCTCGAAGTGCGCCGAGGGTCTGCGGTCCGCGGTGCGTACCGTCCAGCCATCCTGGGCAACGACCGCGCGTCCCGATCCGGCTGCGATAATCGGTTCCACCGTAATCACCAGGCCTTCGGTCAGAACCTGGCTGGCTTCGGGATCGGCGTAGTTGGGGATGCGCGGCTCTTCGTGGATGGTGCGCCCGATGCCGTGTCCGCCCAGGTCGCGGATCACGGAGAAGCCGCTGCGCCGCACTTCGCGTTCCACCACGCGGCCGATCTCGAACACCCGAAAGCCGGCGCGGGCCACCAGCATGGCTTTGGTAAACGCCCGCTCGGCGCACGCCATGAGTCGCCGCTTCTCTTCGGAAATTTCGCCGACCGCCACGGTTTCGGCGGCATCGGCCATGAATCCATCTTTTTCAATGGTGACATCGAGCTTGACCAGGTCGCCGTCTTCAACCGCGCGTTCGCCGGGAATGCCGTGCACCGCTTCATCGTTCAGGCTGATGCAATTTACGCCGGGGAACTTGTACACCAGTTGCGGCGCCGACTGCGCGCCGTGTTCCCGCATGACGGCAGCGCCGACCGCGTCCAGTTCGCTGGTTGTGATGCCCGGCCGCACCGCCTGTTTCATGGCTTCGAGCATGAGGCGCACAATCGCGCCCGCAGCGCGCATGCCGGCAAGGTCGTCAGGGCCGTTGATGGACATGCTTCTAGCCTATCGCATGGGATGGACGGCGCGGCGTGAAATATACAGAGGAGGTTCTCACCGCCGAGAGAAGCAACGAATCGAAGAAGCTCCAGACAAAGAAGGCTCCCTACTTCTCTGCGTGCCCGGCGGTAAATTTTCCTTATGAGCCGGTGATTTTGAGGCGGAGTTCTTCCGGCAGGCGGTCGCGGATTTCCGCCGGCAGGCGGTCATGTACGCGGCGGGCTCCGAGCTTGGCAGCATCGACTACCGCCATGGGCGCGGGCGTGGCTACGGCCACTCCCAGCCAGATCAGGGCGGAAAGCGCGAAGCCCACCAACGCGGCCAGTTCCAGCCAGAAGGCGTGCCGGGGATTGAGATGGAGAATCACGCCGAAAGCCAGCAGAAATACGCCGCCGGAAAGCGAAGCCAGAGCGATCAGCGCGAGGTCGATGCTGCGGTGCAGATGTTGCCGGGAACGGCAGTGGGCGCAGCCGTCAAGGTGTTCTTCATAATCTTCGCACATTTCCGGTGCGAGGCCGGAGATGTCATATCGCCAGCCCGCCAGAATTTTTCCCACAATAGGATCAACGCATTCGCTCATACGCGACTACAGCTGGATCGCTTCCATGGGACCCGATTGGCTCGCCAGCATCAGACGGTTATGCAGCAGTGTCTGGCGCCGCCCCAGGGCCTTTTCCGCTGTGCCCCGTGCGAGCTCGGGATGGTTGTTCAGTTCAGACAGGTGCGCCAGCACTATGTATGATGCGTTTCCATCATATTCGGTGCATAAGAATTTCGCGAGTTTGTCGTTGGAAAGATGTCCGGTCTGGCTCCCCACCCGCTGCTTGACCGACCAGGGATAGGGCCCGCCCCGCAACATTTCCAGGTCGTGATTGGACTCGATGACCAGCACGTCGCAACCCCGCAACTGATCGCAAACATTAGGCGGCATGTAACCCAGATCGGTGGCGACGCCCACCTTGATGCCTTCGGCGCGAAAGGTCAGGCCCACCGGATCGGCGGCATCGTGCGGGATAGTGAACGGAGTGATAGCGATGTCGCCCACATGGAAGCTGTGGCCGGCGGAGAAAATTTCCAGGCGCGCCAGTTGCGGCAGTTCGCCGGCATCGTCGCGCAAGGATCGGGCCCAGGCCTGATGGGTGGCGCCGGTCATGAACACCGGCACCTGGAATTTCCTGGCCAGCACCGCCAGCCCGTAAATGTGATCGGAGTGTTCGTGAGTAATCAGGATGGCGGAAAGCGTGCGCGGATCGTCCCCCTGGGCGCGCATCCGTTTGACGGTCTCGCGGCAGGAAATTCCCGCGTCCACCAGAATCCTGGTGCGCGCGCTGGAGACGATCGTGCTGTTTCCCCGGCTGCCGCTGGCCAGCACCGAAACCGAAACACCCATCACCGAAGAATACTCGCTGCGGCTGTGGAAACGCGAGTAACTATTCAGCTAGCCGAGACTTTGGTGCGGAATGCAGTTGGCAGTTGGCAGTTGTCAGCGCCTGTCATCCTGAGCGGAGTAGCTGCTTCGCGAAGCGAAGCAGCCACGAAGTCGAAGGACCCCTATCGCCTTAAGTGCGCTTGATTGTCACTCGGAAACTTCCTGCACTCCGCCGCGACAAAACCGGCGCTGCCTGAGCACGGTTCACTCTCAGCGATCCTTCAACTGGTTGCCCTTCGCGAAGAGCAAACTGCGCTCAGCAAGACAGACCATTATTTCTCAAACAACACCGTCACGCCTCTTCTCGCGGTCGCCCCGCCGTACGCGCCGGCAATTCCTGTGAGGAAACCCAGGAACGATTCATAAATTTGCGCGCGATAGGGTTTGTCGGTCAGCACGGCGTAGGCAAGCAGTTGAACCACGGGGACGAATGCCGCCACAATGACTGTCCATCGCCAGGGACGATGGGGGCGAAGCGCGCCCAGCAGCATGGTGGAAGCCAGCACGAACAGCGCGGTCAGCAGCAGGTCGCCAACCTTTACGTCGAGAAATCCGGCACACAGCCCCAGCGCCGCTCCGAGGATGTAGATGCCACGATCGCTCTTGCCTGGTGCCGAGTCCATCAATCGCCCCTACGAAATCGCCACCGCTCTGGAGGACCCTTACCTCCAGAACTTTCAACTCAATATTTGTAGAACCCGCGGCCGCTCTTTTTTCCCAGCCAGCCGGCGTCCACCATCTTGATCAGCAGCGGGCAGGGGCGATACTTGGGATCGCCCAGGCCATCCTGCAGCACGCGCATGATGTCGAGGCAGACATCGAGTCCGATAAAATCCGCGAGCGTCAGCGGACCCATGGGGTGGGCCATGCCCAGCTTGAACACGTCGTCAACTGCTTCGGCGGTAGCCACGCCTTCCATCACCGCGTACATGGCTTCGTTCAGCAGCGGCATGAGCACGCGGTTCGAAACAAAGCCGGGCGCGTCGTTCACTTCGATGGGCGTCTTGTCGAGCTGTAGTGCCAGATCGCGGACTGTGGCAAAGGTTTCCTGCGACGTAGCCAGCCCGCGAATCACTTCCGCCAGTTTCATTACCGGCACCGGATTGAAGAAATGCATTCCGATAATTTTTGCCGGACGCCGGGTCGTAGCGGCCAGCCGGGTAATAGAAATGGAGGAAGTATTCGACGCCAGGATTACTTCGGGGCGGCAAATCCGATCGAGGTCGCCGAAAATTTCCGCCTTGATTTCGAATTTCTCGGTGGCGGCTTCGATCACGAAGTCGCAGGTCGCAAGCTGGCCGCGTTCGAGCGCCGGCGAAATCCGTTTCAGCGCCGCCGCTTTGTCTCCGGCTGTTATCTTCCCCTTGACCAGTTCACGATCGAGATTTTTACCGATGGTTTCGAGGCCGCGATCCAGAAATCGCTGCTCCACATCGCACAGCGTCACGCGATATCCGCTGCGCGCGAAAACGTGGGCAATACCGTTCCCCATAGTGCCGGCGCCAATTACTCCGACGCGCTCAATTGGCATAAAGAATCGCCTCTCCTTCGCCCTGAAACCTGCTTAGTCTAACACTCCCAAGTGATTGCAACGCTTAGATTTAAGGTTCGCTTAAGCTTCAAAGAAATATGCTCCACGGTACAGCCGATTTTAATTGCGTCGGCATCCGACGATTTAGCAGACCGGTCCCAGGGTCGTCTCGAGGGCAGGCGTGATTGCAATCAAGCTCCCGAACGATGGTACCGGGTGGGAGGCACTATGCGAAGCATGAGAATGGCAGCCCTGGCAGTTGCGATGACCCTGATGTTCAGCGGTCTCGCTCTGGCGCGCGATCACGATAAAGATAACGACAAACACGATCACTGGAGTCAGCGCTCCGACCGTGACCGTCATCATGACCGCGATCACGATCAGTATCGAAATCGCAACAACAACTGGAGCAACCGCGATCGCGATCATGATCGCGACCGCGACCGCTGGGAACGCGACCACCGGCAAAACGGCGGCTACTACGGCGGCCAGGTTTATAACCGATATCCCCAGGGCTATCCGGGAGGTTACGGTTACCCGAGCGCCGGCTATGGCTATCCCAGCGGCGGCTACGGCTACCCCAGCGGCGGCGGCTATGGCTACCCCAGTGGTGGTTACGGCTATCCCGGCGGAGGTTACGGCCGCGGCGGTGGCCGCAATGCGGGCTACAGCATCGGCTACCAGGACGGCAGCTACATGGCCCAGCGGGACATGCGACAGAACAAGCCATTCAACCCCAATCCGCGTAACCAGTTTGGAAACCGGACACACGGGTATAGCGGCTCGTATGGAGACAAGAACTATTATCGCGCCGAGTACAGCAGCGGCTATTCTTCCGGATATCAGTCCACCTATCGCGGAGGCGGAGGCAGAGGCAGAGGCTGGGGCTACTAGGAACTGCGGGTGCCAACGAAAAAAGGCTGCCAGAAATGGCAGCCTTTTTTTTAGCCGCTCGCAATCGACGGCGTTCGTTCGGGCGCGGGAAACCTGGTTCTGGAAACCTGGTTCTGGAAATCTGGATATTGGGTAGCGGTTCAGTTTCCGCTGTCTCCCGCTCGTGGAGGCGTCATGCTGAGCTTGCGAAGCATCTGGCGTGAAGCGAGATTACACTCAGCAATCAGGAACTGGCGCCGAACGGGAAGATCCGATAGCGTCAGTTTGAAACCCCCACCCCTGGCGTCATCCTGAGGGACTTCAGTCCCGAAGGATCTGGCGTGGGCTTTGCCGATGGCCAACACGGCTGCGGATCCTTTACTGCCGCTCCAGATCCTCGTCCAGCGAAACCTTGCCGCCCTTCTGCACTTCGATGACGCGATGGACGGGCTTATATCCCGACTGCGTGATGTCGATCACGTAGGTGCCCGGGTTGAGATAGAAATCGACGGGCGAGAATTTGTCCACAATTCGATTGTTGACTGCGACCTGCGCGCCCTTGGGTTGCGTCTTGATATTCACCGCCCCCATGCCCGCCGTGTCTCCTCCGCCGAACAGCTTTTTGAATCTTCCACCGATCTTGATGTCATCGGCCGAGCCCAGCCTTTTGAGAGTGGCGGCGAAATGGAAGACCTGCCCAGCCTGCAGGCTGGCGTTGGAGGTTTCATCCAGATAACCCTGTTTTCTGATCAGGAAAGTGTGCGCGCCCGGCTTGTCGACGGAGATCTGAGCCGGAGTCAGGCGCCCGGTATCCTTGCCATCGATGAAAATCTGCGCCCCGGTGGGCTGGCTGGTGAGCGCCGCCGCGGTCGCGAGTTGGGCCAACTGAATCACCAGAAACGATTTGCTGCCTGAGCCTACGTCGATGGTGCGACTCTCAGCCGAATATCCGGCGCGGGAGACGGTCACGCTATGTTGCCCCGGCGACAGGCCCGGCAGGTTGAAGGGAGTGATCCAGCTAGGATCGCTTCGTCCGTCGATGCGGACCTCGGCGCCTTCGGGAGTCGAGTTGATGGTCAACTGTCCGGGAATCAAGGTCGGGACCGCAACCGGCTGGGCTCTCGTCTTCTTCTTCCGGTTGTACTTCGGAGTTACCGAGACTGCGGGAGCTTCCCGCCCGACCGTTACCTGTTCAGGCGCGGTGGCTTGCGCGGGAGCGGTCACAGGAGGCTGGGCTGGATCCCAGGCCGGTTTTGCGCTGCCTTCGACTGCCACGCGGGCGGCTGCCGGCGCCGGCGCTGAGCTATCGTCTTCGGAATCTTCCGAATGGATTCGGAAGGCAATGACTCCCACGACCAGCAGGATGATGACGACTGCGCCCGCGAGCGAATACAGGAAGAGCTTGGGCGGAGTCTTCTTGATTTCTTTAACCGCCTTGCGCGCCACTTCCCGCGGCTGCACTTTGGGCTTTTCCGGCTCCACCCGGTTCAACGACGCTGCCGGCGCCGCTTCTATGTCAGATTCGGCCGCAGCCGGGGGCGGCGGAGGTGGTGTGTAGATTTCTTTCAGCGGCGGCAGTTCGGTCATTTCGGAAAAGCTGGGGCCGCGCGCGGCGTTTTTGGCCTCTCCCGCCATCGAGGGATCGACCCGGAATGCCGGGGTCTGGGACGGAGGTTCCGCGGTCTCGGCCACGGTGCTGGCCCGTTCCTGGAAAGTGCTCTGTCCGGAGGCCCGTGCCGGAGCGGCTGCGGGTTTCGGCGTCTGCGCCGGCGCAACCGCGGACGTGCCGCCTGCGCTTTCCCATCCCGCGGCCGCGGCCGCGGCTTTGGCTGAAGCCGGCGGCGCGAGGTTCTCCGCGCCGGCAGTTGGAGCTGGCGCTGAGAGTAAAGAAGAAGTTTGCGCCTTGGCCGCGACCGCCCTGGTATCTTCCGGGCTGCGCGGCGCTGCGCTGGCAGGATCTGAACCCGTTGCCCCGGCTGCTTTCTGCGGCTGCGGCGTGTTCAATCCCTGAGCGGGCGGAGCCGGCTTTTTGGCTACCGCCTTGGTCGCGCTTTCCTTGCAGCGCTCGAGATCGTTGACCAGTTCCTGCCCGCTTTGATAGCGATCCTCCGGCGCTTTCGACAGCGCTTTCATAATCACTTCGCTCAGCACGGGATGGATCTTGCGGTTCACCGCGATCGGAGCGGCAGGAGTCGTTTCGAGAATCGCGCGCCGTACCTCATCCGCATCTTCGCCTTCAAAGGCTTTGCTTTCGGTCGCCATCTCATACAAGATTGCGCCCAGGCTGAAGATGTTGGAGCGGCCATCCACGGGATTCTCCCGCAATTGCTCCGGAGAAATGTAATGCAGGACCTCAGGGGCCTTGCCTGCAGACTGGCAGGTAAAAGCTCCCATGCAGGAAATTCCGAAGCTCAATAATTTGACCGTACCGTCCCAGGTGACCATGATCTTGGCCGGTTCCAGGCTGTAATGCACCACGTTATGCGAGTGCGCGTGGTCCAGTCCCTGGCAAGCCTGACGCACGATATCCTGAAGGTCCCAGATGGAGAAGCCTTCCTTGCGGGCCAGCATGGTGGCGATGCTGTTGCCCTGCACGTATTCCATTGAGGCACAGCACTGGCCTTCGATTTCCTCGACCCCGAGCAGCTGCGCGATGTTGTGACTGCTGAGCGGCGTAGTGCCGGCGGCTTCCTGCAGAACGTACTGCATGATCGTGTCGGCCTGTTCGGCCAGCATCTGCAGCCGGATGGTTTTCAAGGCGATCGTCTGCCCGCTCGCCGGATCGGCAGCCTTATAGACCGCGCCGATTTCCGAATGCGTGATTTCGCTTAGGACTTCGAAACGTCCGATCTTGTTGGCCATTGTTCCCTGAACCCCAAAAAGATGAACAAACAACCTTATGGCAAGACGCCAGATACCACTGCCGGGGGAAATGTGCGACTAGGATATCGCGCCTCAATCAGCGATGGGAGTTACGAAGGTCATGCGAAAAACAGAGGGAAAACAGCTGGGTTGGGGACCGTGAGTGACGTCGGCTCAACTCCCGCAGGACAAGCGGGAGAGCCTGTACAACGTCATTAATCAAGCTCTAGCGGGCAGCGGCGGGGTGAAACTTTTTTACCGCAAAAATGGTCAGCACGATGAACAGCGCGAGTACGGCCAGTTGCGCCACCAGGAACGGCGGCTCGGATTGAGTGGGAGCCATCGCTTTCAGGGCTGGCACCTTCTCGAAGGACTGCACCACCAGAACAAAGACGTTGAAATAAAGGGCAATCATGGCGGTGACCACGTAGATCGAGCGCCATTTGCCTGCCATGTGGAAGCTATAGCGCGCGAGAATCGCGATCGCCAGCGCGATCAACGAAAGGATGCCGACCTTGTGTGAAGGCAACAGATGCTCGAAGGGAAAGCCGAACCCGGTCACGCTGGTCAGCACCGTGGTCAGCAGGAAGAGCGCCGTCCAGGAGTTGAGCCGTTTCGCCGAAAGCATCCCGAACACAACGATAAATCCTGAGACAATTCCCACCAGGCTTATGATCACGTGAACCAGGGTGAACGTCGAGAGGGACATGCCTAGCATCATGTTTAGGGTCCTTTCCAAACCGGGCTGAGATAGTACGATGAGGCCCGAAAAATTGCCACAAATCCGCGGCAGCGGCTGAATTTGTGACGGTTGGGTTCAGTGCGGCGTCATGCTGAGCTTGCGAAGCATCTGGCGCGGAGCGGATATGAAGAGTCTGCCATTGTGCGCTGCACGCCAGGTCCTTCGGGACTGAAGTCCCTCAGGATGACACCTTTAGAGTGTGTTTCAAGTTCAGCCAGATTTCCTCAACTGCTCCTACGTGGTTCGGATCGAGGTCAGCCAGGTCTGCAACAACTGCCGCACTTTGGCTCCCTCTGGCTGACGCCGGACGGCATCGATTACCGCCAGACGCGCCCGAATTCCACGCCCGCGGAATCCCACCCAGTAGGGGACGTAGATTTCGCCGGCCACGGGCTCAGCGGAAATATGCAGATCGCGTAAGCGGAAAAATCCGGTGCTGAAAAGCAGCCGCTGCACCTTGGCGATTACGATCTTCTTCGCCTCGCCTTCTCCCAGCAGCGCCTCCGAGCAGTTGCGCGTCTCCAAGTGGATCAACTCGCGCTCTCCTGGCAATTGCTCGAAGTGGTAAAGGTCGAGCGACCCGTTGACTGCGTCCAATCCAAACACCTTCAGGTCGCGCTTGCCGCCATTGAGGATTTCCGTCTGGAAGAGCCGGAAAGGAATGTAGAACTCCGCCACCGAACGCAGCGGACCGACGGCTGCCTGGCGCAGGAAGTCCAGCATGCCGGAAGAGAATTGCTCCATCGCCTCTTCGCGGGTCACGTTGGGTCGCAGGCTGCGGATGCTGGCCATGGCTGAAATCCGGAACGGCGGGAATCAGCCCGCGCTAGCGGAAATGGAACCAGAGTCCGATCACCGTGGCCAGCAGCGCCAGGCTGAATATTATGTTGAGCCGGTGCTCGGCGGCTGTCTCCGCGGCCGGTTTATGATCCGGAGGCCGCATCAGGGTGACGTCCATCTTGTCGTCCACCGTGGCAAAGGTCAGGCCGGCAAGCCGTTTGCGGTCGGGAGCGGCAGTCATGAGGCTGACCCCGATCAACACCAGGGAACACACCACAAACATAAGGATGGCATAGTGCAGGAAGTTCATCGCAACCAGCCAGTGGATTGAGGGCGGCAAGCCCGCGCCGCCGGGATACATCAACTCGAGAAGGAAGCGCACAGCGCCCAGCACGAAACCTGTCAACAGTGAACTGAGCGCCCCCGGCGCGTTGAGCCGCGTCCACAGGATTCCCAGGATAAAGCAGGCTGCGATAGGCGGGCTGATGTAACCCTGCACGCTTTGCAAATAGATGTACAGTTGGCCGCTGATCCGGGTGATGAAGGGCACCCATGCGATCCCCAGCAGGACCATCACGCCGGTCGCCAGCCTTCCGATCAGGACCAGTTGCTTCTCGCTGGCCTCGGGCCGCAGCTTCTTGTAGAAATCCAGAGTCACCAGGGTAGAAGTGGAGTTGAACACGGAAGCCATGCCGCCCATCAGAGCAGCCAGCAGGGCGGCGATCATGAGGCCCACGAGGCCGGTCGGCAGCAGATTGAGGATCAAAGTGGGCAGCGCGATGTCGCCATTGGTCGGCACCCCGTTCGCCCCGATGGTGAACAGATTTTTGAACAGGGCCAACGCGATCAAGCCGGGAAGCACCAGCAGAAAAACCGGCAGAATCTTAAGGAATCCGGCGAAAATTGTGCCCGCCTTGGCGTGGCCTTCATCCCGCGCCGAAAGCACGCGCTGCACAATCACCTGATCGGTACACCAGTACCAGATGCCCAGAATCGGCGCCCCGAAGAAAATTCCGGTCCAGGGGAAGTCGGGATCGCTGATGGGCTTAACCATGTGAAAGTAGCTGGCGGGCAACGCGGCACGCAGGCCCTCAAAACCGCCCACCCGGTGCATGCCGATAACCGTGAGCGCGATTGCCCCGGTCAAAAGAACCAGGGTCTGAACCACCTCGGTGTAGATCACTGCCGAGAGTCCGCCTGCGATGGTGTAAATTCCGGTCACGACCACGAGCACGAGTGCGGCTTCCAGCGGGCTCCAGCCCACGATTCCCTTCAGGACGATCGCTGCCGCCCAGAGATGCACGGAGATCTTCGTAAGCACGTAAGCGATGATGGAAATGCTGGCCAGATAAACTGCTGAACCGCGGCTGAAGCGCCGCTCCAGAAATTCCGGCATAGTGAACACATTGGAGCGCAGGTAAAACGGGACGAAGACCCAGCCCAGAACCAGCAGAATCAGACAAGCCAGCCATTCAAACGAGCCCACCGCCAGCCCCGAACTGGCGCCAGAACCGGCCAGACCGATGAAGTGCTCGGTGGAGATATTAGAAACGAACAGCGAGGCCCCGATGGCAAACCAGCCCACGTCGCGGCCAGCCAGGAAGTACTCGGTGGAGTTGCGTTCCTTCCGCGCGAAGTAGTAGCCGATGGCAAATATGATGAGGAAATACACTGCGATGATCGCTATGTCGATCCCGGTGAGGGATTTGTGGGTAAGGTGCACCGCCGTTCCGCCCATACTCCTCCAGTGACTACGGGGTTGCTCCAGAAGCCGAGCGCCATGCTAGTCGAATCGGCAAACCCAGGCAACCGGCAAGTCACAACCGCATGGGGAGAGTAACTGCCATACGGGGATCTTTTTTGGGCCGAGCACAGAAATTTAAAGAGCCAGACTGTCGATTTTAGCGTCCCTGGTTCGACATGTAAGTGGAAGGAGACGTGATGCGATTCATGATCGCAGCCAGGGCCAGGAAGGAGGCCGGGACAAGTCAACATGAAGGTGTTATGGAACATTCTCGCCCGGCTGCCGTAACTTTTTGAGGCTTTGGAGAGTTGTATTTATCTAAGAGGTTTTAGGTTGGACGGTTTGGATTGGGCTGGTTGCCGAGCCCTGACTTCTTCGTCTATCCTCATTAGGACCTTGGTAAGGGCCCGTCCTGCTAGCTCGCGGAGTTCGCCATGACCCTGACTCGCTTTGTCACCAAAAATGCGTTTCGCAACAAGCGACGCAGCATCTTGACCATTCTCAGCATCGGTGGATCGCTGCTTCTGCTCACTTTCCTGATTACCATCTGGCGAAGCTTTTATGACAGCAAGCCTACCGAGCAGTCGGCGTTGCGTTTGATCGTTCGTCACAAGGTGTCGCTGGTATTTAATTTGCCCAGCTATTACAAGCAGAAGATACAGGCCATTCCCGGGGTTAAGGAAGTGGTGAATCAGCAGTGGTTTGGAGGGCAATATAAAGACGACAAGGCGGAAAATTTCTTCGCCCAGTTCGGAACCGATCCCCAGGAAATACTGAAGGTGTACCCGGAATACAAGATACCCGCCGACCAGCTCGAGGCCTGGCAGAAGGACCGGGCCGGCGCCATTGTCGATGTGGGCCTGGCCAAGAAGTTTGGCTGGAAAGTCGGCGACCGCCTGAATATTACCGGGAAGATTTTCCCGGTGAACCTGGAACTGACCATCCGGGGAATCTTCACACCGCCGGACCCGACGCAGGCGATTTACTTTAACAAGGACTACATCGACGAAGGCTTCCCCAAACTCAAGGGAAGCGAAGGGTTCTTCGCGGTGTTGGCGGATTCGCCGCAAGATGTTCCCAAGGTGGCGAAGGCCATCGACGAGGAGTTTCGCAACTCCGATCGCCCCACCAAAACCGAGACCGAACACGCCTTCCAGTTGGGCTTCATCGGCATGCTGGGCAACATCAAGGCCTTCATCATGAGCATTTGTCTGGCCGTGGTGTTTACCATCCTGCTGGTGTCCGCCAACACCATGGCCATGTCGATTCGCGAGCGCACGCGGGAAGTTGCGGTATTGAAGACGCTGGGCTTTACCCGCAACACCATTCTGGGTTTGTTCGTGGGCGAGGCGGTTTCCCTGTCGGTGGTAGGAGGGCTGATCGGTTCGCTGCTCTGCTTTTTGATCGTGGGCGCAATGGCGAGCCAGGGCGGAATGTTTACCGGCATGAAAGTCACTCCGGTCACGATATTGGCGGCGCTGCTGATCGCGGCGGTAGTGGGATTTGCCAGCTCGTTCATCCCCTCCTACCACGCGGCCAAGGTCAACATCGTGGACGGATTGCGTCACATCGGGTGAGGTAAGAGGACGAATACAAATGGCGATCCCCCTAAGTTATAACGTGCGCAATCTGCGGCTGCGGAAGAGCCTCACCATCATGACCGCGCTGGGCATCGCTCTGACCGTCGCCACTGCGGTATTCATCATGGCTCTTCTGGCAGGCCTGGGCCGCGCCTTCGCCACTACCGGCGATCCCCTGAACGTGCTGATGTTGCGCAAGGGGTCGGACTCCGAGCTGGCCGCCGGAGGCGTCTCGCGGGATGCCTTGCAGGTGATCAAAGACTTGCCCGGCGTCGCCAAGAACGCCAAGGGCGAGCCGCTGGTCTCAGGAGAAGACATCCTCGTGGTGGTGCTCCCGCGCAAGGGCGGAACGGGCGAGACCAACGTGACAACTCGATTCCTCACTCCGCTGGGAATTGAAATGCGGCCGCAGATTCACCTGATCTCCGGGCGGTGGTTCACGCCGGGGCAGCGGGAAGTCGTGGTCAGCAGCTCGATCAACAAGAGATTCGAGCACGCCAATATCGGCGACTCGGTGCACATCGGCAAAGGCGAGTGGCCGATCGTGGGCATCTTTGACGGCAGCGGGACGGCGCACGATTCCGAAATCTGGGGCGACATCAATCAATTGGTCACCGACTTCGAGCGCACCGTGTATTCTTCCGTGCTGGTGCGGGCCACCGACCCGGCTGCGGCTCTGGCGCTGAAAAACCGCGCCAACGACGATCAGCGACTGGAACTCAACGGCATGCTCGAGCCTGAATATTACGCCTCGCAAACCAAGTCGGGAGGCCCGATCAAGTTCGTGGGCTGGATCGTCGCCTTCATTATGGCCGTCGGGTCCTGCTTCGCCGCCGCCAACACCATGTACGCGGCGGTGGCGTATCGCGGGCGCGAGATTGCCACCCTGCGCGTGATCGGTTTTTCCCGGCCCAGCATTCTGACTTCATTCATGCTGGAATCGCTGTTGCTGTCTTTGCTCGGGGCGACTCTGGGCATCCTGCTGATGTTGCCGTTTAACGGCATGACCACCGGAACACAGAACCAGGTGACATTCAGCGAAGTCGTGTTCAGCCTGCAGATGACGCCGGCTGTGGTCGTGACCGCCGTCGTGTTCGCTCTGATCATGGGAGTCGTGGGTGGATTTGCCCCGGCCTGGCACGCTTCACGGCGGGATATTCTGAGCGCACTGAGGGATTAGAATAGCGCCGGCGCTTCGAAAAATATGCCAATTGACGCCAAACATGAAGACCTGCGCAGCCTGCGCATCGATCGCAACGCGCGCACCGGCGGCGACGGCGAGCCCCCGGTCTGGGCCCGCCGCTACATTCTCATCGGAATCGTGGTGCTGGTGTTGCTGGGCCTGGTCGCGATGGGCTACCGCCTGTTCTCGAAGGACGCTCCCGAGGTGGAAGTGGTGCGCGCGTCGGCGCAGAGCAGCGATGTGGGCGGCGTCGTGCTCACCGCCAGCGGCTACATTGTGGCTCACCACAAGATCAACCTGAATTCCAAGGTAACGGGCCGGGTGAAGTGGATTGGCGTGGAAAAGGGCGACAAGGTCAAAGAGGGGCAGGTGCTGGTGCGCCTTGAAGATGACGAATTTCGCGCCCAGTACGATCAGGCCAAGGGGGCCGCCGCGAACGCCCGGGCGTATCTCGACGAACTGCAGAACGGATCTCGTCCCCAGGAAATTCAGCAGGCGCAGCACAATCTCGATGAAGCCAGGGCGACGCTGGCCAACGACAAGGTCACTCTGGAACGCACCCGCGGCCTGGTGACAGGGGGAGTGCTGTCGAAGCAGGCGCTCGACGACGCGACCTCCAAGTTCGAGGCGGACCAGCAGCGGGCGGATTCGCTCAATCAGGCGTTCCAACTGGCCAAGATTGGTC
>JBOGLC010000095.1:0-29027 GCA_050746005.1 Terriglobales bacterium
CGCTTGGTCTGTGGCGCTGCCGCACGAGCGAGGGCGCTCGCGCCTACAACTACGGCTCGCCCAGCTTTTCGAAGAACAGGCATATCGACTCGATGCCCCGGTAGAAGTTCGGGATGTGGAATTTCTCGTTAGGCGCGTGCAGGTTGTCGTCGGGCAGGCCGAAACCCATCATCACGGATGGAATCTTCAAGACGTCCTGGAAATCGGTGACGATGGGAATGGAACCGCCGGATCGAATGAAGACGGTTCCTTTCCTGAACACATCGTGCAGGGCCTCAGTGGCAGCCCTGACGTATGTGTTGTCAGTGCCGACCACGCAGGCCGGACACTTGCTCCAGACTTTGATGCTGGTCTGGATGCCCTTGGGCGTGAGCTTCTTCACATAGTTCCGGTATCGTTTGAGGATGTCATCCGGATCCTGATTGGGCACCAGCCGCATGGAAACCTTGGCCGAAGCTTTGGCGGGAATCACTGTCTTCGCCCCCGGGGCGACGAATCCGCCGGGCATACCGTGGACCTCCAGAGTGGGGCGCGCCCAGGTGCGATAGAGGACCGAGTAGCCGGACTCGCCGGTCAGCACGGTCGAACCGACTTCGGTCTTGCGATAATGCTCCTCACTGAAGGGCAGCCGCTTCCACGCCTTCAGTTCATCCTTGCTGGGGGCCTTCACGTTCTTGTAGAAGCCCGGGATCAGGACTTTGCCCCTGGCGTCCTTGAGCTTGCTGATAATTTCGATCAGGCCGAAAAAGGGATTGGGCGCCGCCCCGCCGTACATGCCGGAGTGCAGATCAGTCTTTGCTCCCACCCCTTCGATCTCGGTGTAAACCAAGCCGCGAAGGCCCACACACAACGTCGGAAGATTATTCGCAAAGAGTTCGGTGTCGCAAACCAGCGCGAAATCAGCTTTCAGCTTCGCCTTTTCCTTGCGTACGTAGGCTGCGATGGATTCACCGCCAACCTCTTCTTCGCCTTCCAGGATGAACTTCACGTTCAGCGGCAACTTGCCGTTGTGACCCTTCATCAGGGCCTCAATGGCTTTGACTTCCATCCATAGCTGCCCTTTGTCGTCGACAGCGCCGCGAGCGTAAATATTGTTGTTCCGCTCGGTGGGCTCAAACGGCGGTGTGATCCATTCATTCAGCGGGTCGGGCGGCTGCACGTCGTAGTGCGCATAGCACAATGCGGTCGGCTTGCCGGGAGCGTGCAGCCAGTCCGCGTAAACCAGGGGATGCCCCTTGGTGGGAATGATCTCGACGTGCTCGAGCCCGATGCGGCGGAGTTCGGTGGCCACAAAATCGGCCGCTTTGTGAACGTCGGACTTGTGTTCCTGGAGAGTGCTGATGCTGGGAATGCGCAGCAGATCTTTCAGTTCGTCGAGGAAACGCTGCTGATTGTCGCGGGCATAATCAATTGCGGGAGAAGCCATCGCCGTGCCTTTCTGCGTCGAAAACGCCTTAGTATAACTGACCGTGAAGGACGCAACGTGGCGCCTCCGTTGCATCGGCAGTCGCGATGGCGTTTCCGCCCGCGCCTTTATTTCTCCGCGACCAGCACGGTATACGTCAGATCGCCGGAGCGGTAGGCGTCGAGGATAATATCGATGCCTTCCACGAACTCCCGGGCGGCCCGGGGTAACAGTTTAACGGCAACCCTGGCGGCGAGAGCGCGGTCCCGGCATATCTCCCAGGTGCGCACGATGCTTGCCGTAAGGTCCTCGCGACTGCGCACCCGCATTCCGGCGACTTCGATGGCGGATTTGTACTGTCCGGCAGTCCATAATTCCGGGCACAGAAAAGCCCGGGCGACCTCGCGCACGCGCGGGCTCTCCATCGGGCCCGTCCATGCCGCCAGAAGCAAGTGGCCGCCCGGCCGCAGGGTGTGCGTGACATTGGCGAAGTAGCGCCGCTTGTCGGCGAAGTGTTCGGAAGACTCCATGGTCCACACCAGGTCGAAGGCCGCGGCAGGGAAGTGGAAGGAATCTGCGTCGTGGACTTCAAAGTTCAAAAGAGGTGCGAGGCCTGCTTCAAGGGCGTGCTCGCGCGCCAATCTGGCTTGCTTGGGGCTGAGCGTAAGTCCTGTCCCTGTGCATGCGAGGGACCGCGCCAGGTAAATCAGCGTGCCGCCGTGGCCACAGCCCACATCCAGCACATTAGAGCCCGAGGAAGGTTTGAGAAGATCGAGGCAGTGGTCGAGCATCCGGATTTGCGCATCCTCGGGCGCTTCGTCTTCGACGAGAAATAATCCATGGTGGATGTGATCGCCCCAGAACGTGCGATAAATGAAGGACAGAGAGTCGTAATGATCTCTGATTTGATCGGCCGTGATGGGTGTAGCGATGCTCATCAATTCTGAAAGCGCCCCGGCGAAAAGGGGCTTACATCATATTCCGTCTGACCGCCGGTCACCAGTTGCGCCATGATGCGCGCGGTGACCGGCGCCAGTAGGATGCCGTCGCGGAAGTGCCCGGTTGCTACGAAATATCCCTGAGTTCGGGTGATCCCAAGAATGGGCAGGTTGTCGGGAGAGCCTGGGCGCAGCCCCGCCCACGCTTCATGCGTCTGAGCCTGGGCCAGAGCCGGGACCAGATGGACCGCCGCTTGCCGCATATGCTGAATGGTCGAGGCGTCAGTGCGTTTGTCGTATCCTGCTTCTTCCATCGTGGAGCCGATCACAATCCGGCCATCGCTGCGCGGAACCAGGTAAATTTCAGGGGCTCGAATAACGTGCCGCAGCAAGTCCCGAGACGGTCCCAACAGCGACATCATCTGTCCTTTGACCGGGCGCGTCGGAAACTGGTGCGGCGGAACCTGCCCGGCCCATGCGCCCGCACAATTGATCACGACGGGCGCGGAATAAGCGGTCTTGTCGGTGGCGACGCCGCTCACTCTTCCACATCCCATCAGCACCTCGGTAACGACTGTCCCGGAAGAGATATCCACCCCACGATGTCGGGCAGCCTTCAGGGCTGCCGCCGTCAGCGCCCGGGGATCCACGCTGCGTTCCTTCAGATAGATTCCCGGCTGATAGACAGGGCTGAGCGCGGGCTCGAGTTCGGCCAGGCTTGCAGGAGGCAGACTGTCCGCAATCAGGCTGGGGTGCTCCCGAACACGTTCCGAGGTCATGAAGAGGATGGTGCCATGGTCGCGCAGATCGACCTTCATTCCAGATTCGTCCTGTAGTTCATGCACGAACTCGGGATACATGCGCGCGCTCGCCGTGGCCAGGGTTTGAAGAGCAGGCGGAGTGTCCAGCGGGGAATCAGCCAGCATGCCGGCAGCGGCGTGGGACGCTTCCCGCCCCGGTTCGCCACGTTCCACGATGAGGACGGAGGCGCCCCGCTTGCGCAGCGCGATCGACAGCGAGAGGCCGATGATGCCTCCGCCCACGATGATTACGTCCCATGTCTTCATCTTGATCCTGCGATTGTACGGCAGCACGATAAGAGGACTGCTCGCGGAGGTTCTCGTCCGCCCAAGCGTCGAACCGGCAAAGCCTGCGAACGCGTTACGTCAGTCACCGGGCGAACCCGTCTGTATACGCCAGCTCACTTCACCTCCACTTATAATCCCCGCAGATTGGAATGCCGTGCCCAATTCTTCAAGCACAATGAAAAAATCGATTGGGAGACAACCGCCTGAGGCCGCGCCTTCGCTCTGGTTGTACGGCCCCGGGCTCGATCTCATTGTCGGATGCGGCGCCTGGTCTGCCCCCCTGCTGCTGCTGGCTTATTTAGCCTCCAGTTCGAGCGCGCTGGGATGGTCGATCGCGTTCTACGGCCTGGCGCTCCTCTTCAACTACCCGCACTACATGGCGACGATCTATCGCGCCTATCACACCTCGGCGGATTTCAATAAATACCGCATTTTTACCGTTCACATCACGGCCCTGATTGTTCTGACATTGATTCTGTCGCACTTCTGGTTTCGCGCTCTGCCCTGGATTTTCACCCTCTACCTCATCTGGAGTCCCTGGCACTACAGCGGCCAGAATTATGGCCTGTTCATGATGTTCGCCCGGCGAGGGGGAGCAAATCCCTCGGCCCCGGGGCGACGCGCTTTGTATTCGGCATTTCTGATTTCCTATCTGATTCTGCTTCTGAGTTTCCTGACCGGACCCTCGAGCGATCCGTTATTCCTCTCGCCGGGAATTCCTGAGCGGATCAGTTCCGTCGCCGCCTTGCTGCTCGGAGTGGCAATCATCGGGTGTTCCGCCTATGGCTGGTCCGGGCTGGCAGTCCAAGTGGGATGGCGACGCCTGCTTCCGGCCATCACACTTTTTTCTACCCAATTCCTCTGGTTTCTGTTGCCGATCGTTTTGTCCGTCTCCCAGGGACTGCGACTGCCCCAGAGCCGCTATAGCAGCGGAGTGTTCGCGATCATGCACTCGGCCCAATATCTATGGATCACGAGCTACTACGCCCGCCGTGAAGCCGGAGCAAAAGACGCAGGCCGCTGGCGCCCGTTTGCATACTTCGCAGTGCTGGTGGCCGGCGGCATCGCACTCTTCGTCCCGGGACCGTGGCTGGCCAGCCGCCTCTTCCACTTCGACTTCGCCGCCAGCTTTCTGATTTTTACCGCGCTGGTGAATATCCATCACTTCATTCTTGACGGCGCCATCTGGAAACTGCGGGACAGCCGTATTGCCGCGCTGTTGCTGAATTCGCCCGGGCGGGTGGCCGAAGCTACTGTAAACGCGGCCAGCCGCTGGGGAAGCGGGTTGCGCTGGGTAATTGGAAGCTCCCGCCCTGCCCGAGCCCTGCGCATCGCGACGGCCATGATTCTGCTGATATGGGGCAGTGTCGACCAGGTGCACTATTACCTGGCTCTGCATCGGGAGAGCCTGACCGATCTGGAGCGCGCAGCCGCGCTCGACGCCTACGATAGTTCAGTGCAGACGCACCTCGGTTGGAACAAACTTAAAGAAGGAAGAGTCGACGAAGCGGCTGCAGCGTGGCAGCAGGCGCTACGGGCCAATCCGGCCAACGCCGCTCCCCGCGACGCGCTGCTTAACTATCTGGCCCAGCAAAAACGTTTTGACGAAGCTTATGCCCTGACCATCCAGTCGCTTCGCTATGCGCCTCACGACGTGAATCTGCTGGTGAACCATGGCATTCTGGCCAATCAGCTGGGGCATGGCGACGAAGCCATCCAAAGCTGGAAGCAGGCGATCGCTCTCGATGGTTCGCAGGTTGCCGCCTATCTCTACACCGCGGGCGAACTGGACCGGGAAGGGAAGGCTGAAGCGGCCATCCCCTACTACATGATGTTTCTCCAGAAGGTGGCGCAAGCAGGAGTAAACAGTCGTCCTCCGGCGCATACCCTGATCGCGATTGTCATGCGGCTGGCGCAGTGTCAGATTCAGGCCAAGCACCCGGACCAGGCCGAAAGATCCTACGAACTCGCCCAGAAAGTCGCCGCCGAAGCGGGTGAGACGAAACTGGAGAGTGTCAGCAGCATCGCCGCAGCGGAACTCGAAGCGGCGCAGGGGAGAACGGGGCGGGCGCTTGGCTTTTACCAGCATGCCCTGAAGCTTGACCGCAATCTTGCTGACTCCCAGGCCGAAGCCACCGACCTCTACAGCTACGGAATCTTTCTGCGAGATTCAGGACTCCCTCCGCGATTGGCTTACGCCTGTCTGCTGAAGTCCGAGTCCACGATGCGGAAGTCGAAAGATGCCGCGGAAATCAACTCAGTGGTCCTGGCCCGGGAAGACCTGGAGAAGAAGCTTGCCGCTCAATCGGTGGCGCTGCCACGAAATCCCGACTTTGCTCTCAGTGAAGCCCTGGCCTTGACTCTCCCCTAAGCCCCACCCGAAACAAGCTAGAGTTTGCCCAGATAATCCACGATCTCAGGCGTGCCCCAGTCGATGGCCCCGATAAACTTGCGGCGTAAAATGCCCTGACGATCGATGATGTAGGTCTCGGGAAATTTGAATGTCCCGTAAAGATTGTTGCTCTTCTGATCGGGGTCGCGCACCGTGAGCAGACTTATCTTGTGTTCTTTGAGGAAATTCTGATAAGCGCTCTGGTCGGCGTCGACGCTGACGGCAAATACCTCGACGCCCTTATCTTTCATCCTCTGCTGCATCTGCACCAGAGACGGCATCTCTTCAATGCAAGGCGGGCACCAGGTGGCCCAGAAATTCAGTACCACCACCTTGCCGCGAAATTCGTCGAGACTGACCTTGCGGTCGCCATCCTGGACCGTAAAGTCGGGGGCTGCCGTCCCGATATGCGGCGGACGGCTGCCGCTGTAGCAGCCCGTCAGGGTCAGAAAGAGGACAGCAATACCGGACAAAACCGAAGCGCGTTGCACAAAGTTATAATAGCTGATTCGGCCTATGACGGCGCCAGAGACAGTATCGAGCAGGCCAATCGTGTCGGTGATTGTACCGGCGCGCAACGAGGAGGCCAGCCTGGGCGCCTGCCTGGAATCGCTGGCCGGCCAGACCGGCATGAACTTCGAAATTATCCTGGTGAACGATGCCTCGACCGACCGCACTCGCGAAATAGCTCATTCCTTCGCGTCCGTAATCGTAGTGGACGCCGAGCCACTCCCCGCTGGTTGGACTGGCAAGAATAATGCCATGGCGGCCGGGGCAGGAATTGCTCGCGGCGAGTGGCTGCTATTCACGGATGCCGACACCGTCCACTTGCCAGGCTCACTGGCGGGCGCGGTTACAGAAGCCCGTCAACAGAAGGCGAGTCTGCTTTCGTATTCTCCCGAACAGGAAGTCCGTGGATTCTGGGAGAAAGCCGTGATGCCCGTCATTTTCGCCGAACTGGCTGCCACTTATCGACCATCGCTCGTAAGCGACTCCAGATCGCCGGCTGCGGCGGCAAATGGCCAGTACATCCTGGTCGCTCGCGAGGCCTACGACGCCATCGGCGGGCACGCCGCGGTTAGTGGCAGTCTTCTGGAAGATGTGGCCCTGGCCAAAGCGGTGAAAGTTTCGGGACGCAGAATTTTCTTTCGTTTTGGCGGTGACGCCGTCCGCACCCGCATGTACCGCAGTTTTTCCCAGCTCTGTGAAGGCTGGACCAAGAACCTGGCCCTGCTGTTTGCCTCTCCCGCGCGCCTCGTCGTTCTGAGGCTGATAGAGTTTGTGCTGATTGCCGGCGGCGCGGCAGCGGCGGTTGCAGCCTTGCTCCGGGGCCACCTCAAACCTGCTTTGGTTTCGGCGGCCGTGGCGGTGACCATCTACGGTTTTCTTCTGAATCGGGTCCGCAGGGCGCATTTTTCCTGGCCGGCTACCGCTCTGTCGCCGGCAGGACTGCCACTTTTTGCCTACCTTTTGCTGCGATCCAAACTCTCATACCGGCAAGGGCGCGTACGCTGGAAGGGAAGAACCTACGGCAGCGGCACAAACCACCCCAAGGCAGATGCCATCATAAAGGCGCAGCCAGTCGAGCGCAGCTCGGCCTAGATAATCAGAAAGCAGAAAGAATGGTCTATCTCACTCGCAAAGCCGAATTTGCCGCATCGCACTACTACCACAACCCGGATTTAAGTGCGGAAGAAAACCGGCAGATTTTCGGCAAATGCAATAACCCGAACGGCCACGGCCACAACTACACCCTCGAGGTGACGGTGAAAGGCGAAGTCGATCCACGATCCGGATTTGTGGTCGATCTTAAACAGTTGAAGGAAATCCTGCACCGCGAAGTCCTGGACGCCATGGACCACCGCTTTCTCAACAAGGAAGTGCCGGAATTTTCCGCGCAGATTCCGACCACGGAGAACCTGGCCATCGCCATCTGGCAGCGCCTGGTAGCCAAGCTCAACCAGGCGCAACTGCATCGCGTGCGGGTGTACGAAACTCCCGATCTTTTTGTCGATTTCTATGGTGAAGCATGAAGGCGCATTTGACCCGCCGTTACATGTTTTCCGCCTCGCACCGGTTGCACAGCGATGCCATGTCCGAGGCTGAGAACGCGTTCACCTACGGCAAATGCAACAACCCTTACGGCCATGGCCATAATTACGCACTCGAAATCACGGTCAGCGGGCCGGTGAACCGGAACACGGGAATGGTCTGCAACCTGGTCGATCTCGACGGTTTTGTGCAGCGCGAAATTCTGCAGCGCTTCAATCTGGAGAATCTGAACACCCGGACAGAGTTCGCGCAGACGGTGCCGACAACGGAAAACCTGTGCCTGGCCATCTACGATATTTTGCAGCGGGGCTTTACCCATGCTCATCTGGATAAGGTGCGCATAGAAGAAACCATGATGAATTCCTTCGAGTACGCCGGAGGCACCGAGATCCAGGCCTGAGAAGGGAACCAGAAACTATGTCACCAACCGTTGAACCAGCCACTCTGACCAGCGCGACGTTCGAAGATTTGGTCCGCGAAATGATTGTCCGCATTGGTGAAGATCCCAGCCGCGAAGGTCTGGTCCGCACCCCGGAGCGAGTGCGGCGCTCCTGGGAGTTTCTCTCGCGGGGCTACAAGGAAGACCCTGATGCGATGCTCCGCAAAGCCCTGTTTACGGTCACCTATGACGAAATGGTGATTGTGAAAGATATCGAAATGTTCAGCCTGTGCGAGCACCACATGCTGCCGTTTTTCGGCAAGGTCCACGTGGCCTATATCCCCAATGGCAAAGTAATCGGATTGAGCAAAATCCCGCGCCTGATCGAAATCTTTTCGCGGCGGCTGCAGATTCAGGAACGCCTGACCACGCAGATCGCCGAAACCATTCAGAAGGCGATCGAGCCTCAGGGCGTGGGAGTGGTGATCGAGGCGCGGCATCTGTGCATGATGATGCGGGGTGTAGAAAAGCAGCACTCGGCCGCGGTAACTTCTTCCATGCTGGGATGCTTCCGCAACGAACAGGAAACGCGCACGGAATTCCTGTCGCTGATTCGAAACCGGACGAACGGAATCTGAACTACAGACTTTAGACTTCGGACCTGGGGTGCCCAGCCACCAGGCGCGAGCCAATATCCGAAGCCTGGCATTCGCGATCCGGGCAGTTCACCAGGTTCCGTAGCGATAGCGCCGCGGACGCTCAGGAAAGAGCTTGATCAGCACGATTCCTGCGACAAAGCCTCCCACGTGCGCCCAGAAGGCGACTCCGCCGCGGGTGTCGCTGTAGTTCGCGATGGACGTTGCCGCGCCACTCACAAATTGCAAGGCGAACCAGTAGCCCAGCGTGACCCAGGCGGGCAGGTAAAAAAGGAAAAAAATTGGGAACCAGATCAGCACCTTGGCCCGGGGATACAGTAGAAAGTACGCGCCCAGGACGCCGGCGATGGCCCCACTGGCGCCGACCGTAGGCACACGCGAATGAGGATTCAGAATGACCTGCACGAACGCAGCCCCCAATCCGCAGAGCAGATAGAACAGCAGATACTTGAAGTGCCCCAGATAGTCTTCAATGTTGTCCCCGAAGATCCACAAGAACCACATATTGCCGATGACATGCATCCAGGAACCATGCAGGAACATGGAAGTCAGAGTCGGGAGAAAAGTGGCTACCGCCCCCAGAGGGCTGGCTCCGGCCAGAAATGCAGTAATGCTTATCGGAACCATTCCCAGTTGGTAAAGAAGGACTTTAAAGCTGTGCGGTGTCAGAGTCGCCTCAAAAAGAAAGATCAGCAGATTGAGAGCAATCAGGAAGTAAGTGACGTAGGGTGTGCCAAACCGGGGCTGATCGTCGCGAATGGGAATCATGGGGGATCAAGCAATCTGGTAATTTGGTGATTGAGTAATCGGGTAATTGAAGATTCCAACAGCTTAAAGCTGACGAGCCTGAGAATCTTTAAATTCCCCAATTACTAAATTACCAAATTACTCAGTCTCCCATGAACGGCGTTCTGATCATCGACAAGCCGGCAGGTCTGACCTCGCACGATGTGGTCAACCGGGTACGCCGCATTCTGCAGCAGCCCTCGGTCGGCCACCTCGGCACCCTCGACCCGCTGGCGACGGGAGTGCTTCCGCTGGTGACGGGGAACCTGACTCGACTGGCGCAGTTCTACGGCGCATCGGAAAAGACCTATGAAGGGGTCATCCGCTTCGGTTTCGCCACCGACACCTATGATTCCGACGGCGAGGCCGAAGGCCCGGTTCAGATAATTAAAGTATCACTTGAAGTACTACGCGACCTCAGCTCTCGGTTCGTGGGCTTGCTCGAGCAGATGCCGCCGCCGTTCTCGGCCAAAAAGATAAAGGGTGTACCGGCTTACAAATTGGCCCGCAAGCATCAGGAGGTTGCCCTGAAACCGGTGCAGGTGGAAATCAAGGAATTCGAGATTCTGGCGGCAAATGGCGATCAGGCCAGTTTCCGCGCCCGGGTGGCCTCCGGCACATACATGCGCTCCGTCGCTCACGATCTGGGCCAGCAGTTGGGTTGCGGCGCCCACCTGCAGGCGCTGCGGCGCACCCGGCTGGGCGAGTTCGATCTGAGCCAGGCCCATTCGCTGGAAGAGTTGGAGGCGGTATGCAAAGCCGGCCGGAGCGAGGAGATGTCCATCCATCCTCGCCGGCTGCTGCCTGAATTTCCGTGCGTTACCGCCGATGAAGAAGTCGCGGCGCTTATTCGGAACGGTCGAGCAGTGAATTTGCCGGAATTTTCCCAGGCCCGGCAGGTCAAGGTGTTTGCGGGCCAAAGGGAACTTATCGCCATCGGCACCCGGATCGCTGGAACTCTCTTCCATCCCCGGATCGTGCTGGCCCCTGAACCGGCGCGTCAACTGGCGTCGAAGAAATAAATGTCATCCTGAGCGCAGTATCTGCTTCGCTTCGCGAAGCAGATACGAAGTCGAAGGACCCCTAGCCGCTAGACCGGCGCGGCGGTCTAAGACCGCCATTGCTTCCATCAAACTGGGGCACCTGCGCTGAATCGGAAATAGGGGTCCTTCGACTCCACAAAGCAATTCGCAAGCGAATCGCTTTGCTCCGCTCAGGATGACAGGTGCGCTGCTATTCCGTGATCGGCGAGCAGCACGGCTTCCTGACCGGCTTGGGCTCCATCAATTCGACCCGGGTGAAATTGGGGTCGTAGAGGTTATACTGCCACTTGCCGTCACGGCCAATTTGCGGTTTCTCTTTTCCTTTGTAGCCACGCACGCGCGCGAGCTTGTACGCGGCCTGGATGCTGGGAACGCCTAACGAAAGGTGATGCATCACTCCCAGCTCATGCGGACCGGGATGGTTCACATTCAGCATATATTCCAGCCAGTCGGTTCCTTCCGGGACCCGCATGGCCACCCAGTCCGTGTCCTGGTCCTTCATGCCGCCTTGCCATTGCAGTTTGAATCCTAGAATGTCCTTGTAAAAACGGTCCGCCGCCGCCCGGTCCTTCACCACTACGCCTACATGGATGATGCGCGTCGAAATCCGCGTATCGGGGAGAAACTTGCCAAAGTTGCGGCTGTGCAGAGAGCCGGAGCGAAACTCCACGAATTCAACTTCATGGCCGTCGGGATCGTCCACGTCAAAACCGCGGTTGCCGTCCTGCATGGGTTCGAGCTTCTCTGGGACCTTGACGCCGCGGCTGGCCAGATACGCCCTCATCTGCTCAGCGTCAGTTGTTTCGAAGGAGATATGCGAGAGCCGGTCCATTTTGGGATCGGTGAGCTCGGGAAACATTTCAATGTACTGGTGGTCGTTGACCTTGAAATATGTGAGCAGCAGGCCAGTGCCTTCGCCTGGAGCCTTGTCCAGGCTGAAAGGCTCCTGAAAGCCCAGAATCCCGGTGTAGAACTTGCGCGCCGCCGCCAGATCGTCCGTCCGCAAACCAATGTGGGCGACACCGACGATGGCTGGACGCGCAACCGGAGCGGGCTCCGGGCCGGGGGTCTGCGCCGTTGAGACAGCCGTCAGCAGGACTGCAAGGAAAACATAGCAAGACAGAACTGAGGTCCGGGCGTGCATGGACTGAGATATTGCGACGGGGGCGGCAGAGTGTCAAGGGCAGGCTCGGGCGGGTAGCCGCTCAATTCGAGATCCCGTTCTATAATCGGGCGTCATGCTGAGCTTGCGAAGCATCTGGCGTGAAGCGGATGCGGAGCCGCGTGCAGTCCCGCAGGACGCAGAGGACGGGATTTTCAAACTGATCCGACTACCCCTCGCGGCGGGACCCAATGTCCGATAACAGATATTATGTAAACTGTCATTAATCAGGCTCCCCCGCCCATCCGGACTCAAGTCTTCCGAGCCGGCAGCCGATATTTTCCCTAGAGGCCAAACCGATGTCCGAAAGCGCGGTCGCCCGCTCGCCAGACTACGCGACAATTCGCCGTTGGCAGCGACACAAGGTCAATGTTCCCATTCGAGTGATCGTCTCTCGCGCTTTGAAGGCCTCTATTTTTGACGGTCGAGGAACATCTCTTAGTGAAGGTGGAATGGCATTGTTCGCAGGCGCTGAGCTGCGGACGGGCGATCAGGTGATAATCGAATTTACCCCTCCTTTTTCTTCGGCATCGATACGGGTTGACGCCGCTATCCGCAACCGCACCGGATATCACTACGGGGTGGAGTTCCTGGCAGTGGACCATGCCCAACGACAACAGGTGACGCGGCTTCGCAGCTGGCTGGCTTTGTTGTCGGCGCCGGAAGGGTCCCTCCAGGCCTAAGGAATGTCCGGCGGATCGCCTAGGATGCCGCGGCCAGAATTGTCTGCAGCTCTGCGCGGAAGCGCCACAGAGTTTCCAGGCGCTCCGGAGTGGCGTCCACAATCTCCTGCTTGGCCTGAAAAACCTGGCGGCCTTCCTTCTCAGTCAGGACCCCAATGACCTCGCCGATGCGCCAGCCAGGGGTCCCCAGCATCTGCAACCCATCAACCGACGGAACGAGGAGGGCGATGCACTGGTCACGCACGACCCCTACACATTTGGGAAACCGGTCGAATGTCTGGAGCTCAAATCCGGCCAGATAAATACGCTGAAGTTGCTGGGCGGGATCAGGCATGAAGAAGTGGGCAGGTGTCGGTTCTAGCCGTTAACCTTAGCCCCGAGCTGAAAGCTGACGGCCAGGTTCTGCTTTACATCTTGTAGCGGCCCAGATCTTCGTCGTTCAGACCTTCCAACCATTTGCGCAGCTCCTCGCTGCTGACCCGGTCGGAAACGTTGGCCGCCAGTTTCGAGTTTTTCAGGACGTCGTCCTCGACGAATATGGGACAATCCACGCGCAGGGCGAGCGCCAGCGCATCCGACGGCCGGGAATCGATGCTGATCACATTTCCCTGCCGTTCCATCCAGATCACGGCGTAAAAAGTGTCTTCCCTCAGCTCCGTGACCACGACTTTGTGCACCTGGGTGTCCAGCCCCACCAGAACATTCTTGATCAGATCGTGAGTCATGGGGCGCGGGGTGCTGACTTTCTCGATCTCCAGTGCGATCGCGTTGGCTTCGTAAATCCCCACCCAAATCGGTAGAACGGCATCGCCCCCGGTGTCTTTAAGGATCACGATGGGCATGTTAGTAACCGGGTCCATCATGAGCCCACGGATTTTCATTTCGACTTCCATCGTGGCCCCCGGCGACTGCAGATTGCCTGAAGATTTCAGAATGAAGATCCTGTGACTGGATCTAAAGCTGCAATCCGAAATCTGCACTCACCCTTTCTGTGCTCCTTATATCACCATTTCGCCCAACAAACTGTTGGGAAAACTCCCGGTGGTAACCACAGGAATATAACTGCCCTTTTCCGGGAAGATTCCCTGAGGAGCAGTGAAATTCAGCGTTTTGTTCTGCGACGTACGGCCGATCCACTGGCCCCGTGCGTCGTTCCTGCCTTCCACCATGACTTCGAGAACCTGGCCTACGTGCCGCTGGTACCGCCGCCTCTGGATCTCCCGCTGCTTTTCCTGCAGGATGGTCAGCCTGCGAGCTTTTTCCGCGTCGGGAATCGCGTCTTCGAGTTGCAGGGAAGGCGTGTTGGGACGAGGGGAATACTTGAAGCAGAAAATGCTGTCGTACTCGACTTCATCCAGCAGGGATAACGTCTGCTCGAAATCCGCCTCAGTCTCGCCGGGAAAGCCGACGATCATATCCGAAGTAATACTGATTTCGCGATGGGCCGCTTTGATCCAGCCGATGCGCTCCAGGTACTGCTCCCGGGTGTAGAGGCGCTGCATGGCATGGAGCACCCGGTCGGAGCCGCTCTGCACCGGCAAGTGGACGTGGTCGCACAGGGTAGTAACTGCGTCGATCGTCTCGACAATATCGCGGCCGAAATCCCGGGGATGCGAAGTCGTGAAACGCACTCGCCGGATGCCATTCACCTCGCCCACCGCTGCCAGAAGTGCGGCGAAAGTTTTCTTTCCCGACGGATCCTGGTACGAGTTGACGTTCTGGCCGAGAAGCTGGATTTCGGTATATCCCAGGTCGGCCATTTGCTTGGCTTCCTCAAGAACGGATTCGGAGGTCCGGCTGCGCTCCTTGCCGCGAGTAAAGGGCACCACGCAGTAGGCGCAAAATTTATCGCAGCCTTCGATGATGGTGAGGTAGCCCCGGTGGGGATTGGTCCGGGCGGTAAATTCGGTCTCAAAACACTCGTCGGTCTCGCGGTCGTCCAGTCCCGTAATCCGCTGCTTCCCTGCCTCGAGCTGCACCAGCATCTGGGGCAGGTTGCGATACGAGGCAGAGCCGCAAACCAGCGAAACGTGGGGCGCACGCTCAAAAATCTTTTCCCCTTCCTGTTGCGCCACGCAGCCCAGCACGCCAAAACGCTTGCCCTGTTTCTGGAGTTTCTTGTAATCGGCCAGGCGGTGAAAGACCTTCTGCTCGGCCCGGTCACGAATGGAACAGGTGTTGTAGAGGATCAGCCCGGCCTCTTCGACCGTGGGAACCTGACGGTATCCCTGCGCCAGGAGCGTGCCGACGACCTTCTCGGAATCGTGGACATTCATCTGGCAGCCAAAGACTTCCAGGTAGAACGTCTTCTGGGGATCCGCCGACATAACACTCTCAGTATAGCGCAGTCATACCGGCGCGAGCGTCCAACTCTTCCCTGCTCCCGGTTCTTGCACAGGCATCCTCAGTTTTTCCACAACCTGGACGCATGCGAAAGCCGCTACTGGCAAGCCATCTCAGCGACCGCCCGCCGTGTCAATCAAATTGAATTCGCCGGCCCGCGATCGGTTTGAACGACGCAGAGACAGGCCGTTGACAAAAATTTCTTTAGGACTAGAATACGCGACGATTTCTGCCTGTAGAATTTCACTCATGAACTCACAACTTCTCGACTCCGTTTTGCTGCAGACCGACTTCCCGGAATTGAAACTGCACGCCAGCGGCAAGGTGCGCGATGTCTACCACCTGGATCAGGACCGGCTGCTGTTTGTGGCTACCGACCGCATTTCCGCCTTCGATTACGTGCTGGCTACCGGCATCCCTCACAAGGGCCGGGTGCTGACCCAAATTTCGCTCTTCTGGTTTGATTTTCTTCGTGACCTTGTGCCCAACCATCTTCTTACGGCCGCCGTGGCCCAGTATCCGGCGCCGTTGCAGAAATATGCCGACCAGTTGCGCGGCCGTTCCATGATCGTGGCCCGGGCGGACATGTTTCCCGTGGAATGTGTGGTACGGGGCTACATTTCCGGATCGGCCTGGAAGGAATACCAGGCCACCGGCCGGGTTTGTGGCATTGAGCTGCCCCAGGGACTGCGGGAGTCCGAGCGTTTGCCGGAGCCCATATTTACCCCTTCCACGAAGGCTACCAGCGGCCATGATCAGAATATTTCCTTTGCGGATATGTCCCAGCTCGTAGGACCGGAATTGAGCCGGCAGCTGCGCGACCTCACTCTGGCCGTCTACGTCAAAGCCGCGGACTATGCGCGGCAGAAAGGCATCATCATCGCGGACACCAAGTTCGAGTTCGGACGCACTTCACAGGGCGTCACTTTGGCGGATGAGGTGCTTACTCCGGACTCGTCCCGCTTCTGGCCGGCGGAGAAGTATGCGCCGGGACGCTCCCAGGAGTCGTACGACAAACAGTATGTCCGCGACTATCTGGAAGAAATCCGCTGGAACAAGCAGCCGCCGGCGCCGGCTCTTCCGGCAGAGGTGGCGCAACGGACCAGCGAGAAATATGTCGAGGCATACCGCCAGCTGACCGGTCTTGAGCTGGATGTTTAATCGCCCCGTGGAGCGCAGGCGAGCGGCATGAACATCGCGGATTGGGCCATCCTTGTGGTGGTACTGTTGTCCACCATTCAAGCGGCTTACTCCGGATTTTTCCAGGAAGCGTTTCACCTGGCGGGGCTGGTGGTGGGATATCTGCTGGCGGCGTGGCAGTATCAGCACGTGGCGGGTTGGTTGGAGAGATATCTGAAGTCGGTCTGGGTGGCCGAGAGTGCGGGGTTCCTGGTTATTTTTTTTGCGGTTGCGATTGCCGCCGGTATCGCGGGCCGCGCCGCGCGCTGGGTGATGAAGAAGTCGGGTTTGAGTTTCGTGGACCGGCTTCTGGGCGGAACGCTGGGGTTCCTGCGCGGCTGCCTGATTGTGGCGGTGATCACGGTAAGCATGACCGCATTCATGCCCACCTCGCGCTGGCTGGCGGGGTCGGAGTGGGCTCCGTATTTTCAGGCCGTGGGAAGGGCCGCCATCTGGGTTGCCCCTGCCGAACTGCGGGCCCGGTTTTATCAGGGGCTGGATTTGCTGCGCCGTATGCCGCATACGGTCCCCGCCGGCGCGGCACCCTCTCAGGCTCCGGCCAGGTAAGAAGTCAGCCGGCATTTGTTTTTGGAGGCAGCTTTTCAGGCTAGCGATTCTTCGCGCAGAAAGAGAGATGCCGTGAGAGATCAGCTCGAAGCTCTTGTCATTCAGATGTACCGAAGCAATATTCTTTATTCCGAGGCCGTGCGAGAATTCAAAAAGAAATTCATCCTGACCGTGCTGCAGGAGAACAAGGGCAATCAATGCCGCGCCGCCCGCGAACTGGGAATGCACCGCAACACCCTGAGCCGCACCATTACAGAACTCAAGATCGATGTAAGGCAGTTGCGCGATGGAGTCAGGCGACCACCACGCAGCGCCCGACCGGTTGGTTACGAGAAGAAGGCGGTCCGTTAGCGCCGCTCGAAAATCCTTCCCAAGCGCCGGATCGCTGTATATCGCTTCGAAGCGTTTAAGCAGCCCTGGCTTTCGCCGGGGCGGCCTCTTCGATCAGGCCTGTCGTCGATCAGGGCTGTCACACACCGCCCACTGCCTTTAACTGCGGCCAGTGGTCCTGCACCTGCACCGCCTAATTCACTTGGGCACGACCAGCGGACCGTTCGTGACAAGTTTCGAATCCACTATGCCGATCTCCACCCGGCGGTTGGCTGCACGCGCCTGTTCGCTGCCGCCCGGAACGCGCGGGTCGGATTCGCCAAAGCCCTTGGCGCTCATGATTGTCGGGGAAATTCCAGTCTGCACCAGGAAGTCGCGAACCGACTCCGCGCGATGCTGTGAGAGTTGCAGGTTGTAGGTGTGCGTTCCGACATCGTCCGTATATCCGTAAACCGCGATCGTATATCCCTTAAGCGTCATCAGGATCCCGGCGATGCGATTGAGAGTGTCGCGATATTCCGGTTTAATGTTTGCCTTATCGAAGTCGAAGCGAATCGACTTGCTGTCCAGCGTCATCACCAGTCCCATGGCGGTGCGATGGGTTTCGGCGATTTGCCCGAGGGCCTGTTGCAGCTGTGCAAGGTTCGCTTCCCGCTCTTGGCGATATTCCTCCGCCTGCTGTGTGGCTTGATCGGCCTTTTGCTGCTCGGCGGCGGCCTGCTGCCGCGCAAGTTGCGCCTGCGCCTCTGAATTCGATTGATCCTGCTTTGCCAGGTCGCGCTGTTGAGCGGCTGTCTGCGCGTTGGCAGCCGCTTGCGAAGCCTGCTGAGCCAAGGTCTGCGATTGCTCCTGTGCCCGCGCCACCTGCCGGCTCAAAGCTTCCGTCTGCCGGCTGAGTTGCGCCACCTCGCGCTCCAGGCGACGGGCCGAGATTAGATACACCAATCCAAGAACCAGGCTGAGCGCGATTGCGATCACTCCCAGAACCAGCGCCAGCTTTCCCTGGGACTGGGCAGGTGCGTCCCCAAGTCCACGCTCGTCCGGCTTCAGCACCTCGCGTGAGGAGTCCATCATTTGGCAATCTTAGCGTGGAATTCTGGATTGCGGCAAAATGAGATAGCCGCCGGCGTGTCGGCCAATCGAACCAAAGACTTCGGTTGGGATCGCGGCGCCTTCTGGTGGAGACGAAAAAAAAGGCAGCCCTTGTGGGCTGCCTTGGTGGTTTCCTGCGGTCGATTACCTGTTCCTGCGCACCGGCGGCTTCCGCGCCGGCGTCGACGGGGCAGCCTTGGTCAGGAGCGCGCCTTTTTCCATGACCATGACAAACGGGCTGGGCGTGTAGGAGACCGGGGTGCCTTCAAAGTTGATCTTGTCGCCTTCTTTCGGAACCATCCTGGCCGGAATGGCCGCGGGGAACGAAAGCTCGATATCAGCACGCTTCTGGTCGATATCGTCCACGCTGGCGGCCAAGCCCAGCTTGGTAGGTGAAGCAGTGATAACTTCCACTTCCGCCATCTGCAGGTTCTTGCCTTTGAGAGCATTCCAGACCGTGTCCTGGTCCGCCTGTGCACCCACGGAGAGAACCAGTTCCCATTCCGCAAAACTCATCTCTTCGGGCTTTTTCTTTTTGACCAGGTCGGCCGCCTGCTCCTGCGGAGTCGGAGGCACGTATTGAGTGATCGTGAACCCGGCGGGCGGTAACGGCGTGGTTTTGGTCTGGGCCAGCAAATCGTCCCATCCCTGGTCCGTGCCGTGATACTTCATATACCGGCTGCGACCGAACTTGATGATGGAATCCTTCCCTTTCGGATCGCTGACCAGATTGGCGGCCCGGGCGATGAAGAAAAGGCCGTTTACGTCGTCAGGAGGGGTGGCGGTCAGATAAGAGAGCGCCAGCGGATAGACGTTTTCGACATTGTTCGGGTCAGCTTCCACGGCCGGACGCAGATACTTCTGCGCCTCCGCATAGTCCTTCAACTGCAGGGCGGAGAAGCCCGCGACGCTGTTCAGCAATCCGGCCAGCTGCTTCTTTTGTTTGGCGAAGTCCGCCTCGGAAACGTTATCCGCCTTAGCCATATGGTCCAGGGCCTGCAATCCGTGTTCGGCATGTTGTTTGGCGTCCGCCCACTTCTGCGTAGCCCGCTCGTTGTAAGCCAACAGCACCAGGGCGCGGGCATTGTTCGGATTCGCCGCCAGCAGCCGATTCGCGGTTTCAATCACCTTGGCCTGGTTGTTGGACTGCTGATAGGTTCCCATTAGCAACTCCAGCGCATCTTCTTTCATCACGCTGTTGGGATACTGAGTGAGGAATGCTTCCAGTCCGCTGATCTTGGCAGCAGGATCCGACTGCTGCACCGCTCCGACATAAGCGTTATATTCGGCGGGGTCCTTGATTTCCTTCTTTTGGGTTGGCGGCGCGGTTGAACCAGCTTGCGGTTGGGATGATTGCGGTTGGGACGCCTGCGGTTGAGGCGCAGCAGCATTCTGACCCGATGCCACGTTAGCCAACGCCAGCAATAGCGCCACTAGACTCGTCTTCATTCGAATCGCTCCTTAGATTTTCGGGAAAAACGGCGACAGCACCCAGGTATCGCCCAAGCCCAACCCACCCGGGTCTTGCCAGAACATAGGCGCCAAACCTACCAGCCAACCACTCCGGAAACATACGGCCAAACCCTGTAGACGTCTACACTGCCAACAGCAGCGTTTCCGGTGAGGCGGATTATAAGTATGTGTCTCGCCTAAGGCAAGTTTCGTCTTTAACAGCGGCACATCACCTCATCTTGTAAGATGCGGACAAGAGCGCTTGCGTAGGTCCGAATCGGATCCTCAAAAGCCAGGGAGGGTATCGGGTTATGCCCAAAGTAACCGGAAATGCCGAGGCTGGGGCCGGGACTGACCTGCGAGGGCAGGTGGCCATCGTTACTGGGGCGGGCAGTGGGATTGGCGCTGCCATAGCCCGCAGGCTCGGCCGGATGGGAGCGCTCACTTTTCTATGTGGCCGCCGGCGTGCCCCGCTCGAAGTGACGGAATCGGCCATCATCAAAGCGGGCGGCCAGGCGGAGGTCGCTGAGTGCGACGTGACCGATCTGGGTTCGGTTGAATCCGTCGCCGCCCTGGTCGAGGGCAAGGCAGGGCGCGTCGATATCCTGGTAAACAACGCCGGTGTAGGCAGCTTTGCCGGGCCTTTGCACCTGATGTCCCCCCAGTCGTGGGAGCTGGTCATAAATACAAATTTGCGCGGGGTTTATTACTGCATACGCAGTTTTGCCCCCATGATGATTCGCGCGCACGCTGGACACATCGTGAACATCTCGTCCCTGGCGGGAAAAAATGCCCTGCCCAACGGCGCTGCCTATTCCGCGTCCAAATGGGGACTCAATGGACTGAGCTACTCCGTGGCCGAAGAACTGCGCGGCCACAACATCCGGGTATCGGTGGTTTGCCCGGGCTCGGTGAACACCGACCTGAGCCCGCACCAGGGAAAAGATCCGAAGAAGATGCTGCAATCGGAGGACGTGGCTCATGTCGTGGCCATGCTGGTGACGCAGGAGCCGCAATCGTTCGTAAGCGAAGTCTTGCTGCGGCCCACGCAGAAACCCTAGTCAGTTGCCCTGATGGGTTGAACCAGGCTTTGCTAGTGACTCGGCTCGAAGCTCACTCTCGGCGACAGCGTCATCCTGAACGGCCTTCAGGCCGTGAAGGATCCGGCGTGAAGTGCATATCCCCGGGCAATCGCGGCGACGCGCGCCAGATCCCTTCGGCGTCGCTCAGGGCAGGCTCTTCGGGACCGAAGTCCCTCGGGATGACATCTTCCTGCTCGATTGGATCCACCGGCATCGCGACCTGGCAGCCGGAGGATTGACATCGCCGCCGGTTCGCCCGGATGATGTCGGAGCAGGAGAATGGTCATGGCAAAACAGCGCAAGAAAGTCGAGCCGAAATCGACCCGTCCAATGATGCCCGGATACGGTCTGCCGAAAAACAAGAAAGGACTGCTGCCCTGGAAATGGGCCGAGCAACGCCTGCGAAAGAGTCACAACTACTGGATCACTACCGTCAAGCCGGATGGATCGCCACATACCATGGTGGTCTGGGGACTATGGCTGGACGGAGCTTTCCTGTTCAGCACGGGGCGGCAGTCGCGCAAGGCCAGGAATCTGGTTAAAAATCGGCGCTGCGTCGTGTCTACCGAACAGGCAGAGGAAGCGGTCGTCGTCGAAGGTGTAGCCGAGATTATTGATGCGCCCCTCCGCCGTGAATTTCTCAAGAAGTACCAGCCGAAATACCACTTCGACATGGCGGAAATGGAGACGGACATACTGGCGATGAAAGAGCCCGTATTTGCGGTCCGCCCGCGCGTGGTCTTCGGGCTTTATGAGAAGAACTTCCTGGGGAGCGCTACGCGCTGGAAGTTCGCCGGCTAAACAGCGCCACGAATTGCACGGTTCGTGGTGGTCCCGCACGAGCGAGGGCGCTCGCGCCTACATTTCTGTGCGGTAAGAGCAGAACATTATGGCCAAGACATTTCGCGTTTTTGCGACCTGCGACATCGGTGATGCGCTTGATCTGTTGCGCCAGCGCGGTTACGAAGTTGAGGTGTATCCCAAACCGGAAGCGCCGCCGAAGAGCCTGATTATCGAGAAGGTCAAATCCGGCATCGATGGCTTGATCTCTACCCTGCGCGATTCCATTGACGCCGAAGTATTTCAGGCAGGCGGGGGAAAGCTCAAAGTGGTGGCCCAATTTGCCGTGGGCTTCGACAACATCAACCGGGCCGACGCCAACCGGTACAGAATTCCATTCACCAACACGGCGGATGTTCTTACTGAGGCTACGGCCGAATTCGCATTTTTCATGATGGGCGCGCTGGCGCGAAGAATGTGGAGTGCGGAACACCTCACACGGGATAACCGGTGGAGCTATTGGCATCCTTACCTGCCGTTTCTGGGAGACGAGGTCACTGGAAAAACCGTAGCTATCATCGGCACCGGCCGGATCGGCCTTGCCATGATCAAGAAATGCGCCGGGTTCGACATGAATATCCTGTGCTATGACCCGGCGTACCAGAACCACGACTATGTAAAGGCGATCCAGGAGAACATGGACCTGCGCCAGGCGCGGGGTATTTCAAAGAACAGGAACTGGATCAAGTATGTGGGCGTGGACGAGGCGTTGGGCCAGGCCGATTTCGTCAGCGTGCATGTCCCCCTGCTTCGCGAGGGCGAGAGTCCTGCGCCCACTTACCATCTGTTCAACGAACGTACTCTGCGCCGCATGAAACCCACCGCGTTCCTGGTAAACACCTCGCGGGGGCCGGTGGTTGAGGAAGCCGCTCTGGCCAAGGCGCTGCGGGAGAATTGGATCGCAGGCGCTGCGCTCGATGTTTACGAAAAAGAGCCTTTGCCCGCCGACTCGCCGCTGCGCGATCCTGCGATCGAAGACCGGTGCCGGCTGTATCCTCATTTTGCCAGCGCCGGCCGCATCACACGGCTGTCTTCCGACCCCGAACAGGGCATGGCGGGCCGCGCTGTGCAGGGCTTGATCGATGTGCTCGAAGGAAACTACGGCGGCGATGTTACGAAGATGCCGTACGTAGTAAATAAAGAACTAGCCTCAATGTAGGCGCGAGCGCTCCCGCTCGTGCATCCCTCCTGCCCCATTGAAACGAGGGGCAGCGCCGGCGACTGTCCGAGGGACCTCCCGCCCGCACCGCCGAAGGCGATAGAATGCCTGACGCTGTATGATGCCCCGCCCCCGAGCGTCCGGCCCGCGCCTGCCCTGGGCGAACCTGCGGCCAAATAAAAACCGGCAGCCGAAGCCGCCGGTCGGATGGACTCAGCCAGAACTCAGTTGCTGCTGCTACTGTCGTCCCGCCGCTTGAGGGTTGGACGATCATCATCGTTGGTTCCCTTGTCATCGCTGCCATTCTTGTCGGTCGTGGACGTCCGCCGCAAGGTGGGTCGGTTCTTGTCTTCCTTCTTGTCCAGAATCTTGTGCCGGTTCTCGATCGCCGCCAGGCGCGCTTTGACGTCGTCGAACTCGGAGGTCGAAACCGTGTACTGGGCGCGGGCCGGCAGGATGGTGGCGATCTCCTCCTGCGACTTAGCGATCCGGTCCGGGGTTTGAGGATGGGTGGAGAATGCCTTGGCCAGGCTGCCCGGTTTCTTCTTTTCCTGGGCCTGCACTTTCTCGAAGAAGCTGATGAAGGCCTGGGGATCGTATCCCGACTTGTACATATACTGCAGCCCCAGATAGTCGGCTTCGGCTTCGAAGCCGCGCGAGAAATGCAGGAAGGTGAGAGGAAGCGCCAGACCCGCGGCCTCGTAGCCCGCGTAGCCGATCGCTCCGCCCACGAAGATCAGCGGAATCGACGCCATTTGCATCAGATTGCCGCGTGTATTTTCTCGCGCCGCGTGGCAGGCCGCGACGTGCGCAATTTCGTGCGCCATCACTCCGGCCAGCTCCGCTTCTTCGTCCGCTGCCAGAATCAATCCGGAATTGACGTAGAAAAAGCCGCCCGGCAGGGCGAACGCATTGATGTCATCGGAATCGATCACCTTGATGGTGAACGGGACCTGGGCATCGGAATTGCGGACCAGATTCTGCCCGATGCGGTTCACGTACTCGGTGACCACCGGGTCCTGGATCAGCTTGACGCTTGATTCCACTTGCTGGGCATATTGCTTGCCCATGGCGATCTGCTTCTCCACGCCATACCAGTTGCCCAGGCCGGTCTTACAGCCTACGTTTCTGTTTCCGACGGCATCGACGTCTTCCTTGCCGCCGTCATGTTTGACTTTTTCCGGGTCGGCGGCCTCGACCCGCGCGGGCGTGGTGCTCTTGCTGGCGCTATCGGGGGTACTTTGATCCGGTGACGCGGCACCGCCCTGGTCCTGGGCCGAACTCCGTGGCGCCGCATAACTCAGCGTCAACAACACAACCGACAGTGCTAAGAGCCGTAACTTCATAATGCACTCCTGAATTCCGTCCCCGCCCCCAGGGACTCTTTCGCGATTATACGCTCGCCGGGAACACCAATTCGGGGTTTCGCTACCTATAGGTTTGACGCACGAATGCCCGTGATGGTTACCTGAACCGGCGTTGATCTGCCAGGCCCCGCCGTCCTTCGAGAGGTCGCTGTGGCTGGCCGATGGAAAGAACGCGGACTTACCCTGAAAAGGCTGTAACGAAGCATGGCCGTTGCGCGGAGCAGCGCCTTGTCCCTGCCGTAAGGCCAGGAATCAGGCGGGCTTTAAGCCGGGGAAGCAGTATGCGCCTCAAACCACCAAGTCCCGAGACTTGGTAGAATTCTTTCCATCTAAGATGCGTGTATAGAACCGGCTACGAGGACCGCAGTGGGCATGAATGAAGTCGAACGCTACGCTCCAGGCTGGCCAGGCATTTCGCCGCGCTGGACCTCAAGCGCCAAATCCGGGGTGGGCACGGCGCTGAACCTGCACAGCCGGGTATGGTTCACCCTTAGCCACGGCATCCTGAATGAAGTTTATTATCCGCGAGTAGACCAGGCCTGTACCCGGGACCTGGGGCTGATCGTCACTGACGGTTCCAGTTATTTCTCCGAAGAAAAGCGCCATTGCAGATTTGAAAACCATGCAATTGAGCCCGGCGTACCGGTTTACGAACTGACTAACACGGAATTGCAGGGACGATACCGTATCGAGAAAGAAGTCTTCTCCGACCCCTACCGGAGTGTTGTGTTGCAACGAGTCCGCTTCGTGCCGCTGCAGGGCGCGCTGGCCGATTATCGGCTGTATGCGCTCCTGGCACCCCATCTGGCGAATTTCGGCCGCGAAAATACGGGCTGGGTGGGAGACTACAAAGGCATGCCCACCCTGTTTGCTCACCGCAACGCGGTCGCCCTGGCGTTTGCCTGCTCGGTTCCCTGGCGCAAGATGGCAGTGGGCTTCGCCGGAGTTTCCGACGGATGGCAGGACCTCGCTCAGCATTACCAGCTGACCTGGGACTACACCCATGCGGAAAACGGAAATATAGCGCTCACCGGCGAAATCGACTTGGCCGCCTGCAACGGCGAGTTCACCCTGGCGCTGGGTTTCGGCGGCATCTGGTCCGAAGCCGGACAGCAGGCGCGCTCCAGCTTGCTCGAATCCTTGGACGAGTTGCGCAAACACTACGTTTGGCATTGGAACCACTGGCAGAACGGCTTATTGAAGCTGGACGAACCCCTCCGCCAGGTTGACCTTTACCGCGTCAGCGTGGCCGTGTTGCGCTCGCACGAATCGAAGGACTTCCTCGGAGGCGTGATCGCCAGCCTTTCCATTCCGTGGGGTTTCGACAAAGGCGACGAAGATCTTGGCGGCTACCATCTGGTCTGGCCGCGGGACCTGGTGGAAACCGCCTTTGGCTTTCTGGCGGCGGGCGCCGAACCCGACGCGCTGCGCGTCCTGCGCTATCTGGAAACCACCCAGGAGGCAGCCGGAAACTGGGCCCAGAACATGTGGCTGGATGGGCGTCCCTACTGGAACGGCATGCAGATGGACGAAGCCGCTTTCCCCATTCTGCTGGTCGACATGTTGCGGCGGCTCTCGCCCTTTGTTCTGGGCGACCTGCAACGCTGGTGGGCGATTGTCAGTCGAGCCGCCGGATACATTATTCGCAACGGTCCTGTGACCCAGCAGGATCGATGGGAAGAGGACGCCGGTTATTCGCCGTTTACCTTAGCTGTGGAAATATCCGGGCTGCTGGCCGCAGCCGATTTAGCCGATGCGGTGGGGCAGAAAGACATCGCAACCCATCTGCGCGAGACCGCGGACTACTGGAATGACAACATCGAGCGTTGGACTTACGCTCAGGACAGCGACCTGGCCCGGCAACTCGGAGTGGAAGGCTACTATGTGCGAATCGCCCCGCCGGAATCGGATTCCGCGTCATCGCCGTTGCAGGGATTTGTACCCATTAAGAACCGGCCGCCGGGACAGAGTGAATCGCGGGCCGTGCACCTGATCAGCCCCGATTCCCTATCCCTGGTGCGATTTGGTTTACGGGCGCCCGACGATCCGCGAATCCTGAACACAGTCAAAGTCATCGACGCGCTCCTTAAGGTGAATTTGCCCCAGGGTCCCTGCTGGTACCGCTACAACGGCGACGGCTACGGCGAGCACGAAGATGGGTCACCCTTCGATGGAACCGGCACGGGGCGTCCCTGGCCCCTGCTGGCCGGAGAGCGGGCGCACTACGAACTGGCGGCAGGGCGTCCCCAGGCTGCCGAGGAGCTGTTAAAAGTGATGGAGCTCTCGACCGAGGGTGGACGCCTGATTCCTGAGCAGGTCTGGGATGCAGACGACATTCCCGCCCTCGAATTATTTCGCGGAAAGCCCTCGGGGTCGGCGTGCCCACTGGTGTGGGCCCACTCCGAGTACATCAAGCTGCGAAGATCGTTGCGCGACGGCAAAATATTCGACCAGCCGCCGCAAACTGTGCAGCGTTATCAGGTAGAGCGACAGAAAGCCACCTTCTGCGAATGGCGCTTCAACAACAAATGCCGCACCATGCCGCAAGGTAAAAAACTGCGCCTCTTGCTGCCCGCGCCGGCCCTGGTGCATTGGAGCTTCGACGGATGGAAGTCCGCCCAGGACACAAACACGCGCGACCCTTTAGGCGTCTACGTCGCGGATTTGCCGGCCGAACCGCTGGCGGTGGGACGCGAAATTGTCTTCACGTTCTATTGGCCGCAGGAGCAACGCTGGGAAGGCGTTAATTACACCGTGACAGTGGAATAACTCCGGGCCGTGTCATCCACTCTGTCATCCGGGACTCTGTCCCGTGGGACCGCGTCACCCGGAGCCTGTCGCCCGGCACTCTGTCATCCCGGACCCTGTCATCCCGGACCCTGTCATCCTGAGCGGAGCGCTTGCTTCGCTTCGCGAAGCAGGCGCGCAGTCGAAGGATCTCTACTCTTCACGCATCCGCTTTCGTCAGCTGTAATTCGGATGATCCCCACCATCTCCTGCAGTCGATCAGCCGATAGGGGTCCTTCGACTCCGTGGGTCGATTCGCAAGCGAATCGGCCCACTCCGCTCAGGATGACACGTGCGTCGGAAGGCCCGTCACGGGGAAAATGCCCGTCAGGGGGAAACTTCCGCGCCCCAGCTGCGGGAGATATTTGAATAGAGCGCACCCGCGCAAATCGCGGACAACGCCAGCAGCCCTGCGCCTTGCCAGAAAGGCCCGATCAGAACGTGTCCCAGGCCGAACAAGGCGAGGTAAACCATCACGCAGCCGAGCACCCACGAAAGCAGGTTACTGCCCAGATCGCGGGTCGGAGGAATTTCCGAAGCCAGTTTTGCAACTGGTTTCCATCCTGTAATTTGCGGACGAACGCTACGGTAGAACTTTATCAGTATTTCTTCCGGTTCCGGCCTGGTCAGGTAGGTGGCCGCAAGCCAGACCAGAGTAGTGACGACGGTAGTCGTGAGCGCCGTTTTCGCGAATACCACCGGATTGGTGCCGGAAAACGGCAAGGTCCAACGCAGCCAGATGGTCACCACCAGGGCGGTTGCCATAGCGGAGATCTCGCTCCAGGCATTGATCCGCCACCAGTACCAGCGCAGCAGGTAGACGCCGCCCGTGCCCGCGCCCACTTCCAGCACGACCTGCCATCCCGAGCGGATATCGGACAACAGAACCGAAATTCCCGCCGACGCGATGACCAGCAGCACCGTGGCCAGCCGCGAGATCAGCACATAGTGTTTGTCGTCGGCATCGCGCTTGACGAAGCGGCGGTAGAAGTCCGATACCAGGTAAGAAGCGCCCCAGTTCAGCTGGGTGGCAATCGTGGACATGAACGCCGCCATGAAGCCGGCAATCACGATGCCGCGCAACGCCGGCGGCACATGCTGGCTTACCACCAACATGTATCCGGTTTCCGGATGTTCCAGGTGCGGGTACAGGACTACTGCGGCCAGAGCGGTCAAAATCCAGGGCCAGGGACGCAATGCGTAGTGCGCTACATTGAACCAGAGCACGGAGAGAAGACCGTTCTTTTCGTCTTTCGCGCTGAAAATCCGCTGCGCAATATAGCCGCCGCCGCCGGGCTCCGCTCCGGGATACCAGAAGGCCCACCATTGCAATCCAATGTTCACCACAAAGGTCAGAACGGGCAGGATCCAGATCCCTTCCTGAGAAAATGGACGCGAGAAATCGGGAAAGAAAGCGGTGGCATCGCCCGCGCCGGGACCTGCTGCAGTCCGCATCTCCGCCAGACGGCTTAGCAGGGTGTGCATTCCACCCGCAGCGGCAACCGCATACCACGCGACTCCAATCACGATCGCCATCTTGAGCGCGAATTGAAACAGATCGGTCCATAACACGCCCCACAATCCGCCCAGCGCTACATAGAGCCCGGTGAACGGGATGAGGAACAGGACGCAAATGGCCAAGGCGCTGCGATCGCTCACGCTGAGGGTCACTGCCACGATGCTGGTCATGGCTTTGGTGACCCATCCCAGGATCAGGCAGTTCATCAGCAATCCGAGATAAATGGCGCGGAAGCCGCGAAGAAATGCGGCTGGCTTTCCGGAATAACGCATCTCGGCAAACTGGACATCGGTCAGCAGTCCGGAGCGTCGCCACAAACGGGCAAACAGGAACACGGTCATCATGCCGGAAAGCAGAAACGCCCACCACAGCCAGTTCCCTGCGATTCCCTGGGTATAGACCAGGCCGGTGACCACCAGCGGAGTGTCGGCGGCGAAGGTGGTAGCCACCATCGAGGTGCCCGCCAGCCACCAGGAGACGTTGCGTCCGGAAACAAAGTAGTCGTCTACACTTTTGCCTGAACGCGAGCGAAAATAAAGGCCCAGGACAAGAGTGATTCCGAGATAGAGGACGATTGCCGTCCAGTCGAGCAGGGTGAAATTCATGGCGGGAAAGAATATACCCGAGTAGGGACCCGACGCGGGAGAAAAGTAGCGCCGGCGCTGGAACTATCCCGCAAAACCCCACGTACTCCGGCAGCATTACTGGCTATAGGGGCCCTTCGAC
>JBOGLC010000096.1:0-11668 GCA_050746005.1 Terriglobales bacterium
GTCCCGATCAAGGTGCTAACTATAACGGCGCCAAGTACGGCTGGACTGGCTTCATCGGCAACTTGGAGCGCGTAGTCGCAGGGATTCCATAACGTCCGCATCGAAAGGGAGAGATTATGACTGCAAAACGTGCCCCGAAGAGCGCGGACGCTTCCGCGAACATCACCAGGCGGATTCAAGAACTGGGGGACTGGCGCGGGAAGACCCTCGCGTATGTCCGCCAGCTCATCCACGAGGCCGACCCCGACATCCAGGAGGAGTGGAAATGGGTAAAGCCGACGAACCCGGGAACCCCCGTCTGGTCCCATGACGGCATCGTCTGCACCGGGGAGTCGTACAAGCAAGTGGTGAAGTTCACCTTTGCTCGCGGAGCATTTCTCGAAGACCCGAAGAAACTCTTTAGTTCCAGTCTGGAAGGGAACATGCGGCGTGCGATCGACATCCGCGAAGGGGAGAAGATCAACGAAGCTGCCTTCACGCAACTCATCTGCGCCGCGGTGGCGGCCAACTCCGCAGCGCGCGCTCAAGCTTCGGCCAGAAAACGGATAGCCAGGAAGAAGTAAACCCGCTTCTCACGGGGCACCCGGCCGTTCGAGAATTCGTAAGAGAAAGAGTTCTGGGACGTGGGCTGAAGTTTAGCGGATCCCGTTCGCGAGCGCCGGTATGGGGCTTCCGGCGCAGAGGATCACTGTGTGGAGATAGTGAAGTTTACCATAATGCGAGTCTCGGCGGGTACCGGATGTCCGTCCTGATAGTGGGGTTTGAAGTGCCACTGTTTGACTGCTTCGAGCGCGGCGGCGGTCAGAATTGCGGGACCGCTTACCACGTTCAGAGATTTTACATTCCCATCTTCGCCGATCTGGGCTAGCAGCAATACCGATCCTTGCACTTTCTCCTGCTGCGCTTGCAGAGGATAGACGGGCTCCGCCGGATGTCCCAGAATTTCCATGCTCTGATCTGTAAAACGAACCTTTGCGCCTGAGCTTCTCTCGTTGGCTTCGACTCCGGTGGACGGAGGAGCGGCGCTGGCGGGAGTGATAAGAAACGACTGCGAGCTCTGTTGCATATCGACGTGGACGGCGGAGTTCCGGGCCACCAGGGTTTTATGCTGGCCGCTGGAGTAGGTTACGTCAACCTGAAGCGGACTGAGCTTTGTCTCTTGAAGCTCGGTGGGGATCACCGAGTCACGCCCGGCATCGGAAGTTAAAATCTGTTTAGCGCCCGCCTTCCGGGACCGGGAGCGACCGACGTGCGGCTCGACCTTCGTGTTCATGGCGGCCGTCGTCTGCTCGGATGTTTCCTGGAGACCCAGGGCGTCAGACCAGAACTCGCGATTCTTCAGCACCACTAAAGCCAGGGCTACAAGCAGCAAGGCCAAGGCGAAAAGCAACTGGAGCCGCCGCTTCGGTTCGACCGAGGAAATAGAATCAAAATTGATTTGTGGTTGATTGTCCTCAAGCATACTGGCCTTCAGGCTCCCAGCTAGGAATCGGGGGCCGATAGTATGCACCGAATCCCGGCCCAAAGCTAGCCTTGTATCTCCTTTGTATTTATGGAGTTTTGGCGATTCCGACCCGCTAATTCCTGCTTCCGGCCCAAGTTTGGCTGCATTGGTCGATGCTGCACATCTGGGGCAAACGGGCCGCCTATTTTCCGGCCTGGGTTATTCGGACTTCAACGCGACGGTTATAAGCGCGGCCCGTGCTGGTGGAATTGGGTTGCAGCGGCGCCGTAGAGCCCGCTCCGACCGCAGTCAGCCGCGCATCTGCGATCTGGTACTGATTTACAAGCACATTCTTTACGGCAAAGGCGCGGCGGGCGGAAAGATCGATATTGTAGGGTTCTTCTCCGAAGCTGTCGGTGTGACCTTCGATGGTAGCGTTCGATTGCGGACTGGCGGCGAGAATTTCGGCGATGATCTGCAGGGTACTGTCATACCGGTTTGAGACGACAGCACTGTCGTCACCGAAGAAAATGGTCTTCACGTTCTGCCGATCGTTGTCTGCGGGAGTGCCCGAGTCGGATGGAAAAGTACGGACAATGACCTCAGGATCATCGTCTGCACCGGAACGAGGTTCTCTTTGGTTCCGCGCTTCGGTCGCGGGCGCGTCCAGCACAGGACGCACGTCGTCGGCTCGTTTGGCTTCGGAAGTTGCCGGCGACGGTTCTTCGCGTTGCCGCTGACCGAGGGAGCCGAGGCCGAGGCCGTGGCCGAACAGCACTCCGGCGCACATTGCGACGGCTATGAGCGAAATCCACAGAGCGTTCTTCCAGGCACGAGAGGTAGAACCCGTCTTCGCCAGGTAAGAACGAGGAGTAGGGTTCGAAGTGACCGGCTTCGAGGGCACCGGCTCAGCGAGGGGCCGCGGTTCCTGATATTTTCCCGGATCTGTGGCTGGATTGTGATTTCTGATGGCCGCGGAGATCGAGGGTGGGCCGGCCTCCGCCACTGCCGGCCTGGCATGCCCGTTCGTGGGCGCCGGCGGAATTGCCGGGTGTTGATTACCATTGGGTTTCTGTTCGGTCCGGCCGATCACGGAAGTCAAACCCCGATCTCCGCGTCCATTACTACCGGAGCCATTATTTCCGAGGGCACGATCTTCGTGGTCATGAGCTTGGAGTCCATTCAAAGATCGATGCGAGCCTGTCAGATCGGCGAGCACACAATCCAGATCCAGATCGGACGCTGCTTCCTCGACCGCCTGCTCATCCACCCTTTTTGCTCCGTGGGCGAACGCCAGCAGCATGGAGTTGAAGCAAAGCGTGTTTATGTTGCGCGGGATGCCATGGGCGTTGGAGCAGATCAACTGGAGCGCGGGCATGGTGAAGAGTTCCGCTCCGCGATGGCCCGCGACGTTCAGCCGGTGGCTCAGATAGGTACGCGTCTCATCCACTCCCAGTGGACTTAGCCGGGCGATGCTCGATATGCGTTGCCGCAACTGTTGCTGTTCCGGGCGAGCCAGTTTCTTCGCCAGTTGGGGTTGTCCGGATAGAACGATCTGCAACAATTTCGAGCGCGCGGTTTCAAAGTTTGAAAGCTGGCGAAGGGTTTCGAGCAGGGAATCCTCGAGGTTCTGTGCCTCGTCCACCACCACGATCACCCGGTCTCGAGTCAGAGCCGCCTGCGACAGCAAATGATTCAACTCACTGTACAGTTTCGCCTGGCTGGTTTCCGAGGAATCACACTTCAGCTCGATGAGCAGGGATTGAAGCAATTCGCGGGGGTCGTGCTGCTGCTGGAACAGGAAAGCCGTCTTGAAATGTTTGAAGCGCTCCAGAAAATCAAATAGCAGCGTGGTCTTGCCCATCCCCGGTTGCGCAACCAGCACCTGAAAGCCAAACCCGCATTCGATGCCGTTGACCAGCGACGCCAGCGCTTCGCGGTGGGTGCCGCTCATGTACAGGAATCGCGGATCCGGCGTAACTCCAAAAGGGTTCTCGCGGAGACCGAAGTGACGAAGGATCAGGTCGTCTACGGAGTGAGCCATGGGCAGAGCGGAATACTTGCAAACCGAGCGCCAATCGCGGCTTGCAGCGACACATTAAGGCTAATGGAATCAAGATCGGGAGTCGGCCTTCGTGCGCGATGAGGTGCGCAGATGCAAGGTCTTGCGTAGCGCTCCCGGCACTCTTCATTCTTTCGGGCACCGGTTGGGGCCGGATGTTACCAAAGTAACCTTCGGGAAATCAGCCTTCACGCATTGCCTCTCCACAACGTCGCAGCACAAAAATCTTCGCAGGAAAAATCTGCGAAGCCCGGACGCAATCGTGGCAGACCTGGCGCCACTCCAGGTTCTCGGCGGATCGGTGGCGAGCGAAGTTACCAAAAGCGCCGAGCCCTCGACCAATAATCATGGTGCAAATTCCCTTCTGTAATCTCCTGATTTTTGCGCATTCACAGCACAATCCAGATGCTGCAACGGTTTCTTGTCTGCACTCCGGAGATGCGCTCCTACGAGAGCAGGGAACTGACTGGGGCGGCAAACCACATCCCCCGTGACGTATTCGCACGGCACAAAAGAGGTAACGCTGTGAAGCGTCTCTACCAGTTGTTGAAACTAGCCGGGTTCCTTTTCCTCAACATTCTTCTCTGCGCGGACATGGCCAGCGGACAGCTGAGCGTCAATCCGACGAGCATCAGCTTCGGCAGTGTCCAGACAGGGACCTCGTCAGCTCAACCCGTGAATTTGGCCAATTCGGGCAATTCCGATCTAACAATTTCCCAGGCAGGACTCACCGGCAAGGGATTCAGCTTGAGTGGTCCGGCTCTGCCCCTGACTCTGAAAGCCGGGCAAAGCGCGATGTTCAACGTCACCTTCGCACCGGCGTCCAGCGGCGGCGCAAGCGGAACGTTCTCGCTGGTAACCTCGACGATTTCAAAACACGATCACTCAGGCAAACACAACAGTACGACCTCCGCAACCACCGGCGTTTCGCTGAGCGGCAGCGGGGCCGCGGTCTCGCCTGCGATTGCAACGCCGGGAGTGCTGGCGGTGAATCCCGGCGTTTTGAATTTTGCCGGGGTCCAGGCGGGCAGCAGTCAGAGCCTGTCCGCAGCGCTTACCAATTCCGGGCAATCGACTGTGACCGTCGCGCAGGCTGCAACCACAAGCAACAGCTTCATTTTGAATGGACTGAGCCTGCCCATGGGGCTGGCTGCGGGGCAGAGCGTGACTTTCAGCGTGACGTTTGCCCCAGTATCGGCCGGCAGCGCCAGCGGAAGCCTCTCCATCAGTTCCGATGCCGCAACCCCGACGCTGACGGTTGCCCTGGCTGGCGCGGGCCTTGCGCCGGGCCAGCTCTCAGTCACTCCCCCATCTGCCGATTTCGGAAACGTAACCGTCGGAACCAGCAAAACCCAGTCGGGAACGCTTACCGCCAGCGGCTCGAGTGTCACACTTTCGTCGGCCAGCGTGAGTGATTCAGAATTCTCGCTCAGTGGGCTTGCTTTCCCAGTCACGATTCCCGCCGGACAAAGCCTGCCCTTCACGCTGAACTTCACTCCGCGCGCTTCGGGGGCGGCGGGCGCCGTTCTTTCGTTTGCCAGCAATGCCGCCGCCGCAGCCGCCGAGAACCTCAGCGGCACCGGCGTAGCTCCACCGCAACACAACGTGAGTCTCTCCTGGGATACGGTCTCCGCGGTCACGGGATACAACGTCTATCGCGGCAGCCAGTCAGGCGGACCGTACACAAAAATCAATCCCGTGCTCGACGCCGGTACGGATTATGTCGACAGCTCGATCCAGGGAGGACAGAATTACTATTACGTCACTACCGCAGTCGATTCGACTGGGGGACAGAGCCCATACTCCAACGAAATCCAGGTGGCGATTCCTAGCCCGTAGGGTTGAAAACGGCTGCCATCCAAGATCGTCTTCCGGATGGGCCAAGGTCGAGGCCGAGTGGAAATCACTTTGCTAACTGTACCCAAGAGGCATCGGTGAATGTCGCCTGCGGACCCGGGCCGGCCAATTCAGGCGTTTATCGCGGAATAAATTCTTACTTTGGAAACGACAGGGTCACGAACGACTTGTATTTGTTGGCAGAGTCAGTCGCGGAATTCGTTCCGCGGCAATCAGGCGGCGCCGGCGAGATTCCTGAGGTCGTCTTGGTGAGTGTCGGGTTCGCTCGGTTTGCCGCATCAACCGACGCCTGATTCGATGAGTTGACCGGGCTGCATGCAGCCGCACCGCCCCGGACAGAAAAGCTGCCGGACGATGAACCGGTCACGACCGCGCCACCGGGCGAGGCCCCAGTGATTCGGTTCTTCATTGCCGTCCCTGTTCTCGGGACGGTTTGCAGTCGAAGTTGCGCCGGACCTGATTGCGCCGGACTTGACGTCCGTTCTTGAATGCGCGCGCCAAGCTGATTGCTGCTCTGGTTTAGTGCACGGCCAAAAGAAGTGCCGGCCTTCACTGTCGCGGTGGAAGAAAGCGCGTGGGTCAGAGCGCTCTCGGCCGCTGCCTGAGCGTAGACGGTTATGGGAAACGCGAGGACCAGGCTCGCGACGGATACCAGCAGGACACGTTGGGGAGCTCGATTATTCACTTTGATCCACAACCCAGCGAAGGCTATGCTACGGCTGCTCAGGTGTCAATAGACATCTGTGACGATGTAAGGTGTTGCAAGCAAAGGCTCGCGTAGTCCTTTAGACGTCTAACGAAACCTCGGCCCTTGACCACTGGGTAGGCACTACGAAGGTTCGCGACAGTTTGGTGTAACTCGGCTTTCGGGCCGGGCCGTCCTCTAGGGAGGATCGTGAACCGATAGGCTTTGGGAATCCATTACCGGTATGATTCGCTGGGTTGCATCGCCAATACGTCCCAACGAACTAACAGGATGACAAGGCAGCAGCTTCCGATTTCTTCGGCGATTAGGCAGGCCCAGCCGAAACCGCGGGCACACATGAAAGAGGCCGCGCCACCTTTGATTCAGCCCTGGGGTCGCATTATCCACCGCGGAGGAATGCAACGATGGTCCATAAGGCGCGTGCGAAAACCAAAACATTCCAGTCCCGACAAAGAAAGTGGCGAACGCGCCTGGTAGCAACTACTCTAGGACTCGCGATGATGCAGCGGCCGACGCCTGCCGTGCGATCAATTCAAAGCCCTTGGCCCTGGCATCGTTAGCCAATTTGGCAAGGTGGACGCGGCCCTGTGCCGGGTTCCGACCCTTTTGCTGGATCTCCGCGATCGCAAGCGAAGCCTCGAGCTGGACTCGAACCAGGCCCAATTGGTTAGCTTCATCGGTTACCTCGCGAGCCAGCCGCTCTGCTCCCGCAAGATCTTCGACTGCAGCTTTGGCGTATGCACTTTCAAGGGCAAATGGGAGGCGGATCGTGACATCCTTACTCTTTTCGTGAAGCGCATTTCCGAGGGCGGCGGCTTTTCGTGCATCATCAAGTCTCCCCTGTTGAAGGAGCGACCTGAGTAACACCGTTTCCGCCATGAGTTCGTTGTCCGCTTCGTGTTCCACTTGAAACTCGTGGACTGCCCCGGCGGCCAGCTTCTCTGCCTGCGCCGGCTGACTCGAGTCGCAGGCCAGTTCTGCAAGGGCGACCTGGGTCTCGGCTGCCGTTCCTTTTTCTCCCAGCCGCTCCCGCAAGGCGAGCGATTCTTGAAATGCTTTCTTTGCTCCGTCGCTGTCTCCGCGCTGTCGGCGCAACCGCCCGATGGAAACCAGAGTGGCGGCGTAATAGCTCGTGTCGTCAATTTCACGCTGGATTTCGGATGCTCGTTCATACATCTCCACCGCGCCGCGCAGATCACCCTGGTCGCCAAGAACGTTGCCAATGAGTTGGAGGTCAATTCCTTCCGAGCTTTTGTGTCCCACCTCGCGGGCCAAAACCAGCGCATCCCGATATTCAGCCAGCGCATCTCCCAGCCTGCCCTCGGCATGAAAAATGTCGCCGGTATTTCCTATGACAACCGACATCCCGTGCTTGTCCCCGACATCGCGAAAATCTGCGAGCGCTTCTCCGTATATCTTCTCGCCGGTCGCAAAATCTCCTTCCTGTGCAAAGATCAGGCCGATGTTTCCCAGTTCTCGAGCGGTAGCTCGTTTGTCACCTATCTTGCGGGCGATGGCGAGCGCCTGTTGGTACAAAGTCTTAGCAAGCTTTAAATCACCCTGGTTCAAAGGGATTTCTGCCGTAGCATGGAACGCTTGAGCCTCTCCACCCAGGTCTCCGGCTTCGTGATAAATGCGGCCTGCATCCGCGCCCGCCGCCATCGATCGTTGGGGTTGTCCGAGACTCGCCAGCGCGCGACACTGAAGCAGGCGAGCACGCGCGGCCACAAGCCTTGCTCCCGCGGTGTTCGCCTTTTTTATCGTGGTCTCAGCAGCAGCTACGACCCGTCTGTTGTCGGACAACAAATAGGCCGCTTCGGCTTCCGCTAAGTCAATCCGAGGATCTTCCTTCGCTTCCCGGGAGAGACTTCTGAGTTGGGCAATGGTGGTGAGAGCATCGTTGGCTCGTTCTCCACCGACTTGGGCGTTTGCGAGATAGAGGCCGTATTCCAGGGAATCCGGAAAGAAACTAAATAGCGACCGATAAGTCTCGATGGCATTCTCCCAATTCTTGGTGGCCTCGTAGTAACGCGCTTCGATCAGCGCATGGTTTTCGCGCGATAGTTTGCCGGCAAGATCGAGAGCTTTCCTGGCTTCATCAATGGCGTTCTGATTGTACCCGAGGCGCATCCACGCCCTCGCCAGAGCCGAGTGCACTAGGGGATAAGAAGGATCCGCTGCTGCGGCGCGATTCAGGACATCTCGTGCTGAAAGGGCATCGAAGACACGAAGCTTATCCAGACCTTCGGCATAGAAACGCATGGCATCGGGGTTTGACGGCACCGAGGCGCGCACGCCCGTTGCTTCAAAGGGAGAGACTTTTGAGACTCCGAGCTGTTCCCGCAGCTGCCTTCCAGTTCGCGAGACCAGGTCGAGAATCTCTACCTCAGAACTGGTTTGTGAGATCGCGGCAACGGTTTCGCCTTTGGCGGTGTCCTGCAGACGAAGGTCGAGTCGAATTTGGCCTCCGGAGGCTTTCCCCAAATCGAGATAAGAGCCGAGAACAACAAAGTCGCTGCCCAGGTTGGCGCGGAGTCGCGCCAAGGTGTCAGCGCTTAGACTTTCCGCATCGAGGAGAGAAAGATCGGCTTTAGCCCTCGCAACAGTTTCCGACGGTACTGTGCGCAACTTTTCGCCGGCTCCCAATTCTCCGGCCAGCATTTCGGACAGGGCGGTTGAGATCCATGCCGTGTCTGGGCGGCCGGAAAGGTTTTTAAACCCTAATACGGCTACCGACGCGCGCGCATCCGATTGAGTGACACCCGGGCCTTGCCGGAACGCTGCCTGCCACATTCCTCGCGTTCCCCACGCAATCAGGCAAGCCATCACCAGGAGAAAAACCAGGGCGGTGGCCAGGGATTCTCTGTGCCTCCGCAGGAATTTGGCGCTACGATCGGCAATTGTTCGCTTCCGTGCGGCTACAGGCGTGCCGCTTAAGTGACGTTCAATGTCATTCGAAAACTCAGCCACCGAAGCATAACGATCTTGTGGCGGCTTGCGCAGCGCTTTCATGACGATGGTGTCGAGGTCGCCATGCAGTCGGCGCCGCAATCCGGCCGGATCGAGACAACGGTTCGCGCTGACTACCTCGGAAGTAATCGCGGTTCGCATTGCGCCGTCCCGTGGTGTTTGAAATTCGATTTTGCCGACAACGGCGCTTGGCTTCTCGGCCTCTTCTTCACATATCGATCGCTCCACCTCCAGGAGAGACTGCGCAGAAGCCCGATAGGCGCGATGGCCAGTCAGCAGTTCATAGAGAAGCACTCCCAACGAATAGACATCGCTGGCGTTGGTGACGGATTGCCCGCGCACCTGTTCCGGGCTCGCGTACTCCGGGGTCATCGGACGCCAGTTGGTCTGCGTGATCAGGGCGGTATGGAAAAACTCCGGATTTAGCAACTTCGCGATACCAAAATCCAGGAGCCTGGGTATACCGTGCTTCGTAATCAGGATATTGCCTGGCTTGAGATCGCGATGAATGATCAATTGATCGTGGGCGTATTGCACTGCCGAACAGACCGTGCGAAAAAGTTGCAAGCGCTCTTTAATGGAAAGCCGGTGGACGTCGCAGTACTGGTCGATTGGCATCCCATCGACATAATCCATTACCAGGTAGGGCAGGCCTTCTTCGGTGCTGCCGCCATCCAGGAGCTTCACGATATTAGGATGGTCAATTGCCGCCAGGGCTTGCCGCTCATTGCGGAAACGGCGGAAGATCTCCTCACTGTTCGGGCCGGGCATCACCATCTTGATGGCTACAGATTTCCGGAAGTTGTCGTCATCGCGTTCGCCCAGATAGACGACGGCCATGCCACCGTGTCCGATCGCTCGAACCACACGATACGCCCCCAGCCGTCTTCCGATGATGCGATCAGGTTGAATGGAGAGCAGATTAGAGGCGGGAGAATTTTCCAGCACACTGTCAGCGCTGTTGCAATGCGCGGCCAGGGACTCAATCTCGGCCCGCAGCCCTTCATCCTCGCCACAGGCCTTGCGGATGAAACTACCTCGTTCTCCGAGTTCCTGTTCCAGGGCAAGCGCGAGGATCTCTTTTACCTGGTCCCATCTCTCAGACATGATCGCTGTGCCCGCGTGACAGTTCTCTTGCCAGCCAGGCTTTGGCCACGTTCCAGTTCCGTTTGACGGTGGCCGGGGAGACTTCCAGCACTCCGGCCGTCTCTTCAATGCTCAATCCGCCGAAGAAACGCAATTCAACCAAATGAGCGTGCTGGGGATCCAATTTGCCCAACTTGGTCAGGGCCTCATCCAACGCGACGATGTCTGCGGGCCGAGTCTCGGGCGTGATCGCGGCCTCCTGCAGAAACACTTTCTCGACGTTCCCGCCACGTTTTGCCGCCTGGTAACCGCGGCTGTAGTCGAGCAAAACGCGTCGCATGACGGTGGCCGCAACCCCCAGAAACTGGCTGCGATTTTTCCACTGGACTCCGTGCTGATCGCTCAGGCGAAGATAAGCTTCGTGCACCAGGGCGGTCGCCTGCAGGGTGTGATTGCCGCGCTCCTGCTGCATGTAGTAACCGGCCAACCGCCGCAATTCCGAGTACAGCAAAGCCGTCCATTCATCTGGGGCCAGAGCCTTACCTTGTTCGTTGTTGGCAAGACTTTTTGCGTCTCTGGATGATGGATCCAAGTGTTCCCCGGTTCGACAACCTTCGCGACACATCTCGGACGAGCGCCGCAATGGCGAGCCCTGGTAATTAAGGGTCGCGCTTCTACGCGCACGCACCGAGGAGTCCCAGTATATATTCGCAGCGCCCATATCGATTCCCCGAAAAGTGGCCTCCCCTCAAAGATTTACAGTCGACAAGGGGACTGAAAGACCAAGAATCTAAAGGCCGGGAGCAGCCCTGTGAGGCCACCGGCAAGGCATCCCGCCGAAACTCTCTTTCGCCCCGCCACTAGAAAAGCAATCTTGGCCGGCATGAGCCATTTGACCGCGATTTTACGCGTTATGTCTGGACAGGTAGTCAGAGAACAAAATCCGGCGCTGATGACAAGGAGAATGCTATGACGACACAGCTCAGCCGAATGCCGCAACCCGCCGTGCCCACTCCGACCCTGAGTGCAAGTCCAGCCCGCAAGGGGTGGTTAGCCAGAAATTGGAAATGGCTGCTGGCAACTTTCTTGCTGGGCGGGCTCGCGCTCGTATTTGGGCTCTTCGCCCTGATTATGGGGACAATTCGAAGTTCCGATGTTGCCAAGGCGTCGGTGGCCATGGCGCAGTCGAATCGGCAGGTAGCGCAGCAACTCGGCTCGCCCATTGAGGAAGGATGGTTGCTTAGCGGGTCCATCAATGTTTCAAATGCTTCTGGCGATGCCGACCTCTCCGTTCCAATCTCCGGTCCCAAGGGCAAGGGCACGGTCTACGTGACTGCGCAAAAAAGCGCCGGACGATGGCATTACAGAGTGATGCAGATTGCAATCGACGGAAGTGACGAGAGGATCGATCTGCTTGCTGGAGGGGCTGGGGCTGCTCCCTCGCAGTCCAATATGGTCAGCCCCGGACCGTCAGCCCAGGAGAGGCCAAACCTCCAATCTCAAGGTGTCCCGACAAGGGCGGCAGCTTCACCCAGCCCTGGGG
>JBOGLC010000097.1:0-32913 GCA_050746005.1 Terriglobales bacterium
ACAGAGGTGGACTTTCCGTCTGTGACCTCTGACCCATCCAGACGTTCAGGTTCGATGTCGTGGACGGGCCCCACTTCTCGCAAAGGACGCGAGAAATGGGGCACCCCTCCTACTTTGCCCCGATTCCAAACGCCTAGGAGTAGACTCTAGCGGTTCTGATTGATCAGAACATTTTTGCCATCAACAAAAGGAGATGAGATGAAATACGTGATCAGCTGGAACGAACGGCCGCAAGGTTCGCCTGCGGAGTACGAGAATGCCCAGACGCGAATCCTTGAGGTGTTTGGACAGTGGAAGGCGCCGGCTAATTTCAAGATCGAGTTCTTTGTGGTGCGAGTCGGCGACTGGGGTGGGCATTTGTTGGTGGACTGCGACGATCCGCTGGCGGTTCACAAGTTTTGCTCGATGCTTCCAGCATTTCAAATGGAGGCGCGCCCCGTAATTGCCGTCCAGGACGCGGTCCGGGTCGAACTGGAAGTAATGGCCTGGCGCGATGGCCTGAAGGGCAAGTGACGTACGCGGGCCCACGGCCGATCCAAGGTGCCCCATCCTTTCGCGTTCTGTGCGGAAGGGTGGGGCGCGACTGCGGTCAACCACCGCTACATTTGTAGTAGACGCAGGGTCCCGATTCGTGCCTGGGACGATGCGAGCGAACACAAACTCCCCGATCGACTCTGCCTGGTTGACGCTCGGAGTTCGCTCCGGGCAGGTTCTCCACTTCGCTCGGGATGACAATGGTTGGGAAGTTCTAATCTTCTAGGTCAAAATCCCCACTGTAATTTCGCAAAAAGCGCGAAATTAGAATGGGGCGCGCTCAGTCCCGCTATACTCTTGGCCTATGCACAGAATACTCATAGCACTTTCACTGGCGGTATTGTCCACGTTCTCGATGGCGCAGACTTCTGTGCAGACCGCAGTAATCGCCTCGATCAACCAGTTTGTCGATGGCTTCAACAAGGGCGATACAAAGATGGCGGTGGCGGCTTGCGCGGATGAAACTTCCATCATCGATGAATTTCCGCCGCACGAGTGGCACGGGGCGGGCGCCTGCGAGAAGTGGGCGAGCGACTTTGACGCCGATGCCAAAAAGAATGGCATCACCGATGAAGTGGTCACGCTGGGCAAGGCATCGCACGTGGATATCAGCTCCGACTACGCTTATGTCGTCGTTCCCGCGAACTACGCGTTCAAGCAGAACGGGAAGCCGGTCAGCGAAATCGGTTCGATCATTACGCTCTCCCTGAAAAAGAGCCCAAGCGGATGGCGAATTACGGGATGGGCCTGGGCGAAGCATTAAGCTGGCGGTTCCTTCTGGTGGCGGAAATGCGACACAAGGTCCCTCGACTTCGCTCGGGATGACACGGGCTCGTCACTTTGTCGAGGGATGGTGGTCGAAGCTGATGACACGCGTGACCTTCCACACTCCGTCCTTGTTTTGCCAGAGGTGGATGAATTTAGCTTCGCCGATGCCCTCGGTGTCTTCGTGTCCGGGATGGTGGAAGCGGTGGACGCCGATCTCGACTGCGCCGTAGTTGGCGATGGGATAGACCTCGAGGGTTCCCGGGACAAGTTCTCTGGTCACTTTTCCGCAGATGTTGTTTTTGACGCCCTCGACTACGGCCTGCCGCCCGCGAGTCAGGCCGGTTTTGTCGTGATAGAACTCCAGGTCGTCGGCCAATAGCGATCCGAATTTCTCCAGATCGCAGTGGTTGTAGGCGTCGAATAATTCGATGTCCAACGATTGGATGGTTTTGAAGAGTGGGTCGGGCGCGGTGGGCGTCTGGGCGCGGAGTTGGGATAGCGGCGCGGCCAGCAGGGCTGCGACGATAAGAGCCGGCAACGGGGCGAAGGTCATTTTCATTTCCGATCCCTTTCTGCGGGAATATGCACTTGCTTGTACGTAAGGATGGGTTCGGTGGTTCCGGCTTTTGCCGAGGTTTGCGAAATGGAATGACGCACCCTCTGATTGACCCTGCTCGAAAGAGCGGGCTAGACTTGTTATGGAGGTTTTCCCATGCGATGCTTGCTCAAGGCTGTCATGCCAGTGGAGAGCGGCAATGCCGCCATCAGCGACGGCTCGTTGCCGGCTACGATTGAATCCATTCTTGCCGACATGAAACCGGAGGCCGCTTATTTCGCCGAAGAGAACGGCAAGAGAACGGGTTACATCTTCTTCGATTTGAAAGATGCTTCCCAGATTCCGGCGGTAGCGGAACCCTGGTTTCTGGCCTTCAATGCCCATGTCGAGTTGCGTCCGGCCATGAACCTTGAAGATTTGAAGAAGGCGGGGCCGGGAATCGAGAAGGCGGTCAAGAATTATCGCCGGGGCGCGCATACGAAAGCGGCTTAAGGTGGCGGCTTAAGATTAGGTCCCTGCAGGCGATCACAAGGTCCCTCGACTGCGCTCGGGATTCCAGGGTTGGAAGATGGACTGTTCCCATCCTGTTTCACAGGGGATGCGAAACAGGATGGGGCATCTTTCAGTTTTAATCTCGCCGGTTTCTAACCTTCAGTAGGGACGGGCGCCTACCATTCGGTGTAGATGCTGTCGGAGACGATCTTTCTTATTTTGTCGAGACCCTTGATCCAGTTCTGGTAATCGCTGCTGGCGTTGGTCTTGTTGTAGGCCTCGGTGAAGGCTTCCATGCTGGGATACTCGATGCTCACCACGATCGATCCGGCTTCGGGTCCGGCAAATCTCGCTTGCCACACTCGGGTAAGGCCCGGCACTCCCAGGCTCTTCATGATCTGCCTGCCCTTTTCGATCTCCTGGACGTAGGCGGTCGGATTATCCGTTTTGACGACGACCACTCGCAAAACAGTGGCCTTTTGCGCGAAGGCGGCGCTCGAGGCTGCACAGACCAACAGGAGAATCACAGCTGCAATAACGGTATTTCTTCTCATTGACGTTCCTTTCATTTTTCTTTCGACGCTCTGACTGCACCGGGTTCGGCCCGGCACATGGTAGGTCTATGGTGGGGGCAAGTCAAACGGCCGCAGACAGTGGACGTCTATCGGGTGACGGCGGCGAGGATCAGCTTTTGATTTTTCAGGATTTCGTCGAGGGCGGACTGGGTCCCGGCTCCGAGTTCAAATTGTCGGGCGAGTCGGACTCTGGCTTTTCTCCGCGGTAGACGCGCGCCAGGCCGCGTACCAGGCGGCGCAGAGGCAGGCCACTCTTAGGGTCGGCGAAGAAAATCTCTCCGGAGCGGGTGCTGCGATAGAACCAGCGTTTGAGCAGCGCCAGATGTTCCATGGTCTCGAGAGCGGTCTTCGGGCCGGCGGGTTCGAGCGTAGCCAGGACGGCTTGCACGCGAGACTCGATGGATTGGGACCTGGTGTGTTGCGTGGCCTGGATGGGAAAGGTGAGCGGGCCGGTGATGACGCCAGCATCGACACAAAAGAGCGCCACCGATTCGGGAACGGCCGAGGGCTGCACCATAACGGCATTGAGCCGATCGATACGGTGCACGATCTCGGGAAGCTGGCCGAGCACGGGCTTGAGCTTCTCGATTCTGGCATGCAGGGTGGCAGCATTTTCATAGTCGAGACGGGTGGATGCCTGGTCGCGCTGTACGGTGATTTCCCGTACCAGAGAGCCGCCGGCGCTGTCGAAGTAGGACTGCACGCGGGTTACTTCGGCGTGGTAGTCGTCATCGGTGCAGCCTTTGAAGCAGGGGGCGAGGCACATTTTCATCTCGGAATAAATGCAGCCGGGAAACTGGGGATCGGGATGGAGGTCGTCCACGCAGCGGCGCATTTTGAAGAAATCCAGGGAATCATTGGCGAATTTCTCAGCGGCGGTGCGCGAAGGAAAGGGGCCATAGTAGACGGAGCGTCCCCCTGGGCGGCCGAGCCGCGTGGTAACCGAGGCGCGCGGGTATTCATTTTCCAAATGGAGCTTGAGCAGGGGCGCATAGCGCAGGCGGAGGCGGTCGGCGTAGGTTTTAGGGAAAGCTGCGCGTAACCTGCGGTAAAGAAGAAAGCCGGATTCGAAATCCGATCCCGTGGCGGTGTACTCAATGGAGCGCACCCGATCGCGCAAGTTCAGTCTGCGGGTCTGTTCGGGAGGGCCAAGCAGGCGCTGCAGGCGGCGGCGCAGGTTGGCGGTCTTGCTGACGTAAGGCTCGGCCTGCGGATCCTCGCCGCGCAGGAGGAATACTGCCGGCGCGGCCGGCGCTGCCGCAAAAACTTCCTGGTCGCGATCGGAATTGAACTCCAGGCGCTTGGTCAGCACACAGGTATTTTAGTTTGAATCAGCCGAGCGGAACACGGGCAGCCTGGGGGTGGCGCGGTTTGGCGACATTTCCAGAAAGTCAGTTTTCAGATCCTAGTTCTCGGTTCTCAGCGATTGAGACCTATCGAAAGCTGGCGCTGCGAATCTGACGGAAGTCAGCCCCCTCCATTTTGATAATGCGACACATTTCGTGGAGGCGGGAGAGCATGCGATCGCCTATCCGGTCTCCCAGGGTTTCCTCGCTGGCGGCGTGCTCGGCGGCTTCACGACTTCGGCTGCTCGAGCCGTTTCGGAGCCCTCTGGCGCTGAGGTTGGGGAAATTAGTGGTAATGATTGTGGTGCGATTGTCATTGTAGCGGGTGTTCAGGATCAAGCTGACTGTGTCCCAGACCCATTCGGTGGGTTTGACGGCTCCCAGCTCGTCGAGTACCAGGACTTCGGTTTCGAACACCGGGCGCAAAACGTCCAGTTCGGTGGCTTTCACCGAATCGTTGTAAGAGTTCTGGATCTGCTTCAGCAATTCGCGATAGTCGTAGAACAGGCAGGCAATGCCTTTACTTAGAACCAGTTCCTTGATGACGCCGACCGCAAGGTGTGTCTTACCCACGCCAATGCTGCCGATGAGCAGCAGTCCGGTATTGTCTACCGGATACTCTTCCACGAATTTGCAGGCGGCCAGACGGGACGAAGCCAGAGCCCGATGAGGGCCGTCGAACTCGAAGTTCGAGAGTTCGCAGTGTTCGTAGCGTTTGGGTATGCGGGCGGCGGCGAGCAGGGTCTGCGTACGCGCCTGCCGGCGGCAGTCGCAGCGGGTTACACGACGGTCGGAGGTGAATGAGACTGATTTCCAGCCAGTGCCTTCACATAGAGGACAAACGTCCACGGTAACTTTCATGACCTGGATTCTTTTCCCGTTTAAACTTTGCACTCACGGATGCATTTTGCGCAAGTGCCAAAGCCGGTGAATCTGTGTACATCCTGTGGAGTGGGGGGCTGAGTTGTGGAGAGCTGAGGAAATAGCGCCCGGCCCAGAGGCTCGGCATTGAGCAGCTTGAGGGTAGCGAGTTTACCGGAGCGCCGTTCCTGCCCTACGGCGAGTTGAGGGAGGAAAGCCATGCCCAGTCCGCGGTCCACCATGCGCCTGGCAGTTTCGATGGTATCGACTTCCAAAGCTACGTTCGGCATCAGGCCGGCGCAACGTATCCGGCGTTCTGCCTGAGCATGAGGGAATGCAGGTCCGCCGGTAATTTTCTGCGGTTTGGAGAGGCGATTTTCCCACTTTTCTGGCCGAGTGCGCGCTTGCTCCCGGCCTCCGGCAGGGCTCGGCGGGTTGCGGTGACTCAAACTCGGCATCCGGTGCGGATTTCCACAGTTGACATTCTCTTCAGACGGTAGCTAAATAAGGCCGCCGGGTTTCCCCACTCAGCGAGTGTCCGTAAGATCCTCCCCTGTACGCGCTGGGGGGACGAATGAAACCTGCCAGGAGAGAAGATGAATAAAGCCGATCTCATTGACCGAATCTCAGCTAGCTGCCACATCAGCAAGGCCACGGCAGCCACGGCTATCGACACTACTGTCGACAGCATCACTTCTGCGCTGAAAAAGGGAGATCGAGTAGCGTTGATTGGTTTTGGCACATTCTCCGTCTCACAGAGAAAAGCCCGCAACGGGCGTAACCCGCAGACGGGTGCCACCATCAAGATCGCTGCCCGCAGAGTCGCCAAGTTTTCATCCGGAGCAGAACTCAAGAAAGCGGTCAACCGCGGTAAATAGGCCCAGGGCTTAAATCGAGAAAGTTTGCGAGAACGGCAGGAGGTCGGTCCTGCCGTTTTTTCTTTTCCTGCTCTGAGCGGAGTCGAGGGATATTGTGTGCGGGGCGTCATGCTGAGCTTGCGAAGCATCTGGCGTGGAGCGCATGCGAAGAAGGCCAGCCATTGCGCGCCGGCGCTGAACGGCTACGGCCGCAAATTCAGCCACTACCGATCAGGGCCTGCAAGTTGCTGAATCCTGAGATCATCCTTTAGAATCAAATAGCCCGAACAAAGTCTGGAGACCCTATGAAGGCAGCTATTCATCCCGCTTACAACGAAATTCGCGTCATGTGCGCCTGCGGCAGCAGCTTCACGACGCGCTCGACGCACAAAGGCGATATCCACGTGGAAATCTGCTCGGCATGCCATCCTTTCTTTACCGGCAAGCAGAAGCTTATGGATACGGCCGGCCGGGTGGAGCGCTTCCGCCGGAAGTATGCCAAGGCGGAGCCGGCCAAGAAGTAAGACTGGCCACGGATGTGCACGGATTTTTTGGCCCCTGCGTCTGGCAGGGGCCTTTCCACTTTTGGGGACAGGTAGAATAGGGTCGTGCGCAAGTTTTGGGACAATTCGGGACCGGGTGCGGGCGAGTCGCCCACGGCTACATCGCTGGTGCCGGTTCCAGCGTCTGTGACCATTGGCAAGGTGCGGATTGCTCCGGCTACCGTGCTGGCTCCGATGGCCGGGGTGACCGACACCGTTTTTCGGCGGTTCATTCGAAACCTGGGCGGGTGCGGGCTGATCATGACCGAGTTCACCTCGGCCGACGGCATCCTGCGCTCCAAAGACCGGAAGGCCAAACTCTATCTGCATTTTTACGAGGACGAGCATCCTATCTCGGCACAGCTTTTTGGCAGCGATCCCAGGGTGATGGCGGAAGCGGCTCGCATGGTCGAGGGGCTGGGTTTTGACCTGGTGGACCTTAATCTGGGGTGTCCGGCGAAGAAGGTTGTGAAGTGTAATGGCGGCTCGGGACTGCTGAAAGACTTGCCAGCCATCGCGAAGATTTTCGAGGCGGTGCGGGCGGCGGTCACGATTCCGTTTACGGTGAAGTTCCGCGCTGGATGGAATGACGACAATATCGTTTGCGTCGAGCTGGCCAAGATGGCCGAGGACTGCGGGCTGTGCGCGGTGGCGTTGCATGCCCGCACCCGCGAGCAGGGTTACAGCGGGCAGGCCCGCTGGGATTGGATTGCGGCGGTCAAGGACGCGGTGAAGATTCCCGTCATCGGGAATGGCGATATTCGCACGCCGGAAGATGCCTGTGCCATGGTGGCGCAGACGGGCTGTGATGCGGTCATGATCGGGCGCACGGCGCCATCGAATCCCTGGATCTTCCGGCAGATTGAGCAGTATGGCAGCGCCCAGAGCCACGCCGGGGCAGATGCCTTGATTCGCCCAGCCGAGATCGGCGAGCTTGCGCTCGCCGGGACCGCCGAGGGCGGCAGTCCCCAGGCAAGCAGTGCCTACGATCAGCCTACTGAAGCGGACCGGTACCGGATGATCCGCACTTACTTTGAGATGTTGATAGAAGAGGAAATGCCAGGCGCGGAAGGCAAAATGAAGCAGTTTGCGTCATGGTTCACGCATGGGGTGGCGGGTGGCGCGGCGCTGCGCAAGGCCATCTACGAGTCCAAGAGCCGGGTGGAAATTCTGACGAGTGTCGAGGCATTCTTCGAGGACCGGATCGAAACATGTGGTCGCGGGCGACTCGCCCGCGAGCTTTTGACTTCTATTTCTTAGGATTTATCGGCACGACTGAAGTCGTGCCCTTCCCCGTCGTGGCCTTCCCGGTCGTGGCTTTGCTCACGAATCTCGGCGAGCTGCGCTCGCCCGCACGGGCGAGGGCGCCCGCGCCTCCATTTTCGGGCGGACGCCTTTTCGCCTATGTGCGCTCCAGCATCGGCTCACGCCTCGGAGAGGTGTGAACCGTGCTGGAAGTGGTATTGCAGTATTTTCGCGGCCAGAGTCGGGCTCACGGTGCCGGCTTCGGTCCTTGCTGAGCGCACGACCTCACCCCGGCAGACTACCTCGGCCGCGGCCAGTCCTGCGATCTCCGCGGGCAGGACGAGATTAATTTCAAGTTGCGCGTTGGGAGCGATGGGTTCTTCCGCCTGGAAGAGCATTCCCGAGCGGCTGATGTTTTCGGTGGTTCCCTCACGCCATCCGCTTTCGCCCACCAGCCGGTATTTAAGCGGCAGGTGAAGATCGAAGCGGGTGGCGCGGAAGGGGGAGGACACTTTGTTTCGGGTGCGAGCCATTGGAGCGGGTTGAGCCAAGCGAGCAGACATTTGTATCTCCTGAGGGAGTGGGGTATCGAGCACCGCCCGCACCTTTGCGTGCAGCGCGGGGAGGGAAAAGGGCTTCTGGAGAAGGTTGATACCCTGGTCCAGCGTGCCGTTGTGGCCGATGTGGTTCTCCGTGTAGCCCGACATGTAAAGCACTCTCATCCCGGGGCGAACAGGAGAAATCTGATTGGCCAATTCACGCCCGTTCATTCCCGGCATGATGACATCCGTCAGCAGCAGGTGAATGGGGCCTTGGTGAGCCTGGGAAATCTTGATGGCAGCGGCGCCCTCAGGTGCATCGATCACACTGTATCCCTGGTTCTCGAGAGCCTGGCGTGCCAGGCGGCGCAGATTTTCTTCGTCTTCCACGAGCAGAATGGTTTCATGACCCCGGCTGGCGAGGTTTTCAGCGTGGGTCAATGCGGGATGGATGGCCGGGGCCTCTCCGGTCGCGCTGAAGCGAGGCAAGTAGATCTTGAAGGCGGTGCCTTTGCCGGCTTCACTGTAAAGCCAGATGTAGCCTTCACTCTGCTTGACGATGCCGTAAACGGTGGAAAGACCGAGCCCGGTACCCTTCAGTCCCTTGGTGGTATAGAAAGGCTCGAAGATGTGGGACTGGGTGTCGGCGTCCATCCCCATGCCGGTGTCGCTGATGGCGAGCATGACATAGTCGCCGGGGATGACCGGAGCGTGAAAGCGGGCGTAGTTTTCATCGAGCGTGACATTGGCGGTTTCGATGGTCAGCTTTCCGCCTTGCGGCATGGCGTCCCTGGCATTGACCGCCAGATTCATGATGACCTGCTCGATCTGCCCGGGATCGGCCATGACCGCGCCGATGTCCGGCCCTGGGACCATGACCAGATCGATGTCTTCACCGATCAGCCGGGTCAGCATCTTCACGTTTTCCGCGACCACGGCGTTCAGGTCGACGATCTTGGGAGCCAGCATCTGTTTGCGGCTGAAAGCCAGCAACTGGCGGGTGAGAGAGGTGGCACGCTCGGCGGCGTTGGCGATCTCCTGGGCGTGTCCGCGCAGCACGGGATCGGCGCCGATGCGGTCCAGCACGAACTCCGAATATCCCGAGATCACCATCAGAAGATTATTGAAGTCATGGGCGATGCCGCCGGCGAGGCGGCCCACGGCTTCCATCTTCTGGGCCTGGCGAAGTTGCTGCTCCAGGGCGCGGCGCTCGGTGACGTCCTCGGCGAAGAGTTCGAAGAAGATGTTGTTGGCTTCGTCGCGGAAGGCGCGCCCGGACAGGCGAACGCTGATGATGGCGCGGTCTTTGCGCAACCAGTCGGCGGACAGGCCATGGAATTTCTCCAGCAGGCGCAGATAATCCGCCAGGCCAAACCACTGCTGCGAATCGGAGTACAGATTGGCCAGGTTGCGGCCTACCAGCTGCGCGCCCGAAGGGTAGCCCAACATGGCGACCAGGGCGGGGTTTACATCGAGCAGGATGCCGGAGGAGTTGCAGCGGCAGACGCCGTAGGGAGCGTGCGTGACCAGGGAGCGGAAGTTGATCTCGGAGCGGCGCAATCCTTCCTGAGCCGAGCGCAGGGCGGCGTTGAAGGAGCAGATGAGTCCGGCCACGAACACGAACAGCGCCAAATGTATGATGGCGCGGCGATAGTCTGCGGGACTGTGGGCCCCGGCCAGCGAGAAATAGGCGCTGACGGTGAGGGCAAAGGAGGTCGCGACCAGGCCCGGCTTCCAGCCGCCGTACCAGGCGCTGACCATGATGGCAACTGCGAACACCACCAGGCGGCTCTCCACCACGTCGGAGAGCAGGAATGCCGGAATCAAGGCAAGAATAATGCTGAGGACGGCGACGCCGTATCGAAGCACTGGAGCTCGAGCCGGAGCGATGTTGCGGTTGCGAAGAAGGGGGAGCTTCGCTCGCATGAGGTAAATTTAATTCCTAGAATGGGATAGCGCGAGTTACGGGAGTTCATCAGGGAGCGTGCCAATGGGCAGGTGAACGGAAGATTGGGGGCTCCGAGGCAACCCCGGGACCGCGAACCGCAACCGGCTTCGGGTATAAACTCTTGGCGTCGGCGAAATTCTGGGCGCGGCTATCGGTTTCAAGACTTTTGATCGCAAAGGCCGCCCAGGATTCCGCAAAGTGGGCAAAGTAAAACTTAACTATGAATATTGGCCTGTTGGGTGGGACTTTCGATCCGATACATCACGGGCATCTTGCCCTCGCGCGAGCCGCAAAAGAGCGCTTTGATCTGGGACGCATCCACTTTGTGCCGGCCAACATTCCTCCCCACAAGCAGAGCCGGGAAGTCTCTCCTTATTTCCACCGGTATGCCATGGTGGTGCTGGCCACCATGGGCGAGAAAGCATTTGTTCCATCGGTTTTGGAAGCTCCAGGAGTGGTCCCGATTCCTCCCGGAGAAAGCAAAGGCCGGACCGCGAAAGCGGCCGTGCCGGGGGCGAATTACAGCATCGATACGGTCAAGCGCCTGAAACAGTCGCTGAAGAAAATCGACCGGATCTTTTTTCTGATCGGCATCGATGCCTTCGTCGAGATCTCGCATTGGCACCAGGCAGAGGCGCTGTTTCGCGAGTGTGAATTTATTGTGGCCAGCCGGCCGGGATATTCGCTGGCGGATGTGGCCAACGCCCTGCCCGAGAAGATTCGGCCGCCGCAGTCGGTAAGCCGGCCGTTCGCGAAACAGCCGGCCCAGGGAGACCTGGTGCTGAAGGGTGCGACCATACACTTGCTGGAAAATGTGCATCTGGCGATTTCGGCGACCGCGATCCGGGAAGCGGTGGCCGCGAAAAAACCTCTGCGCAAGTTTGTGGGGGCGACGGTGGAGGAGTACATAAAGAAAGAAGGGTTGTATCTCTAGTTGTCAGTTGTTAGTTGTCTGTTGTCAGTTGTCAGCGGCGCTTGGACGGGATTTCGTGAAATCGACGCGGCCCTGACTCAGCTACAATGGATTGGCCAACGACTGAACAAGGACCCTCGACCCCAGCATGATCAAGAGCGATTCGAAACGCCAAGTGTCCGAAGCCATCCGCGCCTGCCTGGAAAAGAAGGCGGAAGCAATCACAATCCTTGAGCTGGAAAAAGGGTCGGGGGCCTTCACCGACTATTTCCTGGTGTGCAGCGGGACGAATCCGCGGCAGGTCCAGGCCATTTCAGACGAAGTGGAACTGCGTTTGAAGGGAGCCGGACTGCGGCCTACCCACATCGAGGGCTACCGGCAAGCCGAGTGGGTGTTGCTGGACTATGTCGATTTTGTGGTCCACATTTTCTCGGAGAAGGCGCGTAAATTTTATGACCTGGAACGGCTATGGAAGTCGGCGCGGCGATTGCAGCCAGCCGAGGTCATGGACGGAATGGCCAAGCCCAAACGCTCCGCGGTGCGCGGGGTGAGAAAGAAGCGCGCCTAGTGTTGCCTTCCGCTGCGATGATTTGCGGCCCGGCTTTTAACCGGTGAAGATCAAGGTTGCATGGATCGGGAAGACGAAAGAACCGGCCATCCAGTCGCTGACCGACGAATACCTGAAGCGGCTGTCGCGCTACGCCGAAGTCGAAGGCGTCGCGCTCAAAGATGATGCTGCGCTTCTGAAGCTGTGCGCCAAGGACGCTCGTCCACGCCATGCGCTGGCTGTGCTCGACGAACGGGGCCAGCAACTTACGTCGGAACAGCTGGCAAAATTTCTGGGCGACTACCAGGTCCGGAACAGCCTGCCGTTGCTGTTGGCCGTGGGCGGAGCGGACGGCTTCAGCGACCCGGTACGGCAAGCGGCCACGCGGGTATTCTCTCTGGGCCAAATGACGCTGGCCCACGAACTGGCGCGAGTGGTTCTGCTTGAGCAACTCTACCGGGCGTTCACCATTCTAAAAGGTCACCCCTATCATCTGGGGCATTAAGACGATCCGGGAATTCAGGCGTGTACCTTCGTGATGTTCCCCCTGCCTGGCTGGAAGCTTAGAGTCGAGATGGCAGTGGAAAATTGCTGCGTACCTAGCCCTCCCCTTTAAGGACTGATTGCGATGAAGAATCCATTTGAAGTATTGAAGGCGAAAGAACAGGAAGTTGTTAAGGTCAAGAAAGAGATCAATGCCTTGCGAGTTACGATTCAGCTGATCGGCGACGAGAAATCGTCCATCCCGGACCAAAGTGTGGACCTGCACTCCGTCGTCGAGATGCCGTAGGCTGCAATCGCACCAGCTTCAGAAGATAACCTCCAGGCTCGCAGCTCCCGATGGAATGACGATCTGCCGGGCAGCCATGCCGCGCCCGCAAGCGCGGTGCTATGCCTGCCGAGCACTCGGTTCCCACTGGCCCGCCTCGCCAAGCTGTGCTCCCTCAGGATGCGGTTCGCAACCCGTCCTTCCTTGGAGGCCATGAGTTCAGGCCTGCTGCCTGGGTTAAACTTCGAAGATTCTGAAGGCCGACGGAGGCGTGCGGCCCTGGAGGATGGTCAAGGCCACGTTGTAAACGGGGATGCCGCCGGTGGTTTTGCCCTCCGGCGAGCCATGGTGAGCATGGCCGTGAAAAACAATGTCTGCTCCGTGACGGTCGATCACTTCCGCCAGTCGGGAGCTGCCCAGATAGGGATAGATTTCAGGCGCCTCTCCCCGGATGGTGTCCCCGATGGGTGCGTAGTGGAGGACCACAACGCGTTTTGGACTTCGCAATTGCGCCATGGCGCGCTCCAGCTTCAAGGCCTCGTCGATGGCGCCCTGGACAAAAGCCTTCACCTCGGGCTCTCCAAAGGCGGTCAGAGCGCCGCGGCCAAAGCCTCCCAGGAAACCTTTCGTGCCGGCAAAGCCGACGCCATCGCGCTCGTAAGCGGTGCCGTCGAGAAGTTTGATGCCGGCTTCCGTCATCATTCGAACCAATTCAACCTGACATCCACTTTCATAATCGTGGTTTCCCAGGACCGCAACGATGGGCAAGCGAAGCCGGACCAGAGAGTTTAATAGTTGTTCCATCTCTGGAGGCTTGCCATAGTTGGTGAGGTCGCCGGCGACGATCAACAGATCGGCCTGGTCCCGGACCTGGGCAAGCTGCTCCTGAATTACACCGTATTTCGGGGCGAAGAAGTGCAGGTCGGCGGTGGCGCCTATTCTCATGGGTTTACTTCCTACCGCCTGCCCGCAGGACCGCAGTCTCCGGAACTGTGGCCGTGTTTCTGCGGATGCTGAGTACGTCCGCCATTCCCCATTCTGACACGTCGATGGCAAACATCTTTTCATCCACCAGGCTGCCGCGAAATTTCGCGGAAGGATCGGGACGGGTCAGCTCGTTGGAAAAACGGACCAGGAGGCGTTGCCATACCCAGGCGGGCACATAATGACCATACGCGGGGTAAACATAGCGGTACAGAACCAGGGCGAAGAGCAGGATCTCCCAGTCCTCTTTCACCAGGGTCAGAATACGGTTCCAGTCGAGATTGCCCTGGCTGGCATAGACAATGTGCGCGATATCGGCTCCATCGAAACGTTCACGACGCACCACGAAGAGTTTCGAGACCAGAAGCTCCTCGGCGGCCAGCACGCGTGCGCGCACATCCAGGACCATCCTGGGCCTTGCCCGCTTAATCCATGACCGATCCACGCGAAACACCGCATTGCTCATGCCGGTAATCAGGTCGATAAAAAAGCCATGACGATGTGCCTTGTGCAGCCAAACCGGATCTTTCACCTGGCAACGAAAGCCGTTTTTCTTGAGACACCGCAGGGCCGCGGGCATGTCATCCGGGGTCAGGAACAGATCAAGGTCCTTGGTGGTGCGCCAGATGCCGGTATGGACCTGGAGCGCGAACGCGCCCGAGACCACATAAGGGACGCGGCAGCGGTTCAAGACCATCAAAGTCTCCCGAAACATGGCTTCCTGCCGGACAGGAAACTTCGGCGCCCGCGACGAACTGACCGGAAGTTTGACTGGTTTCAGCACGGCAGCATTGGATGTCAAGGCCAGGCAGAGCGTTGCCGCGCGGGTATTGAGGGTCAGGTAGTTATGACTTCAACCTCGCCGCGCTTGTCGAGTATCTGAAGGCGAACCAGGTCGGCTCGCCGCTCCAGAAAAAGATCCACGCACGCATCGCCTACTCTCAGGTCTCGGATCCAAAGGTCGGGGATGGCTTCAGGCAAATAGGGACCGTCGAGGCGAATCTGTTTCCGGCCCGCGTTCAACGAAAGTCCCAGGCACGATTGCAGTAAGAGAAAAACGGCGCCCGCGGCCCAGGACTGAGGCGCGCAAGCCACGGGATACAAGGTGGGGCCTTCGCGGACGCGGCGTTCGATGCCGCAAAAGAGTTCCGGCAGGCGATACAGGTCCACATATCGGCTGACCGCGAGCAGAGCCGAAAGAATTTCACCTGCCATGTTTTTGAATCCGTAGCGGGCAAGGCCGGCGGCAATCAACGCGTTGTCGTGAGGCCATATCGAACCGTTGTGATATGAAAGCGGGTTGTAGCGGGATTCGCCATTGGCAACGGTACGTATTCCCCAGCCCGAGTAGAAGTCGCGGCTCAAGAGCGAATGAGCGACCTGGTAGGCGTGATCCGGGTTAGCGATTCCGGTGTAAAGGCAATGGCCGGGATTGGAAGTCCGAATCGCGCAGGGTTGTTTTCGCCCGTCCAGCGCCATGGCATATGTAGCGATCTCCTGGCACCAGAAAGCTTCGGCAAACTGGGTGCGAAGCGCGGATGCCTGCGCTTCCAGCGTCGCGGAGCGCTGCGGATCTCCGAGGAGCGACGCGAGATGAGCCGCGCCGCGTTTGGCGGCATAAACATAGCCCTGCACTTCGCACAGCGCGATCGGGCCTGCGGCCAGGGTGCCGTCCGCATGAAAAACGGAATCGTTGGAATCCTTCCAGCCCTGTTGCACCAGGCCGTCCTCGGATTGGCGGGAATATTCCACAAAGCCATCCCGGTCACAATCTCCGAATGTGTCAATCCACTGCAGGGCCCTTTCCAGGTTGGGCCAAATTTTCTTGATGAAGGCAAGATCGCCGCTGCGGGCGTAATATTCGTGAGCCAGCATGACAAACAAGGGTGTGGCGTCCACCGTGCCGTAGTAACAGCCAAACGGCACTTCCCCGAGTGCGGCCATCTCGCCCCGTCGCATTTCGTGCAGAATTTTTCCGGGCTCGGCTTCGGTTGCCGGATTCACTTCCCGGGCCTGGGTGGAGGCGAGAAAATCCAGCACGCCGCGCGCGATCGCAGGGTTCAGCCAGAGACATTCCAGGGCAGTAATGATGCCGTCCCGGCCAAAAACGGTGCTGAACCAGGGCACGCCGGCATATGGGTAGTTGGGTTGAGGGTTGCCCACAATCATCATGTCAACATCGGATTGCGAGCGCGCGACCCAGCGGTTGAACTCATCGCTGGACGAGTGAATCTTGCTGGGCTCGCGTCTGAGTTCGCCAATCTCCGCTTTTGCGGCACTCCATGCATCCTGGTAAGACCTGGGAGTTGCGATGGACTCCGGCAAAATCTCGCACCCAATCGTCAAATTAAAGGTGAGCTGGGTGCGGGGGGCGAGGCGGGCATCGAAATAAAGATCGGAAACTGAAATTTGTCTAGGCACGGGGGTGCAGGAAATATGGGTACGGCGAACGATGCCATCGAGGCCCTGGTAGGGCAAGACTACGGAATTTTCATCAACCCTATCCTCGAGCATTTCCCCCCGCTTCTTCCGGGTAATGCCACGAACTTCGAAGATATCCGCGAAATCCGCTGCGAAGCGTAAGCGGAAAGGAATGTCCACCGGGAAGTTTCCATAGTTGACCACCTGAAACTGCTCATAGCAGACCTTGCGCCACAGGAATTTTGTCCGTAATACGTGGAGTGTGCCGCGGGGAATGACGACTTCGCCGTTTCGCAGAATGTCAACATTGGTCAGGTCGGCCGCGAACAGGGAATTGTCGGCGGTGACGGTCGAACTCAGCAGCAGGGGCCGCGCCCGGGCCAACTGGAGTTCGAACTGAGACAGAAAGCGCGTGCCTTCACAAAACACTCCCTGTTCTTTCAACCCGAGGGCTGCGATGTCCCCGTAGCGATCGAACACGGCAAAGGTGTTGCCGTGTTTCAGTACGCGAGTGCGATCATCTGCCGGGGAGGACTCGGCAGCAATGTAAAAGTGCTGGGTTACACTGTTTTCGTCCAATCACAACCCCGTTGGAAATCTGGATGTTATTCGCCCGCGGCCACCGATGACCTGACTCGATGCCGGCAAACCCGATGCGGTTAACGCGATCTCGTCATCCAGGAGCTGTTGGTACACAGATAAGTAATCTTCGCACATGCGCGATGCACTAAAGCGTTGCTCGAAAGTATCCCGGATTCGCCTGCGGCTGAGGCCCGGGGCGATGCTGGCCGCGTGCGCAGCCTGCCGCGCATCGGCGACGATAAAGCCATTGACTCCGTCTTCCAGCAGTTCTGGTACTGAACCCCGCGCGTAAGAAATAACCGGCGTGCCGCAGGCCATAGCTTCGATCATCACCAATCCAAAGGGCTCGGGCCATTGAATCGGGCATAACAGGGCAATCGCTCCTCCCAGGAAATCGTCCTTCACGGAATGGTCGATCTCGCCGATGAACTCGATCCCCGGAGATTTCAAAAGAGGCTTAATCACCTGGTTGAAATATACCTGGTCGGCACGGTCGACTTTGGCGGCGATCTTCAGTTCGATCCCGGCCTGCTGAGCAATTGAAATTGCCTGATCGAGGCCTTTTTCCGGAGACGTACGGCCGAGAAACGCCAGGTATCTTCCCGGTCCGGCGTGATATTGGAGACTATCAACCGGAAGTCCATGATAGACGGTCCCCTGCCAGTTCAACCAGGGTAGAGGTTTGCGTTGCGAGTCTGAAATAGAAACCACCGGCATGTCGCGAAAATGCTGATAGAGAGGCACAAGGTCGGGAATATCGAGACGACCGTGCAATGTGGTGAGGCTGGGAACGTTCTCGTTCCGGGTACGGGGATAGTGGAGGTAATCGATATGAAAATGAATCAGGTCGAAGTTTTCCTTTTCGGCCAGCACCCGCTCCACCAGCAGCACATGATGTGCCAGGGGATCAATGCAATCGGGCGACAGGCGGAGCGCTTGCTTGCACACTGGAACGAGCCTGGCTTCAGTGAGCGAGTCACCGCTGGCGAACAGGGTCACGTCATGTCCCTGGCGCACCAATTCTTCCGTCAGGTAAGAAACAACCCGCTCGGTTCCACCATAAAGCTTGGGAGGGACACTTTCCGACAAAGGTGCGACCTGGGCAATTCGCATAACTTGGCAATTACTTTCCGTGCGGCGGGGAGCGCGGCACTCACTGAAGGCAGCGGTGGGTAAAACGTGGCAGCATCCTCCACCGGCTTGGAAAATTATTGATTAAGCGGGCCTGAATTATCTATCAGGACTTCTCTGTAGGCTTTACGGGAACATTGCGTACACCGCAAGCGTGGGCAGGTTGGGCGGGCAATCTGATTCTTGATCTGCCCACATAACCGTGTCTGGCATCGAACCGCGGACGGGCTTGAAGGGAGAGCGTTATCTGTGCTCGAGAGTCTGGAGACAACTGTTGGGGGCCGGGAGCACTCATAGATATTCTTGCCTGGACGTGTATGTGTTGACATCTCCGAATTCAGCACCGACTACCGATTGCGATGCCGATGGATGAACCAGTGATCGCAACTCAGATCCCCGATCAGGTTCAAGCGGAGGCGGTCGCGACGCAGGCCGCCTCGGATGAAGCCGAGATTCTCCAGGCCTCCATCAAGGCCGGTTCCGTGGCACAGATTGTCGTCGCTGTGGTCGCGGTGATCGGCCTGATCTACCTGCTGAAGCTGGTCCTGATCACCACCCTGGTTGCCTTGCTCCTGGCCTTCGTTCTGGAGCCGCTGGTGAGTGGGCTTACCCGTCTGCGGGTGCCCCGCGCGGCGGGAGCTTTACTCGCAGTGCTCCTGCTGATCGGTTTTGCCGGAGGCCTGACCACATTCTTCTATGGCCGGGCATTGGATTTTGCGCGCCAGTTGCCCAGGTATTCCGGCAAAATACGTTCGACATTGACAGATCTTCGGGCGCAAACCAACGAATTCGAAGAGAGCACGCGGGCCGTAATCGCGTCGCCCAACAAAGATAAGGCGGCGGTTCCGGTTGAAGTAAGAGAGGCGCCCGGCCTGTCGCGAGTCATTTCGGCGGGTAGCGGAACCCTGGGCGAAGTCCTGCTGGCGATCACCTTCATTCCGTTTCTGATTTATTTCATGCTTACGTGGAAAGACCATGCGCACTCCAGCACGGTGAAACTATTCCCCAAGGAGCACCGTCTGGCAGCACACCGGACGGTGGGCAGAATATCGGCAATGATCCGCAGCTTCATCGTCGGCAATGTGCTGGTCGGGTTGATCAACTCTCTGATCAGCATGGCGGTGTTCTGGCAATTGGGAATTCCTTATTTTTATTTTCTCGGAGTGCTGAGCGGATTCGTCAGCCTGGTTCCGTATCTGGGAGTTTTCCTGGCCCTGCTTCCTCCACTGGCGGGCGGGATTGGAGTCGTAACCAAGACGGGACTGGGCGTAATTCTGATAACCGTTGTGGGCTTGCACGTCGTCACCATGAACGTTCTGTTTCCCAAGATCGTGGGCAAGCGATTGCGGCTGAACCCATTGGCGATCAGTCTCTCGCTGTTGTTCTGGGCCTGGATCTGGGGGGCGCTGGGCCTGATCCTCGCGGTGCCACTGGTGGGAGCCACCAAGATCATCTGCGACTACATCGATCCGCTGCGCGGCTTTGGGGAATGGTTGGGCGACTGAAATAGCGAGCCTGAACCGCTTGGACAATTTCCCGGTCAATTATTTCGCGGACGAGCGGGCCCGGGTCTGTCCCCTGCCCGCTCGCCGGAATGGCTCGAAAACTATGTCTTGGCAGGCGGTTTGGGCGGAATCTCCGCGTAACCAGGTGTAGCCTGCGCCAGATTGTGATTGAGCGAGGCTTTGGCATCGCCGATCGACCAGCGAATTCCGCCGCCCAGCAGGTTCAGGAAAAACGTGTTCGACCAGTTTTCCGGGCGGTCGCCCATGGCGGTGTAGAAGACCCGTCCTTGGCCGTGCATGCGCGCCCAGGTGGCCGGGTAGGGAGCGCGCTGGTAGGGCTCGCCCTTCATGCCGTGGGTGTCGAGCGCGAGAATCACGTGGAGGTCGGGGACGAAGTCCTTCAGGGAATACCACTCTTCGGTGAAATTCACGGGCGAGGTCACGCCTTCGAGGCCGGGGAATTTTGCGTCCTTGACGACGAGGTTGGCGGCCTGCAACCGGGGCGTGCTGCCGTGGGTTATAAACTCGGCGCCCAGCATCCGCAGGTAGGGATCTTCATGCTCGCCGTGCGCGATGTAGCGATTGGAGCGATCTTCGGAATCGGGCTCGGTATGAAAGGTGTCCGCGGCGGCGTGGACGCCTACGAAACCCAGCCCTCCGTGCACCGCGTCCAGCAACGCCTGCTTGCCCGCCGGCGACATGGGCGGGTTGCCATCGGTGCCGGGCTTGGTCAGATCTCCGGTGGTAAAGAACAGCACCGCGGCATAGTTGCGGAAGCCGGGTGAATCGAAAACGCCGCCGTCTTTGGTGGCGGTCACTTCAAATCCATGCCGGTCTGCCAGGCCCTTGACCGCCTGTTCGAGGATACTGGGGTGTCCGGCGGAGGCCTTGACCACGTCATGTTCAAAGCCCGATGACTTGGTGAAGATCAGCACCGACTTTTTCCCGGCGGCCAGCAAGTTTTTTGACAGGGCGAGACTGGCGCCGGCGACGGCGGCGGTTTGAAGGAACTGACGGCGGTTGACGGACTGGTTCATTCTGTTTCCCCCGAAGCATAGTAGACCGTGTTCGAGTTCTACTCAACTGTGGGCCGGAGCCGGGTCTGGGATAGCATGCTGCTGGGCCAACCGACAGACGAGTGCCGCAACACAGTGATTGAGACGCCGCGCGGGGGGAGCAGGCCTTTAGGCCTGCAATAAAATGCGCACTGCTGGGCTTCAGCCCCGGCGGTACCTCAGCGGCTAAAGCTGGCAAACGCTGAATCTCTGCTCCACCCAAATCCAGGACCTTTTTCAAGGCTTTGGAGCAGATTTTCCATCATCCTCCTGCGGGTGGACAGCATTGCAATGATGGTCGAAGTCACGCTGCAGGGCTTTCTCGTATTCTTCCCGGCCCGGGCGATGGCTGGTGGAGCGCACCTGGAATTTCACCTCCGCACAGCAGGTGCATGCGGCTTCCACGGGGATGTTGCCCAGCCATTTCGTGACCCGGAGAAAAGGTTTTTTCATGTCGCAAAGCTCGTGAGGAATGATCTGGGCCGACGCGATAAAAGTTGTATACTCACGTCCCGAAAGTTGCTGGCGTTACCTATCAAAAAACACTGGGTAAAGGATACCAATGAAAGTCACATTCCTGGCTTCATTCCCGCTCCTGCTGGTAGCCGCGACAGTTTGGGCCCAGCCGCAACCGGTTCCGGCAGCGCAACCGGAGCCGCCCGCGGCCATAACCAGCCCCGAGGTGCACGCTGATGGCAGCGTTACCTTCCGCTTTCGCGATCCCAATGCGCACGAGGTCAGGTTGACGCTGGAGGGAGCGAAGCCTGCGCCCATGCAGAAAGACGACGAGGGAGTTTGGGCCTTGACCACCGCACCCCTCGAGCCCGATTTCTATGGCTACGCGTTTGTGGCCGACGGCGTTAGTCTGATCGATCCTTCTAATCCTCTGATGAAGCCGAACCTGCTGCACACGCAAAGCCAGGTCCACGTGCCGGGACCGGCTTCGTTGCCGTGGGAGATTGGCGACGTGCCGCGCGGGCTGGTGCATCATCATTTTTATAAGTCGGGAGTGGTAGGCGATGAGCGCGATTTTTATGTTTACACGCCCCCGGGATACGATGCGCGGGCGAAGCGGAGCTATCCGGTGCTGTATCTGCTGCACGGGTTCAGCGATGACGCCGGTGGCTGGACGGCGGTGGGACGGGCCAATGTCATCCTCGACAATCTGATCGCGCAGGGCAAGACCAAGCCCATGGTGGTAGTGATGCCGCTAGGCTATGGCGCGCCCGAAATCGTGGTGGCGGGTCCCAGGGCCTTCGCCACGGAACTGGGCAAAAAGAACTATGACCGGTTCGCTCAGGCCTTGTTCACGGAAGTCATGCCCCGGGTGGAAGCGGGATACCGGGTATCGAAAGACCGGAAATCGAGGGCGATCGCGGGACTGTCGATGGGCGGGACCGAGTCGCTACTGACCGGCTTGAACAATCTGGACAAGTTTGCCTGGGTTGGCGCTTTCAGTTCGGGTGGAATTGACGAAGATTTTGATACTGAGTTTCCGGGACTGGACGCGAAAGTCAATGAGAAACTTCGCGTGTTATGGATCGCTTGCGGCACCGATGACCGGCTGATCGGGCTGAACCGGAAGGTGCGGGCGTGGCTGGATTCCAAGGGCGTCCACAATACTCCGATTGAGACGCCGGGTGGGCATGTGTGGATGGTGTGGCGGCGGAATCTGGCGGATTTCAGCGGGCTATTGTTTCGATAGGGTGCGTTACCTATGAGTAACTGTGCCCCCCCGACCAGGTGGGAACCGGTCCGCCGGGGCTGAGTTTTACGATCCTGCCGCCTACTAACCTGCGTACTTGGGCTTGTCGAGCTGCGCTCGACTGGGCAGAGGAGGACATCTGCCCCTACGGGGTTCTCCTCGCCGAGCAAGAGCGGACAGCCACTTCCGTAATCTCCTACTCTTGCTGGGCTGGTTCCATACTGGGACCGGCCGATAACGGTCCATCTCGACCGTACCCTCTGAATGGCGCCCTCCTCCGTCAACACGCGTCGTTGGGCTCGACAGCAGGTTGATCTTCAAGTTTATGTGGTGCTGCGCGATGGAGATTCGAGGATCGTTGTTCCCGGACGCCTGACCGAGATCAGCAAAGGCGGCATGGCCCTGTATGCCGGCATTCAGCTCCAGCCCGGGGACCTGCTCGAAGTCGAGTTTCCCAAGCCCAACACCAGGGTGAGCGGCACGGTTCGCAGCCGGGAGGGTTATTGTTTCGGGGTGGAATTCGTGACTTCTCTCTCCGCTCCCAAGCGACCAGCGGGCCGTTCACTGGCCCTCTTCCAGCAAAGGCATGAGGCTTATCTGCGCGAAAGTGAACAGGAAATCAGTCGCATGCAAAAAGAGGTCGCGGCCTTGCGCCGGGCAGCGCTGCTGGCCGAGGAGATCAAGAAGTTGTGATTCCCGGGGCAAGACCGATTGCACATTGTCACGGTGCCGCACAGAATTTCAGCACTTTGAAAAAATGTGAACTGGAACTCCGGAATCGGCGATTCTGCCTGGGATGCCTAGGCTCCGCCCGCCGCCCCGGCTGCGGCTTCGGGTGCACGCCGCCCATCCCCCAGTTCGGCAAGGCGGGCGCGCAACCGGATCACCGCCATCGAATGGATTTGCGAAACCCGCGACTCTCCCACTCCCAGGATGATTCCAACTTCTTTCATGGTCAATTCCTCGTAGTAGTAAAGTGCCAGTACCTGCCGCTCTTTCTCGGGCAAATCCGCAATGGCCCGGGCCAGCAAGTGCTTCATCTCCGAACGCAGGCAAAGGAACAGAGGTGTTTCTTCCGAATCGTCCGGCAGGTATTCGCACAGGTCTTCTTCTCGCCCGTCGTGCGGAGACTCTATCCGCAAACTGCCGATCTCCAGCCCGGAAATTTCTCCCATCAGGAGCTGTAAGCCTCGCAAATCGATTCCCAGCTCCGCCGCCAGTTCCGGTTCGCTGGGATTACGCCCCAGCGACGAACGCAGCTGGTTATTGGCTTCCTCCAGACGGCGCGCCTTGCGCCGCAGGTCACGCGGGCTCCAGTCCAACTCCCGCAGACTGTCCAGAATCGCGCCCCGGATGCGGAACTTGGCATACGACCCAAACTGCACATGCTTGGCCTGGTCGAATTTCTGCAAGGCATCCATCAACCCCACTACGCCGGCATGCACCAGATCTTCCAACGCCACATGGCGAGGCAAGCGCTCGTGGATCCGGCGCGCAATGTAGCGCACCTGCGGCAACTGCTCCATGAGCACCTGCTCGCGTTCATCGTCGTTCTGCCAGGTCGCATAATTCCGATTGCCCGCTTCGGTCATACGTTCTCCATTCGACCGCGGGGCTGCGAGTGAGCAAGGGGGACTGGAGGCGCCAGCAAACCAGACATGTACCGATTCAATACCGGCGAGTTAAGAAGCGGATTAGTCAGAGATTAGAGAAGCCGATTGTGCGCAGAAGGTCAGCAGTTTCGGGAGAAGTGTCGAAGCAGGAAAAATTCTACGAATCGTAACTTGAGGTGCCTGGCGGCCAGGCCGATGCCTTCGGGAATTGAATCGGGTTGGCCGCAGCGGGGAGGGAGAGCGGCACAAAGACTGGAGATCATTGCACTCCTGTCCGGAGGAATCGCACTTCGATGCGCAGCACTTCAGACCCGCGCTCCAGGCGCAGGGTCCCGCCCGCCGCCTCGAAGACAGCGCGCGCAATTCCCAGGCTTAACCGCCTGCCCAGTTTCTCCGGGAGAAGAAGATCCGGGTTCGAGCCTGGCGTCAGTCTTCTGTCTAACTCAGCGTCGAACTCACTTTCGAAGCCGCCGTCGAACCCAGCGTCGAACTCACCTCGGAACCCGCCGGGGCTCGAAACTGTGAGCGCCAGCAGCGCCTCCGCGCCGCGTTCTTCCAGCTCGATCTTCATCGCCGCGCCGGCAGGACTGGAACCAAGACCAAATCCCAGCAGATGGAACAATCCCTGGCGCAACCGCCGCGCATCGAACCACACCGGACAGGGGGACGGGGGCAGGAAGCCGATTTGCACTCCGGCTGAGTCCGCTACTGGAAGCAGATCGCCGATCGCGGCTTCGACCGCCTGACGCAGTTCCAGGAGTTCGCCGCCTTCCGCCACCTGCCCGGCGTCAAACAGTTCACGGATGGCAGTCGAGAGCCATGACACTTGCTCCGCCTGCTGCAGAGCCCGGCTTGCCATCTGGTTGTATTGTTCGGCCGTCGGACTCTGTAGCAGGGCCAGCTCCAGCGAACAACATAAGGTTGTCAGAGGCTGGCTGAGCTGGTGAAACAGATCGGAAAGGAGCTGGCGAGTCTCGCCGGCTGCCAGCGCCTCCGGGGTCCCGAGTCCGGCTGTCTTCATTGCGATTGTGACCGCGACTGTGGCGGTGCGCGCTATAACCGCGCGCCCGCTCCCGCGCCTTCGACCGGCTCTCTTTCCGGGCGGGCACTCAGTTCATAACCCACTCCGCGGATGGTGTGAATCAGGTGCTTGGCGTAGCCGTCATCCACTTTGCGGCGCAGGTAGTTGACATAGACATCCACCACATTGGTGCAGGTATCGAAGGAGAGATTCCACACGTGCTCGATGATCATGGCCCGGGTGATGCGCCGCCCGGCGTTGCGCATGAGGTATTCGAGCAGGCAGAATTCTTTCGAGGTCAGCTCAATCCGCCGTCCTGCCCGCTCCACCCGCCGCTCCACCCGGTCCAGCTTCAAATCATCCACCGCCAGCACCGACTCTGCCGGCAGGTGACTGCGCCGCATCAGGGCCCGGATGCGGGCCGACAGTTCGGTGAAAGAAAACGGCTTTCCCAGATAGTCGTCCGCGCCCAGGTCCAGGCATAGCACCCGGTCTTCCACCCGGGTGCGCCCGGTCAGCACCAGGATGGGCATGCTCGGTTTCCGGGTGCGCAGGAAGCGCAGGATGGCCACCCCATCCAACCGGGGCAGGGTGAGGTCGAGCACCACCAGGTCAAAGTCCAATTCCCCGGCCATGGCGCGCGCCTGCTCGCCATCGGCGGAAACGTCGACCGCGTAGTGCTCGGACTCCAACCCTTTTTTTATGAAACTGGCCAGAGCAGCATCGTCTTCCGCGACTAGAATTCGCATAAGATCAATCTAATTTGAACTGCTTTGATTCTTAGTCAGGAAGCGGGTGCGATCAAGAGATTCAGCACTGATCAAAGGTCTCGGTTTCCGCAAATGAAATTCGGGGCAGAAAAGGAACCAGACTTCACCGTTCTGGAACCTGTACGGTCACGATTGTGCACTTCCGGCCCCTGGAGATAAGGCGGATAATTGATTGCAAGCAAGTATTCCGAAAGGACGCGCAGGCGTGAATTTCTGGAATCCAAAGTTGCTCAAAGCCCTTCTGTTGCCAGGAGGGATATTGCTGCTGGCAGCCAGCGTAGTTTTTCGCGGCGCATTTGGACCCATCCCTTCCGCGGCTGTGTTTTTCTCGTTCTATGCCGTGTTTGCCGCCGGCATCCTGCTGGCCTGGCGCTTCCACTCCAGCCGCATTCTTTTCGCGCTCTCTACGGTGTTTCTGGCCCAGCGCGCCCTGGAATTCTTTTCTTCCGGACGGACTGCTTCCGCAGGTCCCGGACGTATTGCGCTCGAAGCCGTAGCTTTGCTGGTTCCGATGAACTTCATCTCCTTCGCCGTGTTTCGCGAACGTGGGCTGGTGCTTGCCGCCATCGGCCCGCGGATGGCGCTCCTGTTTTTCGAGTCGGTCTTTGTCGCCATCATCTGCCGGCCTGGAGAGATTGTAGGCCCGGCCTTTCTCCATCCCAGCTTTCTCGGACACCTGGGCTGGACCCCGCTTCCCACCCTGGCCGTGCTGGCCTTCGTTGCAGCTTTCGGAGTTTTGCTGACGCGCTTCCTGCTCTATCGCAAACCTACAGAGAGCGGGCTGCTGTGGGCCCTGGTGGCGACGCTGCTCGCCCTGCAGGCGGGAGCGGCGGGCCCGGCTGCCACGGCTTACATGGCAACGGCAGGCCTGATCCTGATCAGTTCCATCATCGAAAACTCGTACCTGCTGGCTTACCACGACGAACTGACCACGCTTCCGGCACGCCGCGCTTTTAATGACGCGCTGTTCCATCTGGAAGAGCCCTACGCGGTGGCGGTGGTGGATGTCGATCACTTCAAAAAATTCAACGATACCTACGGACATGAAACCGGCGACCAGGTCTTGCGCATGGTGGCGGGCAAACTTGCCGCCGTCACCGGCGGGGGCCGCGCTTATCGCGTGGGCGGGGAGGAATTCTCCATCCTGTTTCCGGGGAAAACGGCCAAGGACGCGATGCCTCACCTGGAATTGCTGCGCTCTGTAATCGAAGTTTCCAGCTTCCGGGTCCGTGCCGGGGAGGAGCGCCGCAGTGCAGCTCGCGTCCAGGGCCCTCGCCAGGATGCTCGAAGTCAGGATTCCCAGGCTCGCGATTTTGGCGGGCAAGACCGGCGAAGTTCAGAACGCCGCGCCGAAGCGCGCCGGTTGGCTGCGCCCAGAAGAACCCGGCCAGCCCGGCCGGCCGGGGAAGCTCAGAGTCAGGAAGTCTCGGTGACCGTGAGCATCGGCGTGGCTGAACCAAAAGCCCGAGCGAACGCGGTCGAGGACGTAGTTCACGCCGCGGACCAGGCCCTGTACCGCGCCAAGCGCGCGGGACGCAATCGGGTGGAGTTCGCATCCCTGCCCCGCGCGGCCAGATTCAAGCGCAACATCGCCTGAAATCCTGAGGATCAGGCTGGAGACCAGCGATGACCTTTCTGCTCGGCAAACCGCGGGCGAACTACTGCGGGGCCGCTTGTGAGGTGATCCAGTGCTCGACCTGCGAATGCAGCACGCCCAAGGGCAGGGGACCGCTGCCGACCACCTCATCGTGAAAGGCGCGCAAGTCGAATCTGGCGCCGAGCTTCTGCCGGGCTTCCTCGCGCAATCCTAAAATTTCCAGTTGCCCCAGCTTGTAGGCCAGGGCCTGTCCGGGCCAGGCGATGTAGCGGTCGACTTCGGTTTGCACATTGGGCTCGTCCATCGCGGTATAGCGATGGAAAAAATCCACCATCTGTTCCCGGGACCAGTGTTTTTCATGCACGCCGGTATCGATGACCAGCCGGATGGCCCGCCACATTTCGTTTTCCAGCCTGCCGTAGTCGCTGTATGGGTCCTGGTAGAAACCAATCTCCTTGCCCAGCCGCTCCGAATAGAACGCCCAGCCTTCGATGAAAGCGGTGTAATCCCCGTTCTTTCGAAAGGAAGGAAGGTCTTTCAATTCCTGACCGATGGAGATCTGCAGGTGATGCCCGGGCACGCCCTCGTGGTAGGCGATGGCTTCGATGTTCAGGGTCAGACGGTGTTCCGGGTCCCACTCGTTCACATTGATATGGCCGGGGCGTGAACCATCCTGCGCGCCCGGCGTGTAGTCCGCTGGAACCGCATTCCTGGAACGAAAGGGATCCATCGGAATGACCTCGAGTTTGTTTTGCGGCAGCCGCCCAAAGAGCTTGGGAAGCTGCTTTTCCATCTGGCGCGTGTATTTGGTGTAGAGGTCCAGCACCTGCTGTCCCGAGGTGGCATAGAACTGGCGATCGTTCTTCACATGCTCGTTGAGGCTGGCCAGATCATTGAAGCCGAGCTTGTGCGCGAGCGCCAGCATCTCAGCTTCAGTCTCGGCGACTTGTTTGAGCCCTATCTGGTGAATCTCCTCCGGCGTCATGTCTGTAGTGGTCATGCGTCGAACCTCAAAGCGGTAGCGTTCCGCGCCATCCGGCAGCGCCCACACTCCCGGCTCGATCCGGCCATGGGGTGCGTAGTCCTCGCGCACAAATGCCGTGAAACGCTTGTACGCGGGTAGAACTTCGCCGCTGATGGCGGCCAGAACAGCCGAACGCAGGCGTTTTTGATCGGCTTGAGAAATGCCGGCGGGAAAGTTATTCACCGGCTTGGCAAAAGGGCTGGCGTCAGCCGCCGTATCTGCAATCTCCTGCGCCTGCGTTACCACTTTTTCCAGCAGGTAACGAGGCTGCATGAGCCGGTCTTTCAGTCCCTGTCGCATGTTGCCGGTCACCTGTTCGAGCATTTTCGGGACCTGGCGCAGGCGCGACAGATAATCGTCATAGTCCTTCACGCTGTTGAATGGCGTCAGACTCAGCAGGTCCAGCAGCTCAAGGTGCGGGCCCGCCATCTGGTTCACCGGCATTTCCCAGGGCTTGAAGCGCGCGCCTTCAATGTCCTGGCGCAGGTTTCGGATCATCAAATCCCGGCTGAGCGCATCTTGCCCGGGCAGGCCGTCCGGATCGATCGCCTCGAAGCGGGAAAGAAACTTGCGTCGCGCTTCCACGTCGGACTTATAAAACTCCGGCGAACGGTCGGTGAGACGGTCGTTGTACCGGTTGTCCCCCAAGGTGGTCGCCATTTCAGGATCGGCGCGCAGTTCGTACTGCCATTCTTCATCGAACAGTGAAAGCAGTTGGGTTCGCCGGCTCTCGATGGCCGCTGCCTTTCCTGCGGCTTGCGTTTTCTCTGCCGCCCCGGCGCTCGGCAACAGAGCGACCACTATCAGAACCATGAAGCCCCAGCTCCCCGCCATGCCAATGTTCATTCCAGTCTCCTGAATTTCTCTCGGATTCGAGAGGTTGCGCCTCGATTACAAATTTGCTCCCGCAACCGGCTATTCTATACATTAGCGCTCGATCGGGAGAGTTCCGTCCGGCGATGCGAACGGCGATCACAGAAACGAAACCGCGCCACTGCGACTGTTCATGACAAACCGGGCTGAAGCCAGAACCATCAGGGTCATCGATTCTCACACCGGCGGCGAGCCGACACGCCTGGTCGTCAGCGGCGGCCCTGAGCTGGGCGGGGGCGCGATGAACGCCAGGCTGGAGCGTTTCCGCGCGCAGTACGATGACTTCCGTTCCGCCATCGTGAATGAACCGCGAGGCTCGGATGTCATGGTCGGCGCGCTGCTGTGTGAACCGGTGGACCCGGCCTGCGCCGCGGGTGTGATTTTTTTTAACAATGTGGGATACCTGGGCATGTGCGGCCACGGCACCATTGGTCTGGTGGCTACGCTCTCCTATATGGGGCGCATCAAGCCCGGCGAGCATCGCATTGAGACTCCAGCCGGCACGGTGAGCGCCATCCTGCACGACAATCGCGAGGTCACCGTAAATAATGTTCCCAGCTATCGCAGCGCGGCCAAGGTTGTTGTTGAGGTCCCCGGCTTCGGGCCGGTGTGCGGCGACGTGGCCTGGGGCGGAAACTGGTTTTTTCTGGCCGAGGCCCAGGGGCGCGAGTTGGAACTCGGCAAGGTAGAGGCTTTGACCGATTTCACCTGGGCGATCCGGCAGGCGCTGAGTCACGAAGGAATCACGGGCGCGAGCGGTGAGGAAATCGATCACATCGAATTGTTCGGCCCATCCCACAAGCCGGGAGTAGACAGCACAAACTTCGTTCTGTGCCCCGGCAAAGCCTATGATCGCTCTCCCTGCGGCACCGGAACCAGCGCCAAGATGGCCTGCCTTTATGCCGACGGCAAACTGCGCGAAGGTCAGATATGGAAACAGGAAAGCATTGTGGGCAGTGTGTTTGAAGGCAGCATCAGGATACGGGATGGGCAGGTGCATCCCAGCGTCAAGGGCTCCGCCTTCGTTAACGCCGACGCGAATCTGATCCTGGACTCTGGCGATCCGTTCTGCATGGGTATTCGGCGATGAAGGCGGAAACCTACGACGTCGCTGTGATTGGGGCGGGCATTGTGGGTGCGGCTTGTGCGGACGACTGCGCCCGCCAGGGGCTGCGGGTGATCGTGGTCGATCGCGGTCTGATCGCCGGTGGCGCCACCGCTACGGGCATGGGTCACATCGTCGTCATGAACGACTCCGAAGCCCAGTTCGCTCTGACCCGCTACTCGCAACAACTCTGGCAGCAGTTGCGACCCGAGCTTCCTGCCGATGCCGAATATGAACAGTGCGGCACCATCTGGGTGGCTGCCGATGACGACGAGATGGCCGAAGTGCGGCGCAAGCACAATGACTACGGCCAGCGCGGAGTTCCGACCGAGATCCTCGATCCCGAGGCCCTGGAAGGCCTGGAACCCAATTTGCGTAAGGGCTTGGCCGGAGGCCTGCTCGTGCCCGGGGATGGCGTGGTCCATCCTCCAAGTGTTGCCCGGTTTCTGATCGAACGTGCCCAGGCGGCCGGCGCGAAGCTCGAGTTGGGCGCTACGGTGACTCACATTGGAAAAGGACAGGTTCGCCTGGCCGATGGCACTGAGTTCTCCGCTGCCTCCATCATTAACGCGGCTGGAGTCTGGGCCTCCGCGCTCAATCTGGGCATAAGTGTAAAAAAACGCAAAGGCCACCTCACGATTACCGATCGCTATCCCGGATTGGTTCGTCACCAACTGGTGGAGATGGGATACGTGAAGAGCGCGCACTCTGCTTCTGCCGATTCGGTGGCATTCAATGTGCAGCCGCGCAGGGGTGGCCAAATTATTATTGGCTCGTCGCGCCAGTACGGGGCCGAGCACAGCGAAGTCGATTCCGATCTCCTCGACCGCATGCTGCAGCGCGCTTACCAATACATGCCGAAGCTGGCAGGGTTGTCGACAGTCAGGGTGTGGACCGGATTCCGGCCCGCTTCGCCCGACAATCTTCCCCTGATCGGTCCCTGGCCGGACGACCCGACATTATTTCTTGCCGCCGGGCACGAAGGACTGGGCATTACCGCGTCGCTCGCCACCGGCCGGCTGCTGGCGGACCAGATTGCCGGACGAACCTCCGCAATTCCGGTCGAGCCGTACTGGCCGTCTCGATTTACCGTGGACCATGCCGGCCAGACCGCAAGCGGGTACAGTGAGAGCAGAGGAGGTCGCGGATGAACTGGGAAGGCGTGATGCCCGCGATTACAACATGCTTTGATGAAGCCCTGAACATCGACTACAGCCTGGTGGCCGACCATTGCCGCTGGCTGCTGGAACAGGGTTGCAGCGGCGTGGTGGTGCTGGGCTCTCTCGGAGAAGGCGCGACACTTTCATTCGACGAGCGAATCAAGATCGTGCAGGCCGCGGTCCAGGCCGGGCACGGACGCTCGCCGGTCGTGGCTGCGATTTCGGCGCTCTCCACCAGCGAAGCCGTGGCTCAGGCCAAAGCCGCAGCCCATGCGGGTTGCGACGCTCTCATGGTTTTGCCGCCCTATGTCTACCAGGGTGATTGGCGGGAAATGAAGGCGCATGTGTCCGCGGTATTCAAAGCCACGCCGCTCTCCTGCATGCTCTACAACAACCCGGTGGCTTACGGCACCGATTTTCTTCCTGAGCAAATTCAGGAACTGGCCGGGGAGCACGAAAACCTGGCGGCGGTCAAAGAATCGAGCATGGACGTCCGGCGTGTTGCCGCCATCCGGGCGCTGCTGGGGAATCGCCTTGAAGTGTTCGTGGGCGTGGACGATGCCATCGTGGAAGCGATTTCGGTCGGAGCTTCCGGTTGGATTGCCGGCTTAGCCAATGCTCTGCCGCGCGAATCCGTCGAACTGTTTAACCTGGCCATCAATGGGGAGCGGGAAAAGGCATTCGAGCTGTATCGCTGGTTCCTGCCTCTGCTCCGGATGGATACGGTCCCCAAATTTGTTCAGCTGATCAAGCTGGTGCAGGCCGAAGCCGGCCGGGGAAATGCGCGGGTGCGTCCGCCGCGGCTGGAGCTGGCCGGCGAGGAACTAAGAAACGCAAGGCAGATCATCCGCCACGCTTTGCAAAACCGCCCGCGGATGATCGGCAGTCCGTTGCCCATCGCGAAGTAGCACTGCTTCCGGATTTATTTTGGATACCAGTCCAGCAAGCGTACCTCAATGCCGGTTCCTTGCAATGCCTTTTGAAATACGCTGAGATCGGAGCCGCGATAGTGATAAGGGATGACGATCTTCGGGTGAAACGCTTTCACCGCTTCTGCCGCCTCATCCGGAGGCATGGTATAAGGCAGGTTCATGCAGACGAAGGCCACGTCGATGTTCTTGAGCGCGCGCAATTCGGGAATGCCTTCGGTGTCTCCTGAAAAATAGAAGCGCTTGGCGCCATAGGTGAGCACGTAGCCATTGCCGCGTCCCTTGTCATGAAAAAGTTTTCCCGGAGCGGGGCCGCGTTTCAAGTTGTACGCGGGGATGGCCGCGATGGTCCAAGCCTGCCAGGTTTTGGTTTCTCCGTTGGCAATAGGCTGGGCGGCGGTCACGGTCTGGACCACTGCTGGCGGGGCCAGGATGTCGGTTCCCGCTTTGCTGATCTCCTTGATGGAATCAGGATCCATGTGGTCGCCGTGGATGTCGGTAATCAGAATCAAGTCCGCTTTCGGGTGGCCGGAGAGGTTCGCAGGTTTGGCAGGATCGAGATAGATGACCTTTCCGCCCGCCTCAATCAAGGTGCTGGCGTGATACAAGGGCGTGATTTTTACCGGTCCGGCTGACGTGTCAAAGACCTGCGTTTGGGCAGCGGCGTGCGCCACCGGCGACCATGCCAAAAAAGAGCAAATGAGAACGGGAAGCAGTTTCATGATCGACCTCGGGGGCGAGTGGCCCAGACCTTTCAGATAATAAACCCGAAGGCTGGGATTCCTGCTGCTATGGGTGTTTGGACATTCCTTAAGTATGAGGCGTCATGCTGAGGTGGCGAAGCATCTTGCGGGCAGCGGATTCGCGGTGTCGCCGGCGGTGGTGCCGCTTCGCGCCGGATCCTTCACGGCCTGAAGGCCGTTCAGGATGACGCCCCCTCCTCGGT
>JBOGLC010000098.1:0-12167 GCA_050746005.1 Terriglobales bacterium
CCTGGGTGTTTTCCGGAACGTTCAGCCAGCCATCGATTACGGCATCGTCGTCGGCTTTCGAACCCAGCTTCAGGGAGCGTAGAAATTCGCGGGTGACCCGGCGGACGTTAGAGAATCGGTCAGGATCGCGATCAAAATTCCCCAGCATCAAATAATGCTCGGCGTTCAGGTAGGTGTCAGAACCGTCTTCCGTGAAGATGAGCGGGTTCAGGAAGAGCTTGTATTCCGCCTCGCTTAGATTACCGAACAGCGACCGGCGCATCCGGGCCAGCGTTTCCTTCTCCATTTCGCGCAAGATGTGAAACAGTTCCTGTCCGGTCTTGCGCAGAATGATTCTCTTCGCCACTTGAAAACCGGCCACGCGCTCGCGATACTCCAGCGCCTTCTGCTGGCGCACGCCTTCGTAACTTTTAAGCATCATGCGGCCGCGTTCCAGCATTTGGGCGAACTGCGAGTTGAGCTCGATGCGCAGGAATTTGATGATCGCCGCCCGCGCCAGCATATCCACGGAGAGATTGTCGGCCGCCTTGGCGCGATTCAGCGCTGACACGTGCAGGTCAGCCAAGAGCGGCTTGAGTTCGGAGGACGTGGCCCGGGCGGCTGCTTTGGCCGCCGGAACCGATCCTATAAAGTGTCCCCCACCTGTCCGCTCCGTACTCTCCGCCGCCAAAAGGCCTTCCATGTCCCCGTGTCGCGTGATGAGTCGCGCGATCTGAAGCCGCGCCTGTTCCACAAACTTTGGGCTGAGATGCACGTCGTGGCGGAGGTTATCGACGCCCAGTTGCAAGTCTTTCAGGACAAGCTTGGGCGTGTAGCTGCTGAGTTGCGGAGGCAGCACCTCCTCGGGGGAGCGTCCGAGTCTGAAGACGGGAATGCGGGGCATGTTGGCGCGATCTCAGCTCGCTACGCGCGTCGCTCTGGTCTGATCAGGCCGACGCATATTCGCGAGAACCGAAGCCCGGCGTCGCGCTCCAGCGAACAAGGCTGAGGCGCGAACCTGCACCTGACTTCAACTGCTCGCAAATTATTGATTTCCCTACGTATGCGGGAGGGTAGCACGCACATGGAGCACGGCCAACGTTACCCAAGTTACATCTCCGGATAGCCCGCTTGATCTTGGGCTACTGCGGGCGTGTATCCAGCGGATGGGTCGACTTTTCAAAGAACTCGTTCTGGAGCTTAAGGCTTTCCTGGTCTGCCTTTACGGCGCGCGTGGCTCTTACGATTCCGTCAATCCACGCCTTCATTTTGAACTGTCCCAATTCGGTCGTGGCCAGCGAACCGTCTCCGGAATAGTGATTGGGGAAGCGGGAGTACCACCAGATTCCGGTGTAAAGGTCATCGGGCAGTTTTAGCCGGCCGAGGTCAGCGCCGGACTCGCTCCGGGCGCGATCCTGATGCACCAGTTCGGGATGCGCGATCAGCATCATTGAGGTTTCCGCTTCGCCCGCATGGAAATCCGGGCCGGTGCTCTTCGCCGCAGGTCCGCCCGGCGGCGGTTCGACCCGCACCAACACGTAGACCACGTAGTCGTGGGGCTTTTCCAGTTGGCTCTGGGCGAAGAAAGGAAGCAAGTATTCATTACCGCCGTGACCATTTACGATGATGACCTTTTTGCACCCGTTGCGGGCCATTTCATCGGTGGTTTCCTGGAGCAGTTGCAACTGTAACTCCCGGCTATAGGCAATGGTGCCGGGTTCATGCCGGGCTTCGAATATCTGGCCGAAGTAGTATTCCGGAAAGACCACGGCATACTCCTGCGCGGCCGCATGCAAGGCCGCGTACCGCACGTCGAGAAGGTCGGTTCCCAGCGGCAGGTGTGGACCATGCTTTTCCAGAATGCCGAAAGGCAGCAGGCAGGTACCCTGGGACTGCTGGATGGCAGAACGAAAATCGGGGGCCGTGAGTTCCTCCCAGTGGACCGATAACTTGGCCTGTGCCCACCCCGAAGCGGTGTACGCCAGCAATCCGACCACGATGAAAGCGCTGCGAATCATGATTTTGCGATTTAGGGTCATGCTCATGTGGATTTCTCCCAAGGCCGCGAATTTTAGCATCTCGCCAGAGTTGCCGTTACTTCGGTCACCGTGCGCAGGCGCGGAGGTCGAGGTATGATTTCGAGAATCGTGACCTCAATGAAGAAGCTAAAATTCCTGGTTTCGCTGACCACCAACGATAACGATTACCAGATCGAGCAGGCTGCATCTGCGGAGGAGGCGGCGCGACGTCTGGGCGTGGAGATTCAGATTATCTACGCGGAAAACGATTCAATCACCCAGAGTCAGCAGATTTTGAGTGTCGTTCAGTCACGCTCCGGCTCTCACCCTGACGGAATTATCTTCGAACCGGTGGGCGGGACCGCCCTGCCGCAGGTGGCTCGGGCCGCCGTGTCCGCCGGCATCAGTTGGGTCGTCCTGAACCGGAATGTCGACTACATTGCGGAGATCCGCAAGAGCCATCGCGTGCCGATTTTTGGCGTAAGTTCAGACCACGAGGAAATTGGCCGCATCCAGGGACACCAGTTTGCCGCGCTTTTGCCCAAAGGCGGGACGGTCCTGCACATTCAGGGTCCCTCCGAGAGCCTGGCTGCCAAGCAACGCACCACCGGGATGTACGAGACCAAGCCCGCCGATGTTCAGGTCAAAGTGATGCGCGCGCAATGGACCGAGGCCAGCTCCTATCGCGCCGTAAGTTCCTGGCTACGCTTGTCTACCTCTCATCAGAACCGAATTGACCTGATCGCAGGACAGGATGACGGCATGGCCCTGGGCGCGCGAAAAGCCTTTCAGGAATTGCCCGACAACGCGGCCCGGCAGCGCTGGCTAAGTTTGCCCTTTATCGGATGCGACGGGCTGCCCAAAACCGGCCAATCGTGGGTGAAGCGGGGGCTGTTGACCGCTACCATCTTTGCCGGACCCAACACCGGCCAGGCCATGGACATGCTGGTCAAGGCCCTCCAGACCGGAACCATGCCCCTAGAGACCACTCTGACCACCCCGGTTTCGATTCCGACTCTTGACGTGCTGGCATCGTCCCAAGCGGAGAAGGTGCGTCTGCTGTCGGTCTAGAATCTGCCGTCTGTGATTTCATCGTTCAGCCTCTTCGCGTGGCATTCCAGCTGCGCGTTTCGGCGCGTCTCTTGGTAAATTTGTGATGTCATTCCAAGGAGACGCAATGCCCACCCTGGTAGCGCAGCCCACTCGCATCCGTGCCGCAGGCACCAAACCTAAACTCATCGACGAATTTATCGGCCACGTCAACACCGGGACTTCCGGTGTAAGCGTTGCTCATATGCGCAGCCCGCAGGGATGGGAGGAGCCCGGCCAAACTCCCGACTTCGACGAATTCACCATCGTGCTGAAAGGCACTCTCCGGGTAAAGCACAAGAATGGCGAGCTCGACGTGGTGGCCGGTCAGGCCGTCATCGCTCATGGTGGCGAGTGGATCCAATATTCCACACCCGCCGATGGCGGAGCCGAATACATTGCCGTATGCCTTCCGGCTTTCGCGATGGAAACGGTCCACCGCGACCAGTAGGCCTTCGCGGATAAGCACAGCGCCTTCCGGAACAGAGCACCTGCTTCCCCGGCGAAACCCGTGCGCAGCCGAAGGGTAGTGGCTGAATTTGCCACGGTTGCCGTTCAGCGGGGTGTCATGCTGAGCCTGCGAAGCATCTGGCGTGGAGCGGACAGGAGGGCCAGCCATTGCGCAGCTGCACGCAAGCTCCTTCGGGACTAAAGTCCCTCAGGATGACACCCTTAGAAGTTGTATTTCAAATTCACCCACTACCCAGCCGAAGGAGACTATTTGGATCTGGAGTTTCCGGACTTATAATTCCCTGCTGTCTGGGAGGATTTCATGGACCGTCTCCTGAAGGCTTCGTGCCTCCTCATTCTGGCTTCAGCCCTTTTTCTTCCGGCATGTTCGCGCCAGAAGTCGACGCCGAACCCCGGACAGGAAATCCCACTGGGTGCACTGCATTTAGCGCCTGATCTCACCACCAGGCCCGGCAACACCTTTCAAGGGACGTTCACGGACAAGGTCGTGAAGATGGAGCAGAAGGACTTCCTCGATTCCATCCGCAGCATCAGCAGCGACAATACGACTTTTGTGTTCAACCCGTCCGACAATGCCGCCTCCCGGCTCAAACAGGGAAGCGTTCTGTTCGTGCCCGGCATCGCGATGCGAAAGGTGGACGTTGCGACCAATCAGGACGGCAATCTGGTGGTGGTCACGGAGGACGCAACCCTCCCCGAGGCGTTCAAGAATGCCAACATCCACTGGAGCACTCCGGTAAACTTCGCCGAAGCTCAACGGCAAATGCAAAGCGCCCTGCCGGCGGCTCCGGTCTACATCTACAGCGGGCTGGCGGGAGCTCTCGACACGGTGTACGCCGATTCCAGCCTCAGCTTCTCCGGCGACGATGATGGTTGGAACTACACCGTCAAGGCTGTGCCCCAGCCGGGCAAGCTCAACATCGACATGGAGGTCTCGCGCAGCTACAACGGCATCGTGGTCAAAGTCGATGGCTCGGGAGACATCCAGAATTTTGAAAACACGGCCGACATCGTGATCAAGGACAGCCAGCTCCAGTCCATGGACTACGAGAACAAGGGACTGAACGGAAGCGTGAACTTCAACTGGGAGGCGGCCAAAGACGGGGGCGGTGTAGAGGCGGGCGAGCAGAGGATCAAGCTGCCGTCTTCCTTCAGCATCCCCATGCCCATCGGAGGTCTTCCCTTTTCACTCGAAGTAAGCGAAGCCCTGTTGCTCCATCCCGCATTCACCGGAGGCAAAGAGGTAGCGCGGGGGCGATTCAACGTAACCTACAACGGCACCCAGGGATTCGACGTGAAACAGGGCAACATTAACCAGGAGGGACAAGGCAATGCCGACGGTTCTATCCTCGATCATTTCTCCCTGGCGCCGGTCGCTCCGGTGGGTTTTGTGGCGGCCGTTTCCATGCCTCGGGTTGAACTGAAGCTGGGAACCGACTCCGTCTTTCAAGTAGTGAAGCACTACGCGCCACCCGGACTGGCGGACGGGCTTTTGAATGCGCTGAAGAAAACCCCCTTTGGCAACTGGATCCAGCAGCAGGCTTCGGACAAGCTGAGAACCAATGCCGCTGCCTTCGCCCAGGTGATCATTTCCACCTCGACCATTGCGGCGGGCGTCGGTTCGCTCGTCCCCTGCCAAAGGGCTCAACTCATTACTACAATTACGGTAGGCGCCAACGCCACGATCCTGGGAAAAGAGAAAGGCAAAATTTCAAAGGATATTTTCCGCCAGGAAAAGACCATCACCGTGCCGCCGTTGAAGGCCTGCGAGATCTAGCCGCATTTTGCCGGGATTGTTGTTAGGAACGGCCTGACAGTTCCGAAAGCCGCTGGCTCCGATCGACTGGTGCCGGAGGGCTTCGGCGCCAGCCGGCCGGTGGCAGATAACGCAACCGCGAATGGTAGAGCGCTCAACCGGGGGGTGGAGGTTGCGCCGGCGAAGTGAGTGGATGGACTCTGTGTTCGCGCTGATTGGGATTTTGAATCCAAACTACGAAGACTCATCGGTAATAATGATGCCGGACATTCTGGCGGGAAGCCTGGAAGAGCCTTTATATGCTCATACGTCTGGGATATGACATTCAATTCGAGATTCCAGCCACCGTAGCCATGGTCGGAATGTTGCACGTCCATCCTTCTCGTGTCCTGGACCTGCGCGAACCGGATGAGGTCAGCATTAGCCCGGAGGTGAAAATCGAGAGTTACATGGACAGCTACGGCAACCGCTGCGCGCGTTGGTTGGCGCCGGCGGGACCATTACATCTGAGCGGTTCGACTTTGATCGAAGATCCGGGTACGCCGGACGCGGGTGATCCCGATGCGCAGGAGCATCCGGTCAACGAGTTGCCTCCCGACCTGCTTCGCTATCTGCTGAACAGCCGGTATTGCGAGGTGGACCGGCTGTCCAATATCGCAGTCGAACTGTTCGGCCACCTGAAGCCGGGCTGGAGCCGAGTGCAGGCCATCTGCGGCTGGGTGAACTGGAAGGTGGCTTTCGGCTACCAGCATGCGCGTTCCTCGAAGACGGCCCTGGACGCGTTTACCGAGCGCACTGGAGTCTGTCGGGATTTCCAGCACCTGGCCGTCACCTTCTGCCGCGCGCTTAACATTCCCGCCCGCTACGCCACCGGATATCTGGGCGACATTGGCGTCCCTAAAGCGGCCACACCCATGGATTTCAGCGCCTGGTTCGAAGTCTATCTGCAAAACCGCTGGTGGACGTTTGACGCCCGCCACACCCAGCCGCGCATTGGGCGGGTGTTGATGGCGACGGGCCGGGACGCTTCCGACGTTGCCATCACAACTTCTTTTGGGATTGCGAATCTGACGGGGTTCTCCGTGGTGACGGAAGAAGTTTAGTGGTGAGAGGCTCTGTGTGGCGCGGGCGCCCTCGCCCGCTTGGTTGGATGCCCCTGATGATGTAGATCTGGTGCGTGAGTCCAGCGGGGGAGGGCGCCCCCCGCGCACGCCTACGGCGCTTCGATCAGCTCCAACTTCCCCTGCCGGTTGCGGTGCAGCACCATGACTTTTCCCTTGGGATCACGGAAGACGAACACGTCGCGATCGCGGAAGTGCGCCTCTTTGATCGCCTCCTCGAGCGTCATGGGGCGCATGGCGACCGCATCGTCAGAGCGCACCAGGTGTACCTCGGTGGACTTGGCCACAGCCGGAAATTTGTGCACCACCATCGAGATCTCGGTCTCTGTGGTCTCCGTGAGTCCGACCGCGGTCGGCAGGCTTTCCTGCTGCGCCGCCGCCTTGCCATTCCATTTCTTCAGGTCGTGGCGTTTCTTGCTGCGCCATCGGGTTTTGTACTTGACCGCCTGTTTCTCAAGATGGTCGAGAGCTTCATTGACCGCGGATTTCATATCGCCCGCCTGAGCCTCGCCCACCAGCGGGCCGTTGCGCGGGCTGATCGTGATTTCCGCTTTGTGGCGACGCTTCTCCATCGCCAGTATCACTTTGGTATCGAATTTGTCGCCCAGAATTTTGCGGATTTTTGTCAGGCCGGTTTCAACTGACTTGCGGATGGCGGGAGTGATTTCGTACTGCCTGCCGGTGAACTCAACGTTCATGAACGCCCCTTTTTTCTGGATTCCAACTGCTGGGCCCGGGCACTGCACTTGAAGCCGTCGCGCTTTCGGTTCGGACCGCAAGATGCCGTCCGGACAGCCGGCGGGCCTCACCGCTACTATTTCTTTACCCGGCGTTGATGAGTGCTGGGAATGCGCATGTCTTCCCGATACTTTGCAACCGTGCGGCGTGTGACCTGAATGCCCTGGGACTGAAGAATTCTGGTGATCTGTTCATCGGTCAAAGGGCGGCTCGGGTCCTCTTCCTCGATGAGCTTCTTGACCCGGCGCTTGAGGATCAGCAGCGACGTGTTGCCGCCCTGTGGGCCGTTCACGCTCTCGCTGAAGAAATAACGCAATTCGAATACTCCCTGGGGAGTGTGAGCATATTTGCTGGCGACCGCCCGGCTTACAGTGGATGGATGGACTCCGATTTCCTCGGCGACCTCCTTGATCATCATCGGCTTGAGCTGGTCGATGCCTTTCTCCAGAAAGTCCTGCTGCCGGGTCACGATGGCATAGCAGACCTTGGTGATGGTCTGCTTGCGCTGCTCGATGTTCTTGATGAGTTGAATGGCGCTCTTATAGCGTTCCTTGACGTAGTTCCGCGTGTCTTTATCGTTAGTTTCGCGGGTCAGCAGGCGCTTATAGGCGGGGTTCAGACGAAGCACCGGCACATCGTCTTCGTTCATCATGACCAGCCACTCATCGCCATGCTTGATGAAAGCCACGTCGGGCTCGATCAGGCGCGGCTGGCTCTTGTTGTACCGTAACCCGGGCCGCGGATCGAGAGTCCGAATGTATTCGAGGGCTTCCTCCACCGCCTCAGGCGTGCGGCCCATGGCGCGGGCGATTTCCTTGTATTGCTTGTTCTGCAGAGCGCGCAGATGCTGGTCCACGATGCCCACTGCATCCGATAGCACTTGCGCGGTGGCCTCGCCATTGCCATTCTTATGCGTAGCCAGTTGCGCCTGGTGATAGCGCAATTGATAGAGCAGGCAATCGCGCAAATCGCGGCAGGCAACTCCGGGAGGATCCATCTGGCGCACCAGGTCCAGGGCCTCATGCAGTTCGGCAAGGTTGAAGCTGGGCTGAAACACGGGCTGGGTCGACTTTCGTGGAGCGGCTGGCGCGGGCGGCGGCGCAGTGGGCGCGATGGCTTCCGGAGCGGGCGCAAAGGCCGTGCCGTCGGTGCTTGCGGCTGGCGACAGATCCGGGAGAGTCGGCTCACTCCATTCGGAAGGTGTTGCCGCCTCGGCCTCATCTCCCGGCGACTCAGGTTCTTCCAGGTCTGTGGCCAGGCCGAGGGCGGCAGCTTCCTTGACTACGCTCTGGGCCATGATCGCGTCGACTTCGGGAGCGGCGGGCGGGGCAATGCCCAGCAACTCCTCATCACTGGCAATCAGATAGCCGTCTTCGCTCAGATTGCCCATGATGACTTCGGCAGCTTCCCGCACCTCTGGGCTCACCGACAACGCTCCCAGCTGCCAGGCCAGGTGGTCGGAGAGAGTGGTGGGCTTGGAAAGAAAGTTCTCGAAGGACGGACGCTCGATCTCTTCCATCTCGCTCCGGCTGCGATAGCCGGGATCGAGATACTCCTGAAAGAACGAGCCGAAGTCTATTTCCTCGAAGGGATCCTTCTTTTCCTCGGCTGTGACCGTATTTTCTTCGGGCTTGATCCGTTCGCGATCTTCCTCCTGGCGAGCGGCATCATCAAGCAGGGGAATGGAATCTTCCAACTCCTCCAGTACCGGGTTCTCCACCATCTCCGCGGTAATCATGTCGCGCAACTCGAGCTTGTTGAGCGCGAGCACGCTGACCATCTGCACCAGGCCGGGGGTAAGGATCTGCCTCTGCGACAGTCTCAAATGCAACTTGGGTTGAAGAAGAACCATGTCTTTGGTCGCTGGTGCTCGGTCGTTGGTCTTTGATCGTTGGTGGTTGCTCGTTAAAGGCCCCAGACATCTGAGTCAGGCTGGCGGCCAACGACCAACGATCAAGGACTGCACTTCTATACCAGCGAGAAACTCTCTCCCAGGTAAACCTTCCTGACCTGAGGATCGCTGGCCAACTGCTCGGGCATGCCCGAGGCTAAAATTCGTCCACCGTCAATAATGTATGCCCGATCGGTTACCGCCAAAGTCTCACGCACGTTGTGATCGGTAATCAGCACTCCGATTCCGCTGGTCTTCAGATCGCTGATGATCTTCTGCAGATCGAGGACGGCGATCGGGTCGATGCCGGAAAACGGTTCGTCCAGCAAAATAAACGTGGGACTGATGCACAGAGCGCGGGCAATCTCCACCCGCCGCCGCTCTCCGCCGGAAAGAGCGTATCCCCGATTCTGGCGGATATGCTCCAGCCCCAGCTGATCGATCAGTTCTTCCATTTTTTCCCGGCGCTCGTGCCAGGAAATGGGCTGGGCCTCCAGCACGGCGAGGATGTTTTCCTCAACAGTAAGCTTGCGGAATACCGAAGCTTCCTGAGGGAGGTAGCTTATGCCGTATTGGCGTGCCCTCAAGTACATCGGCACGTCAGTGATTTCTTCTTCGTCGATGAGTACCCGCCCGGTATCCGGGGGGATGAGACCGACGATGGCATAGAACGTCGTGGTCTTGCCGGCACCGTTAGGCCCAAGCAAACCAACAACTTCGCCCTGCCCGACGCGAATGCTGACTCCATTTACCACCCGCCGGCCACGGTATGATTTTCCGATTTCGTCTGTGGCCAGGGTACGCATTTAACGTGCCACTCGGGTCTGGGTATTGGTTGGGGAGGTATTGTTGCCTTCGATCAAAACCCTACCATCGTGTCTGAACAAAGTCAACGAAACCCCGGTAATCTTGCCGTGTTCGGCATCAAAAATGCTAGGGGATCCGCCGCTCAAGACGAACTTGTCGTCTGCCACGGTGTAAACCAGTTGGTCTCCGAGCGCTCTACGATTCGGCTGGACGATCACCACCTGGCCCTTGCCGACAATTCGCTCAATCTTACCGGCTCCGGCAAGCGACTGATTCTGAGCGGCTTGGTCATTGGCATGGAGAAATACGTCCATCGTGTTAGCGGTAATCGTCAGGTCGCCCCCTTTCGCTTGTACGGCGCCTTCAAAGTGAGCCATCCGGGCGCTGTCGGTATAGCTCAACCGGTCTGAAGTGATCCTCACTGGGGTTACTTTTCCACTGTTTTCCGTCTGCACCAGCACAGTGGACACTGGCTGTGCCGGCGACCCTTGGGCAAGAACAGAGCGGTGGTCGCGGTCGAATTCGATCGACGGCGCCTGGATGACGTTGGCGTTCTGCCACAAGCGCGCGTCCCCGGTATAGAGGGCGACCGCCGGACCGCTGTGCGCGGTCATGGAGCGGGCGGTCACGTGAATCGGGTCCGATGCAGCCAGAAGTGCGCCGTCAGGCTGCGCCTTCAGGTCGCTGTAGGTGCTTTTGACGTCACCCTCGGCAAAGGCATCTCCGGTGGCGCGATTCAGGCGCATGCTTCGGCTGGTCGTAGTCATGCCGCCATCGACCACCCGGGGAGAACCGTTCAACGCGAGCATCTGGTCCGCAGGAGTATAGGTGGCACGGTCCCCCCAGGCTTTGCGATCGCCATCCGTGTACGCGACGCTTCCCTGTTGCACAATCGACTCTATGCCGCCGCCTGGCCGGAAGGAGGCATCAAGCATTGCACTGGTGCTGACCCGGTCCGGCTGGCCCGGGGCTTGAGACACGATGCGGGCGTTCGGGGCGCCATGAACAGAGGCCAGCTGTCCCAGATCATCGAAACGCGCCAGAAACTTGCCCGCCGTCACCCTGGTCTGCTGACCGGTCTCGGGAACCGGCCGCAGGGTGATCCGGGCAGGTCCGGAAGTGTCGGCCCGGCGTAAGCGGCGGCCGTCGGCGACGAAGAAGTCGATGACCGAAGCCGTAATCTCGACATCCTGCGCACCGGCGGATGCCGTAGCCGGCTTCTGATGTTGCACCAGCCTAACGTTGTCCTGGCTATGTACCGTACTCAACACATTATTCCCGGTGAAATTCAGGGTGATCCGGCCCGCACTCCCCTGCATGGGCTGCGGCCCCGCATTCTCCACCCGGACATCCCCCGAAAACGTGGCGGAAAGAATCGTGTCCTGCTTCTGAGCCATGAACAATTCCAACTGGCTGGATTGAACTTTGGCAGCTGTGGAGTCTTCCGATTCGACTTGGACGTTGCCGCTGGCCAGGATGCGGTCCACGGTGTTGTCGGCACGCAGGAACACCGTGCCCTTGTCGGCTGTGGCGTGCCGCGCACCGCTCTGAAGCCGGGGAAGATCAAGGTCTACCACTCGCGGATTCTTGGTAATCGTGCCATGAATCGCAGTCAGGCGCGCGGGAGTGGCGCCGTGGAACAGGATATCAACCTGGGACTGCAAGGTAAGGACGGTGGTATTGGCCACGTAACTCAGCCCGATCGCGGATCCTTCAGCTTGAGGAAGACTGAACACCACTTTTTCCTGGGTAAAAGCGTTCCCGGTCTTCTGGTTAAAGAGCAGATTTGTGGTGGTAAGGTGGACCGGATTCTTCAGCTCTTTGGGTGTCGTCTGGTCGGGATGGATCAAGCCCTCGGGGTTGGATTCGAGATCCATCTGGACCTGCCCTTTGCCGATCACGTCTCCGCTTTGCGGATCATATTCAAAATCAGCGCCGTAGATCTGGTCGAAGCGGCTGGAATCGCGCCCGAAAAGAGTGATGGTGACGTCGTGCAGTTGGGCGCGCCCGCCCTGCTTGTACTGCACCGCTTTACTGGCCTCAATCTTGAATATGGTATGTCCCTGCTCGGAGCGGGAGACGGTGAAACCCTTTGCGCTCTGCTGGATTTCAATTCCAATTTTAGAGGGCACGTCCTTGAGCGCATTCTGCACCTTGTGCCGGGCGTAAAAATACACCGCTGCCACCACCAGCATCAGGCCGATGGCGCCCCCCGCAAACCAGCGCCGAAGGTGAGAAATCTGGACCGGCATCTGAAACAAGTCTACATGTAGGCGCGAGCGCCCCGCTCGCGCGGC
>JBOGLC010000099.1:0-18167 GCA_050746005.1 Terriglobales bacterium
CCCATGCATTCCTCGCCCGCTTCCATTGCTTGATTGCAGTCATCCAGAAAATGCATGGGTCCTTCGTCGGGAACCCTTCGCTTCGCGAAGGTTTCCGCTTCCTCAGGATGACACTTTCCTCAGAATGACGGCTTCCTCAGGATGACAGCCTTAAACACATGTTCGTTCGGCCTTGCATTTCGGGGACGAGTCGAGGGTTTAGGTTTGCCGCGTCTCCTCCAGCGAATATTCAATGGCTTTCTCCAGGCTCATGGCACGCCCCTCGGCCCAGACGCTTTTCGCCTCCGACTCACTGAGCATTTTCCGTGCAGGCAGCAGCGCCTGATCAAGTTTCAGCTGTTCCGCCGGATGCAGGGGAGCGCTGATCAACTCGCGTAAATGCGCGGCCGCGCCGGCCAATTTCAGGGCGCGCGCCGCCCGTCCCTGAGCCAGGGCCAGACAAGCGGTTCCTTCCAACGCCGCGGCCGCGCCGCGCCGGTGTCCCAGGCCGGCAAAGATCTTCAGGGCTTCGCGGTACTCAGTCTCAGCCGCCAGATGGTCTCCCTGTTCACAGTCGATGCTGCCCAGATCCGTGAGGGAGCGCGCGGCACCCCACTCGTCTCCGGCTTCGCGAAAAGCCAAAAGAGCGCGCTGGTACAATCCCCGGGCGGCATCCGTATCGCCTTGGGCCCGAGCGATGTCTCCCTGCTGATTGATCGACCAGGCGGCGCCATTGCGATCGCCCAGCGCATCGAAGATCTCCGCCGCCTCGCTCAGCGCCCAGCGAGCGCGGGGATAGTCGCCGCGAACTTTAACCACATTGGCAAGATTGTGAAGACACCGCGCGATTGCCAACCTGTCCGGCTGCAGACGCCAGCAAGCCAGGCTTCTCTCAAAATTGCTCTGCGCCGAAACGTAATCGCCTCGATCCCGCGCCGATACTCCCAGAGCATTCAAAGACGCAGCGATGCCCATTGCATCGTCCAATTCTTCATAAACCGACAGGCTCTGCGACAGAAAACTCTCGGCGGCCGGATAATCGCCCTGAGTCGTGGCCAGGGCTCCGAGAAAGAGCCACACCCGCGCCCGATCTTTTGAGCGCTCATTGCCGGCCAGGCGCACAATGGTCTCCAGCCGGGCGCGACCCTCGGTCAGATGTTCCCGCATGTCCCAGAATCGAAACAGAGCCACGCAGAGACGAAATCCCCAGTCCAGGTCCAGAGTCTCAAACAGCCAGTCGAGAGCGAAGCGGAAATTATCGATCTCAACATCGCACTGCGCCAGCCACCGGGCCCGCACTTCAGTACTCAGTTCCGGATTTCCTTCCTCAGAGAGGACGAGGCAATACGCCGCATGAGCGCGTCGCGCGGCTGATCGCTCTCCGGCCTCCTGGAGGCGTTCCGACGCGTACTCGCGGATGGTTTCCAACATGGCAACTCGCGGCTCGGCCCCGGCTCGATCTACATGCTGAACCAGATTCTTGTCCATCAGGGATGACAGGCCTTCAAAGAGATCGATACCCAGGTCGCGACTCGTATTGCAGACCGCTTCCGCTGCCTCCAACGTGCATCCCCCGACAAAGACGGAAAGCCGCCGAAAAAGTTTCCGCTCGGCATCATTCAGTAAATCGTGGCTCCAATCGATAGTGTTGCGGAGGGTCTGCTGCCGTTCGGGCAGATCGAGAGCGCCTCCCGTCAGTAACTGCAGACGGCTCTGCAGCCGATCCAGAATGGCGCCGGGAGACAATACCCGGGTACGGGCGGCGGCAAGTTCGATCGCCAACGGCAGCCTGTCCAGCCGCGAACAGATCTCCTGCACCGCGGTTGCGTTTTCTGAAGTAATGGCAAAGTCGGGCCACACCGCGGCCGCGCGTTGTACAAACAACTCGATGGCGGCGTTCTGCGCCAGCGGGGTTACCGGGAATTCCTGTTCCCCGTAAATGTGCAGCCGGGACCGACTGGTGACCAGAATCTTCAGAGACGGGCATGCTTCCAGGGTTGCCGCCACCACGGTCGCAGCCGGAAGCACCTGCTCGAAGTTGTCCAGCAGGAGCAGGAATGGTCCCGAGTTCTGCAGTTGATCACCGATAAGCTGGGGAATACTGCGGTTGGCAACCTGCTGGATTTCAAGAGCGTCCGCGATAGCAGTTGCCACCACCTCGGGATCGGTGATCGAGGCCAGACTGACAAATTGAACGCCCGCCCTGAACCGGTCCGCCATCGCGGCCGCCAGAGCAACCGCGAGGCGCGTTTTTCCGGCCCCCCCGGGACCCGTGAGGCTCAACAGTCGAACACTGTCTCGGAGCAGCAATTCCGTGGCTTCCGCCACTTGTTGTTCTCGTCCGATGAGTGAAGTGCGCGGGGTCGGCAGGTCTCGCCTCTGCCTGGCAATCTTCGCCGCCGGTCGCTCATAACCGTCGGACAGGTCGAACGAGTGATTGGCCGGAAAATGATCCGGCCTGGTGGTGCGTTGAATCACGTTCGCCGTAAACAAATATCCACGGCGAGGCACGGTCTTGAGCAACTGCTGGCTGCGATCACCCAGGGCGCGGCGTAGTTCGAGGGTGCACTGCACCAGAGAATCGTCGGTTACGAAGGCTTCGGGCCACAGTGCCTGCATCAATTCCTGTTTGCCGATCAGTCGGCCGGGGTGTTCGACGAGGTATTTGAGGGCTTCATAAACTTTAGGGCGAAGCTTGATCTCCGCCCCCGCCTTGAGCACGCACCCCCTGACGACGTCCAGCGTGAACTCGCCGAATTGATAGCTTACGGGACTCGACTGCAAGTTTGCCCCATCTCCACAATGCCGAACGCGCTTGCGTCCTGATTTCGGCGTTTCTTTGGCGTTGTTTCGTTACTTCCCGTCCCGGGACTTGTAGGTTTGCGATACCGAGCGAGGTTCAGCGCTGAGCGGTGCGCACTCCTCGACAGCAACCCCAGGCGAGAGGATGCTCCCCAGAGCGAATTCTAGCAAATGTGGTTGCCGAAGAAGCCGTCGGCGGCGGCGGAAAATGAACACCGAAACCTAAAAGGAGAGAATTCAAATGAGTAGTACACCGCAGATTCCCGCTCTCGGCATGAGGGCAGGACATTTCTGGTATTCCATGATCGCTATTTTTCTCATGACCGTTTGCCCATACACCCTGGCGCAGAACGGTCACGCGCACACGTCCGCAGCCCCGCAGAGCGAATTGTCGTCGTCCCAAAGAAGCAGGCAAAGCGCCCTGCTGAAAATCGTGCGGGACTCGACCGAGCGCTTCAAGGATGTGGCAGAGGCTGAGCGAGAAAAGTATTCCCTGATCTTCGGATGTGTAAGCGGACCCGACGAGGGCGCCATGGGCCTCCACTATTTGAACGGCGACCTGCTGGACGAGGCGAACCAGACTGGCGTCCTCGATCCTACGCGTCCCCAGATTGTGCTCTACGAACCGACCTCAAATGGGGGCCTGCGCCTGACCGGCGCGGACTTTGTGGTTTTCGCCGACGCGTGGAATACGAAGCATCCCCAGGATCCGCCGCAGCTCATGGGACAGCTTTTTCATCTGTTCGACAGTCCGAATCGCTTCGGGCTGCCGGCGTTCTACACGCTGCATGTCTGGGCGTGGAAGGATAATCCCGCCGGCGCATTCGTGAACTGGCACCCCAATGTTTCTTGCCAGTCCTTCGCCGGACAAAGCCAGTGAGCTCGATGGAGTGGCCGGACCGCTTCTTCGATCTGCTTGCCAGACCGAAGGAGCTGCGCCGGCCAGCAGAGAGCGACACTGCATCGACTTATAACAAAGGAGGAATTCAAATGAGTGCAACACAGGTTCCCGTTCTTGACATGGAGAAACTGAATGCTTTTATCGGGCAATTCGTGACCGATCTGGGCGCCGCAGTTCATGCCGGCATGGTGGTTATTGGGGAAAAGCTGGGACTCTACAAAGCCCTGGTGGCGGGCCCCCTGAGTTCGGCACAACTTGCGGCCAAGACGCAGACGGACGAGCGCTACTTGCGCGAGTGGCTCGCGTCCCAGGCAGCCGGGGGATACATCACCTACGACGAAACAACAAACAAGTTCAGCCTGAGCGAGGAACAGGCCTTTACGCTGGCAAATGAAGACAGCCCGGCATACCTGCCGGGAGCGTTTGAGCTGGCTTTGGGCTCGCTGGCGGCGGTTCCAAGGATCGCAGAATCCTTCCGCACCGGCGCCGGGATGGGTTGGCACGAACATGCCGACGAAGTATTCCACGGATGTGAAAAGTTCTTTCGTCCAGGCTATGCCGCCAATCTTGCAAGCACTTGGATTCCCGCCTTGAGTGAGGTCAAAGGCAAGCTGGAGGCTGGAGCTCGAGTGGCCGACATCGGTTGCGGAAAGGGGGCGTCCACAATATTGATGGCCAAAGCATTTCCCAAGTCCCGATTCTTCGGATTCGACTATCACGACAAGTCGATTGAAGCCGCCCGCGAGTCCGCCCGGCGAAACGGTGTGGCCGATCGGGTCACCTTCGAGGTGGCCAAGGCAAAAGAGTTTCCCGGCAAAGGTTACGACTTCGTGGCCGTCTTCGATTGTCTGCATGACATGGGCGATCCGATCGGGGCAGCGGCGCACGTCCGGCAGTCACTGGCCAAGGACGGCACCTGGATGATCGTTGAGCCCTTTGCCAACGACCAGTTGAAGGACAATCTGAATCCTGTCGGCCGGGTTTACTACTCATTTTCGACGCTGCTGTGCACGCCTTGTTCCCGTTCACAGGAAGTCGCGCTGTGCCTGGGCGCGCAGGCCGGCGAGGCCCGAATTCGGGAGGTCGTAACCTCCGCTGGATTCAAGCGCTTCCGGCGGGCTACGGAAACGCCCTTCAACATCGTCTATGAAGCTCGACCATAATTCGACGGCGGCGTGGCTGGGCAAAGCGTCCTGGGTGCGGACAGGAATATTACCCCGTGACGCTTGTACAGCCTCACTGCCACGGCAAGTTTGGGCAGGAAAGTGAGAACCGTTCACATCACCGAGCTCAAACATTCCCGGAACATCCGGCGATGTAGAATATCCGACAAACCAGAGTTAAACGGGAAAATCCAATGAATCCGAATCCTAACCCAACTGTTTCCGAAGAACGGTCAACCCGCAATGGCGGCACGCAGAATGCGAAAAGCGCGAGTACACCCCAGTCGGGGGCTGCTGAATCTGTGCTTAGCGAAGAGATGCTCGCGCGTTTCGCTTCCCGCGCCGCCTCCAACGACCGCGACAATCGCTTCATTGAAGAAGATTTCGAGGAACTCCGGTTGGCAAAGTATCTGCTGTTACCGGTACCGGCGGAATTCGGCGGTGCGGGCATGTCGCTGGCTGAAGTATGCCGAGAGCAACGCCGGCTGGCATATCATGCGCCCGCAACTGCCCTGGCCGTCAACATGCATCTTTATTGGCTCGGCGTTGCAGCCGATCTGTGGCGCAGCGGAGATGTCTCGCTGGAATGGGTTCTGCGCGAAGCCGCCGCCGGCGAGATCTTCGCTGCCGGCCATGCGGAAAGCGGCAATGATGTGCCGGTTCTGCTTTCGACGACCAAAGCGGAACGTGTGGAAGGCGGCTACCGGTTCACCGGCCGCAAGCACTTTAGCAGCCTGACGCCGGTCTGGACCCGGTTCGGCATGCACGGGATGGACACGGGCAACCCCGATCAACCAAAGATCGTGCACGCATTCCTGCCGCGTGACGCTGCAGGATACACCATCAAGGAAACCTGGGATGCACTCGGCATGCGCGCGACCCGCAGCGATGACACGCTTCTGGAGAATGCGTTCGTGCCGGATCGTTATGTGGCCCGGGTGGTTTCCCCTGGCGGGGCGGGCGTCGATCATTTCGTACTCGCGGTCTTTGCCTGGGCGTTGCTGGGTTTCGGAAACGTCTATTACGGATTGGCCAAATGCGCCCTGGACCAGAGCATTGCTACGGTGAAGGGCAAACGCTCCGCGGCGCTCACCCGTTCAATGGCATATCACCCCGAGGCACAGCACGCTATTGCTGAGATGGTCATCGAACTTGAATCCATCGGACCTCATCTGGAGGCGGTCGCCGCGGACTGGTCGAATGGCATAGATCATGGCGCCCAATGGCCATCAAAACTTTTTGCGGCAAAATACCACGCCGTCGAAGGTTCCTGGCGGGTTGTGGACCTGGGGCTGGAAGTTGCCGGCGGCTTTGGGATCTTTCGCACGGCAGGTTATGAACGACTGGTACGTGACGCACGCCTGGGCCGCATTCATCCTGCCAATTCATTTCTCACCCATGAAGTGGTGGCGAAAACCGCACTGGGTATCAGCCTGGATGAACAGCCCCGTTGGGGCTAGCGGAATGTTCGTGTCATCTGGCCGGTGACCAGCGGCGCCAGCCCCGCCACCATGACAATCGGATCGAAGGAATGTCCGAACCTGGCCTCGCGGACTAAGCCTAGGCAGCGCGATGAAACCCGGTGGACACTGGGGCAACTGACTTGTGCGGATTCTTGCCGGCCCCCAGTTCCAGATATATGTTCTCAATCTCTCGCGCCACCCGCCCCCACAAATAGTGTTTCCACACCTTGGTTCGGGCGTGGGCGGCGGCGGCCTTCCTGATTTCCGGCTCGGAAATCAGCAGCCGCAGCATGCGTTCCAGGTCATGGCGATCGCCATGGCGAAAAGTAAAACCCGAGCCCTCCACCAGTTCACGATTTTCAGGAACATCGCTGGCCAGCACGCAAATGCCTGCGCCCATGGCATCGAGCAGAGCCAGCGAGAGACCCTCCAGGTCGGAGGGCAATACAAATAGCGCCGCATTGGTGAGCAATTCATCCAGGGCTTCGCCGGAGACCCAGTCCAGAATCCGAATGCGGTCGCTTTGCTGCCGGCGCAGGCGCTGGACATAAGCATCGGAATGGCTCGATCCGCCGGCCAGCACCAGCTTCACCGGGGTGTCGATCTGTTGGTACGCTTGAATCAGCAGGTCGCAGTTCTTCTCGGGGGAAAAGCGTCCGAGAAACAGAATGTAAGCTCCGGATTCGAGACCCCACGCGCGCAACCTCTCGCCCGTGCTTCGCCGGCGCAAGGTGGTGCCGTTCGGCACGTAGACGGCTTCACGCCCATGGTGCGAGCGGTAATACTCCTGCAAGGTGCGCGACACAACCATCGTCGCATCCGGCAGCCCGATGGACGCATGCTCTCCGAGTCGCAGAATGGCGGATGCAGTCCGCCCCCATTTTCGCCGCTGCCAGTCGAGCCCCTGCACCGTGACCACGGTCCGTTTCCCGAACCAGCGGGGAAGAAACGAAAACAATGCCGGCCCCAGGCAGTGATAGTGCACGATGTCACAATCGCTAAACACCACGTGAATGGTACTGAGACATGTGTGCACCAGGGTCTCGAGGTGCTTCGAGCGAATTGTGGGCAGCCGGACCAGGCGCATTCCGTTGTGCGCGGGTTGCGCGGGACTGAAATAAGTCCGGCAGTACACCGTAACGTCGTGTCCCATCTCGGCCAACCGCTTGCCCACTTCCTCGTAGTAGGTCTCGATTCCGCTATATTTGGAAATCACACCGCGTCCGCCGATAAACGCAACCCGCAACGCTGGTTTCGCCATCGCTGATTTCGCAATTGCTTGGATCGCCTGCGTTTCAACCCTTTTTGATTTTGGCGCAAGTTGCTCGTACAAGCGTGTCATGGCTGCGTAATGACTCTGGGGTGAGTGCTGGTTCACCACCAGATCGCGTCCGGCGGCGCCCATCCTGGCGGCGATTTGCGGTCTCTCGATCAGAAACGAGATCGCGGCGGTAAGCTGCGCCACCTCGCCTGTCCGGTACAAAACTCCGGTCTCGCCCTCATGCACCAATTCCCTTCGCGAACCCAGGTCCGAGGCCACGACGGCGCGTCCCCAGGCGTAGGATTCCAGAATGGTCTTGCCCAAAGTTTCGTAGGCCCGCGATGGCAGCACCGTAAAGCGCGAAGAGGAGATGAGCCGGTCCAGTTCAGCCCGACCCACCCGGCCAAGAAATTGAACGTTAGCCAGATCTAAATCGCGGGTTAGACCTTCGAGTTCCGCCCGCTGCGGTCCTTCCCCTGCAATCTGCAGGCGGACAGCCGGAAGACGCTGCATGGCGCGCAACAGATCAGTCAGACCTTTTTCCGCTGAAAGCCGTCCGAAGTAGAGGATGGTGGCATCCGGCGGCGGGTCGGAAACCGCCTGGGATGGCAGATTCTGAAAGTGCGGGAGCACCTCGATTTTCCCCGCGTCCCATCCGTTTTCTACCAGTTTCTCCCTGACGAACCGGCTAGGCACCAGAAAGCGGTCGACGCAAGTCTCATAACTTCGCAGCCACTTGTGGAGGTAGGCCTCGGCTGCCAGTACCAGCGCGGCTCCCGGAGGCCCTGAATAACAGCTTTCGCTGACCACATGCCAGAACTTCCCGCCATGGCAACGCTCACAGGCACGGCCCTGCGAGACCATGTTGTAACTGGGGCAGAGCAGCTTGAAGTCGTTCAGGTGATACACCACGGGAACGCCGAGGGCCTTGAGTTCCCAGAGGATCGAAGGCGAAAGATGGTGATAAATATTACGCACATGGGCAACGTCCGGCCGAAAAGCGTTCACCAGGTCACGCAATTTGCGCCGCGCCTGGCGCGAGTAGAGAGCATGTGCTGCTTGCCGCACGCGACCGAGAGGGCCGGCTCCGGCGCCTTTGAAATCAACTGCGGGAACGAAGTGCTGGTCGTATTTCGTGGCTTCTCCGCGCGGATCCGCCATGGAAAACAACTCGGCTTCATGGCCGTTCGAGCGCATAAGATTCATGAGTTCGAACAGGTAGACCTCAGTGCCGCTAAAGGCAAAGTTATATTTGTTGCAATACAGGATTCTCATGTAAGTCTTGCCTCACTTTTCTGGTAACCCGGGTCACAAGCAGGTCGGCGAATGCCGCCAGGTTCTTCCGCCGGTCGAAGTGCTGCAGCACGTGTTCACGGGCGGCACGCTGCATTCGTGCCAGGGCCGACTGCGAGGTGCGAATGAATTCGATTCTGGCTATGAAGTCTTCCAGCGAGCCGGGGCGATAGAGGAACCCGGTCACGCCATCTTTCACCAGTTCGGGGATTCCCGTGATAGCGGGAGCGAGGACAGTCTTGCCATGCGCCATTGCCTCCATCAGAACCAGGGGGATGCCTTCGCTGCGGCTGGTGAGCACAACCAGGTCACACAGCCCGTAGCAGGCTTCAAGATCCTCCCGGGAAAGATGGCCCAGGAGTTTCACCTCCCGCTCAAGCCCGAGATTTCGAATCAGGTGCTCGAGCCAGCTACGCTGTGGGCCTTCCCCCGCGATCAGGCACAGGAAGTCAGTGCCCCGCGTCTTCAGTTCATGGCAGGCATGCAAGAGAAAAGGATGATCTTTCACAGGATGCAGCCTGCCGACAGCCAGTATCTTCAGGCGGGTTCGTTCTCTGGCTCGCTGCAGCGGAGCCGCAGCGCACGACCGGTCCACTCCCATATGCTGCACCATGATCTTCGTCGGCCGGATTTCCGGGTAGCGCTCCAGGATGAAGCGCCGGTTGAACTCAGAAACGGTGACGCAGAACTGGCAGTGCTTGAGCTTTGTATCCAGGTACGCTCCGTGCAGCAGCAGATCCGAACCGTGCAAGGTCACGCTGTAGTCGATGTCGAGCAGGCGGGCCGCGACCATGGCGATCCAGCATGCGAAATACCCATGGTGCACATGAATGTGTTCCACCCCGCGCTCCTGCAGGGTAAGGGTGTAACAAACACCCAGCAGGGTGTGCATCAGGGCGCGGACGCGCCGGGCCGGAGGCTCCTTTCCTTGCGTCAGCACGCGAGAAATCAGGTCCGCCAACGATCCGATTTTACGGGCGCACAGCCAGATCGCACGGAGCAACAGTCTTAGGCTGAGGGGTTGCAGATAGAGAGTTTCCGCAGCGAACGATTGCAACCGGCCGTCCTGCACTGCTCCAGGGCGACGGGCGCTGCACGGTATGACTCGCACTCCACGCCGGCGCAGTTCATCGATTTCCTCGAACACATAGGGCTCAACCGGAGAAGGAAATTGATTGGCGAGATAGGCGACGGTCGGCATAGTCATGTCCGGCGGCGCATTGCGGAAGAATTTGCGCCGCGGCAAACTTCAGCGACAGGAACTCCAGCGCGCTCTGGGAATGGAATGGGCACTTGCAGATCAGGCAGGAAGGGCAGCCAGGCGAGCCACAGCTTGGCGGTTCTGCGCCGCCAGCATGCCCGCGATCGTGAACAGCAATCCGTTTACGAACTGATAATTCATCACCACGAAGCTTCCGTTGAACAAGTACACCGCCACCAGGACCGGCCAGATGGAACGGAACTGATCATCCATAAATAAGCCTTCGCCGGCGGCGGCGTGAGGGCGCCGCCTCGCGCCCAGACGGAACAGGTCAACGACGAGCCATAAATACAAAGCGAGCCCCAGCAGGCCGTGCTGCACCGCAATCTCCAGATAGGTGTTGTGAAAGAAAAAAGCCGACTGGCGAAAGCCCTGCACCCGCTTCGCCAACTCTGGCTGCAGGTCGCGCAGACCCCAGCCCGCGAGCGGCTTCTCCGCAAACATTTCCAGGCCGGTCTGGTACATCACGACCCGGAACTCCACTGGGCTGCGTTCTTCGAGACGATCAAAGAATGAAGCATTCGCGTCCTGAAAGCTCAGCACAGTCAGCAACCCCACCCCTCCGGCCAAAATCATGCAGAGGCAGGCCCGCCGAACCCGCCGGCTGGAAGAAAAGAAAATCATGGCCGGGATGCACCCGGCAAAAGACAGCCATACCGCCCGCGTCTGGGTCGCCAGGATCGCCAGGGGCACGGAAATCAGCAGCAACACGGCAGGCAATCCCTTCAATCGGCCGCGGCGAAATGAATCCAGCGCGATCAGCCCCAGGAGATTGAGCGCGACCCCATTCGCTACGGCCTGGAGGAAGGGTCCGCGAGCCCGATCGGCATGAATGCCCAGACTCTCGTCGAGGATGTAGCGTGGGAAGATCAGTTCTTTGGCGCCGCACAGAAACAGGATCGCAATAATGCACAAATAACCCAGCACCAGCAGCGTGAACGTCTCAAACCGGCGCCGGGAAGCAGCGTCGTAGAAAACCGAACCCGCCAGGTGATAGAAGGCGAATGGCACGACCCATTTGGCGGCAAACACGCTCCAACCCTGGGCGTCATACGGCTCAGCGAGAAGGCTTGCCAGGCCCAACAACAGCAAGCCCGCCATCGGCCACATGACTGGACTAGCGATGGTTGCGCGTCCGCGTAGCGCCAGCACGCGCAACGCTACGACAAACAGCAAGAGGAGGAATGCGATGCGGTCAAGCCAGTAAAACTGCATGTCCGGAGGACGGAAAAGCATCGCGGTGAGAGTGGCCAGAAAGAGCATCGCCGGCGCTGCCACCAATGCATGCAACGGGCGGAAAGCAGCGATCACCGTCCAGTTCGCCAGGGTGGGAGCTGAGGTTCGCAATGTGATTTGTCCGCTCGTCATTTATCCACTCGACATTTGTTCGCTCGACATCGCACCGCCCGGAGGCGCCTAGGCTCCGCTGCCCTGCAGAATTACGAACAACGTCTTCCACAATATCCAGAGGTCCATCCCCAGGCTCCAGTGCTCGATGTATTCCAGGTCGAGCGCCATGTTTCGTTGGAAGGATGGGTCGCGCCGTGCGGTGACCTGCCACAGCCCTGTAATCCCGGGGGTCACATCGAGGCGGCGCAAATGTTCCAGTCGATATTGCTCGAAATCGTCGAGGGGATGCGGCCGCGGCCCGACCAGGCTCATATCGCCGCGCAGCACGTTCCACAATTGCGGCAGTTCATCCAGACTGTAGCGCCGCAGAAATTGGCCCACCGGTGTAATCCGGGGATCGGCGGCAATCTTGAAGCAGGGACCGTGGCGTTCGTTGTTGGCGCGCAGGCTGTCCTTTATTCGGTCCGCATCCAAGACCATGGTGCGAAATTTGTAGCAAATGAATCTTCTGCCCTTCAGTCCTACCCGTTTGGCCCGGTAGAGCACCTTTCCGGGGGAAGCCACCTTGACTGTCAGGGCAATCGCAGCCAGCAGGGGCGCGGCCACCAGCAGGCCGAGAGCAGAGAGCGCGATATCGAGCGCTCGCTTCCAGAACAGTGCGAACGTCGGGGTTTTCTCCTCGTGCAGCGTGAGTATGGGCAAAGCGCCAAAATACTCGAGCCCCAAACGTCGCGACGCCTGGCTCTGATCGTCGCCCCAGTCATAATTAAACAGATCGGGAACCACGCGAATGTTGAGCCGGTTACGGCGCGCTTCCCGGACTACCCAACTGGCCAGGTCGCGACGATCGGCAATTGACAGGATTACTTCGTCCACAAATTCACTGCGCGCGATTCGGGTAAGGTCTTTCACTCGTCCGAGTACGTCACCCGCGACGGTTTGATTCTCATCGAGGAAGCCCACGACGATGCGTCCATCGATGCGCTCCCGCTCCAGGGTATCGGCCAGGCGGCGCCCGATTGGCCCTGCGCCCACGATCAGAACGTTACGCCCGTTGCCGCGCTCGATGCGCCGGGTCGCGCCCCACCCTCGCCATCCGCTGTTGTCGAAGCTGGAGCAAGGCGCCTGGATTCCTGCATCCAGGGTCAGAGACTGCAGCTTCCTAGCCGGGACAGAACGAGGCGGAACGGAACCCCGAGGGCCTTCTGAATTAAAGGTGGCGGGAGAAGACACTCTAGACCGGCTCCAATTCGTAACCTTCAATGGCGACGGCCACGGATCGTTGAATGCACTCGATCGAAATGACCAGCGTCTTCTGGTTGCTGTGCGCCAGGATGCCCATCAGACCGTCGAGGCATCCTCCACGAATTCGCACTCGCTGCCCAACTTTTAGAAAGGTATGCAGCGCGCAGGGCTGTTTCTGCGCCAGCAGCCGGCGCAAGTCGTCGATTTGCCGGCACGGGACCGCACTCGCATCTCCGTGAACGCTGACAAAGCCCATGACTCCTTCCGTGCGCAACACCCTCAGGCGCGATGGGAGTTCCGGGCTCAGCCGCACAAATACATATCCCGAAAACAGAGGAATTGAGATGGCCTTCTGCCGGTCGCTCCAGCGATGAGTTTCGGTCAATAGGGGAAGAAACGTCTCCACACCTTTACTTTGTAACTGTGCGGCAACCTTGCTTTCGAAACGGTACCGGGTCTGCAGCACATACCAGGGCTCTGCGGAGGATGGGCCTGCCACCAGGGCTTCCGGCATCAACCGGTTGGGATGGGTTGTCATGGATGTGAGCGTGGGCGGACGAAGCTCTGCTACCTGACTCCCATTCGGCTTTGCTGTCTGTTTTCCACGAAATAACTTCAATTCCAGAAAGACTTTGAAGCAACGGCCCGCATTCCTACAGCCTCCGGTAAATTCCTTCGGGGATGGGAAATGTTCGCCTGCTCAAGACCGCTCCTAACAGTCGCGCGTTTGTAGCCTGCAGGGTCTGGATCGCTCTTTGTGCTGCGGCGCGGCGGGTCGAGTTTGCTTCGAGCACCAGAACGACTCCATCGCTCAGGTAGCCAAGCAGGGCGGCATCGCTGCACAATGCGGCTGGCGGACCATGCAGCACGGTGTAGTCGAATTCGAGCCGCAACTCTCTTAATCTTCCGGGCAACCACTCCACCGAAAGACCGGCCTCGTTTTCGCCCATGAAGGCTTCGCGCGGAACCCGCCACAGGTGGCTGGAGACTCGCCGCGCCGAGTCCCGCACGGATTTGAAGCCGGCCGGACAGTAAACTGGCGCCGGAGTCCGATAATCCTCGTACTCTTCCGTGGATTCCAGGTGGGTTTCGACCAGGGCCACTTTTCCCGGGATCTGGGCGGCCAGAACCTGGCTGGCCCGCAAGCAGATCCCGGCAACATCGCCATCTTCAACCGCACAGAAGACCACTTGCCGCGCCGGTTTTGGCCATCCCGGAAGAAATACCTGTCGCACCAGGCTGCGGATCTGCTCTTCCCCGAACCGCACAGCATTCCAGGCGATCGATTCGCGTGCCGAGTACTGTAAATGTGTTTCTTCAGTCTCGAAAATGTCGCCCGCCAGCGCCTGTTCCAGTAAGTCCGGCCGCGTGCTCATAAGTGTCTCCTTCGCTAACTCAAGGCAGTGACGCCAGGACCGGAATGCCCAGATGGGCGACGACTTCATCCGGCGTCCGGAACCCCGGAGCCAGATAGTCGGCGGCGAAAGCCAGGCTCGTGCTCAACGTACCCCCCAGCATCACCCCGATCAGGCCAAAAACCCATCCGGCCCGGGCGGGCAACGCCGGCACCCTGGGCTGCTCGGTGATGGTGACGTTCAGAATGCCGCCCTGATCCAGCGCGTCCTCGATCCTCGCCTCTTCGCGCTTGTTCATGTACAGCAGATATTTCTCCTCTGCCGCTTTCAACTCGCCCAGCAATTCGCCCTGCCGGATCGCATTTCCTCCCAGCCGTTGCGCGACTTCCCGATAGCCGGCTACCTGGATGCGGGTGGCTTGTCCATGAGCCTCAAGCGCGCCCAACTCAACCTGCGCTTTGATCAGCTCTGACTTCGCCCACTCATGATTGGGTTCCTGGTTTGTAGTCTCATCGCGCAACGGCGAATGCTCTTCGCCTGCGATGCTGGTCCTGGTTTCCGCAATTTGCTGATCGACTTCCTGTACCAGGCGGTATGAAGGGTCGAATTTGGTCAGCAGCTCGGTCCGCTTCAGTTGCAGCTCCAGCAGTTTTGACTTCATCTTCTCTGCCAGTTGCGGATTGTCGGAATTCCTGATCACGGTCAGGGTGCGCTCCGGCAGCGACTTCAGTTTGGACTGCAGGTCCTGGATGCGCCGCCTGGTTTCAATCATCGCCACCTGGGTCTGCCGGTCGTTGCCTTCGGCGTCGCTCAGTTTCTGCAAGGCCATGTCCCGCTCCTGTGCCGCTGAAACCACGCCCTGATCGCTGCTGAAGTCCATGAGACGAAATTCCGCGTCCAGCAGCCCACGCCGGGCTTGCGTAACCTGCTGCTCGAAGAATTGATACTCCCCTGAAGGCCGACGCACCCGCTGCTGCCTCTCGAGATAGGCATGGGCCAGAGCATGAAGAACCGCCGCAGACTGCGCGGGATCTGGCGACGAGTACGTCACCTGAATCAGATTGGTTTTCCGGATCGGCCCGACGGTCAGCCGGCGCGACATCCGCCGGACCGCGCGAGTCAGCCGGGCTTCCTCGTCCCCCCCGAGAAAACGTTCATACCAGGGCATCCTGCTCAGTCCGGATACCTGCACCACGGTGCGTAGAATTTCGTCGTCGCGAAGCAACTCCACTTGTGAATTCAACTCCTCCTCCGTGATTTCGTCCTTCTGAAACATGGGGGATGGCGTGGGCGCGGGCGTCACCAGGGGGTCTACTCGTTCTCGCCGCAGCAGCACATTCATGTGCGCCTTGTATGAAGGCGCGAACACGCCATAACCGAGGACGGCGAGAAAGATCGCCATAAATGAGATCAGGGCCAGCCGGCGCTGCCGGAACACTACGGCCAGCAGATCGCGCATTGTGGGAGAGATCGGGGCTGCAGGCCTGCGGATGATCGTGAGTTCTTCGCTCATGCGGACTTTTTTCGGCCCCGGCGACTTCTATCTGGGTGTGGGTTGATGTCGGGCAGCGGCGTATCCGCGTGAGGCCAAGGTAAGCCCGATAGGCTTGTCGACAATTCAGTGTTCGAGAGGGTTAGCCTTTCCTGCCCTGATCTAAAATTGGGTCGGATTTACGTATGTGCTGAGACTGGAAGTCGGCAGGTATCGCCGGATCTTCGAAATCAGGTTTTGCGGAACGTACAACAAATCTCCGGGCCGCAGGTGGAAATCCTCCGCCAGGTTACGCGACTTCAGCATTTGCTTTACGTTCAGGATGCGGGCCTCGGTCCGCTCGTCGGAAATTCGCCGGAACAGCACCACTTCGGAGTGCTTGGCCTGCTCCGTGAATCCTCCAGCCAGAGCCACGCCTTCGGTTACGGTGGCGTCGCCGCGCAATTCGTACTTTCCAGGATGAGCCACCGCTCCGGTGGCGATGAAATAGGGCTTTTCGAAGTCCTTGAGGACGATCGTCACTTCCGGATCGTGCAGCGTGGTGGCATAAGCCAGACCGATGGCGCTGCGCAATTCGGCCACGGTGAGTCCTTCGACATACAGTTCATCCGTTCCGCGAAGCGCGATGAAACCATCCGGCTGGACACTGAGCGTCTGATCGAACTCGGATGCGAAATTGAATTTGATCTCAAGCACGTCGCTTTTTCGTAACCGGTAGAGCGGACGGCGGTTCCCCATCTCGTCTGGACTCGATGCACCGTCCGCTTTTCCGGATTCCGTGGCTGCCGCCGCCCCTTGACTGGTGCTTGCCGCTATCGTCTGCTCCTGGGCCGCGGCCGCCACCGAACCTGCCTGCACGGCAAAACCGCAAAGCATCGCCGCCGTACAAGTCATAATTCGTTTCATTGCTCTCTTGCTCCTGCGGCGTCTGGCATGGCCGCTCCGGTATTTGCAAGTTATCCCGGAGAACAAACAGCGGCAAGACATGGGAAGTGTGGCCTACCAAGGTAGAGGGATGGTCGCCGGTTTGGGCTAACGAAGCGATGCTGTTTTCTACTGAACAAAGACAGGGACGGACAAATTACACACTTTGATCCGGGGCTCAGTCATGGCGGGGATCGAAGACATCCGGGCGAAGCAACCAGAGAATCCAATGACAATGGCTTTGCTCAGCCCGACTGGCTCCTTCTTCCCGTCCTCTTTGGTAGTACCCACGAAAGTGGACTGGCAATCCTGCGAGGACGGATGGGCAAAATAATCGAAGTCCGGTACAGTCGGCTATCCGCATTCTTTGCAGGTAGTTATGGACGTACGTCGGACAGCTCTCCCTTGTCCCGGCCGATTTGATCCGGTTTCTCCACAGTTCGTCCGACCATCTGCAATGTTGAGATGTCACAGAAACCTCTAGGGCGAATCTTGTAGTCTGGCCCCAATTTGTTGGGAGCGGATTGGACCGGAGGATAGAAACCGGGCGCCGAAAGGATTTGTGACCTCAAAACCTGTTGCGACTTCGTCTTCGATTGGAGTGCTGGTGGCCGACTCAAATCAGATGCAATGCCAGCTTCTGGTCAGTGCGCTCCGGCGCCGTCCGGAACTCCAGATCACCTCATGCGTTCTGGAACCGGACGTCATCCTGCACACCATTGAATCCTTGCCCATACAGGTTGCCGTCCTCAACGCGGACAACCCCAGAGATGGCTGGCCGGACATGACGGTGGTGCGCCGGATGCACCTGGCCCATCCCGAAGTGGCCAAGATCATTCTGCTTGATACCTACGATCGTGAGGTCGTCGTCAGTGCCTTTCGCTCCGGAGCCCGAGGCTTGTTCTGTTTTTCCCAGTGTCCTTTCCGCCTGCTCTGCAAGTGCATCCAGAGCGTGCATCAGGGACAGGTGTGGGCCAACAGCGAACAGATGCAATACCTGATTGAAGCCTTGAGCCATGTGCCCTCCCTGCACATGGTCAATGCGCGCGGGATGCGATTGCTGACCCCGCGCGAAGAGCAGGTGGTGGCCCTGGTGGCGGACGGCCTGAGCAATCGCGAGGTCGCTCGTGAGCTTTGCCTCAGCGAGCACACCATCAAGAAATACCTGTTCCGCATATTCGACAAGCTGGGTATATCGAGTCGGGTGGAACTGGTGCTGTATGCGCTCAGTCACGGCGTTTCGCGCCAAGCCGAGTGGGTTGCCGGAGCCGGCGCCCTGTCATCCTGAGCGCAGTCTTCCGTCCTGCGCAGCAGGACGGAAGCAAGCGAAGGCCCCATGCATTCCTCTCCCACTTCCGTTACGTGCGTCATTGCACTGCATGCAGAAAATGCATGGGTCCTTCGTCGGGAACTCTTCGCTTCGCGAAGGGTTCCGCTCCTCAGGATGACAGCTGTGAAACATATTCAGTCGTCACAAACATCGTTCCAATCCCTGTCATCCTGAGCGCTGCCTTCCGTCCTGCGCAGCAGGACGGAAGCAAGCGAAGGACCCATGCATTCCTCACCCACTTCCTTTACGTGCGTCATTGCACTGCATGCAGAAAATGCATGGGTCCTTCGTCGGGAACCCTTCGCTTCGCGAAGGGTTCCGCTCCTCAGGATGACAGCTGTGAAACAT
>JBOGLC010000100.1:0-32861 GCA_050746005.1 Terriglobales bacterium
TGCCCCCTCGTTCAACGGCTAGGACACCTGCCTCTGGAGCAGGTTATCGGGGTTCGAATCCCTGGGGGGCAGCCAAAATTCTCGCGCCACGTCGAGCGACCAAATCTGGAATTTAGTATCTAATAGACTCTCCGGCAACCTGCCAGGTTGAAAACTGTCATGGCGAAACCAATTCTGTTGAGTGTGGACGACGATTCCGACGTGCTTCGCGCCATTGAGCGTGACTTGCGGTCGCATTATGGAGCGGACTACCGGGTGATTGGCAGCGACTCTCCTGAAGGAGCGCTCGATCTGCTGAAACAGTTGAAGCTGCGCAATGACAGCGTTGCCCTGCTGCTGGCCGATCAGCGCATGCCGCGCATGGATGGCGTGGAATTTCTGCAGCAGGGCATGCGGATATTTCCCAAGGCGAAGCGGGCGCTGCTGACCGCCTACGCCGACATGAATGCCGCCATCAGCGCCATCAATCAGGCCAACATAAACTATTTTTTTCTGAAGCCCTGGGACCCGCCTGCCGAGCACCTGTATCCGCAACTGGATGACCTGCTGGATGACTGGCAGGCCACTTACCATCCTGGATACGACGGGATCCGGGTTTTAGGCACGCGCTGGTCGCCGAAATGCTACGACTTACGGGATTTTCTGGCGCGGAATCACGTCCCGTACCAGTGGATCGACGTCGAGAGTTCCGCTAACGATCCCGAGACCAAGCGACTGATGGAGGCGCTCGGGACGGAGGGGACGAACCTTCCGGTGGTGCTTTTCCCCGATGGCACCAAACTTCTGGAGAGCCTGCCGGCGGATGTTGCCCAGAAGGTGGGACTGCGCACGCGGGCGCAGACCAACTTCTACGATCTCGCGATTGTGGGTGGCGGCCCGGCGGGACTGGCGGCCGCGGTGTACGGGGCGTCGGAAGGATTGCACACGGTGATGATCGAGCGGGAGGCGCCCGGCGGCCAGGCCGGAATGAGTTCGCGCATCGAGAACTATCTGGGATTTCCGGCGGGCCTGAGCGGTAACGATCTGGCGCGGCGCGCGGTGGTGCAGGCGCAGCGCTTTGGAGTAGAGATCCTCTCGCCGCTGGAAGCCGTCAGCGCCCGAACTGAAGGATCTTACCGCATCATCAAGCTGGGGGACGGAAACGAAATCTCATGCCATGCATTGATGATCTCGACCGGAGTCCAGTGGCGGAAACTTGAGGCAGAGAGCGTCGACCGCTTGCAGGGCGCGGGCATTTATTACGGCGGCGGCGCTACCGAGGCGCTGGCCTGCAAGGGCGAGGTCGTGTACGTGGTGGGCGGCGCGAATTCGGCGGGCCAGGCGGCGATGAACTTTGCCAAGTATGCGGAACGAGTCGTCATACTGGTGCGCGGCGATTCTCTGGCCAGCACCATGTCGCAGTATCTGATCGACCAAATCAAGGAGAAGCCAAACATTCAGATTTGGGCGCATGCCAGCGTGGTCGAGGCGCACGGTGCAACTCACCTGGAGGAGATTTCTGTGCTGTGTTCGGACACCAACAAGACCGAGCGGGTGCCGGCCACTTCGATGTTCATCTTTATTGGAGCACTGCCCCGTACCGACTGGCTGGCTGACCTGGTCGAGCGCGACGAACGCGGTTTCATACTGACCGGCCCGGATCTCATCCGCGACGGCAATCGTCCCAAGGGCTGGACGCTCGATCGGGATCCGTTTCTGCTGGAGACCAACGTGCCCGGCATTTTTGCCGTGGGCGATGTGCGGCATGGTTCGGTCAAGCGGGTGGCTTCCGGCGTGGGCGAAGGATCGGTGGCGGTGCAGTTCATCCATCAATATCTGAGCAAGGTGTAGGTTGAATGGTCGAAAAATCAGAATTACTGCGCGTCCCGGCGTTTGAGGGTCTGCCCGACGATCAGCTGGATTGGTTCATCAGCCAGGCCGAGGAGGTTGAGCTCAAGGCGGGAGATATTTTCTTGCAGCAGGGCACACCCGCGATCTGGATGTTTGTGGTTCTTGATGGGCAATTGCAGATGCGAGGAGCCCTGGGGGGCGATGCCGTAACCCTTCCGCTCGAGCCGGGCGACGTCACCGGACTGCTGCCTTTCTCGCGCATGAAGGTTGCGGTGCTGACCGGCCGCGCCGTTACCCAGGGTCGCATCCTGAAATTTCACTCCGCAAAGTTTCCGGATCTGGTGCAGAAAATGCCGGAGTTGGCCCAGCGGCTGGTGGGCATGATGTCGGACCGGATCCGGGAAACTACTCGGATGGAGCAACAGCAAGACCGGTTGGCGGGATTGGGAAAACTGTCGGCGGGACTGGCGCATGAACTGAACAACCCCGCCTCGGCTGCCAGGCGCGCCACCAGCCTGCTTCGCGACGCGCTTAAACGGATCAAGGACGCAGCGCAGGAGTTGGGCAGGCACGATCTGACTGCAGCTCAAAAATCGGAAATCGAAAAGCTGGAAGCTTCATTTTTGCAGCCCAACGACCATCCTATCGACACGCTGGCGGTGAGCGACCTGGAAGACCAGATTGATTCTTTGCTGCGCAGCCATGGACAAAGCGACTTGTGGCAACTGGCGGCGGATCTGGCCCGTCGAGACGTTAAACCGGAGGTCCTGGAGTCGCTGTTCGCGATCCTGGACGCGGACGTTGCCCGGGCCGCACTGGTGAGGATTGCCGCGTCGGTGGAAATTGCAAACCTGTTAAACGAGATCGAGAGCAGCACATCGAGAATTTCCGACCTGGTGCGTGCGATCAAGGAATACACCTACATGGACCAGGCGAAAGCGCAAAACGTCGACATCGTGAAAGGCCTGGAAAATACGCTCACCATCATGAATCACAAGCTCAAGCGCGGGGTTGCGGTGCAGCGTCAGTATGAGAAGGTCCCGCTGCTGGTGAATTCATTCGGCAGCGAACTGAATCAGGTCTGGACCAACATTATCGACAATGCGATTGACGCCATGGGCGGAAAGGGCGAGCTGCGCATTCGCACCTATCGCGATGACTCCTGCGTCGTAGTTGAGATTGGAGACAACGGACCGGGGATTCCGCCTGAGGTAGAGTCGCATATCTTCGAGCCTTTCTTTACTACCAAGGGAGTGGGAGAGGGCACCGGGCTGGGACTGGATACCGTGAAGCGAATTGTGCGGAAGCACAGAGGCACGATCCAGGTCACGTCGAAGCCCGGGGACACGCGCTTTCAGGTGTTTCTTCCGCTCGTGGAAGCTCCCGCCTAGAATTTGGCGCCAGTGGAATTTGGCCAAGTCCCGTGGATTGGCGTCATCCTGAGGACGACGGTTCCAGAGGATCTGGCGCGAGTCGCTTCCGATTGCTTGGAAAAAAGTCTTCGTAGATAGAATTGAATTCGGTGGCGTCTTTCTTTCAGCGCGATCTTCGGAGTTGCGGGCACGAAGCCGGTGCGCCAAAGGTGGGCGATTCAAAGTCAAGCGGAGCGATTGGGCCTGCGCGGGCGCTGTTTTTGAGAGATCGAGCGGATGACGAGGGGCCCAGGGGCGTCCTGGTCAAGGGCTCGCTTCGCGCTGTCCAAGGCAGCAGCCATCAACTCGCGGATCGCGGACATATCCAGATCGCTCGCTCGCGCGAGGCTGACGTGGCGAACCAGGCGGCCGCTGCCGCGGAGCAACTTCTTCGGGTCCGATAGGCCCGCGCCCTGCAGAAAGAACAAGGTGACGTATCGAGGGTAGAGCGCGATCGAGAAAATGGCTTCTGACGCTTTCTCGGACGGACCAAAGCCGATGGCCAGCGCGTTGTAGTTGTCGTACACCAAGCGGGTGGCGCCAGGCAAGCGGGCTCGCATTTTCTTCAGACAATCGCGCCCGATGGCTGCGACCGCGGGCGTGTATTTGTCAAGAAAGGAGTCAAGCTGCCTCTGCGGAGAACTTTTAGTATTCTTCGTTCTTGGCCCGGCCATGTGCGATAGTGTGCACGGATTCTGGCCGAGTGGCAAACAGGTATCGCTCCTCGTTCCTGAGTCCCGAGGTCAGAGAGGGGACTCGCCTCGGTGGGGAGACTCTGCTAGCCTGAATTCCAGCCGTCCTTTACCGCCGCCGGGGAGTCATGAAACGACCACGCAAACAGAAGTCAGAGGCGAGCAAGCAGGCGATTGAGACCGCCCTCCACGCTTGCCTGATCGCGAGGGATTCTGCCTTCAATGCCCGGGATTACATCGTGACCGGCTCACGAATCGCCTTTCTGGCGGTGCGGCAATGCGAAAAGGAATTGGACCAGATCGAACGGCAGGTCGATGACGCCACTCCTTCCGCAGTTACACAGGTGCCCGAGGCGGAAGCGCGCGAACTGCTGGCCTGCCTGAAATTTACCATCGATCTCGAACGTATTGGCGACCTGCTGTGGACCGTGGTGCAGCGAATTCACAGTTTGCCTGCGCCGCTGAATTCGAAAGAATCTGCGTTTCTGATCCAGATGGCGGAGGTCCTGCAGGAAATGCTGGTACGGACTCATCAGGGATTTATGAACCGCGATCTCGGACTCGCCGAATCGGTCATCAAGATGGACTACGACATGGATCAGGTCTGTCATTCCGTGTTCCGTCAGTACCTGGAAAAAGGGGCCGGCCGCAGGAGCTACGAGGTGACCAACCTTCTCTTCATGGCGCAGGCCTTTGAACGCGCCGGGGATCACACCAAGAATCTGGCGGAAGAACTCTTCCACCTGGTGCAGGGCCACAGCGTACGCCATGTCAGGAAGTCGCGCGAGACCGGCGGAAACTAGTCCCCGGCGGCTTTTGTGTTCATGGAATTTGCAGAACTGATGGTGTGACCTTGCGGAATGAGGATTCCTTATGAACTCAGGCATGGTTTTTCTTCTGGCATTTGGAATTGGGCTGATCACTGGTTTGCGTTCGATGACCGGCCCGGCACTGGTTTGCTGGGCGGCACACCTGGGCTGGCTCAACCTGGAGGGGTCGCGCCTGGCATTCATGGGATCCACGGTGGCAACGTATTCTTTTTCAGCGCTTGCTGTGGGCGAACTCATTGCCGACAAGCTGCCCTTCATACCCAATCGGACCTCGGCGGGGCCGCTGTTCGGGCGGGTGGTTTTGGGCGCGCTCTCGGGAGCGGCGTTCTGTGCCTCATCCGGCAACTCGGTAGCTCTGGGCGCGACACTGGGCGGGGCGGGTGGGGTGGTGGGAGCGTTCGCGGGATATAACGCGCGCAAAGGTCTGGTCGAGAAATCGCGTTTGCCGGATTTGGCGATAGCCCTGCTGGAAGATCTGGTGGCGGTTGGCGGCGGGCTGTTTCTGGTTTCGCGATTTTGAAACGCGGACCCGAGATATCGAACGGCGCACCAAAAGTTTTCGATCGGGCATGGTGGAGTGAGACGTTTCCTTCGCGAAACGTCCAGTGGAGTCGAGGATCCTGCCTTGAGCGCAGGCGAGGGAATCCTGCGACCTTCATCAGTCGGCCGCGCGGTATGGGTCCCTCGACTTGTGCTCAAGGCGCAAGAGTGGCTCGATCGACGCTCAGGGGATGACAGTCGTCGTGGTTTATCTCAAGTTCTACGACCGGGCAGGGCCGCTGCCGCTGTGCCCGGCCAAATCGGGTGGAGCGTGGTGCGAATTACGTCCAGCAGTTCGTTGCTATCGGCAGGCTTCTGCAGGAAGGCGCATGCCCCGGCCTTGAGCGTGCGTTCCCGATTGTACTGGGGATCCCGTGCGGTCAAAACGATCACCGGGATGGAAGAAAGCTGGGCGCTCTGCTGCAAGCGATCGAGCACCACAAAGCCGTCTCCCGCGGGCAGGCCGATGTCGAGAATAATCAGGTCGGGCCGTTCTTTCTGGGCCATGGCGATCGCGGAGAAGCCATCGGTGGCGTAGGCGGTTTCGAAGTGGTTGGCGCGCAAGCGCAGGTTGAGACCTCGTCGCAGGTCAGGATCATCGTCAACGATCAGGATTTTAGGTTTGTCCATTTTCTCTCTCTCTTCCTTCTTCCTTGATTTTTGAATCACCGTATTTGCATGCAATCACAACCATTGCCAATCTATTCAGCTGACCGAGGACTGGCCCCGTCGCAATATCGCCGTGGTCATTCCCGTGATGGTATCGGCGACTTCCTGAACCAGCTTATCGACCGGATCCTGCCGGCCCGCTGCCGGGAGATTGATCGCTTTGGAGGAAATCTTGAACACGCAGCTGGATCGCAAGGTTTCAGAGCGCTCCAGTTGCTCCCGGACACGTTTCTCGACAACCGCCGCTCCGTATTCGTCAGTGGAGGCCACAATCCGAAGCGTTTCGCAGGATGCGGTGTGGCTCAGAGCGGGCAGGATGATGTCTTTGTCGCCAAGGATGCAGGGCTCCAGGAGCTGCAGGCAATGCTGGCGGATTTTCTCCCGGTCGCCGGTAAAAGTTTTGAGCAGGGGCGCGAGTTCAACCGTGATCAGGGCAAGGGAATCCCGCAAGCTCCCCTGATAGGTGACGATCGGGGCCAGAAATTTTGCCAGCGAAAATATAGGCAGGGTGAAAACAAAGGTACTGCCCTGGGACAGACGGCTTTCTACCCAGATTTGCCCGCCATGCTGGCGGACTAGTTCTCTCGAGATGTACAACCCCAGGCCCAGCCCTTTGCGGCCATCGTCGACCGAATTGGGGTCCTGGTACAGCCGTTCAAAAATGAGAGCTTTCGCCTCTGGGCTGATGCCTCGGCCGGTGTCAGTGACGGAGACGTGGACGAAGTCGGGATTATTGTGCTCGAGACATGCTTTCACCACGACTGAGCCATCGGCGGGAGTGAACTTGATGGCGTTTTCCAGAAGGTTAGTGAGGATCTGAAGCACACGGTTGGGGTCGGCATAGACCTGTGGGATACTGATTTCGGGGCCTGCTTCCAGATCAACTTCCTTGGCTTGGGCGGTGGCTTGCAGCATTGCGACCGCTTGACGAATCATGTCGTCGATGACGATGCAGCGGGGCTCGACGGCGATCTTTCCGGCCTCGACTCGAGTGGCCTCCAGCAGGTCCGTGATCATGGCCCGCAGTTGATTCACGCTGCGAAACACGGTTTCCAGGTGTTCGCGTTGCTCGGGAACCACACTGCCCGCCAGGCCATCGAGGATGAGCGAAACAAATTGATGAATGCAGGTGAGGGGAGTGCGCAATTCGTGGGAGACATGGGAGAGGAATTCGTTTTTGAACTGCAGTTGCTGACGCCTGCTGATGTCGAGAGCGGCCAGCAAGGCCTGGCGCTCAATGGCATAGCGAATGGCGCGCGCCAGTTGCCGGCTGTCGAAGCTTCCTTTGACCAGATAGTCCTGGACTCCCTGATGAACGGCGTTGACCGCCAGTTGTTCATCGTCCAGGCCGGAGAGCACGACGATGGGCACGCCGGGGGTTTCCCTGAGGACCGTGCGGTAGGTCTCCGCTCCGCGACTGTCGGGAAGGTTCAGATCGAGCAGCACCACGGCCGGGGTTTCTACGGTCATCGAAGCCAGTCCGGTGGAGAGCCGGGTCGCGCAGGAAACGGCGAGATCGGAGTGGGCCTCCATCAAGCGCAGGCGAATCAGGTCGGTATCTCCCGGATTATCTTCAATCACCAGTACATGAGTCGCTTCGTTATTCATTACTCCTCCTCGCGTGGCAGGCATGCGCATCCTATCCAGAAATCGTTTAGCAGCTTGACCGCTGAAACCCACTGGCCCAGGGTCGGTGGTTTACTGATGTAACTGTTTGCCCCCAGTTGGTAACTGCGTTCGACGTCGACGGCGGTTTCGGAGGTGCTGAAAATCACCACTGGTATGCGACACAGCTTGGGGTCTGACTTGAGCTCGGCCAGGACCGAACGTCCGTCCTTCCGCGGCAGGTTCAAGTCGAGCAGGACCAGGTGGGGACGGGTGGCAGCGCCGTATTTTCCCGCATGGCGAAGATAGGCCATGGCCTCGGCTCCATCCGGAACCCAGCTGATATGGCTCTGCCAGGCACCCTGATTCAGGGCATAGATGGTCAAGTCGCGGTCGGCAGGATTGTCATCGACCAGCAGGATTTCAGACGTGGTCGCGATCATGCGGATCCTGTGTGGCAGCGGGTTTTCCCGCCGGCAAAGTGAATTTGAAAATGGTGCCCCCGCCTGCGTGAGCGAGGGCCTGGATCGTGCCCCCGTGTTTTTCGACAATCTTTTTGCAGATCGCCAGCCCGATGCCGTTGCCGGGATATTCGGTCCGGGTATGCAGGCGATTGAAAATGACAAAGACGCTTTCGGCGTGCTCCAGGGATATGCCAATGCCGTTGTCGGCTACCGAGAACAGCCATTCGGCGCCCTGCTGCCCGGCTGAGATCTGAATGAGGGGAGGCTGGGAGCCTCGAAATTTAATCGCGTTCCCGATCAGGTTCTGGAATACCTGCCGCAGTTGTGAGCCGCTGGCCAGCAGAGTGGGTAAAGGTCCACGCATGACCACGGCCTCGCTCTCCAGGATCGCGGCCCGCAGGTTCTCTATGGCCTGATCAACGATCTGGTTGCAGTCGGTGTCGTTGACCGCCGTTTCCTGCCTGCCTACACGGGAAAATGCCAGCAGGTCCTGGATCAGACTCTGCATGCGGGTGGCGCCATCGACCGCGTAGTGGATGTACTTATCGGCCTGATCGTCGAGTTTGCCGCGATACCGTTCGGACAGCAGCTGGGTATAGGCGGCCACCATCCGCAAGGGCTCCTGCAAATCATGCGAGGCCACGTAGGCAAACTGTTCCAGGTCGGCATTGGAGCAGGCCAGCTCTTCCACCTTCTGGGCCAGGGCCTGGTCCGCCCGCTTGCGCTCCGCCCGCGTTTTCTTGTCTTTCACGGCGCCGCGCAATGCCACCGATAACCGGGCCAGGGAATCTTTCAGCACGTAGTCGGTAACGCCCTGCTTGATGCACTCGACCGCGGTCACATCGCCAAGCGCGCCCGACACCAGGATCAGAGGGATGTCCAGGCCTTCTTCACGAAGAATTTCCAACGCTTCCGTGCCTCTCCACCCCCCCAGGTTATAGTCGGCCAAGACCACATCCGGGCAGCTGCTTCGGACCCGCTGACGGAACTCTTCGGCGGTCACCGCCACATCGCTGGTGATCTTGAATTCGCTCTTTCCCAGCTCGCGCAGGATCAGGTCGCGGTCGGCGGCATCATCTTCGACCAACAGGACTCGGATCTCGAGCCTGGCGGCGGTCGAGGGTTCGACCTCGCGCGCGGTTTGGGCGGCGGTTGGGTTCATGATCCTTGTCCTGCCGATTTCGCAGCTTCGCGGAGCGTGGAATGCTGGTTGATGACCATCCAGTACAGGCCGACCGACATTACGGTTTGGCGGAACTTTTCGAAGTCCACCGGCTTCTGGATATAGCTGTTGGCTCCGAGATCGTAGCTGCGAATCAGATCTTGCTCTTCCTTGGAAGAAGTCAGGATCACTACCGGAATTCCCCTGGTGCGGGGGTCGTTCTTGAGCTGTTTGAGAACTTCGATGCCATCGATCTTGGGTAACTTCAAATCGAGCAGGACCAGTTTGACCGGGGACTCGAAGGAACGCGCGGCAAACGCGCCGCGGCAGAAGACAAAGTCCAGGGCCTCTTCCCCGTCTCGAGCGACGAAGAGGTTGTTGGCCAGGTGTTCGCGTTTCAGGGCGTGGATGGCCAGATCGGCATCATCCGGGCTGTCTTCCACCAGTAGAATGTCCGGCGCAGTTCCCGTCATCATTTAGGCCTCCGCGATCATGGTTTCTTTGGTTGCTTCTGTTCTGGCTTCTTTTTTCGCTTCGGGGGCTGGCAGGTCGCCCAGAGTGAAATAGAAGGTCGCGCCCTTGTCCAGTTCCGCCTCCGCCCACACCCGACCCTGATGCTTCTTGATGATGCGCTGTACCATGGCCAGGCCCACGCCGGTGCCTTCGAAGTCTTCGGAACGATGCAGTCGCTGAAATACGCCAAACAGTTGGTCGGCGTGCTTCATGCTGAAGCCGACGCCGTTGTCGCGGACGAAAATGGCGGACTGCACTCTTTTCGTGTTTTCTCCGACGTCGATTTGTCCGATTTCGATAATCGCCGGGTCACGCGGCCGGGAATACTTGATCGCGTTGGAGATCAGGTTCTGGAAAACCTGCTTCAGCAGCGTGGGGTCGCACTCGACGAAGGGCAGGTCGGCGATTTTCCACTCCACTTGCCGGCCTTTGATCTCGGGCTCCAGGATGCCGATGACTTCCTGCACGATGGTATTGAGTCCGGCGACCTGTAGTCTGGCGGCCTGCCGGCCGACTCGGGCCAGGCTCAACAATTCATCGACCAGCTGGCCCATTTTGTGGGTTCCGTCCTGAATCCGCTGCAGATAACGCCGGGGTTCGGCATCAAGGGCCGGGCCAAACTCCTCCACCAGAATTCCCGCGAAACCTGCGATGTGGCGCAAAGGAGCGCGCAGGTCATGGGCAACGCTGTAAGTGAAAGACTCCAGTTCCTGGTTCGCTTCTTCTAACTGAGAGGTGCGCTCAATCACCCGGCTTTCGAGTTCCTCGTTCAAGCGATGGATTTCGCGCTCCGCCGTCCGCTTTTGAGTGATGTCGCGGAAAGCCACCACGCCGCCATGCACGGCGCCGTGTTTGTCCCGGAGAGGACCGCCATTGGCTTCGATCCAAGCGCCCTCGGCAAGTCCGGGATTGCGGACGAATATCTGGGCGCTGCTGGTCTCGCCGCGAATGGCACGCACCAGGGGGTTCTGGTCATGCGGAAAAGGAGTCCGCGTGTCCTCGAGGAAGAGTCCGTAGCGCTCGGACCAGTGCTCACTGGAAAGATTGGTCGCCCCGGCGCCTACAATTTTCTCCGCGGCCGGATTCCAGATGATGAATTTTCCCTGCTCGTCGGCCGCCACCAGTCCCTCGGCCATGCTGTCGAGCACGGACTGCAACATGCGGGTCTGAGTTTCCAGGGCCTGCTGGGAGCCCAAAAGTTCGCCGGATTGGCGCGACAACTCTTCCGCTTGTGCAGCCAGCCGCGCTTCGGCTCGCTTGCGCTCGGTGATGTCGCGAGCAATACTTGAAGCGCCCACAATCTTGCGGCTGCCGTCTCGAATGGGCGAGATGGTCGAAGAAACGTCAATTTTTTTGCCATCCTTGCGGATGAGGACGGTTTCGAAGTGTCTTACACTTTCGCCACCGTTGATGTGCGCCATAATGTCGGACTCTTCAGCCGCCCGCTCCGGCGGAAAAAGCATCAGGATCGACTGGCCGAGGGCTTCGGATGACGAGTAACCAAACAGCTTCTCGGCGCCGGAATTCCAGGCATTGATGGTTCCATTCAGGGTCTTGCTGATAATGGCATCGTCGGATGACTCGACCGCAGCGGCCAGCCGATCACGGGCGGCCTCCGCCTGGGTTCGTTCGCTGACATCGCGCAGGATGACGGTGAACAGCCGCTTGCCCCCGGTGACCACCTGGGAGATGGAGGCTTCGATCTGGAATTGTTCGCCATCGGCCCGCACTGCCCACAGCGTTCCCAGAGCGCCCATGGCCCGGCCGGTGACTCCGGTTTTCTCGAACTTCCGAATGTGTTCTGAGTGCGCTTTGCGAAAGGGTTGGGGAATGAAGCGTTCGACGGATTGCCCCAGGGCGTCGGCTGCGGGACAGCGGAACATGTTTTCGGCGGCGGCATTGAACAGCACGATCTGCTGCTGGCCGTCTACCGTGATGATCGAGTCCATCGCCGATGCGATGATTCCGGTCATGCGCGCCTGGGTTTCCTCAAGCGCCGCCGTGCGCTGCTCCACGCGCTGCTCCAGTTCGGTGTTCAGGAGATTGATTTGCGCCTGCACCCGGGCGGTGGTGTAGACCTCGCGACGGATGGCAAACCCGGACAACACCAGGAAGACGGCTCCGGCCAGCGTGCTTGCCGCAGTGATCAGGCCGGTGGCACGCCGTGCGGCCAAGGTCTTTTGCCGGCGTTGGCTCAAGAGCTCGGACTGATCGGTCTGGAGGCTTTGAGCGGCGGCCTGCACCGCAGCCATCAGGCGCTCGGTTTCAAGCACAACCCGGGCTTCGGTAAAAGCATGCGTCTTCAGGTTCCGGTCGACCATCTGGTCGGCCAGGGCAATGGCAGCGTTGATCTCACGCTCGAGCGAACGCTCGCGGGTGGCATTATCGACGGTCAGTTGGCGAAGGGCGTCAATGTCTTTCGCCACCGTGCCGCGCGAAGCGCGGTAGTGGGCCAGCAGGGTGGAATTTCCGGAGAGAGCAAACCCCCGTGCGCTGGTTTCAGTTTCAATAACATCTTTGACGGTGATTTGGAGCGCCTGCATGACGGCGTGGGCATGAGCCGCAAGATCGCTTTGCGCCGACGCCGACCGGTTGCTCCCCCAGGAGAGAAAGCCCATGAAGCCGATCAGGAGCACGCCCACGGCGATTCCGGCCATCAGCCAGCGCCGCAGCGGGGCGACCACCTGGGCTTCGTCGATCCGCTTGCGTCTGGCAATCTCCTTTTCCAGGCTGCGATTCTGTTCCTGCAACTGAATCAGGTTCGGTACCGCGACCGCCTGGGGAAGCAGAGGCACGAGCCGGACTACGGTAGCGACCGAGATAATCGCGGTGATCGCCTTGATAATCCCGGCGAGAGCATACGCGCTGTGCCAGATGTTCCAGACTTCCATCAGGTGCGTGGTGCCGCAAGCCAGGATGAAACCGCCAAACATCCAGAAGATCCAGTTGAAGGGAAGGTCGCGGCGTTTTTGAATGAAATAGATGAGAACGATCGGAATGCAATAGTAAGACAGGGTGATCAGGACATCGGAAACCGCGTTCAGCCACACGATCCGGGGATCCCACAGGTAGCAGTAGCCGTGGGGCATGAAGTCGGAAGCCACAAGGTGTCTAAAGAATTCCAAGAATTCCATCTCCTGCACTTCCAGCGACCCAATCAGGACGCGCACCGGCAACCCCGGATCGCGACCGAATGCGGGCCCTGCACCACCGGGCGAATGGCGCAATTACACCGGCCAGAGGCAAAGTGGGTCGCTTCTTCATGCGCGGCAAGGCTTCCGCTTCGGCAGGGTGGGGTGAACCTGGTTGCAGAAGACACTATCGCGCGAAGCATTCATCTGTCTGAATTCATCGGCGGATTTGCCCGCGGCTTTACGGCGCAGGCGGGGTGAATCCAGCCGAACCCGCGGGTACCTTTTCCCCGATAGGGACATGATTCCCGTTTCGAGCATCTGCTTTTATGGGATTGGGTCGGCGGCCGAGGTCTTCCAGCGCGCCCGGCACCCAGCCAGAAAGGTAAAGAAAAGCCGCTGCCCGCCGAAGTTACGGGCAGAGGGGCCTGCTGGGGCAGCGGGCGGATGCCTTATGAAACCGGTACCGGTCAACCTAGTTGAGCAGGAGCCGATGCGAACCGGGGCCCAGACACGGGCTCCCGACCCGAATGTTCTCCCCCGAGCGCCGTGGGGAAAAGCCGAGGCCCTGGAACGACTGGACGGAGATGAGGACTTGCTGCGGGAACTATGCGAAATCTTTTTGGAGGAATCTCCAAAACTCCTGCAAAAGCTGGGAGAGGCCATCGCGGAGTCTGATGCGGCGGCGGTGATGCGGGCGGCGCACAGTCTTAAAGGCGAGCTTGGATATCTGGGTGCCGCGGCAGCGTCGCAAGCTTCGGCAAGCCTCGAGGCCATGGGGATTGAGAAGAATCTGTCTGATGCGGTGCAGGTGTTCGCATTTTTGCAGGAGCAAATGGCGGCTCTCCGGCTTGCCATAAAGGAGTTCACGGGAGCCATGCGGTGAGCATTTTACATTCGGGTATGGGGCCAGGATCCAGTCTGGGGCAGCAATCGTTGCCGGATACGGTGCTGATCGCAGAAGATGATCCTATTTTCCGCCAGATACTGGAGACCTGGCTAGAGAAATGGCACTACCGCGTGACTGCGGTGGAGAACGGCCTGGATGCCTGGGGCGTTCTGCAACAGAAGGATGCGCCGCAGATGGCGATCCTCGATTGGATGATGCCGGGACTGGAGGGCATCGAACTGTGCCGCCGAATCCGGACCCAGGAAAGTGGTCCGTACAAGTATGTATTGTTGCTTACCGCCAAAGGAAGCAAGGAGGATGTCGTGGCGGGCCTGGAATCGGGGGCCGACGACTACCTGACCAAACCATTTGACGTAAACGAATTGCGGGCCCGGGTCCGTGCCGGCAAGCGGATTCTGGAACTCCAGGGGGCTTTGCTGAGAGTTCAAACCGAACTGCAATTTCAGTCGGCGCACGACCATCTGACCGGCCTCTGGAACCGCGGGGCGATCGCGGGTTTGCTGCATCGGGAAGCCCAGCGCGGCGTTCGGACTAACGAGCCGTTAGGGGTGATGATGGCCGACGTTGACCACTTTAAACGAATCAACGACTCCTACGGGCATCAGGCCGGAGATGCTGTGTTGACTGAGGTGGCCCGTCGCATGGTGGCATCGGTGAGAAATTACGATTACGTGGGACGCTACGGGGGAGAAGAGTTTCTGATTGTGCTGGGGGAGTGCACGGCATCGGACCTGACCGTTACCGCCGAACGGATGCGGGCTTCGGTGTCGGGCAGACCGGTTGAAACTGAGTCCGGGTCGATTGCTGTGACGGTAAGCGTCGGGCTAGTTGCCAGCCCGGCACGGAGCGCGGCGCTGGTTAAGCCAGAGGATCTGCTGCGGGCGGCCGATATGGCGCTCTATCGCGCCAAAGAGAAGGGCAGGAACCGGGTGGAATGCGCCTCTAAAACCGGGGACGCAAGTCAAGCGCACGCCGGCGCGCCCTGACCGGAGCCGAGCAGTTCCGGGGAGGGCTGGCGCGGGGCGTCCGACGGCTCGCGAGAGTCGGGACGCGGGTTTTATTTTCGAGTGAAACTTGTGGTTTGACGAAAGCCGCAGTCAGCGCCGGTATTTTCCCATCCACTCCGCCTGGCCCAGCACAAGACTCTGCATCGCCTGTTCTACTTCCTGCCGGCTGGCGCCGGGCTTGAGATCGAGCTTTCCCTTGAGCGCATAGATTTTGAAAAAATAACGATGGGGTTTTCCTGGAGGCGGGCAGGGGCCGTGGTAACCAATCTTGCGAAAGTCATTGCGTCCTTGGCGCTCGCCTCCGGGCAGTTCATCAATCTTGTTCACCCCTTCTGCCAGACTGTTCGCGATCACCGGAAGATCAAACAGCACCCAGTGGGTCCAGGTTCCCACTGGGGCGTCGGGATCATCGGCGATGAGGGTGAAGGTCTGAGTGCCGGCGGGAGGATCGATCCAGGAAAGCTCGGGAGAAACATCGCCGCCATCGCAGGTGAATTTCCTGGGAATGTCGCCGCCATTGTCAAAAGCGGTGCTGGAGATCGCAAATGCCATCAATCTACTCGGGCGGATCAGCTAACGCTTGCCAGGGTTTTCCACGACTTTTTCTAGGTGTCGCCTTGTCCGTGAAACCGCGCAGATCTCTGGCTGAATCATCATTGGGTCGAGATGGTGAAGTTTACCGTAATGCGGGCCTCGGTTTCGACGGCTTCGCCGGATTGCAGGTAGGGCCTGAAACGCCACTGCTTGACCGCTTCTCGCGCGGCGGCTGAAAGGATCGTGGGGCCGCTGAGGACGTGGAGGTCCTGAATATTCCCGTCCCGTCCGATGAGGGCTTCGAGCACTACGGCGCCTTGAACCTTCATCTGCTTGGCCAGCAGGGGATAGTCAGGCTCAACCGGGCGGGAAATAATCTGGGCGGCGCCCGGCGAGATATGGACTCTTCCAGTGGCATCGGCGACGCCGGCAGAATTCCCCGAAGCGGAGGCCGAAGGCGCGGAAGAAGAAGATGCAGGCGTGGGCGAGAAAGGCGCTCGCGGCTGCAGGTCGACCCTGACCGAACCGCTGCTGGCCGCGATGGTGCGGTGCTCGTCTCCGGCCACCACTTCGACTTCGAGCGGCGGAAGCACAGCCCGGCTCATCACAACCGGCGCCAAAGCGGGCGCGGGAGCAGGCTCGGCAGCGTGAGGCGTGCGCGCTTTTGCTTTCGGTCGCGTCGGAACCGACGGTGCGGTGGCAGTTTTCGCGGTCTCGGGTGGTGTGGCCGCGTCTGGGTCAGTGGAAGGCTCTTCGACCGTCCCTGAGTCGGATTGCGCCGCCGGCGCCGGCGGAAACCAGAAGTCGCGGTCCTTTACCAGAACCAGGATCAGTGCCGCCAGCAGCAGGGCCAGGGCGACCAGCATCTGCCGGCGTTGCTTCTGTTCGGAATCATCCCCGACGTTTGGCGCTATATCGTCTGCTTGTTTCTGTTCCAACAACGGCATGGCGCGAGGGCCCTCCCGCCCGCAGGGGAGACGGGCCTGCCGCCTAGTATGCCTCGAAATTTATCTCTAGGCCAGCGAAAGTAGCGATAGTGGTGCAGTTTGAGCAAAGCCCTGGGCGTGGGTGGCTGGAAGCGGAGCTCGTCCGCTTGATGCCGGGTTGCCCTGACCGCTGTTTCAGAGAGGCGCTTTTCGTAAAGATGTGGAACTTCAAATAGTACCGCTATTTAGGGCTGCAATTGCCACCGGGATAGTCGCTAACAAACCTTGTTTCTATAGCTGGGTCCAAATGACAGGATTGCGGGGAATCTGAAGCCTCTCGCACCTGGGTCGCAGTTGAGCAGCTGCGCGCCAGATCCTTCGGGACTGAAGTCCCTCAGGATGACGCCCGGGTAAAGGAATGCGCCCGGGGTAAAGGATGACGCCCGGGGTAAAGGAAGATGCCCGGGGTAAAGGAAGACGCCCGGGGCTGGCGACCAGCGGCCGGGCGTCTTTTTTCTTTCTTCTTCTTTCCTCTAAGCCGACTTTTTCAGGTCGGCCGGAAACGCGATGATTTTTCCGCGTTGCTCCGGAGGAACCCACTTCATGTTCGGTTTGAACCTTGCCGGAATGTAAAACTCAATCACCTGTGCCATAAGCACCCTCCGATCCACCGCAGGCCACCCACACTTGTTACGGCATCACGATGCCGGGTGTCTGCGCAATTGCTTAATTAGATGCTGATGGGGTCGCGAAGTAGCAAGGCGGAAGCACGATAATCGCGCGCAACTGTTGTGGCGTGGGAGTGTTTCTGCGCTGCTGTCGCCGATACCTGAGCCCAACCTTAAACCGCCGGGATGGCTGCTTGCAGTTTCGTACCGCGAAGCCCGCGCTCCGCGTTTTTTCGATACCGCAAAATACCGTCGAGCATTGCTCGACGGGGCAGATGAGGGATGCGGGGCGGGAATGTCTGGAGGTCAGCAGGCGAGCTGATCGCGTTTCAACTTCAGGCCGTTGAGATTGCCGAGAACAGTGACGGCGATCGATTCGGTGTGGAAGAACTCATTCGCCAGTTCGGTCAACTGCCCGACCGTAACGCTCTCGATCCGGTCGATCAGTTCGTCCAGGGTGTAGAAGTGATCGAAGTACATCTCCTGGCGGGCCAGGTTGGACATGCGCGCGCTTGAGGATTCCAGCGACAGCATGAGGCTGCCCTTTAACTGATCTTTTGAGCGCCGGAGTTCATCCTCGGGGACAGGCTCCACTTTGAGTTTGCGAAATTCGGAGACCACGGATTCCACAACCTTGCTTGCCGATTCGCGCGATGTTCCGGCGTAAACCGAAAGGCATCCGGTGTCCCGGTAGGGCGACAGGTCGCTGTAGATGGCGTAGGCCAGGCCCTGGCGCTCGCGAATATTCTGGAACAGGCGCGAGCTCATGCCCCCGCCGAGCAAGGTATTCAATATGTAGGAAGCATGCCGGTTTTCGTGCGCGATAGGGTGCGAAGGCACGCCGACGCAGATCTGCACCTGTTCCAGCGATTTCTTGTTGCGCAAGATGATGCGAGGCGCAACCTTGGGCGGAGAGCCGTGAAAGCCGTTCTTCACCGGCCGCATGCGCTCGAAGTGCTTGGCCACCAGTTCCACGAATTGTTCGTGCTTCAAATGACCCGCGGCGGAAATAATCATGTTGCCGGGCGCGAAACGCTGTTGGTAAAAATCCAGCACCGGATCGCGCTCGAACTTCTTGACCGTGTCTTTGGTTCCCAGGATGGGTTTGCCCAGGGGGTGATCTTTCCAGAAATTCTGGGTGAAGATTTCGTGCACCAGGTAGTCGGGATTGTCCTCATCCATTTTTATTTCTTCGAGGATGACGCCGCGCTCCCGGCCAATGTCATTGGCGTCGAACACCGGGTTCAACACCAGGTCGCTGAGAATATCCATGGCGATGGGCAGATGCTCGTCCAGCACTTTGACGTTGAAGCCGATGCACTCCTTGGCGGTGAAGGCGTCCATGTTGCCGCCGATGGAATCAACCTGGCGCGCAATTTCTTCCGCGCTCCGGTGTTTCGTTCCCTTGAACACCATGTGCTCGATGAAGTGCGAGATGCCGTTCCACTGCAGGTCTTCGTCACGGGAGCCGGTCTTGATCCAGATACCAATGGAGGCAGAGCGGATGTGCTCCATCTCTTCTGTAATAAGGATCAGCCCGTTGGGTAAGACCTCGCGACGAATGTTGCGGACTTCCTGCACCATGGAGATATTGTTTCATACCATGGCCATTGCCGGCTAATATGCGATAACCAATGTGTAATCAATAGTTTATGTGATTTTCTACGCCCAGCGAGGCGCGGTTGCCCGGGCTGAGGCGCCACATCCTCTACAATCGGGAGGGACTGGAATCGCTGGCAATATTCAGCTGGCAAACCCTTTAGCGCAAAGCTCGCAGAGGCGCCGCAAAGGACGCAAAGCAAGTAATGGATTTGACCAGGCACAACTCGTTGTTAGGGTTGCAGCTTCCCGAGCTGTCGGCGCTGGTGGAGGAGTTCGGGGAGCCCGCATACCGGGCCCGTCAGCTGTTTGAAGGTCTTTATCGTCAGAGGGTTGAAACGCCCGAACAGATCTCGACCCTGCCCCTGGACTTTCGTCGCAGCCTGTTGGAGAAAGGAATTTCTGTCGGACTTCCACACCTGGAAAAGAAGTTCGTTTCCAGTGACGGAACCGTTCGCTACCTGGTGGCATGCGGCGACGGACAAAGCGTGGAAACCGTCTGGATGCCGGAAGGAGACGGAGGAGAAGCCGGCGACGGCAGCGACGCCGGCGATCGGACCGAGACCGGTCGCGCCTGGGATCGCGCCACCATTTGCGTTTCCAGCCAGGTGGGTTGCGCGGTGGATTGCCAGTTCTGCCTTACTGCATTGCTGGGAATCAAGCGGAACCTGAGCGCGGGAGAAATCGTGGGACAGGTGTGCGCGGTGCTGAACGATCAGGGCGTTTCGCCGCCAATGGAACGCGTCAATCTGGTCTTTATGGGGATGGGCGAGCCCTTTCTGAACTACGAAAATTTCATGAAGGCAGTGCGCCTTCTGGTCGAAGGAGTGGGCATTCCGGAATCGCGCATGACGGTGTCGACTGCCGGCATCGTGCCGCACATCTACGATCTCGGACTTGAACCGGTGCGCCCCAAACTCGCCATCTCGCTCAATGCTTCGAACGACGCCCTGCGCACCCGCCTGATGCCGATTAACCGCAAATGGAACCTCGAACAGCTGATCGCCGCGGCGCGGGACTTCCCGCTGCGCAATCGGGAAAAACTGACCTTCGAATACGTGCTGCTGGATGAGGTGAACGATGCCGCGGAGAACGCCCGCGAGCTGGTGGAACTGATTCGTGGCGTGCGCGCGAAGGTGAATCTGATTGCGCTGAATCCCGGGCCCGGAATCGCGTTCCGAACCCCGGCGCCGGAACGCGTGCTGCACTTCCAGAATATTCTGAAGGCAGCGGGCGTGCCGACGTTTGTGCGCCGGCCTCGAGGGCGGGATATTTACGCCGCCTGCGGACAGCTGAAGCGAACCGTAGAACTGGAGGCGGTTTCGTAGCGTCCCTGCCAAAGTGCATATTACTTATCGACGGCATAATGCAGCTCGACCACCCCGTCTGGGAATTTCCTGCAGGAGATCAGTTTTAGCGGCGCTGTGCGACGACCGGGCGCGATCAAGGGAATGCCTTCGCCGATAAACGTGGGAATCATGTGAATCATGAACTCGTCGATCTCTTCTTCATCGAGAAACGACGCAATGATGCCGGCGCCGCCCATCATCCAGATGTTTTTTCCCTTTTGCTTCCGCAGACGGCTGGTGAACGCTTTGATTGGTTCGTTCACGAACTCCAGGCTGACCGGCGCCGCTGGCGGCTGCGGACCGCGGGTGAAGACATAATTCTTAACGCTTGTGTCGAATGCCGACCCAGGCACGCCTTTCTTTTGAAAGTCCAGCGCCATATCGTATGTCTTCCTGCCCCACAGGATGGTGTCGATGGACTTGTAAAACACGCCCATGCCGTAGTCGCCCTTCAGACGCGGATCATCAAGCCACTCGACGGAGCCGTCGGCCCGGGCAATGAAGCCGTCGGCACTGGTGGCGATGTAGACCACGATTTTGCGTTTACGGACCATGGCGGCGCAGGCAGTCATCAAATCCTAATGCAGGGAGCCTTAGGATTTCCATCAGGTGGACTGTGGGGCAGTGGGTCGGATTGAAACGCCCATCCCAATTCGTCATCCTGAAGGACTTCAGTCCCGAAAAGCCTGCACTGAGCGAGTCGAAGAGATCTGGCGCGCGCCTGGCCAATTGCTGACGCGGCAGCATACTCGCTTCACGCCAGATGCTTCGCAAGCTCAGCATGACGCCTGCATGAGCGGGGACAATTCAAACTGACCCACTACTGACTCTGGGAGAAAGAGGGCTCGACTGGCATACCCCGTCGGGTTTCATTGAGAACTGCAGACTGCACGCGGATGACTAGGCATGGGCCTGGGAGGCCGCAGGCAGGCTTCGTTCGATGGCCGCGAAAAGATCCTCGACGCTGATTGGTTTAGAGACGTAGTCGTCCATGCCTGCGGCGAGACAGCGTTCGCGATCGCCGACCATGGCGTGAGCGGTCATGGCGATGATGGGAATGTGGCCGGCATGAGCCTTCTCCTGCTCGCGGATCCTGGCAGTGGCTTCAAAGCCGTCCATTTCGGGCATCTGAACATCCATCAGGATAAGGTCGAATGATTGTTGCCGCCAGGCTTCCAGCGCCTTCTTTCCCGATTCGGCCAGAATTACGGTGTGACCTCGTTTCATCAGGAATCGCGTCGCCACTTTCTGGTTCACCAGATTGTCTTCGGCGAGGAGAATCTTTAAAGGCCGATGACGTTCAGCGGAGACCAGGGGGGCGGCAGGGCGTTCGACCGGCAACGGCGCGCCCGCGGGAAGGGTCTGCAGTCCAAACGGCACCTTAAAATGGAACGTGCTGCCCTCACCGGGCTGGCTTTCGACCCAGATATTGCCGCCCATCAGAGCCACCAGTCGCGAGCAAATGGATAATCCGAGGCCGGTGCCGCCATATTGTCGCGTAGTCGAGCTGTCCGATTGGGTGAAGGCTTCGAAGATCAGTTTCTGTTTATCCTGGTGGATGCCAATGCCGGTGTCGGCCACGCTGAAGTGAAAGCCAGCCTGGTCTGGGTTCGCGCTGTCAACCTGTGCCCGTACCCTGACCTCGCCCTGGGAAGTGAATTTAATTGCATTGCCCGCCAGGTTCAGGACAATCTGTCGCAAGCGTGTGGGATCTCCGATCAGGCTGTCGGGCGCTCCGGCCGGAATCTCGCAGGTCAGTTCCAGGCCTTTCTGTCGAGCGCGCAAGCGGAGCACACTGATGGTTTCTGCCAGAGTCTGGCGGAGGCCGAAGGGGATGCTTTCGACATCCAGTTTTCCCGCCTCGATTTTGGAAAAATCCAGGATATCGTTAATCACCGACAAGAGAGAGTCGGCGGAGCTTCTGACCAACTCGAGACATTCACGCTGCTCGTGGCTATTGAGATCGGAGCCGAGGGCCAGTTCGGTCATGCCGATGATGCCGTTCATGGGCGTGCGGATTTCATGGCTCATGTTGGCCAGGAACTCGCTCTTGGCCCGGTTGGCGGATTCGGCGGCTTCCTTGGCCGCGGACAATTCCCTGATCATGCGGCTCAACGATTGTGCGTGCTCACGTTCGGAGCGCGCGGCCTTGATTTGTTCGGAAATGTCGGTATAGATGCCGAGGGCTCCCCGGGGTTCACCGTTCACCACCAGCGGCACGGCGTGCAGGTCCAGGTCGAGAACCCGGCCGTCTTTGCGCCGCCGCTGCACGGTTCCGTGAAACGCTCGTTCAGTAGGGATTCGGGCACCCATCTCAGAGCCTTCCTTTGAGGGGGTGAAGATATCGTCGATGTGGGCGCCCGTGGGGTCGTAGAGAAATAACTTTTGGAAGGCGGGATTGGTCAACTCCACATTGCCTTTGGGGTCAAGAACGATGATTCCCATGGGGCTATTCTCGAGCATGGAATTCAGATAACTGGTCCGCTCGTGAAGTTGAAAGCCGATGCGCTGGCGCTCGGTCACGACCGCTCCCAGGATGAGACCGACGGCGGAAGCCACCAGCATGAAGAAGGTGATTCTGGTATGCAGGTGGTCCGGCGGGGGAAACATATTCATCGCGATCACAACCCCGAAGTTGAGCACGATCAGTCCGGCGACGGCTCGTCGTATACCATGGCGCATCGCTATCCAGATAATTGGAATGAAGCTCAAATAGTAGAGTTGAAGCGGCGCCCATCTCGAACCAAATATGACAAAAGGCACGACCAAGGCGGCGCAGGCTTGGCCAGCCGCTTCCAGAGTGGCAGAGATACGCCAGGGCTTTTCCGGGAACTCCTCGGGTTCAGTGGAGCTGTCGCATTTCTGACCCAATAACTTTCGGCGCACGCTGGGGAACACATAGATGAGGAGAAAGGGCGCAACCCCAAATCGCCCGATACCATCGCCGGAAAACCATGACAGTGCGGCTCCCCAATAGTGGCTCCGCTGAATTGTGCCGTCCAGCGTCAGGCCGGCAACCCCCAGAGCAGTAGCGCCCAGTCCCGCGGCCGTAGTGACAATCATGTAGCGCAGCACATCGTGCTGGCGCCGAAGACGAAAGTCAATACGCAGTGGACCCCGCAGCAAGTATGCCGCCGCGGCGTAACAGCAAGATGCACCCACGCTGCCCAGCAGTTCACTGAAAGATTTGAGGGGTTGATGGTAAAAAAGAACGCTGGCGAGAGTATCGCAAAAACAGGTCAGGAAAACATACCAGGGACTGACGGCGAGCATCAATGCCAGCGCCAGGGCGGTGGCTGGGTACCAGACCACGGATCCAAGCCGGGCGAGAAGAATCACTTCCGGCCGGCTCAGCAGAAGGCTGATGGGAACGACGCAGAGGCAAAGCAATACGTGCCGATATAAAAGGCGCCTCTGCCGCAGGAAAAAAGAGGCTCCGGCTGGCCGGTTCAGTTTCACCATTTTTTTCCGCGGGAGCGGGTGGCTTGCCCGTGCCCAATCGGCAGCCCCGTCAGGATTGGCATCTCTGGATCATCGGCAAAGAACCAGGATTAATTAGCGGAATTGTTGGGGGCGGGATTCTGAGCTTTTGGCTGATTTTTTGGCCAAAAGCTCAGAGCCAGGAGCTTTAACCTTCCCGGAGCACAGTGGAGGAGAAGCCGCGGCTACTTTCCTGGCTCCAGTTCCTGTGCGGCGGAATCAATGAGTGCGGCTTCGTCCTGAAGAGCGTTTGCCGCGCGCACGATTTGCACGTCCGCCTCTTTCCATTTTTTCTGTTCAATGGCCTCGCGAACGCCCGGTATGGTTTTGACACCGTATCCGGTATACGCGCCGGGAGCATAGATCAGGTGCTGGAACCAGGGGCGTCCCGGAAGCCCTTCCGGAGAACTGAGCTTGCGCTCGCTCTGCATAAGCTTCTGGTTCAGTGCTTGCAGTTCGGCGGGATCTATCGTCAGTTCACCGTTGCGGCTGACCTTTTCCAGCGCCTTCTGATAGCGCTCCGCGCTATGCGTAAGCGCGTCCGAGGCGTTCTGCAGGGGCGCGAAATTCAAGTGCGGCGGCACCACCTCGGCGGGAGGCGGAACCGAAGTTTTCTTGGGATCGGCAATGGCGGTAAAAACTCCCTCCTCGAGTTCCTTGTTGCGCTCGACGGCCTCGTCCTGCTTGGTTTGCAACAGCTTTTGCAGTTCGTCGAGATAGCGGTGGATGGTGTCCGCAAGACCGGTGAAGTCGTACGGCAGCAAATCGGCGTCGGCGAGCCGCATGACCGCGGTGCCGGCGGTCTGGGAGAGCGCGCGTCCGTAGCTGAAATCGGTATCGGAGAAATGGGTGTACCAGTAGAAATCATCGTAGATGGAGTGGTAGATTCCGCCGCCATCTTCGTCGCCATAGCTGAGGTCGAGCGACGCAATGCCCAGATGGTCGAGAAAAACCGTCCAGTCCGACCCTGACCCCAGGGCATCGATGCGGAGGTCGGGGCGATCGCGAATCTCCTTCCGCTCCTCGGGAGTCTTGGCGTCGGCGATGGCCTTGAGTTGGTCGCGCTTCCAGACCGGAATCTTCTTTTCAGGGTCCTGAATGTCCCGGGCCACGCCGTTAATGAATTTTTCCAGGGTATGTGATCCGCCCATGGCGAGATAGCCGCGACCATTGCCGTCGCTGTTGATGTAAGCCACGGCATGCCGGCGAAGATCATCGGCGTGAGTTTCACCCCATTCGGTGGAACCCAGCAGAGCCGGTTCCTCGCCGTCCCACACGCAATAGATGATGGTGCGTTTCGGCTTCCAGCCCTGCTTCAGCAGGGTGGCGAGGCTGCGGGCTTCCTCCATCAGCGCGACCGTGCCCGAGACCGGGTCCTCGGCGCCATTGACCCATGCGTCATGATGATTGCCGCGCACGATCCACTCGTCGGGATTGGTCGAGCCGGGAATCTTCACGATAACGTCATACAACGGTTTGATGTCCCAGTTGGATTGCATCTTGAGGTGGACCTTGGCTGGACCGGGTCCGACGTGATAGGTCAGGGGCAGGGAACCGCGCCAGTCCTCGGGGACCACTTCTCCTTTAAGCGCGGCCAGCAGTGGTTGCGCGTCAGCGTAGGAGATGGGCAGCACGGGGATTTTGGTGATGGTCTTGGCATCTTTTAAGTCCAGCCGCTTGGCATCCTTGGTGGCTCCGACGCCGGGGGTGAGTGGATCGCCGGGATAAATCGGCATATCCATGACGCTGCCGCGTTGCACGCCGTCGCGGGGACGCCAGGCGCCGAGTGGAAAAACATCGCCCTGAACGTAGCCGTCGTCTGCAGGATCGGAATAGATGAGGCATCCGACCGCGCCATGCTCGGCTGCAACCTTGGGCTTGATGCCGCGCCAGGAATGCCCATAGCGTGTGATCACGATTGCGCCCTTGACCGAGACCCCCATGCGTTCCAGTTGCTCGTAGTCTTCGGGGACGCCGTAGTTGACGTAAACCAGGGGAGCGGTGACGTCGCCATCGGCCGAGTAGGCGTTGTAGGTGGGAAGCTGTTCGGCCTGCTGGTTGGAGGTGGGATCGATCGCCAGCGCCGGCTCCTGCAGTTTGGCAGTGAACTTCGTCGGCTCCAGTAACTCCACCACCCGCGCTTTTGGCGTAGGAAACAGAACGTCAAAACTTTCGATGTTTGCGTCCAGGCCCCATTCCTTGAATTTGGCCAGCATCCATTCGGCGTTGTCCTTGTCGTAGGGCGAGCCTACGTGGTGCGGGCGGGCGGCAAGGCGCTGCATGTAGTCACGCTGGTTACCGGGCTCGGGGAGGGCGCGGAACTTGCTTTCCCAATCCCGCTGGCTGTGGGACGACGCTGCGGAATAGCCGTTGAGAGGTTGTTCTGTGTCAGGAGTTGCAGCCAGGAGCAGGAAGCTGGAAACAGCCAGCAAAAGGAGCCAGGGGCCGGAACGCATTCATTTCCTCCAGGGAGAATCGATCGTACGCGATGACGATTTCTGCGAACGTGGCATTATAGGTGGTTGGAGGCGTTCTGCGCGATGCCGTCCGAATGCTAGACGTGCGAGACGCAAAAAGGTCCCTTGGTTGGTTGAGTATTTGGCGCTGCTGCACGAGCGAGGGCGCTCGCGCCTACATTCGGCTTGGCAGATGACGAATCGACGGAGTAGGCTTTCTGTCCTATGCGGACTTACTGGCGAACAGTATTCATCGGGGGCTTGATCATTGCGGCGTTGTTTGTAGCCGATGTCGCGGCGGCTGCGAACTTTTCTCTGGAGCAGGTGATGGCTTCGCCTTTTCCGTCGAACCTGGTGGCGGCTTCGCATAGCGGCCGAGTCGCATGGGTTTTCGACGCGAAAGGCGTGCGCAATATCTGGGTGGCCGATGCGCCCGATTTTGCAGCCCGGCAGGTGACGCACTACGAGGGCGACGAAGGTCTGCCCATCGCTAGCCTGCGCATCACCCCGGATGGCCGCACCCTGGTGTATGTCCGGGGCAGCGAGACCAACGAAAACGGGCGAGTTGCAGATCCGACCAACGGGATCTGGCCCCGCAAACAGCAGGTCTGGGCCATCGACGTGGACGCCGCAGTTCCGCGCATGCTGGGCGAGATGGGTTGTGGGGAGGAAGATTGCGAGGATGTCCAACTTTCACCGGATGGACAATTCGCAGTGTGGGCGGCGCGCAAGCAGTTGTGGATTGCGCCGGTTTCCGGAGCCACGTCCGCGCATGAGCTTAGCGATCTTCGCGGCGACAATTCGAATCCCCAGTGGTCTCCCGATGGACGGCAGATCGCGCTGGTGAGCCATCGCGGCGATCACAGCTTCATCGCCATCTATGACCTGGGACGGCAAAATGTCCGCTATCTTTCCCCGAGCGCGGATCGCGATAGCCTGCCGCGCTGGTCGCCCGATGGGCGGCAGGTCGCCTTCGTCCGGCTCCCCGGAGTTCGGGAGAAGGTTCCGCTGATTCCGGTCCGTCCCAATCCCTGGGCGATCTGGGTGGCGGATTCCGCGAGCGCGGAAGCGAAGGAAATCTGGCACTCCGGAAACGAAGACAACGATTCCTATCCCGATGAGACCGCGGACAAGTCTTTCTACTTCGCGGATAACGACAAACTGCTCTTCGCCTCCGAGCAGGATGGCTGGAATCACTTGTATTCGATGGCTGCGTCGGGCGGCCCGGCAACATTACTCACGCCCGGCTCGTTCGAGGTGGAGGATGTCACGCTGGGACCGGATCGCCATTCGGTCCTCTTTTCTTCCAACCAAGGCGACGTTGACCGGCGACATCTTTGGCGAGTAGACCTTCAGGGCGGGAAGCCGCAAGCGCTCACCAGCGGTGAAACCATGGAGTGGAGTCCGGTGACCACCGGGACCGGAAGCCAGGTGGTGTGTCTCGGCTCCAGCGCAACCGTGCCTGCGATGCCCTATCACCTGGCGGCACAGGGCAGGGAGATGATCGCGCGGCAAGCGCTGCCTGCGGACTTTCCCTCCAGCCAGTTAGTCACGCCCAAACAGGTGATTTTCAAGAGTGAAGACGGCCTGGAGATTCACGGCCAGTTGTTTGTCCCCCTGGGGAGAAGCCAGCCCGGACCCGCGCTGATCTTTATGCATGGTGGCCCGATGCGGCAAATGATGCTGGGCTTCCATTACATGTACTACTACCACAATGCCTACGCCATGAATCAATATCTCGCGAGCCGGGGTTACGTCGTGCTTTCCGTAAATTATCGCCTGGGAATCATGTACGGGCGCGCGTTTCGGGAAGCGCCGAATGCCAGCTGGCGGGGAGCGGCAGAATATAAGGATGTGGTGGCTGGCGCGAAGTATCTGCAAGGGCTGGCTACGGTGGATCCCAAAAAGATCGGACTCTGGGGCGGATCGTATGGGGGATTTCTCACCGCCCTGGGTCTGGCCCGCAATTCCGATCTTTTCGCGGCTGGCGTGGATATGCACGGGGTGCACGATTGGTCGGTGTTCCTTCCCCATTGGGAGAATCGCCCGGGAGCGCCGGACGCAAAGGAAGCCGGACAGTTGGCCTTTGATTCATCTCCTGACGCAGCCGTTTCGACCTGGAAGTCGCCTGTGCTGCTCATTCACGGGGATGACGACCGCAACGTCCCTTTCGGCCAGACGGTGGATCTGGCACAGCGCTTGCATGAACAGCATGTCAGGTTCGAGGAACTCATTTTCCCCGACGAAATTCACGACTTTCTCATGTGGAAGAGCTGGTTCAAGGCCTACGGGGCCACAGCTGACTTTTTTGAGCGGACGTTGAAACCGCTGCGGCAGTGATTTGGACGGCTCCTGGTTTGAGGGTTCAGATGTCAGATTTCAGTTCTCGGTTCTCAGTGGGAGTGCCTGGTTCTCACAGGTTCCGCTTGCTCTTTTTTGCTTGCAGCAAATAATATCGATGGCATCAACTGAGTGAGTCGTATTCGATTGTCATTTCAAGAGCTGCGACATCGGTTTCTGTGGCGGCAACGGGCACCCATCGGCCCCGGCGAGATACGCCGCATCGAACGATGGCTGGCAACCGCTCGCGTTTTCCTTGCCATTTCTGCGCTGGTCGCCATCCGGATGGATCCGGCGGAAATCCGTTACTCCTTTTGGGCTTATGGACTGCTGGCTTTTTATATCGCCCAGGGGGTCATCGTCATATTGCTCTTGCGGCGGCGCGAGCAATCGACGGTCTCATTTCGCAGGCTGGTGCATGCGGCGGACATCGTCTGGCCGGCCTTGATTTCGATTTTCGCCACCCGCGAGGCCAATCCTTTTTTCCTGTTCTTCGTTTTCGTGCTGGCGGCTGCCGCCTATCGCTGGGGTGTATGGGAGACGGTTGCCACTGCCGCCTCGGAAATTTCGTTGTTGTGGATCGAGAGCTTCGCGTTTCAACTGGGTCTTTTTGACTGGTTAGACGGTTTGCTGCTGCGCTACCACCTGCCCCTGCTGGGAGTTCAGCCCCTGGATCTTGAGCCCAAACGTCTCTTCATGCTTTCGATTTATCTGATGGTGATGGGACTGCTTCTGGGCTACCTGGCGGAACAGCAGAAACAGTTGCGCTCGGAGAAGGCGGTCATCGCCCGCATTTTAGGAAAGGTCCGAGTTGAGGCCGGTCTCAGCGGCACGCTGCAGGAGATTGTGGGCGAGTTGCTGGTGATGTACGGCGCGGAGCGGGCTTTGATTGCGTCGCAGGAGGCCACCGGCCATCGCGTCTATGTGGGTGAAATGCTGCTGAGAAACGGGGAACCTTCCTTTTTTCGCTGGCTCGATCCTCTGGCATCCGATCGTGAAACGTATCTGTTCGAGAATCCGGCAGAAACATCCTTCGCCTGGCGCAGTGGCCACAACGGAAACGACAGTTTCACCTTGCTGGGGCTTGACCATTCGGGACAGAAGGTCCCCGGAACATCCCCGGAGCGTCTGGACCTGCTGGCGCGCCAGCAGCGCTTCGACAAGCTGATGATGGTTTCCTTTGTCTTCGGGGAGGAATGGTGGGGCCGGATTTTCTTTCTCGAGCCTGGGTTGATGGGAGAAGTCGCAGAAGAGCTGCGCTTCCTGCAGGAACTGGTGCGGCAGATTGGACCTGCCGTATATAACGTGTATTTGTTGCGGCGGTTGCGGCTGCGGGCCGGGGCTCTGGAACGCGCCCGCTTTGCCCGCGAGCTGCACGACGGCGCGGTGCAGTCGCTGATCGCCGTGGAAATGCAAGTTGATGTACTGCGGCGCCAGTCCGTGACCCGGGCCGATTTGGTTCCGGACGAACTGGGCCGAATTCAGGGGCTCCTGCGTGAGGAAGTGCTGAAGCTCAGGGAGCTGATGCAGCAGATGAAATCGCTCGATGTGGACTCCAGAAAGCTGATCGCATTTCTGGTGGACACGGTGGAAAGATTTCAACGCGAAACCGGAATCACGGCGCGTTTTTCCTCCGATCTGGAAGAACCGGACATGCCCCAGCCGGTTTGCCGCGAGTTAACCCGCATCGTGCAGGAGGGGCTGGTCAACGTTCGCAAGCACAGCCAGGCCCGAACAGCGCTGGTCCGGTTGAGCGCGAGAAACGGCAACTGGACGCTGGTGATTGAAGATGACGGACGCGGCTTTCCCTTCACCGGTCGGCTTTCTCAGGTGGAGTTGGACAATCTGGGCAGGGGTCCGCTGGTTATCAAAGAACGGGTCCGTGTCATCGCAGGCGAACTCACGATAGAATCAAATCCAGGACAGGGGTCCCGCCTTGAGATCACTGTTCCTCAAAAGCCGGAAGCCGTGAATGGATAATCGAAGACCCCAGCCGGTACGTATTGTGATAGCGGACGACCATCCCATATTCCGCGATGGCCTGCGCCGCCTTCTGGAAGCTGAACCCGATCTGAAGGTTATCGGCGAAGCCTGCGACGGAAGCGAAGCGGTGAAGATGGCCCGCCAGTTGAAGCCCGACATCCTGCTGCTCGATCTGGCCATGCCGCGAATGCCGGGCCTCGAAGCACTGCGCGAAATGAGCGGCGGTCCAGCCCACACGGTACGGGTCATCCTGCTGACCGCCGCTGCCGAAAAGAAGCAGATTGTGGAAGCTCTGCAGCTGGGGGCCCGCGGCGTAGTGTTGAAGGATTCAGCCACCCAGTTGCTGCTCAAGAGCATCCACACCGTGATGTCAGGGGAGTACTGGGTGGGACGGGAGAGCGTGTCCAATCTGGTGCAATATCTCAGGAACCTGGTGCAGTCTTCGGGCGAAGAGGCAAAACAAAAGAAATTTGGCCTCACCCCTCGAGAATTGGAAATTGTCTCGGCCGTGGTGGCCGGCTACTCCAATAAGGAAATCGCGGAATACTTCAAGATCAGCGAAGATACGGTGAAACACCATCTCAGCAATATTTTCGACAAACTGGGCGTGTCTACCCGCCTGGAACTGGCTCTTTTCGCGGTAAACCAGGATTTGCCCATAAAGACGATTGCCTAACGACATAGCACTTTCGTGCTACATGTTTCCACATTTGGGCTATTGGCAGGGTGGCATCCGCACAGCTACCCTGATTCATAGACTTGCACTCTGAGTTTAGCGCCTGCTGCAATCGAACCTGGATGTGTACGCAGAACCGGGAAAATTCAGCAGGTTGATAAGTGGTCCAAGGAGAGCGTCGATGGCAAAGTGGCTGCAAAATATCTGGCATGACGATCAGGGACAGGACGTCGCTGAATACGCCGTGATGCTGGCAGTGATTCTGGTGATCGTAGTCGGTACGATCCGGCTGATCGGTTCCAACGCCAACAACGTATTCTCATCGGTCGGCAGCGCGATTCAGTAGGCTCGAACCCCGAGTTGGCCCAGCCTCCAACCGGGTTCAGGTTCAGGGTCTCACCTCACTTCCTCTCACTGATTTCGACAACCTATCAGGTTCACTCGCCGAAGCCTCGATCAGCAGCGAGGTCGATGTGTGCCCCGGGCTGATGCGGTGCAAGTTCTAAGAGAGCCGCGGCGACAAGAGTCTCCGGCCATACAATCGATTTCAGGCCAACTGGAACACGATATGCACCATGGCGGTGTAGTCGGAAGGCTGCCCACCGCGCTTGGCCGGCTTGAAACGAATCTGTTCCGCGGCGTGGGTTGCCGCTTCATCCAGACCGTGTCCCAGGCCCTGCACCACGCGCACAATCCGAAGCTTGCCCGAAGCTTCGAAAACTACTTCCAGTACCACCTCGCCTTCGATACGCAGGCTCCTGGCTTCAGAAGTGTAGGCAGGCGTCGGTTTGAAAATGACCTCGGCCGGAACCATCTGGCCGGCTGAGTCGTCGCTTGGCTTGGGGCGAAGTTGGGCCATGGTGACGGCCTGGGTATCGCCAAAACCGCTCTTCAGTACGCCGTTGCCACGCGAAGTGTTTACTTTTCCACTGCCATCGCCGGTGGCGATGCCACTGCCGAACCCGGTGTTGGCCACAACTCCTCGAACCCCTTTGGCCCCGCCGCTACCGTTGCCGTAGCCCGGTCCTGTAGGAAGGTCAAAGGATCCCGTCTGGGCAATGTTCACCGGTCTGCCGCTGTTTTCGCGCGCGGGGATTCCATTGGGATCGCCAAACCCTCCGGTCTGCACATTTTTAGGAGCCTCGGCAATGGTTGGCACGGCGGAGCTGCCGGTGGAGAAAACATGAGTCTTCACCAGTTGCCGCGGAATTACGGGCGCGGTGGGAGGAAGAGCCACCGGCTTGCTGGCAGCGATTTCAACTTTGGGGGCAACCGGCACTTCCTCCGGGGAAACTTTTGGCTTCACCTCGGGAGGCGGAACGCGAAGCACCTCTGCCGGCGGAGTCTCTATCCGGGCAACCACTCGCGGTGGAGGAATTTCCTTTACCGGGGCCGGTTCATGATTTTCGACCGGCGGAGTCTCCACCAATTGAATGAAATGATAGTCGTGGGCCGGGGTATCCAACACAGCCAGGTTCAAGACGGCAGCCCAAGCCAGCACAAATAGAAGGAGCCCCTGTATGCCCATGGTAAGAACGAACTGCCTCCAGGGCGGGCGCCGGTCGGGAAGCAAGGAAAACAGGGTGCTCTGATCCAGATCCAACATAATTCACTTCCGGTCGGGGGCTCTTGGTGTTGAGGTAAGCAGACGTAAATTCGCTGCCTCATTTTCCCGCAATCATATCTCATCCGCAATGAAAAATGATGCGGTAGGTGAGCCCAAATCCAAAGCAGACTCACTGAAGGTACAGTGCACGAATATAGCCACTCCCAGCCCGGGAAAACGAGGGAAGCGCTTATTAAACAGGCAGTTGGATTTGTCGGGAAACGGGCGGCCAGAGGCGAACTGGCGGTACCGGCAAAGTTTTGCACAGCGATAGGCAGCCGGGTTTCCTTTCGGGAAAAAGAGGTTGCATCACGGCCTTCCGCGGGCGCTCCAACTGAGGGCGCTGTGCTCTTAGCAGCGCACGATTTTTGGGCTCTGGATGCCTTTCGTGGCATTGCGCGTGTCAACTACAAGCTGGGATTCGCGCACGATCCGTTTGTAATCGTAGTCGGAGTGATCGGTGACAATCAGGACGCAGT
>JBOGLC010000101.1:0-7944 GCA_050746005.1 Terriglobales bacterium
GCCCATAGGTGGAGCAGGCCTTCAGGCCTGCAATCAGTACCGCTCTCTTCGGGCTTCAGCCCCTGTGCCAGCTCAGCGGCTGAAGCCGCCGCCTGCAAACCTTCAATGCGCTGAAGCGCTGCTCCACCCAGAATCGTTCGCAATTCTCTTTTTTAGCCTTCCACCGCATGCGGCACCTTGCCTGGCGAAGGGTCGCGCTCGACCTCGGGCAGAAACTTTCCAGCCAGGCACTCGCGCAACTCCTCATCTTTATGCCGCGCAAAGTAGTGGCGCAGATTTTCGCCGGGCAACTTCTCATCCAGGTAACGCAGCAGCAGCCGTTCAATGGCGTCCGGCACTTCGCTGGCCAGACAGCGGTAGCCGATAGGGCGCGCCACCGACTGGTGCAGCCCGACGGCGCCGCCTACGCAGAAGTAGTAAGCATCCTGCTGACGGCCATCCACCTTGATCTTCTTGCCCTCGATGCCGATGTCGGCAATCCAGTGCTGGCCGCAGCTGTTGGGGCATCCGGTAACGTGCAGTTTCAGGTGCTGCTCGAAGCCCGGCAGGCGCTCCTCAAGTTCCTCTACCAGCCAGCGGGAGAAACTCTTGGTTTCGGTGATTGCAATCTTGCAGAATTCCGAACCGCTGCACGCCACCACGCCGCGCCAGAAGGGCGATCCGCCCACCGGCAACTTGTTGGCTTCCAGTTCGCCGGCCAACGCCTGCGCGTTACGATCGGGAACATTCACGATCAGCAGGTTCTGCATGTTTGTGGTGCGCAGCTCGCCGGCGGCATAGCAGTCCGCGGCATCGGCCGCAGCGCGCATTTGTTGGGCGGAGATTCGCCCCCGCAGCACCGCTGCCCCAACGTAGGAATATCCCGCCTGTTTCTGTGCATGGACCCCGACGTGATCGCGGTAAATGTCTTCGGGGCGCTTTTCTTCCACCGCCGGGTCGAGAGCAAATCCGATGCGCCGCTCCAACTCTTCCTGAAAGCTTTCGGCAGTCCAGCCATGTTTCAGGAACAGGAACTTGAGCCGCGCTCGTTCCCGGTTCTCCCGCAACTTCTCGCTCTCGCGGAAAATCTCGGCAACTCCTTTCAACACCGGAATCACCTGGTGCCGGTGCACAAAAGCGTTCAGCCGGAGCGCGAGATGAGGATCGGTCGAAAGACCGCCGCCCACTCGCAGCGAGAACCCAACTTCAGAATCCGCGCCCGCGCGGCGAATGGCGGTGAAGCCCACGTCGTTAATCTCCGGATAAGCGCACCAGACGCGGCATCCGGTAATGCAGACTTTGAACTTGCGTGGCAGGTTGTAGAAATCGCCGTTGCCCACGAAAAAGCGGTTGGCTTCGAGCGCCAGCGACGAAGCGTCGCAGATTTCGTCGGCATCCACGCCGGCCAGCGGGCATCCGGTGATGTTGCGCGTATCGTCTCCGCAGGAGCCCATGGTGGTCAGGCCGGCTCGCCACAATCCGTCCAGCAGTTCGGGCAGGTCTTGAATTGTCACCCAGTGCAGCTGGATATTTTGCCGCACCGTCAGGTCGGCGCTTCCGCGGGCATACTTCTCCGTGACGCTGGCGATGGTTCGAAGCTGATGAGAATGAAGCAGGCCGTTGGGAATGCGGATGCGCACCATGAAGTACGGCAGCGCCTTCCCTTCTCCGTTCTTGCCGCCGATCACGCCGGCGCCATCGCCTTGCGTGTACACGCCCCACCAGCGGAAATATGTGCCCAGCCATTCCGGGGTGATGGAATCGAAGCCTTCGCTCGCGAACTTGCGAATGTCGTCGAGCCCTTCCCAGGGATTCTTCTCCCGCTTGAGGCGCTCGACGCGCTGCGCCTTGGTTTCTTTAACTGCCGTCTCTGTAACTGTGTTTGCCATAGGATTTTGGCCACAAAAAAACCCACCGCCAGTGGTTGCACTGGCGGTGGGTATAATTGCCGATTTCTAGATGATTCTTAGGTCAGCAACCTCCGGGCGCCAGTGAACACACACATACAACAACAGGTACAACACTGGCAGCGCGTTAGGCGGGAAACTGACATTGAACCAACTGATCGTAGATAACCGGGCGAAGCCTGTCAATCTACTTCTGGGTTCCTTAGATGAAAAGTTTGAATGGGGGGCATCAAAAAAGTTGCACGAATCCACCGAACCGGATGAAAGCCTGCTCCCCCTACGCAGTTCAAGCCGAATGCCCGATTCGCCGGATGGATCGGAATCGGCTGGTATGCTCTCTATCATGGGGAGAGCTTAATTATGCGTCATTCAGTTGCCTCGGGCGGAGACCGATCCGATGACTGCTAATGGCTTTCGACGCATGGCTCTGGGCTTGCCGGAGGCGGTAGAGGGCTCCCATTTTGGATAGGCCGACTTCCGCGTGGGAGGGAGGATTTTCGCCACGCTTGCTCTCGAGTCGGAAGGCTACGGAATTCTGCTGCTCACGCCCGAGCAGCAGGCCGGCATGGTCGAGGATGCGCCTGAGATTTTTTCGCCGGTTCCCAAAGGATGGGGTCGAATGGGCGCCACGCGCGTCCGACTGGCGAAAGTCCCGCCGGACATACTCAAAGCCGCCTTACGAACTGCCTGGATGCGAAGGGCACCGAAACGCCTTCCGGGTCCGAAATCAGGATCCCGAATTCCCGGCTAAGGTTTCGCGGGTTCGGAATCGAGTTCCGTTCCCGACCTCTTGAAACCAAAATGCAGTATCCACGGCCCTGGGGCGCCAGGAGCAAATTTCCACTGCTGTGCCGCTCCCACCGCTTTGCTGGCAAAATATTTGCTGGGGCCGGCCGTAATTAACGCGGCGTTCTCTACATTCCCCGAGGAATCCACCAGCACTTTGACCCGGACCCTGATCGTACCCGTAATCGTATTCTGGGCCGATCTGGACACAGCCGGCGTCACTTGCTGCAGGACTCCGCCTCGCCCGATGCTCGCGGCCGCCGGCACGCTCGGCGCGGCTGCGGGGAACACCGAGGGAGCGGCAGCCTTTGAAACCTGACGATCGTTACGAGGCCTGATCGCGGACGGCTTGGCTTCAATTGCCTTCGGCGCAGGTTCGGTCTCGGGAGGAGCACTTTGAGCACTGTGCGGAGCGGCAGGTTCAGATGACGGAGGCGTGGAGGAAACAGGAGCTGCAGACTGAGCCGGACGGCGAGTGAGTAGCTTGGGGCCGATCACCACGGCTCCTACTGCCAATATCACGACAGCAATGAGCAGAAGGTAGCGCGACTTCGCGGATGCCGCCGGTATTCTGACCGTCGAAGGCTGCGGAGAAACCGACGGTCCGGATTGCAGCCGCGCCGCAATATCCGCCGCGGCACAGCGGCGCTGCGGATCGAGCCGCAGACAGCAGTGCGCGATTCCCATGAACGGCGCGGGCACAGTCTCCGGCAAGGGCTCCGCAATCCCTTTGCAGGCAGGCAGTCGCTGGGTGAGCGCTTCCATGATCGTCATCCCCAAGGACCAGATGTCCGACCCGGGCAGAATATTGCCGTTCGCGATCTCGGGCGCATCGTACTCGCTCGGCGCTGCGATAATGCCCGCCGCCTCGCCACTCCGCAGCAGGCTGTCGCTCGAAAGCTTTAACTGGTCCTTTGCCGCCAGCACGTTCGAGGGCTTCAGCCGGCTGTGGACCAGCGATTTGCCGTGGATAAAAGTCAGCGCTTCCAGCGCCGGCTCCAGCAACTCGCGTACTTCCGCAGGGGTCAGCGCCCGCTGGGGGAGAATTTGCGACAGGTTGTCCTCGGCGTACTCCATCACCACAAAGAGCAGAACTACCTGATCCAGCTGGCAACTGCCCGACTCGAACAACCGGAGCAAATGGGGATGGGAGAGCTTCGCTGTGGCTTCCCAGCGCGAAAGTTGAACTCCGGCAGTGGCCGGATTTGCCGGAATGAGTTTGATGACGGCTCTTTGCGGCTCCCGTCCACGGCGTTCGGTCATAAAAACCGCGCTGTGCTCGGAGCCGCCCAGATATTGGCGGAGTGGAAAGGTGCCATTCACAATCTGGCCCTGCCACTGTTTCCAGTCCCGGATCATCCTGGTCCCCGTTTGTCCGCTGCTTGGCATGCCCGCTATTGTAAGCGAGCGAGCGCCTCTGTGGATTCCGGTTTTGCTACAAAAGTTGTCTTCTGGAGTAGGACTGCTGGGTAGGGCTGCCGGGATTGGATCAACGAACGATCCCGCGCATAATCCACGCTCAGGACATTTCGTGCCGCCACTTCTTGTCCTGGGTCTGCATGATTTCGTAACACTCGCAACACGCGCCTTCCAGCCGGACTCGGTCGACGATGTTAACGTGACCGCGAGAATAGGTGATCAGACCGGCCTTCTGCAGAATGCCGGCCGCCACCGTGACGCTGGCCCGGCGCGTACCCAGCATGTGGGCCAGAAACTCCTGGGTCAAGGGCACGAGGGGCGAACCGATTCGGTCCTGGCACATGAGCAACCAGCGGGCCAGTCTTTCATCCACTTCGTGCAGCCGGTTGCAGGCCGCCACCTGGGTTCCCTGCATGGCCAGCATCTGCACGTAACGTTGCAGTCGATTCGCCAGGTCTGGGCACTGCCGCATCAGTTGCGCGATGCTACGGGCGGGGACTCTGAAACCGCTGCCGGCAATCTGTATGACTGCCTGCGTGGGCCCGCTGGCGAAGCCGACAATAAGGGGCAAGCCGACAAAACCGTCCTTCCCCGTCAACCCGACTTCGACACTTTTGCCATCGGCCAGGACGGTCAGGATGGAAGTCATTCCCTTATTCAGGAAGTAGCCAAACTGGATCGGTTCCCCGGGTTCAAGCAACACGTCGTGGGTTCTGAGATCCACGAATACTAACAGCGGAAATATAATCTCGCGCTCCCGCGCCGGCAGGCTCAGCAAAATCTCATTCTCAACTGGCTGCGCATCGATTAAAGGCGGGGATTGACCGTCGGGTTTCACACGAATACTAGAGGTTTTTTCAGGCATGGCGGATCCTTGCAATACAGAGTCAATGTCTGATTTCGCAGGGAACCGTCACCGTGAGGCGCGGCGGGAAGATGCGTTATAAGACCGTCTTAAGCGTACTCGCATGGCGAGATGTTTACTAGTAAATAATTAGGACAAGCCAGATGGAAGGATTACCCTTCGCCGGCGAGAACCGTCCAGGTTGAGTTGCGACGGGACGATTCAAGAACTGCCGATATGAATTGCATGCCGGCCACGCCATCTTCGACCGTTGGCACCAGCAAAGATGACGACGCCGCGGAACGTTTCTCCAGGCGGGCGCTGATCTGTTCCGCAATGTCAGTGTAGAGCTGGGCGAAAGCCTCGAGATATCCCTCGGGATGACCGGCCGGCACACGACTGGCGTGCGCGGCTACCGGCGTGGCACCCGGCCCCGCGCGATAGATCAAAGTGGGAGTCTTCCCCAGCGGCGCAAACCACAGGCAATTCGGATTCTCCTGTCGCCATTCGATGCCACCCTTTTCGCCGTAAACCCGCAAGCGCAGATTGTTCTGGTTTCCCGTCGCCACCTGGCTGGCCCAGAGCAGACCCCGCGCGCCTTCCGCAAAGCGCAACATGATTTGTACATTGTCGTCCAGACGGCGGCCGGGGACGAAAGTGGAAAGCTCGGCAGCCAGCTCCCGGCAATTGAGCCCGGTAACAAAACACGCAAGATTGTAGGCGTGGGTTCCGATGTCTCCCAACGATCCGGCCGGACCGCTTTGAGCCGGATCTGTGCGCCAGGCGGCCTGCTTCTGTCCAGTCTTCTCCAGCGGCGTCGCCAGCCAGTCCTGGGCATATTCAACCTGCAGCACGCGGATCGGCCCCAGCTCTCCCTCCGCCACCATTTGCCGGGCCTGTCGCACCAGGGGATAGCCGGTGTAATTATGAGTCACCGCGAAAAGCAGCCCGGTGCGCCGCACCGTCCGCGCCAGATCCTGGGCGTCCTCAAGGGTCGTGGTAAGCGGCTTGTCGCAGATAACGTGGATTCCGGCCTCGAGAAAAGCTTTTGCGGGTGCATAGTGAAGATGGTTGGGAGTCACGATGGCAACAGCATCGATACGATCTTTTCTTGCCGCTTCCGCCGCAGCCATTTCAGCGAAGCTGCCATAGGCCCGCTCCGGAACAATGTGAAGGTCCAGCGCGGCCGCGCGAGCCCGCGCCGGATCGGACGACAACGCCGCCGCCACCAGCTCAAAACGATCGTCAAGCCGGGCAGCAATGCGATGCACCGCACCGATGAAGCCGCCCGGACCACCGCCCACCATGCCCAGCCGTAAGCGCCGTCCAGTTGTATCGTCGCGTTTTATTTCCAAGACCTGTCCTTATCTCCCACTGAGAACCGAGAACTGTTCACCGATTGCTGGAAATTTCAATCGAGCCCCATCATCCGGCGATTCGCCGACTGATCTGAACCAGAACTGGCAAAATCGTCGAATGCCTGACTGGCTGCCTGAATTATATGGCGCGAGATAAAAGGCGCTCCTTCAGCTGCGCCCTGATCGCTGCTTTTTATGCAGCATTCCCACTCCATCACCGCCCAGCCATCGAAACCGTATTGCGTGAGCTTGGAAAAAATGCCGGCGAAATCAACCTGCCCGTCCCCCAGCGAGCGAAATCTCCCCGCCCGTTCGATCCACGGCTGGTAGCCTCCGTAGACGCCCTGGCGCCCGGAAGAATTGAATTCCGCGTCTTTCACATGAAACATCCTGATGCGAGCGTGGTACAGATCGATGAACTGTAAATAATTGAGCTGCTGCAGCACAAAATGACTGGGATCGAACAGGATGTTGCATCGTGGATGATTCTTCACCCGCTCCAAAAACATTTCGAAGGTGACTCCGTCATGCAGGTCTTCTCCGGGATGGATCTCGAAACATAAATCCACTCCTGCTTCCTCGAACGCATCCAGAATCGGCAACCAGCGCACGGACAACTCCTCGAAGGCGGTTTCGATGAGTCCCGCCGGGCGTTGCGGCCAGGGATAAACGTAAGGCCAAGCCAGCGCTCCCGAGAAGGTGGCGTGAGCTGTGAGTCCCAGGTTTGCGGATGCCTTGGCCGCGAAAAGCAATTGCTCCACGGCCCACTCCTGCCGCGCTTTCCGGTTGCCCCGCACCCCTTCAGGCGCGAACCCGTCGAACATCGGATCATACGCGGGATGCACTGCGATCAACTGGCCTTGCAGGTGGGTGGAAAGTTCGGTGAGCTGCAGACCATGCGTACTTAAAGTACAGAGAACTTCGTCACAATAGGTCTTGCTCTCCGCGGCGAGCTTCAGATCAAAGAGGCGGTCGTCCCACGAAGGAATCTGCACACCCTTGTAGCCCAGACCGCCGGCCCAGTGTGCGATATGTTGCAGATTGTTAAAGGGAGCCGCATCAGCGGCGAACTGTGCCAGAAATATTGCCGGACCCTTAATGGTTTTCATCGGCTGAAGCGAATCCTTTTCAAAATATTCGCCAGCTAATTTACACCGGATGAAGCGGCCACGTCATTCCTGGGACTGATCTTGCCCGTTGATAGGCACTCGACTTGGCGGCTGGAATCAATTTGAAATCCCCTTTCAATATCTGGCGTCATGCTGAGCTTGCGAAGCATCTGGCGCGAAGCGGATCCACTCTCGTCATGGCACGTGGAGCTGCGCGCGAGATCCTTCGGGACTAAAGTCCCGCAGGATGACGCCACAATTAGGGGATGGAGGGAATGGACTCCAAGCTGTGCGCTCTGCCGGCTGAGTGCAAGGCGAGTTACAGCCCGCCCCCCCGAAGGCGTCATGCTGAGCTTGCGAAGCATCTGGCGCGAAGCGGATCTGCTCTCGTCGTGGCACGTGGAGCTGCGCGCGAGATCCTTCGGGTCTGAAGTCCCTCAGGATCACGCCACAATTAGGGGATGGAGGGAATGGACTCCAAGCTGTGCGCTCTGCCGGTTGAGTGCGGGCGTGAGTAATCGCGCCCCCCGATGGCGTCATGC
>JBOGLC010000102.1:0-2637 GCA_050746005.1 Terriglobales bacterium
ACCCAGCACGAGCGGGGGCGCTCGCGCCTACATTGCCACAGACCCAGCACGAGCGGGGGCGCTCGCGCCTACATTAATCGCGGTGAAAGCGATAGGGGCCACGGCGTTCCAGGGCGAATGCCTCTGCGACCTTCAGGAACGCGCGGGCCGCATGGGACAAGCTGGCCGCTTGGCGATAAACCAGGCGTAGTTTTCGGTGCAGGCGCAACTCCCGCACCGGAATGCGGACCAGTTCGCCGCGGGCCAATTCGTTTTCCACGCTGATGGCGGGCAGGAGCGCGACCCCATTGCCCATGGCCACGAAGCGCTTGATCGCCTGCAGGGTGGGCAGTTCGATGTCCATGTGCAGGGGAGTCTTGTGGCGCCGGAATGCCTGGATCACTTTTTCGCGATACGGCGAGGACACGATGTGAGCCACGAACGACTCCGCGCCCAGCTGCCGGATGCTGACCTGGGTTTCCGCGGCGAGAGGGTGCGTGGGCGGCACCACGAAAATCAGCTCGTCAAGGTAGGCGACGATGGAGCGCAGTTGCGGTTCCTGCGGATCGTAAGTGAGGACTCCCAATTCTACGTTGTGGCGCAGCACGTCTCCGGGGATGTGGCTGCCCAGCGAACGCTCGACCGCAATACGAATCATGGGATGCAGCCGCCGGAACCGGGCCAGAACCGGCAGCAGGTAGAGCGCGGTGAATTCGTTGGCGGCGATGCTCAGCTTGCCGCGATGCAACTGGCGCAGTTCGCCGAGCGCACCGGAGGCGTCGTCGCGCAGGTTGAGCAGCCGTTCGGCATACTCCCTGAGAACTCGTCCCGCATCGGTGAGCAGGCCGTCGCGCGACGAGCGGTCGAACAGAGGCTCGCCCACGTCCCGTTCCAGCTTGTGAATCGACTGACTGACCGCCGATTGGGTGCGATGCAGCTTTTCCGCCGCCCGGGAAAACTTTCCTTCCGTGGCCACCGCCAGGAACACTTCCAGTTGCCCTAAATCCATATCTGATAACCTTAACGAAACTTAACTTTGCATTAGCATTACTTATTGAGTAAGTATATCTAATGATAATGTAATTTTTATAAGATTTTATCAAGGCCCGAATCCCGGTAGCATACAGCTTGTACCTGTCAGGAGGGCCTCAACCATGGAACGGGCACGGATCACAGTATTCGACACTACCCTTCGCGATGGCGAGCAGTCACCCGGATGCAGCATGAACGTGCAGGAAAAGCTGCGCCTGGCGCACCAACTCGACCGCCTGGGCGTGGACGTCATCGAAGCCGGCTTCCCCATCGCCTCGGAAGGCGACTTTGCCGCGGTGCAGGCGATTGCCGCGACCATCCGTCGGCCCATCGTCGCCGGCCTGGCCCGCGCCTGCGCGCCAGACATTGAACGCGCCTGGCAGGCGGTCAAGGGCGCCGCCCGGCCCCGCATCCATGTCTTTCTGGCCACTTCCGATATTCACCTGCAATACAAACTCAAGATCTCGCGGCAGCAGTGCCTGGAGCAGGCGCAGGATTCTGTCCGCCTGGCCAAGTCTTTGTGCGCGGACGTGGAATTTTCTCCCGAGGACGCCACCCGCACCGATCACGAATTCCTGCATCAGGTGCTCAATGCCGTGGTCGAGGCCGGCGCCACGACGCTCAATATTCCGGACACGGTGGGCTATAGCATGCCGGCGGAGTTCGGCGAGCTCATTCAGAGCATTCGTCAGCGCGTGCGGGGCATCGAAAACGTGACCATCTCCGCCCACTGCCATAACGACCTGGGGCTGGCTGTCGCCAATACGCTGGCCGCAGTTGCCGCCGGCGCACGCCAGGTGGAGTGCACTATTAACGGCATCGGAGAGCGCGCGGGCAATGCCTCACTGGAAGAAATCGTGATGGCCATGCGGGTGCGGCCGGACCGGTATCCGTATGAAACCGGCGTAGTCGGCGGGCAGCTTTTTCCGGCCAGCCAGTTGTTGAGCGAGATGACAGGCGTGCCGGTGCAGCCTAATAAAGCCGTGATCGGACGCAATGCCTTCGCGCACGAAGCCGGCATTCATCAGGACGGCATGCTGAAGAACCCGCTGACCTATGAAATCATGACGCCGCAATCGGTGGGCGTGCCGGATTCCCGGCTGGTGCTGGGAAAGCACTCGGGGCGGCATGCGCTGGGACTGCGCTGCGAACAATTGGGATTTCAGTTCGATCGCCGCGAACTGGATGAAATTTATCGCCGCTTCGTGGTGCTGGCGGACAAGATCAAGCATGTGGAAGAACATCATTTGCTGGAACTGATTCAGCAGACGCGGGCTACTGCCGGTAGCGGGCCCGGAAATGTGGAGGCGGGTGCGTCGCCGGTCAAACTGCGGCGATCCCTGGAACTGGAAGGAACAAGGAGAGCCTCGCCCGCTGCCCGGGTCGCAGATTTCAAACTCCCGCTGCATCCTGCCGCCGAGCATCACGCCGACCAGGAGGACTATTTGTGGGGCGTGTAGAATAGGAGGCCTATTTGGCGGCGAGAGAATGATTTCGCGCTTTTCGTACGCAGTCTGTTTAACCGTCCTCTTCGTGTGGTTGCTTCCAGCGGTCTCCTCAGCGCAGGGAGCTCAGTCTCCCTTGCCGCAGGATCCCTTCGGTAGGCCCGAAAGCACCGTAGGCGTT
>JBOGLC010000103.1:0-57676 GCA_050746005.1 Terriglobales bacterium
ACGTAGCGCTTGATCAGGTTCTCGAGTTCACGGATATTGCCCGGCCAGTGATGCTTGTGCAGCGCCGACATCAGATCTGCCGAAAGCGTCCGGGCGCGGCAGTTGTATTTGCGGTTGTAGTACTCCAGGAAATAGGCGACCAGCTCCGGTATATCGCCCTTGCGCTCGCGCAGCGGCGGCATCTGGAGGTTGACGACGTTGATGCGATAGAAGAGGTCCTGGCGGAAGGTACCGCTTTCGATTTCCGCTTCCAGCACCCGGTTGGTGGCGCAGACTACGCGCACTTCAACTTTCTTGTCCTCCTGGGCGCCGATCCGGCAGAACTGCCCGTCCTGCAATAGTTGCAGAAGCTTTGACTGCAGACCCAGGTCGAGTTCCGAAATTTCGTCGAGAAAAAGTGTGCCCCGATGGGCCAGTTCCACCCGTCCCGGTTTGGAGCCATAAGCGCCGGTAAAGGCGCCTTTTTCGTATCCGAAGAGTTCGCTTTCGAGCAGAGTGCCGGGAATGGCGGGACAGTTGACCTTAACAAAAGGCCCGGTTCGCCACGGAGACAGGCCGTGGATCATGCGGGCGACGATGTCCTTGCCGGTGCCGCTCTCGCCTTGAATCAGGACGGGAACGTTAGCGCTCGCCACCTTGTCCATGCGGTTGCGCAGCGATTGCATGACCTCGGAGCGACCGAAGATTACCGTCTCGGGAGGAAACTCGCCGAGAGAAGTAGCCAGCGAAGTGACAGAAGGTATAGTCGTCATGAGTAGGTAATGGCCCAGGGCCCGTTCGTGCAGGCATTGGTGTGCACCCCGAGAGCCAAACCCAGTCGGGCCACGATTACGGCCGCCGAATTCAACTTAAACCATTTATATCTAGTATGTTGTGAGGATTTAGCAGGGTCGGCCCGCCAGCTGGTAACACCGCCTGGTCGGGTTCAGGAGCGGCTGAACCTATGGGAAAATGTTTTCACAGGGCAGAAGCAACTTTCCGCGAGCGCGAGGTGCTGGCGGCCGGCGGCGCCAGCAGCGGGTGGGAGAACTTGAGGCCCACCAAATGATAGCCGTCGGCGTGAGTCACACGCAGCGTACGCGCCTTCAGATTGCGGGCGGCCTTGGGCAGAGCGCTGGAAACGGCCAGAGGGGCGCTGGGGATTTCCAGCAAAACCTGCGCTGAGAGCGGCAAAGAGCGGCGTACGGCCACCAGAGCGCCGCCGGCGGAGATGTTAAGCGCGGTGGCGAACTCCAGAAGTTCCTTGCCTTTTTCGTCGCCGCTGCGAACGAATACCGGTATAGCGATAGGGAGGCGCGGCCACTTGCGGCGCTCTGCTTTCGGATTCAGACGCTTCAAACCGACCTCTTTTAAACACGAGATAACCTCCCTACCGCACCTTGGGGGCCAAACTGGACGGACCGGGTTCGGCGTTTGGTATAGGAAACCCTGAGGATAACCGGTGATTTCTCTGTAAGTCCGCCATTACAGCCCCAACAGCACCCGAACATATTCTCCTTATATTCGCCCCCACAAGCACTTTTAGCCCCGCTCTGTGAAGCGCTTAGAACTGCAATGTTTTGCTCTTCCGTTACCATTGGATTGCATTTTCCGTTGACACCGAGGAAGTCTGTGTCATACGATTTGAGAGCGCTAAAATCACAAACTGGGCCGTTTTTGTACCCTCCCCATGTAAACCAAATCTGTGAGTTTTCCACATATGGGAGTGGTGCCAGAAAATACGTGTCTCCCCATGGAAGCGGAGCCGTCGGCCAGCGGCGCGGCCGCCGCCCCAGCCCAACGCCCAGCCGGAGATCCTCTTAACTACGATGATTTGCTGCGGGAGTACAACCAGTTGCGGGAGCGTTCCCTGCGCACCACCAATGCCCTGGGTTCGGCCGCTCACGACCTCAAGACTCCGCTCGCGATTCTGAATGGTTACATCGAACTGCTGGAGAATGAGAAGCTGGGCCCGCTCAACGAACGGCAGCGGGAAATACTGGCCGATATGCGCAGCAGCGGGCAGCGCCTGCAGAGCTTTATCCAGGACTTTTTAAGCTACAGCGTTCTCGAAACCGGCGAGATGAAAATGCGGTACGAGAACGGCAACGTGAATCCCTTTTTGTCTGAAGTATGCCGGCTGTGGTCGCACCGGTTTCAGGAAAGAGGCCTGGCGCTTTACTTTCTGGCCAACGATAAATTGCCGGAGCTGGCGTTCGATTCGGCCAAGTTGCAGCGGGTGATCTCGAATCTTCTGGAGAATGCGTCCAAGTTCACGCCTTCGGGGGGGACGGTTTGGCTGCATGCTGAGCCCTACATGTGGGAGCGCCGCAATCCCAACGCCTCGGCGATTCCGGGCGAACGGCGGCGGCAGAATAATCCCCTGCCCAATTCGGTGAAGATCAGCGTTTCCGACACTGGCCCGGGCATTCCGGCGGAGTATCACATCGAGGTTTTCGACGATTTTTTTCGTTTGCCGCAGAATGAAGCGCAAGCCGAAGGCATGGGTCTGGGACTGGCCATCGCGCGCCGGCTGGTAAGCGCCATGAGCGGCAAGATATGGGTGGAGAGCGAACTCGGGGCAGGGGCCAAATTCTCGTTTATCCTGCCGCTTAGGCCGGTTCCCATCGCACCCGGCAAAGGGAAGAACAAATGACCGAAGGGGTCAACATTTTACTGGTCGACGACGAACCGGGAATGCTGCGCTACATCCGCACCCTGCTCGAGGTTGACGACTACACTGTCGAAACGGCTGCCACCGGCGAAGCCGCCCTGGAGCGAGTGCAGAAAGGGCTACGCCCCGACCTGGTCCTGCTCGATCTGCTCATGCCGGGCATTGACGGCCTGCAGACCCTGGAGCAGCTGCGTCAGATTCTGCCGAACGTGAAAGTGGTCATGCTGTCCTGCGTCAGCGATACCCGCAAAGTGGTGCAGGCCATCCGCCTGGGCGCGCACGACTACCTGACCAAGCCGTTCCAGAAGGGCGAGCTGGATAAAGTGATTGACCAGTGCCTGGGAAAAAACCAGCAGAACTTGCCGGGCGAGGTCGAAGAGTTGTACGACGACGTGTTCTTTGTGGCGGCCAGTCCTGCCATGCGCAAGATTCGCTCCCAGGCTGCCCTGGTCGCGAATGTAGACATTCCGGTGCTGATGCTGGGGGAAAGCGGTACGGGCAAGGAAGTCGTGGCGCGCCTGATCCACAAACTTTCGCCGCGCGCGCATCGTACGTTTCTGAAGGTAAATTGCGCCGCGGTTCCCGGCGACTTGCTGGAAAGCGAGTTGTTCGGCCACGAAGCCGGGGCCTTCACCGGCGCCACACATGCCAAGCCGGGCAAATTCGAACTGTGCAACAAGGGCACGATCCTGCTCGACGAAATCGGCGAGATGCCTCCGCTGTTGCAGGCCAAGCTGCTGCACGTTCTGCAGGACCAGCAGTTTTCACGGCTGGGCAGCCGGTCGGTGATCAAGGTGGACGTTCGCATCCTGGCTGCAACCAACATCAATATTCCGGAGGCGCTGGCCAACAAGCGGCTGCGCGAAGATCTCTATTACCGGTTGAATGCTTTCACCCTTCAGCTGCCGCCGCTGCGGGAGCGCAAGGAAGAAATTCCCATCCTGCTGAAACACTTCATGGCGCGCATGGCGGAGCAATACGCGCGGCCTTCGCTGCCGCTCTCGCCCACCATGCTGCAGGCGTGCCAGGACTATTCCTGGCCCGGCAACTTGCGCGAGTTGAATAACTTCATCAAGCGCTATCTGGTGCTGGGCGACGACAAACTGGCTATTCAGGAACTGCAACCCAAGGACGACGGCAACGGAACCCGGCCCGAGACAGCGCACAGTCCGGCCGAACCGGGCGGTGGACTGAAATCAGTGGCGCGCAGCGCGAAGGATGAGGCCGAGGCTGAAGCCATCCGGCAGGCCCTCGATCAGACCAACTGGAACCGCAAGCAGGCGGCTGCGCTGCTCCAGATTAGCTACAAAGCCCTGCTGTACAAGATCAGGCAGTACGGGATTGCCCAGTCGAAAAGCCACAAGCTGACCGCAGGCGCCTAGGACCGGGCTGGCCGGCGTGAAGCCAGAATATCTCGAGCTGCTTCGCCGATATACGAATCGGTGATGTAGTTCAATCCTGCCGCTTGCGCCAGGTTTTCCGCCCACTGCAGCTGATCCTCCGGAACCCAACAACCCTTCGGATCCTTGACTCCGGCGAGCAGCCCGACACTCTCACCCGATGGCGTCATGCTGAGCTTGCGAAGCATCTGGCGTGGAGCGGATCTGCGGCTGTTCATGGCATGTGGCGCTACACGCAAGATCCTTCGGGACTGAAGTCCCTCAGGATGACGCCAACGATGATGACGCAACGATGATGACGCCAACGACGATGAGCAATGACGATGATGCAATGACGATGACGCAATGACGATGACGCCAACGACGATGACGCCATGATGAGGACGGGTTCAACCTGATCCCCTGCCGTCTCCGGCGCTCGCTCCAAACCATTCCTACCTCCGAGTTATAATCAAGGGATGTCCGCCGCCGGTAATTCTCTCCTGTGACGGGCGGGCTGGTATTTATGGACTTCAAGCTGGTCAGCGATTACAAGCCCCGTGGCGACCAGGCCACCGCCCTGGAGGCCCTGGTTCGTGGCGTTTTCGACCGCGAGCAGCATCAGGTTTTGCTGGGGGTGACCGGGTCGGGCAAGACCTACACCATGGCCAAGGTGATTGAGCAGGCCAACCGGCCCTCGATTGTGATGGCGCACAACAAGACTCTGGCGGCCCAGCTCTATCATGAATTCAAAAGCTTCTTCCCCCATAATGCGGTGGAATATTTCGTCTCCTACTACGATTACTACCAGCCAGAGGCCTACGTTCCGGCCGCCGACCTCTATATCGAGAAAGAAGCCACGATCAACGATGAACTGGACAAGCTTCGGCTCTCGGCCACGCGATCGCTGTTTGAACGGCGCGATTGCCTGATTGTGGCTTCTGTGAGCTGCATCTATGGTCTGGGCTCGCCCGAGGCCTACTACGGCATGCTGCTCTTCCTGGAGAAAGGCCAGAAGATCAAGCGCGAGGACATTACCCGCAAGCTGGTCGAGATTCTCTACGAGCGCACCGACGGTGACTTCCGGCGCGGCACGTTCCGCGTGCGCGGCGACGTGATAGAAATTTTCCCCACTTATGACGACATGGCGTATCGCATCGAATTGTGGGGAGACGAAGTGGAATCGCTTTCGCAGATCGATCCCCTGTTTGGCACGGTGAAGCAGAAATATGCGCGCCTGCCCATCTATCCCAAGACTCACTACGTGATGAAGCCGGAGACGCGGTCGAAAGCCGTGGAGTCGATTCGCGCCGAGCTGGCGTGGTGGGAGGCGGAACAGGAGAAGCAGGGACACCTGGTGGAGGCGCAGCGGGTGCACCAGCGCACCATGTACGACCTGGAGATGATCAAGGCCATGGGCTACTGCCATGGCATCGAGAACTACTCTCGCCACTTCACCGGCCGGTTGCCGGGTGAGCCGCCGCCGACTTTGCTGGATTATTTCCCCCGTGACTACCTGATGTTCATCGACGAGTCGCACCAGACGGTGCCGCAGCTGCACGGCATGTATCACGGAGACCGTTCGCGCAAGGAAACCCTGGTGGAATATGGCTTCCGCCTGCCTTCGGCCCTGGATAACCGGCCCTTGACCTTCGAAGAGTTCGAACACCGGATGAACCAGATCATCTACGTTTCGGCCACGCCCGGCCCCTACGAGCTGACCAAATCGGCGGGCGTGGTCGTGGAACAGATCATTCGTCCCACCGGACTGGTCGATCCGCCGGTCGAAATCCGTCCGGTAAAAGGACAGATTGACGATTTGCTGCACGAAATTCGCGAGCGCGTGGCCCGCGGCGAGCGCGTGCTGGTAACCACGCTCACCAAGCGCATGGCGGAGGATCTCGCGGAGTATTACAGCGAAGTGGGCGTAAAGTGCCGCTACATGCACTCCGAAATCGAAACTCTCGAACGGGTGAAAATCCTGCGCGATCTGCGTAAGGGCGAGTTCGATGTGCTGATCGGTATCAACCTGTTACGCGAAGGCCTCGATTTGCCCGAAGTTTCTCTGGTCGCGATTCTGGACGCCGACAAAGAAGGCTTCCTGCGTTCGGCCGGATCGTTGATCCAGACCATCGGGCGCTGCGCCCGCAACCTGAACGGCCGGGCGGTTCTCTATGCCGACCGTATGACCGACTCGATTAAGAAGGCTCTCAGCGAAACCGATCGCCGGCGTGCCATTCAGGTCGCCTACAACGAGGCCAACGGGATCACGCCGGAGTCCATCGTGCGGCCGCTGGAGATGTCTCTCGCCCGGATCGTCGAAGCCGACTACGCCGATCTCACCGACGTCGAAGCGGAAGGCGTGCCCGAGTTCAAATCCCAGGAAGAGCTCGATGCCTATATCGTGAAGCTGGAAAGCGATATGCGCGAGGCGGCCAAGAGATTTGAATTCGAGAAAGCGGCCAAGCTCAGGGATACGATCAAGGAATTGCGGACGAAGGAATTTCTGTCGGTGTGACAGGCCGACGATTTTTGGTGCGGCTGTGACCATCGGGATGGCGCTGAAGGTCAGCTTCCCAATTTTAGGCTAGTGGGTCAGTTTGAAACGCCCATCTGCCCGGCGTCATCGAGGGACTTCAGTCCCGAAGAGCCTGCCCTGAGGGAAGTCGAAGGGATTGGGCGCGTGTCTTGCCAATGGCTGACGCGGCTGCATATCCGCTTCACGCCAGATGCTTCGCAAGCTCAGCATGACGCCTCCATTGCGCGGAAGACAGTTCAAACTGATCCACTGCGGAAGCAAGGGAATCGAGCGCGCTGGGGTGGATTTGGAGGGAGAGTTTCGATTTGTTCGGATGCTCAGGAACCCGCGACGGCGGCACGAACCCGGGTTCGGGCTTCGTTTTCCGCCTGCTGCTCCACCGCATTCAGTTCCTTCTCGATGGAAGAGAAGCGCTGCAGGATTTCATGCATCCGTATCGCCATGTTCCGGATCGTTTCAATCTGCGACTGGGCCGCGGCCGGGAGCGATCCCGGTTCCAGCAACAGCAATTCGGAGTTGCCCATCACCGAGGTGAGCGTGTTATTGAGCGTGTGCCGCATATCAAGCATGTACCGGCCGAGCGCGGCCTGGCGCTCCAGTGACTTGCCAGCCGCTTCGGCGCGGTCGGCGCGGGCCCTGGTCTGGCCGTGGCGCAAGATTTCCGCGGATAGCAGCACCAGCACATCCAGCCAGCCTTCCTGCTGCAAGACGCTCATTCCCGGCTGCAGCTTAGGCACCTGTGGAGGGATTTGTTTCCCGTCCGAGACCAGCAGGACCGGGTTGCCGGTGGGCTCGAGGGCCTGGAAGACGAAGGAAAGAATTTCAGGACGCACCGCACTCACGATAGCCAGGTCGAAACCGTCAGGGTCGAGATCGCGGCACAGATCGCCGCTCATCAGGGTGAATGACGGGGCGTTTCGCTCGCTTTGCCAACGATCCATCACCAGGCGCGAAAAATCGGCGTTGTCGGAAATTACCAATACCGTGGCCTGGTCCAAATTCTGCTCTCCGTCACCCATGTTGCATCGCCCCACGCCGGGAAAATGTTGTTCCTAGGCATCCTTGTCGTTGCCGGGATCGTGATCAGGCGCGGACGAGTCCTGGTCCCATTCCGGCGCAGCGGTCACGTCGAACTCTGCTATCTCTGAACTGGAAGAAGCGAACTGGGCGCCCGCTGCCGCTGCCTTGGCATGGACGGCCGGTCGGGACGACGACTTGGCTGCCTCTCGGCTGCTGCGGGCCAGGGCTGCATCCACCACGTTGCGCAGATCGACCAGCATTCGCAACGGGCTGCCGGAAGAGTACTCGGCATGGAACATCACTTTCCAGGACTGGCAGATCATGCGTAGACGGGCTACCGGCTCGTCGGCGGAAAATTGAGCGGAGCGGCAATCCAGGGTTGCGACGCCGCGGACCTCCAGTTCACGCAGCCCATCCAGAATGGTATTCAGATCCTGGTGCATGAGCCGGAAGAAGACTCGCCGCATCAGGAAACTGAAGCGGGTGAAAGCCACCATGGCGACCGGCTCGAAATAGTCTTCGCCGGACGACGTCTTGAGGTTTCTGCCCTTGTCCAGAATTCTGCTGGTCAGCAGCTCGTTGAGGCTGCTGCAACGGTTCGCCGATTGAATGAAATCGTCGATCGGTTCGAGCCATGAAGGCCGGGTCAGATCAATTTCTCCAAGAACAGGCTCCAGCGTCTGGGCCACATAGATCAGGTCCACGTCCGCGTCTTCCAGGCGGGAGGGCGCGCAATGGGAGAAGAACTGCACCAGGAGGAAATCGATCTTGTCGCGGTCCGAATGCAATCGAGTGGTCCGGTTGAGATGGTGATCGAGCAGGGTTTGCAGACCCTCTTCACTGGTCAGACTTGTGGTTTGAAGGAACTGGCGCAACTGATGGACCTGGATCTTCTGGTCCATTTCGAGAAACCACTGGCCGGCTTGCTCCACGGATTCCTGCGGCGGATCCTCCAGACCGGATTCCAGATCGGGGCAAGTGGGCAGTTCGATCACAAACTCGCGCCCCAGAGCGGTGTATAGAGGATAGAGCAAGCGCGCTTCGCGCCACTCCGCGGACAGGTCCTTCATTTTCGGTTTTAGCGTCATGGTTTCACGATCCAGTTGGAAACTTCCTGGGTAAAGCGGGCCGCGACGGCGGTGCGCCCGCTGGTGTATTGCAAGGCCACTACGGAAGCTTCAGCGTCCAGCGTGCCATCGGAATTCTTCAGCTTGAGCCGATCCGCAAACTCCAGCGGCAACTTCGACGAAAAGAGCACTTCGCGGTGGGTGCCAAATTCGATGACCGTCTCTTCGCTGCAGTCGGTTTGGCCTCCGACGACTCGAGACAGGGACACGGGAATGCGTACCGGACTGGCTTCCGGGAAGAACTTCGCCAGCTTGGCGGTGCAGCTCTCCTGCCGGACACGCGCCCGGCCCGTGGCCTGTGTGGACACTGCGCTACCTCGGTTCTGCAGGGTCGACGCGGCCTGGGTCCCCGGGCCTGCCGGTTAGCATGGCAAGGACACCCGGACCGCATCGGCTGGTTAGAGTGCACTCTCGCAGCCAAAAGCCGCGACCAAGCGGGTAGGGGCTAAGTTGCTGATACTGAAGAGCGATGCATGGCGGGTGTCGTGGCGGGAGTGGATCAATGCCAGTTCATTGTCTCAGAATGAAACACTGTCTCATGGATAGGCTGTGCCGGCCTTACCTCAGCCTTGTGACCTTGCTTGTAATCTTGGAAAAATCAGCACTGTCATCTTGAGCGGAGAAAAGGGACTCGCTTGCGAGTCCCTTTTCGGAGTCGAAAGATCTGCTGTTTGCCTGCCTCGTCGAGTGGCTGAAGTTTCCGGGCGAGGGCCGGGATGGCTTGCGGCAGAAAGCAGGTCCCTCGACTCCGCAGGATCGTTCGCAAGCGAACGATCCTGCTGCCCTCGGGATGACAGAGTGTGGAGGGCGCTCGGGATGACAGAGTGGGGAAGGGCTCGGGATGACAGAGTGGGGAGGAAATTGCGGCCTGCGCTATTGCAGTGACTGGAGCGAGTCTGACTCTTCCCGGGCTCCGATGTTGTAGCGCTTGAGCTTGCGATAAAGCGTGGCTCGACTGATGCCCAGCATCCTGCCGGCGAGCGCCTTGTCGCCCTTCACCTGTTCGAACACCCGCTCGATGGTGGCGCGTTCGATGTCCTCAAGATCTGTGGTGGTAAGGCCGGACGAGGGCGAGACAGAGCCCGGGTCGGCCGGGACGGCGGACGTAATGGACGGCGGGAGATCTTTAAAGTCGATGGTCCGCCGGTCGCCGAGCGCTACGGCGCGCTCAATGCAATTCTCCAGTTCGCGGACGTTCCCCGGCCAGTCGTATTGCAGCAATGCTTTCATGGCTGCGGTGGTGATCTGAATCGATCCGCCGTGAGTGGATCGTTCCAGGAACCAGTGCGCCAGCATGGGGATATCGGAGCGGCGGTCACGCAGCGAGGGCAAGTGCACGGTCACCACATTCAGGCGGAAGTAAAGGTCCTTGCGGAAGGTTCCGTTGCGATATTCCGATTCCAGATCGCGATTGCTGGCGGCAATCACGCGCACGTCCACATTGATCTTCTGATTGCTGCCAACCGGGCGGACTTCCTTTTCCTGTAGAACGCGAAGAAGCTTGGCCTGCATTTCCTGGGGCAGCTCGCCAATCTCGTCCAGAAAAATGGTGCCGCCGTTGGCCGATTGAAACAGCCCGGTCCTCGCTCTTATCGCGCCGGTGAATGCGCCTTTTTCGTAGCCGAAGAGTTCGCTCTCGATCAATGTCGGAACCAGCGCTCCGCAATCCACCGCGACGAAGGGACGTTTGGCTAAGGAGCCGCGGAAGTGAATGGCGCGCGCCACCAGTTCCTTGCCAGTGCCGCTTTCTCCCGTGATCAGGACAGGGGTGTGAGTGTCCTTCAGGCGCGAGATCATGCGCAGCACGTCCTGGATTTTCGCGGATGCGCCCACGATGCCATGGAGCTCAGTCTCGGTATCCACGCGCTCGCGCAGGAATTCGTTTTCTTCTACCAGGCGGACCTTTTCCGCCATGCGCCGGAGGAAAAGGCGCAACTCCTCCAGCGGGGAGAAGGGCTTGCTGATGTAGTCATAGGCCCCAAGCTTCATCGCCTGGACTGCGGTCTCGACTGATCCATGACCGGTCATGACCGCAACCTCGGCGCGGGGCAGCATCTTCTTTACCTTTTCAAGAAAGGTGAGGCCGGACATGTTGGGCATCACCATGTCGGTCAGAATGACGTGCGCGGGCTGTTCCTCGAGCAGGGCCAGGGCTGACTCTCCGCCATCGGCCTCCATGCAGATAAACCCGAGAGCTTCGCCCACGGTCATGCACAGCTGGCGAATGCTTTGCTCGTCATCAACGATCAGCAGGCGGATGCGTAAGTCTTCATTCACAGTGCCTTCCCCATGGTTTTCTCGACTACGGATATGAACTGCTGTACCCGAAACGGTTTCTCGACGCAGGGAGCGCCGGTTTCGCGCAAGGTGGCCACGGTTTCTTCGTTGGCAATATCGCCAGTGATGAAGACGATCCGGGCCGCCAGTTCGGGGCGGTGGTGGGTGACCCAGGCATGGACGTCGGCGCCGTTCACTCCCCCCGGCGTGCGCATGTCGGAGACGACACCCAGAAATTCTCCCGACTCCAGCAGGCGCAGGCCACTGGCGCCGGACTCGGTGCATACCACGGAGTAGCCGTTGCGCTCCAGCGTGGCGCGGACATAGGCCATGACAGCGGGTTCGTCCTCGATGAGCAGCACCGGTAAAGTTGCGGGTTTGGCGACAGGCTGAGTGGTCATCATGGTTTGACTCCGGCAGCGGCCCCAATGGAAGCCGTTTCTAGGGTAGCGGGAAGGCGTACTACGAAGGTTGCGCCGGGCCCGGCGGTATTGTTCTGGCAAAGGATCTCGCCGCCGTGCTCGTGCACAATGCCGTAGCAGATGCTCAAGCCCAGGCCGGTTCCCTTGCCAACCTCTTTGGTGGTGAAAAAGGGATCGAAAATGCGGTCCGGGTGCGAAATCCCGGGCCCGTTGTCGCGAAACAGAATCTCCACCGAATTGGCCACCCGCTTGGTCGCAATCTCAATCCGCGCCGGGCGCCCGGTTTCGCCGACTGCGTCGTAGGCGTTGTTCAGGATATTCAGGAATACCTGCTGCAACTGGTGCGAATCGCCGACCACACTGGGCAGATCCTGGTCGAGATGCTCGATGACTTCTACTCCGTGGCTTTGGAAATCGTAAGAACGCAACTGGACCGTCCGTCTGAGAATGGGATTGAGTTGCAGCGCCTTTCTTTGCGGCGGCATCTGGCGCGCGAAGCTGAGCAGGTTCTGGACAATCTGCTTGGTGCGCTGCGCCTCCTGCAGAATGACTCGCATGTCTTTGCGCGCGCTCTCCGGCAGTTCCGGATTTTCCATCAACAGGTCGGCAAATCCCAGGATCGCGGTCAGAGGGTTGTTGACCTCGTGGGCCACGCCGGAAACCAACTGGCCCACTGCTGCCATCTTTTCGGCATGCATCAGTTTCGATTGCAGGCTGGCGGCGTCGGTGACGTCGGTCATCACCACGACCAGACTGATCACGTGAGACTGCTCGTCGCGCATGGGACTCAGGTTGACCGAAAAGTGACCGATTCTTCCGTCGCCGCGCAGTATCTGCAGTTCAAGATTATCGACCTGGCGCCCGGCGAGGGTTGCGCTCAAGGCTTCCGACAGGACCGGGCGACGGGCCGGCGCGACCAGGTCTTCCAGCGGCCGGCCCAGCAACTGCTTCTGCTCATAACCCATGTCTTGCCAGCGCCGGTTGCCGTAACTGATGAGTCCGGCAGTATCGGCTACCAGGATCAGGCTCTGGGTGTTGTTGAGAATCTTTCCGGAGAAATCCCGCTCGCGCTGCAGCTCCGCCTGGAAGTTTTTCAACCCGCTGATGTCGAGCATCAGGCCGCGGAACTGCGTGATCTGTCCCTGTGTGTCGCGCACCGCGAAGGCGTTGATGAGGACGTAAACCGCCGACCCATCGCGACGGCGGAGGGTCTCTTCGTGGTTCCGGACTACGCCGTGCTCATCCATCTTCCGCGCCAGTTCCTGATGACCTTCGGGAGAGAAATAAATCTGAGTGCGGACGTCGACCTGCAGCAATTGTTCCCGGCTGCCGTAGCCGAGCATGCGAACCAGCGCGTCATTGACCTCGATGAAGCGCCCGTCGGGGGTGGAGAAGAACAGACCCTCCTGAATATTGTCAAACAATTCCCGGTAGCGCTGCTCCACCTCCAGGCGATCGCTGATGTCTTTCAGCACATGGATGGTCTGCATACCCTCGCTGCTGGCGCCATGCACTCTTGAGGTCGAAACCAGGTAGGTGCGCTCGAGGACGGCATGGACATATTCGTCTTCGACATCGCTGGTGCTGCGGCAGAAAGGACAGGAGTGCACGGGCGCAGCGACGCCCATGGCCAGCAGGGCAGACATGTTGACCCCGATGAGAGCCTGCGGCTGCACTCCGATGAACTCGGCCAGGGAGCGGTTCACCCGCAAAACGTTACCCGCCTGGTCATGGGCCACGATGAAATCGCTGATGGCGTCGAAAATCTCGACCCAGTGCCGGTTGGCCTGGTCCATGCGCGTAAACAGCCGTGCATTTTCGAGCGCCACAGCAGCGTGCCCCGCGATGGCTTGCAGGACCTGGCGGTCTTCGTCCAGGCGTTGCTCGCGATCTCCCAGACAAAGGACGCCCACCAATTCCCCCGACGAGCCCAGCAATCGCACCAGGGTGATATGGCTTTCTCCCAGTTCGGAGGCCAGCGCCGCGCCGAATAACTCCGTCGCGCCGGCGGAAATGATGGTTCCCTGGTGTCGCGTCAGCGCTTCGTCGATAGCGTGGCTGAACCGTCTGAGCAACGAGCTTTCCTGTATCTCCTGGCCGTCCGGACCCCGCATGACCAGGGTTTCCATGCCGGACTCCTGTTTGACCACGAGCGCGGCTCGAGGCGCGCCCAGGATGTCGGCAGCGCGGCCAACAAAACTTCGGGCAAAATCGGGAAGCCTCAGGTGTCCGTTGAGTTCGAGGGCCAATCCCATCAGGGACTCGGCCCGGCGGCGATGTTGTTCGGACTGGTGCAGATTTCGAGTAACCTCAAGTGCCACTGCCACTTGTGCCGCCAAAGCCCGGGCCCGACGGATCTCCTCCTGCGAAATGCCGGCCTGATCGATCCGGTCGAGCACTCCGAACATTCCCAGAACTTCGCCCTCGGTACCAAGAAGAGGCACCGCCAACAACTGGCGCACGTTGAATTGGGCCAGCATTTCCAGGTCGGCTCCGGGAACTTTGGCGGGGTCGTCGGACCAGAACACCTCTTTGCTCAGAAGGGCGCGGCTCGCAGGCCCGGGCGGAAACAGGAAGTCCACTTGCTTTTTCTGGCCGTTTTCAGCTCCCCAGCGAACATGGAAAGAGCCATTTTCGACCAGCCCGATAAAGCCGCGTCCGAAACCGAGGAAATCGGCGGCACGCAATGCAAACTGCTGCAGGAAGTCATCCAACTGGCCGATGGAGCCCAGTTCGGCTGAAATATCCAGCAATTGATGGAGTTCATAAGCCCGGGCCCGGGCTGTGTTATACAGTTCGGCGTTCGCGATGGCGACCGCGGCGCATCCGGTGACAATAGAAATCAGCGATTTTTCCTCCGCGCTAAAAACGCCTTCCTGGCGGGGATAGATCAGGACCGCGCCCTGTGTGAGGGAAGTCCGAAAAGGGGCGGCAATCAGCACCCCGGGTGGAACCAGTTCGCCCAAAGCGTGAGTGGCAGGATCGATCGCAACGCTGATGGGCTCGCCCGCTGAAACCGCCCGGCTGGCCAGATCCGCGGCAAACTGTAATCCCCGGCGATCATGCCGCGCCCGCACCGCAGCGGCCAGCTGAGGCGACTCGGCGGAAACCGCTCGGAGGCTGAAGCCAGTCCCTTCCCGCAGCATCATGCAGACCAGCCGGGTGCGCAGCAGGACCCGAAGCCGGTCGGCGACGGCCTCGACCACGGCCATGGACTGGGTGGCTGAATTGAGCGCTTGCGCGACCTCAGCAAGAATCTTGGTCCGCCGGTGTTCCTCGCCTGAAACCTGGGTGAGGCGACTGGCCTCGAGCAGGCTGCCCAGCTGTGCCGCCAGGATGGTGGCCTTGGCGGCCAGGTCCGGGTTGAAGAAATCGCCATTCGAACAATGCAGGAAGACCGCAGCTCCGATGGATTCGTTATTTACCACCAGAGGTGCGGCCATAATCGAACGAGCCCCGAACTCGGCGGCCATGAGATAACGGGAGGGATCCAACTCATTCTCGTAGATCGTCTTCCGCTGGCGAATGGCTTCGACGGCAATCGCGACCGAACTCTGGCCAGCCGTTACCCGGGTACCGCGGAAGCGCTCCGCCATCAGTCCGTCGGCTTCCGCCCCCAGTAACTCGTCGGCGGAAACCCGCTGCCAGTAATAGGCGCCATCCACCTGAAACAGCTCGCGGGTCGCCTGACAGAACAGGCGAATCAACTCGTGGGCAGGAGTGCCTCGGGCGGCTGCATTGGAGAATTTGAGCAGCAACCCTTGAAAGGCATGGTCTGAGCGCGAACTACGGTTGTGCGCCCCGGTAGAGTCCTCTGCCGACAAGGTCAAAGTGTCACCGTCTGGTCATTCTCAAATTGACAAGTAATTGATATACAGCAAATTAGACCGCATTCTCAATTTGAGTCAAGCGAATAAGTGGCCCCGGTATCGAGAAGGTGAAATGCGAATCGGGCAGAATTAACCGATGTATCAAACTGAGATGCAAGCCAGTTGATGAGACGATTCTTAACCGCAATACCACTCCTTTTTCGCGAATCAAGGCACCGGTAAGCATATTAAAACAAGAGGTTTAACCGATTACTGAAGCCGGTCGCGGGGGCCCGCCTCGGGCTGGCATCGGCATTGCACTTGAACGCATGGGAAACTTTCCCCTTTCCGAGAGAAGTCCTGTGCGTTTGATATCAATGCGGCGATGGGTACTTGCTTTGGTGCTGGGACTTGGGATCACGAGTGCAGGAGCGGCGATGCTGCATTCGCGGGCCGTGGCGCAAGACAATTCGAAGGACCTGAAAACGGAATTGTCGCGCAAGCCCAAGACTAAGGTTGCGCCGATCTATCCCGACATGGCTCGCCGGATGGGTATCTCCGGCACGGTGAGGTTAACGGTAACCGTGGCTCCTAACGGCGCAGTGAAGAGTTCGAAGGCGATCGGAGGACACCCGGTGTTGGTCAAAGCCGCCCTGGACGCCATGAAGCAATGGAGATTTGAGGCCGCCTCGACCGAGAGCAGCGGAATCGTAGAGTTCAAGTTTGAGCCCAGAGATTAGTTCAAGAGCGGAGCAGTTGGCCCCGCGTCAGGCAGCGCGGCAGAGAGCGGAGGAAACAGGATGACGATCGGCAAAAAACTTTATATCAGCTTCGGAGCGGTGCTGGTCATGGTGGTGGTGCTGTTTGCCGTGAACCTGGCCGCGGTATACCGCGAGCACAGCGCCAAAGCAGCCGCCTCTCAGGCCCTGGAACTGGCAGATGCCACTGACAAGATCAGGTTTCAGATGATGCAGAACCGTCTCTATCTGACCAACTACCTGCTCAGCGGAGACAGCCGCGAAGCTGATCATGTGAATGACGGCGTTCACACGCTGCTCGACCGTCTGCAAAGCACTACGGCGCTGGCGAGCTCGGAACAGCAGCGAACGGCGCTGATGAAAGTGCAACAGACGGAACAGGCGTGGGCCCGGGACTTCGCTGATCCCCTGATGCAAAAGCGGAAAGAGGTGGACCAGGGGAATTCCACCGTGGCCGAACTGCAAATCTTCTACCTGCAGAAAGACGCCACTTCATGGGTAAAAAATTCGACTGAGTATCTCGACCTGGCGGACCAGGAAAGCAAGCGTGTGCTGGAAGAGCGGCGCCGAAGTGACGATTCCGCGAGCAACTGGACGGTTGGCATCGCGCTGCTGGGAACGTTGGCAGCGCTTGGTCTCGGACTGCTGATCGCCTTCCGCACCGCCAAGTCCATTACCGAACCGCTGACCGACCTGATGAAAGTGACCAAACAGATCGGCACGGCCGGCGACCTCGACCACGAAATCGATATCCAGCGGGAAGATGAGATCGGCGAACTGGGTCGCACCTTCAATGGCATGGTGGGCTATCTCAGGGAAATGGCAGCGGTCTCTGAGGCTATTGCGGGGGGAAACCTTTCGGTTGAAGTAAAACCCCGTTCCAAGGATGACACCCTGGGCAATGCTTTCGTGCGCATGGTGGACGGCCTGAGAAACCTGGTGCGCAATGTGCGCGACGCTGCCTCCCAGGTAGCCAGCGCATCCGGCCAGGTGGCCGGCGCCTCCGATGACTCCGCCAAGGTCAGCCTGCAAACCGCCTCCGCCATCGATGAAGTCACGAGCACCATGCACGAAATGAGCGTCAACGTGCAGAACATGGTGAAGAACACCCAGACCCAGGCTTCCAGTGTCAGCGAAACCTCGGCTTCGATCGACCAGATGGTCGCTTCCATTCAACGCGTGGCGGACACCGCCAAGGTCCTGCTCGACATTTCGAACCGGTCGCGCGAAGAAGTGCACAGCGGCATCAATACCATGGAGAAAGCCACCGACGGATTGAACAAGATCAACATCACCATTCGTTCTTCCGGCGAAATTATCGATGTGCTGGGGCAACGGGCCGACGACATCGGCAAGATTATCGAGGTCATCGATGACCTGGCGGAGCAGACCAACCTGCTGGCGTTGAACGCGGCCATCGAAGCGGCTCGCGCCGGTGAGCACGGACTGGGATTCGCCGTGGTCGCCGACGAAGTCCGCAAGCTGGCGGAAAAGTCGGCCCAGTCCACCAAGGAAATTTCAGAACTGATCCAGAGCATTCAGAAAGAAGCCCGCAAAGCGGTCGAGAACATGGACCGCAGCACCGGCATTGTGAACGACGGTCTCGGCCTGGGCCAGGAGCTCAACGCTGCCCTGCGCAAGATCTCGAATGTGGTGACTGAGGTGTACAAGTTCGCTCAGGAGATCGGCGCCGCTACCAACGAGCAGTCGCATGGCTCGTCGCAGATCGCGCGGGCCACGACGCGCCTGAATGAAATCACGCACGAGATCAACTCCGCGGTCGAGGAACAGGCTTCGGGAGCGCAGGCCGTGGTCAAGGCCATGGAGCGCATGCGCGAACTGGTGCAGCAGACCACTTCGGGTTCAACCGAACTGGCCGCCTCGGCGGAGCAGATGTCGAAGATGTCCCGCGAGTTGCTGGAAGCCATGCACCGTTTTGCCCTGGAGCAGGTGGAACGCGGTCCCGCGCCCCTGGGAGAGCAGGCGGCATTCAGCGCCCGACGCGCCGCGGCCGGCGCCCGGGCCTGATGTCCAGAGCCGACCATGAACCCTGAACTGCACATCGTCGGATTCCAGGTGGGGCGCGAGACCTATGGCGTGCCCATCACCTCACTGCACGAGATCGTGCGCGTGCCCGAAATTACCGCCGTGCCTGACGCTCCCGACTACATGGAAGGGGTCATCAATCTTCGGGGCAAGATCGTTTCGGTGATCGACCTGCGCAAGCGCTTTGGCGAGCCCACGAGGGCGCTAAACCGCCGCAACCGCATTCTGGTGGTGGAACACGGCGGACGGCTCTCGGGACTGATTGTAGATTCGGCTTCGGAAGTGCTGAAGATTCCGGCGAACCAGATCGAGCCTTCCCCGGCGACTTTGCAGGACGGTGGGCTCAACTGTGTGACCGGACTCGGCAAATATCGCGGACGCCTGATTGTTTTGCTGGATATGGCCAAGCTACTGGATAGCGGCATGGCCCGGAAAGAACAAGCGGAGCGGGCAAACGGCGAGGCGCGCGGAGCCGCGGCCGCCAAGTAGAAGTTCCAGGACAGGGAACACGGACGAAGCGGAATTCATGGGAACATCCAGCATACCTGCGCAGTTTACCGAAGCTGAATTGAAGCTTCTGCAGATGCTCGTCTACCAGGAGTGCGGCATGCACTTCGACGAGCGGCGCACCCATTTCCTTCGCGACCGTTTGCAGCGGCGTTTGAAGGAATGTCACCTGGACTCTTTCTACAGCTATTACCGCCTGCTGATCAGCAAGGAAGGCAAGAACGAACTGGCCCGGCTGCTGGAGAACCTGACGGTGAACGAGACCAGTTTCTTCCGCAACAAGGCGCAACTGGATTTGTTCCACCGGCACATTCTCGAGGATCTGATTCGTACGAAGCAGGCGCAACGGCAATATTCCCTGCGCATCTGGAGCGCGGGTTGCTCCACCGGCCAGGAGCCTTACAGCCTGGCCATGCTGGTTGCAGACAGCCTGGCTTACTTCCATCTGCGCAATCCGCTGGCGGCGGTCTTGCCCTCTCCCAAACCGCTGATTCCTCCACCCTGGAAAGTCGAGATCATCGCCAGCGACATCAATTATTCCGTGTTGCGGACGGCCCAGGAGGGGATTTATTCCGAGACTCAGATGGCGAGCGTGGATTACAGCTACCGCTTGCGCTACTTTGACAAAGTCGGCGACCGATACGCCATCAAGAAGGCCCTGAAGGAAGTCGTCCACTTCGACTTTCATAACTTGAAGACCGAATACCTGCCGCAGCGCAACGACCTGATTTTCTGCCGCAACGTGATGATGTACTTCGACGAACCCGAACAGAAACGGCTTCTGGAAAAATTCGCGCGCTGTCTTAACTTCGAGGGTTATTTGTTCGTTGGCCATGCCGAAAGCCTGCTGTCCCTGACTGACAAGTTCACCATGGTGATTCGCAACAACGGAACTGCCTACCAGAAGGTCGAGGTGAGGGCGTGAGCCAGTTTTCAGACGAGCGGGGCGCGGAAATGCGGGAGCTTTTCTTTGAGACCGCGCAGGAACTGCTGCAGTCGCTGAACGAGGATGCGCTGAAGCTGGAAAAGCTGCCGGGTGATGCGGAGCTGGTGCGCAGCATCCGCCGCATCGTGCATACCCTCAAGGGAGATGCCGCGGCGTGCGGTTTTCGCGAACTGAGCAATGCCGCGCACGAACTCGAAGATGCCCTGGCCCCGGAATCGACGTCCTCGCACGACCGCCTGGCGGAGATTGCGTTTGCGGCCGCCGATACGTTTGGCGCCATGCTGGCCGCTTACCAGCGCAAAGGAAAGTTGCCTTCGTCCGCGCCTTTGGCAAAGATGGTGCGAGAGCTCACGCAGGCGCCTGCGAAGGGCGAAAACGGGAAGCGCCTGAAAACCAAGGACTCAAAACAGAAGGACTCAAAACAGAAGGACTCAAAACAGAAGGACTCAAAACAGAAGAGCGCAACACCGAAGAAATCAAAACAGAAGAGCTGCAAAAAATCGGAGTCTGTGAAAGCAGAATTCGCCGCCGCCACCTGGACCGAATACGAGGAACTGGCCATTCAGAACGCGGTGGAACGGGGCCGGCACGTTTACCAGATCACGGCGGGAATAGATCCGCACTGCGCCATGCCAATCGCCGCCCGGCAACTGGTGCTGAATGCGCTGGCTCCGCTTGCCGAGATTCTCGGAGCGCGGCCCGAAGCCGGGTCGCCGGGCAGTACTCGCTGCCTCGAATTGCTGCTGGCGAGCGAACAATCGGTCGACCAGTTGTCGGCCCGTTGCCGCATTCCCACGGTCATCTCCAACGTCGCGATCGATGTCATAAAGGTGGCTGAGCCCAAGGCCACGAAAGTGGTTCCCGCCGAAGCGGCGGGAAAGGCGCCCGCCCCGCCGGTTCCCTCTCGCCATCCATCGCCTGAATCCGGAGAAGAGCACGCAACGAGCAGGCTCAATCACCCGATTCCCGCGGAAAACATTTTGCGCGTGGACGCCGAGCGTATTGACAGCGTGCTTAACCTGGTCGGGGAACTGATTATCGGCAGGTCCATGCTGCAGCAGGCGTTCACCGAATTCGCCCGCCATGTTCCCAAGGAAGCCTTGCGCGGCCGCTTCAGCGATGCCATTGCCTTTCAGTCTCGCGTGCTCAGCGACCTGCAGCGTTCGGTCATGAAAATCCGCATGGTGCCAGTGGAGCAGCTTTTCCGCCGCTTTCCCCGCATGGTGCGCGACGTGGCCAAGCAGTGCGACAAAGATGTGACCCTGCTGATGAGCGGACAGGATACCGATCTGGACAAGGGACTTCTGGACATCGTCGCTGAGCCCCTGGCCCACCTGGTCCGCAATGCCGTCAGCCATGGCATCGAGAGCGCGGAAGAGCGCACCCGCAACGGGAAACCGGCGCGCGGAACCATCCATCTCACTTCGTATCACCATGGCAATCAGGTTATCGTGGAAATTACAGATGACGGCGCCGGCATCGACGTGCAGAGAGTTAAAGCCAAAGCCCTGGAGAAGGGCCTGCTGACCACGGAAGAGGCGGAGAGGCTGGGAGAAAATGAAATTCTCGCGCTGGTTTTCCAGCCGGGTTTCAGCACCGCAGATGAGATCACTGAGATTTCAGGCCGTGGGGTCGGCCTGGATGTGGTGCAGACCGTACTGCACCGCCTGAAGGGTTCGGTAGAGGTTGAGACCCGAGTGGGGAAGAGCACAACCTTCCGCCTCAAGTTGCCGCTGACGCTGGCCATTATCAAGGCCCTGCTGTTCCGCGTGGAGCAACGGCTGTACGCGGTCCCGTTGAACGCAGTGGCCGAGATTGCCCGCGCCCGGGAATCGGATGTGCATCAGGTGCATAACCACGAAGTCCTGCAATTGCGCGACCGCGTCCTGCCGCTGGTCCGCCTGGGGCGCACCCCGGGAGCGGCCGCTCACGCAGGTTCCGGGAAAATCTTTGTACTCGTCATTTCGATCGGAGAGCGCAAGCTGGGGATGATCGTGGACAGCCTCGACGGCGAAGAAGAACTGGTGATCAAGGCGCTCGACGATCAGACCGTGTCTACCGACCTGATCAGCGGAGCTTCCATCATGGGCGATGGCAGGGTGGTGCTCATCGTCAACCTGCCGGCGATTGTGGACCGTCACAGCAAGGTTCGACCGGAACAGGGAGAAGGCATCGTCTCCGGAATTCTGCTTTCGCACGCTGAGCGCAAGGACCTGCCGGGGAACCCGGGGGAAGCGCAGGTATGACCCCGGTACGCGTGCTGGTCGTGGATGATTCCGCGCTGATGCGAAAGTTGATTCCACAGATACTGCAGACCGACAGTTCGATCCAGGTGGTCGGCACCGCCATGGATGGGAACTTCGGCCTGAGGAAAATAGCTGAACTGAAGCCCCAGGTCGTGACCCTCGATCTCGAAATGCCCGGCATGGGTGGCATCGACATGCTCAAGGAGATCATGCGCCGCCACCGCCTGCCAGTCATCGTGGTGAGTTCGCACAGCACCCAGGGAGCTTCGATAACCCTGCAGGCGTTGTCCTTGGGAGCCTTCGACTTTGTCGCCAAGCCGAGCGACGTTTCCGCCCGCATGCCGCAGATCGCGGCGGAATTGATCGGCAAGATCAAAGCCGCGGCCCAGAGCCGGGGCGTAACGGTCAGGGCGGTGGATGCGGGCTTGCGTGCGGAAAAGAAAGCCCCGCTCGACGCCAAGAAGGTACCCACACGGGTGGTCGCCATCGGCGTTTCGACCGGCGGACCGCAGGCCTTGCAGTATATGTTGTCGCAATTGCCCACGGATTTTCCAGGTTCCATCGTCGTGGTGCAACATATGCCGGAAGGTTTCACTGAAATGTTTGCCCGGCGGTTGGATGAAGTATGCAGGGTCAGAGTCAAGGAAGCGCAGTCGGGAGATGTCCTGTTGGCGGGGCGAGTGCTCATCTGCCCGGGGAGCCGGCACCTGAAGGTCAAACGTCTGCCGCTTGGAGATGTGGCTGTATTAAGCGACGAGCCTCGGGTCAACGGCCACCGTCCCTCGGCCGACGTGCTTTTCAGAAGCCTCGCTGACGAGTTCGGAGCCAAAGGTCTAGCCGTGCTGATGACTGGCATGGGGGACGATGGGGCCTCCGGCCTGGGCGCGGTCAAAGCGGTGGGAGGAATGACGATTGCCCAGAGCGAGGAGTCCTGCGTGGTTTATGGCATGCCCAAAGCCGCCATCGATCGCGGCTTCGCGGTCCGGGTGGTCGGACTGGACGCTTTAGCCAACACCTTGCAGGCCCAGTGCATGGCCGATCGTCGCCATGGATCCAATCACAAACCCGTCGAAGGCGGCAAAGCGGCGGGCGCCGGGCGAGATTAGCTGTTAGGTTCGATTTCGTAATCAACGCGGGAGGGTTTATGGAGCAGTTTGCATCGTTAAAACGCAGCAAGGACGGTCAACCGGTTCGCTATCTGGTGGTGGACGATTCCGTCTTCGCCCGCAAGAACCTGGCTCGAATCGTAGAAACCTTCGGCGGCCAGGTGGCCGGCGAAGCCGGTGATGGCATGACGGCGATCACCGAATACGATCGCACCAATCCCGACATCGTGCTCATGGACATCACCATGCCGCAGATGGAAGGGATCGAGGCGGCGGAAAAGATCGTGGGCCAGCATCCGGAAGCGCGCATTGTTATGGTGTCCTCCGTGGGCTATCAGGAGAACATCGTGGCCGCGCTGCAGCGCGGTGCTCGACACTTTGTGCAGAAGCCGGTCAAACCGGAAGTGCTGTACGAAGTGATCAAGTACGTGCTGGGCGAGGATGGGGCCGTGGCAAGCGCAGCGGGCGCGGGAGCCTGACTCATGAAGATGGAATTGATCCAGCCGTTTATTAACGCGGCGGATGCCGTCCTGGCCCAGGGCCTGCAGTCTCCCGTCTCCATCGGGAACCTGAGCATGGAGCAGGAGGCTTACCGGCGCAAAGGCGTGGCCGCACTGGTTGCCATCACCGGCGACATTGAAGGTCGCATTGTGTTCGATCTCGATCCGGAGACCGCGGTGCGTGTGGCCAGCCACTTCGCCGGCGGCGAGCTGCCCGAATCCGACGAACTGGTGCGGGAAACAGTTTGTGAGTTGGCCAACCAGGTGACCGGAAATGCGGTTACGGTGCTGAATGACCAGGGCTTCCATTTCCGCGTGCATCCTCCCGTTCTCCACACCTCAGACCTCGCTCCCACCAACAGCGAGGACACTGAAGCGCTGGTCATATGCTGTGAAACTGCCCGTGGCAGCGTGTTCATGAACATCGCCCTGCGCTACAGCGGGGCTGGCGACCTGGCTGCCGCCGTCGGCGAGTAGGGCGGAAGCACTCTCCACATCTCTGTCATCCTGAGCGCAGTCTTTCGTCCTGCAAAGCAGGACGAAAGCAAGCGAAGGACCCATGCATTTTTCCGCCCAGCTTCGCGGATTTCGGCCGCATCGATGGCCCCGCAATGCATAGGTCCTTCGTCGGGAGTCCTTCGCGTAGCGAAGGACTCCGCATCCTTAGGATGACAACATTGGGGAGGGTTATGGTCGGGCCAGGACAAACCGGGACGAAAGCAAGCGAAGGACCCATGCATTTTCCCGCCCAGCTTCGCGGATTTCGGCCGCACCGATGGCCCCGCAATGCATAGGTCCTTCGTCGGGAGTCCTTCGCGTAGCGAAGGATTCCGCATCCTCAGGATGACAGCATTGGGGAGGGTTATGGTCCTGCCAGGACAAAGCAGGACGAAAGCAAGCGAAGGACCTATGCATTTTTCCGCCCAGCTTCGCGGATTTCAGTAAGCAATCGGCCGCACCGATGGCCCCGCAATGCATAGGTCCTTCGTCGGGAGTCCTTCGCGTAGCGAAGGACTCCGCATCCTCAGGATGACAGGCTATGGGCCTGCCAGAACGAATACGGGGTTTTGCGGCAATGGATTTCCGCCGCCGGGAGGGGTGACAGCGCTTAACGGCGCCGCCATGTCGAGGATTTTTTGATCGTCGGAGGTCCGGATAATGCTGGTGCTTCTCGCATCACAATTGCCAACGTAAACCTTTGTGCTGTCGGCGGACGCCGCGGCGAACAGCTCGAATCGGGCTACGCCGCAGCCGGCTGGAACTGAGTTCAAGGGTACGACGCTTCTTACCACTCCGCTCGATGCGTTGACCACCGTGACCTGCGATGTCGCCAGGCCCCCGGCCAGAGAGATACTCGCCACGTAGATTCGGCTGCCGTCCGGCAAAGCGGTCACCGAAACCGGGCTTGCTGCAACTGGGACGGCAAACAGCTGAACCGGCGGATCCGCTGCCACATTCAGCGCCGTCACGGTATTGGCCACCGGATTGGTGATGTAGAGGTGATTCAGCCGGTTGTCATACACCATGTAGTTCGCGCCCGCGCCCACCGGGACGGAACTCAGGACTGTGTCGCTGCTGGTGTCAATCGCGGACAGCGTGCCGCTCCCGCTATTCAGCACGTAAATCCGCGCACTATCGGAGCGTGCCACGGCCCAGACCGGGAGCGTACCGGTCGGAATCACGGTGTTGCCATTCACGCTTCCATCAAGGGTGTTGATGCTGCTGACCGAACCGGTACCTTGATTGACGACGTAGAGTTTTTTCCCGTCCGGCGTCTCCGCCAGGGCCACGGGCTGCGAGTTAGGGTCGGGAACCGGCTGGCTGGGATCAACCCGGATGATGTTAGTCACCGTATTGCTGGAAATGGAAATTGCGGCCACCGTCCCAGTCCCGAAATTGGCGACGTAGACTGAGCCGCTCTCGGTAGTGTGGACAAATACAGGATGCGAGCCGGCGGGAAGAGAAGTTGTTGTTACCGCGGTGGTAGTTGAGCCGGGGGTTGGAGAAAATGACGAAACTGAGTCTTCCAGAGCATTAACAGCATAGACCCGGGTCCCATTCGAAGTCAGCGTGGCATGGGCCGGACCTAGACCCAGCTGAACCACTCCGATATTGGTGTCGCCCGAAACATCCACCCGGCTGCTGGCCCCAGGGTCGATGGCGCCGTTATCGCTGAGCACCAGGACGAAGTGAATGGCGGCTGGATCCGGAGGAGGCGGGACAATGGGAATAGCCACGGGGCGGTATTGGTCCCCGCAGCTGATGCCAATCAGGCCAAGAGTGAGAATGCCCAGCACGCGGGCCCACCGCCGCAAATTCATCCGCACCCCAGCAGAACTATCCATGAACTCACAATGATCCGGAAGAGTTTCCATTTTAATGGTTGGTTGGAATATGCGCCAGCGAGCCCGTGCCGGGCCGACACTTCTGGTTGCCGCAATTGAAGTGGATTCCAGCTGGGAGGATGTTGGTTGCCCTGGATTACAGAGAAGCCTTCAACTAAAACAATGGCCGAGGTCGCGTATAAAAAAGAAAGACCGGTCAAAGCGGCGGACAGCAGTGTCCGCCCGACATTACGCTTTGCCTCTCGACCGTTTTCCTACCGCTTCCCGCGCCGGCGCAGCCGGCTTTTTCTTTCCTTCCATCTCGGCCAGGCTTTGCTTGAGGGCGGCCATCAGGTCGACAACCGGGGCCAGTTTTTTCGGCTTCTCGACTTCGGTGATCTTGCCGCCTTCGAGCTTGGTCTCAATCAGCTTTTTCACGTTTTCCTGGAAAGTATCATGATATTTTTCCGGGTCCCAGTCGGCGGCCAGCGCCTCGATCAACTGGTGTGCGACTTTCACTTCCGCGTCTTTCAGTTCGACGTCGGGCGCGCCGAAGCCTTCCACCTGGCGAACTTCTTCCGCGTAGTACATGGTATGCAGCATGAGTCCGCCTTCATGCGGGCGCAGAAACACGGTGTACTCGCGATTGTGCATGGTCAGCTTGGCGATGGCGACGTACTCGCTCTCTTCCAGGGCCTTGGTTAAAAGGGCGTAGGGCCTGCGTCCCGCCTCTTCCGGCAACATGTAGTATGAGGATTCGAAGAAGACCGGATCCACTTCGCTCGACTTTACGAACTCCAGGATCTCCATGGTCTTGGCGGTTTGCGGCTCGATCTTTTTGATCTCTTCGGGCTCGATCACCACGTATTCGTCTTTGCGGAATTCGTAGCCCTTGACGATTTCACTGCGGTCGACCACTTTATTGTCGGCGGGACAGTAGTATTGCTGCTTGACCCGCTGCAGGTCGTCGCGATGCAACATGTTGAAGGAGATGCCGCTGCTGCGCGCGCCGGAGAACAGGCGCACTGGCATGGAGATCAAGCCGAAAGTTAGGTATCCCGACCAGACAGAAGCTGCCATAGTTTCCCTCGAAGCGGAAAAGGCCCAAGCGTAGTGCAGTTTAGACTATGCAACCGCTTAGATGTCACGGCGGAGATACGGGTAATCTCAAGTCCAAGCCCTATCTATAGTACGATCAGCGGAGCTACACTACATCTGGTGGCCCGAAGTGAAGCTGCTGCTGTTTGCGAAACTTGCCGCTAGCTCTTACTGTGACCCAAGTGTCTGGCCTTTCCCAGTTCAGTGATGCAACCGGTTTCGCCGGGCGATGGGCGATTGCGGCTCTGCTCACTGTTTTCTTCACCGTAGTCGCCCGCCTGCTCCGCGGAGTGACTTATTCAGGCGCGATTGCAGGAGCCGTGTGCTGCTTTGTGCTGTACGTGGGAGGCGGCCCTGGCGCATTCGCGGGGCTGATCGCCGTATTCGCTTTGGCCTGGATTACCACCCGGCTTGGCTACCCGCGCAAGCAGAAATTGGGGACGGCGGAGCGCCGCGAAGGCCGAAAGGCTTCGCAGGTTCTGGCCAATCTCGGAGTCGCTACCGCCTGCGCTGCGCTCTCCATGCTGAGCCACCATCGGACGGCCTTTCTGCTTGCCACGGCTGCGGCCCTTTCCGAAGCTGCCGCCGACACGGTTTCGAGCGAACTGGGCCAGACCTTCAGCGCCAGGCCTCGCCTGATTACAAACGGGCGCTCTGTCCCCCCTGGAACCGATGGCGCAGTGAGCCTGGTCGGGACCGTGGCTGGAATCGTTGCTGCCGGAATTGTGGGCTCGGTTTGTGCTTTGGGCGGATTGTTGCCGCCGCAAGGGCTGTTGATTTCGACCGGCGCCGCGGTCTTCGGCATGATCGTGGACAGTTTTCTGGGCGCAGGGCTGGAGAGGCGCCAGCTGGTTAATAACGACTCGGTAAACTTCCTGGGTACCTTGACCGCCGCGGCAGCCGCATTCTGGCTGGCCTGAGATCACCTGAAGTTTCCGTGTTTTACCCCGGCAGGTCATGTACTGATGGGGCTTGCTGGCGGTTCCCCTGCGGGCGAGAATTAACCCAGCATCTTCTGAGAGATGCTTGCATCTTACTGCTTTAGCCGGTTTTTCTTCATACCACGGTTGGGGAGCTGGAAAAGCAACGAAAGACGTTAGAAGTCAATGAAGATCCAGAAGTTTGTAATCGGTTATGTGCTGGCTCTGGCCCTGTTTTTGTTTGCCCAGCAACGCCCGACGGCGACTCAGCCCTCTGGCTTCCGCGAGGTCGTGGATCTTACCCATTCACTGCCGACGAACGGCCTGGAAAAGCAACCGAAGGCCGCCTACCGGCTTGAAAATGTGGCTCTCTCCGAGAAGATTTCGGCTTCGGGGCAGGCCTCAGAACAATTTCCTACCCGGATCTATGCTCCGGCGCGTTTGGGCCGTGGTTTGTGGACGGTCGACCAGATACCGGCCGGGCGATTGGTCGGCCCCCTGGTAGTCCTCGATGTGAGCGCCAGCGCCAGGAACAATCCCGACTACGAGATTTCGGTGCAGGACATCGCGCTCTGGGAGCACGCCAACGGGGAAATTCCCCTGGGCGCAGTCGTGATGGCGCGCACGGGATGGGGCGCGCGCTGGCACTCGGTCACGAACTACCGCAACGCGGACAACAAAGGCGCCATGCACTTTCCCGGATATTCCGAAGAGGCTGCGCGCTTTTTGGCCGAAGGCCGCAACGCTCTCGGCCTGGGCATCGACACCGCCAATCTCGATCGCGGCTCGGCCAAGATTCTGGCTGTAGATCGATATGCCCTGGAGCACGGACTCTATCTTTTGACCAACGTCGCCAACCTTGACCGCATGCCTGCCAATGCCTCCGTCGCCATGGTGGCGCCGGTGAAAGTCGCCGGTGGATCGTCAGCGCCGGTACGCATTTTGGCGCTGGTCCGTTAGGCGGACACTTTCCGTCTGGTGAGCCGGCAATAACAGAAGATCGCCTGCAGGGGAAACCGCAGCGCTTCACATTTCTACACAAACATCTGCCTTTTAATCTGCTGTCTCAACGGTGGTTCTCCGTTGATCTTTTCGGGATGTTCGCGTCTCCTATTAATTGTGTGACACCGGTGCCCGCGAGCGCCGGAGGAGGCAAAATGGAGCAAGCAACGATGAGCGACCCTCGGTATCCCATCGGCAAATTTACCTTCGCCGGGTCACCCGGCGAGCCGCAGCGTGAGGAATTCATCAAAGATATCGAGCAGGCTCCGGCCGCCCTGCGGGACGCGGTGCAGGGCCTCACGCCGCAGCAGATCGAAACCCCTTACCGCGATGGCGGATGGACAGTGCGCCAAGTCGTCCATCATGTGCCCGAGAGCCACATGAACGCCTACATCCGATTCAAACTGGCGTTGACTGAAGACGCACCGACCATCAAGCCGTACATGGAGGATCGCTGGGCCAAACTGCGGGATGTCCAGTCCACGCCGCTGGAAGTTTCCCTGTCGCTGATGGGCTCACTGCATGATCGCTGGGTGCGACTGCTGCGCTCACTCGAACCTGCGGACTGGAAGCGTGGGTTCAATCATCCTGAGATGGGCCTGATGCCGCTGGAGAAAAACCTGGCGTTGTATTCCTGGCACGGACGCCATCACGTGGCCCATATCACGGAGCTGCGGAAGAAGATGGGCTGGTGATTTGAACCTCTTGTCATCCTGAGCGGAGAAACTGCTTCGCTCGCGATGCAGTTTCGGAGTCGAAGGACCCCTATGAGCTCATCGATTGCTAAGGTGCACGCGTGATCCCCCAGTTCAGGAGTGCCTCAATTTGAAAATCTTGTCTCTATGTGTGGCGTCATGCTGAGCTTGCGAAGCATCTGGCGTGCAGCGGATATGCACGTTGGCGGGAGTTGTATTGGCGCGCGCCAGATCCCTTCAGGACTGAAGTCCCTCAGGATGACGCCGGCGCGGGGGAGGGGCTGCGGCCCGTCGCCCCGCTCTTCCCACTCAAAGGCGTCATGCTGAGCTTGCGAAGCATCTGGCGTGAAGCGGATATGCAGGTTGGCGGGAGCTGTATTGCCGCGCGCCAGATCCCTTCAGGACTGAAGTCCCTGGGGATGACGCCGGCGCGGGGGAGGGGCTGCGGCCCGTCGCCCCGCCCTTCCCACTCAAAGGCGTCATGCTGAGCTTGCGAAGCATCTGGCGCGCAGCGGATATGCACGTTGGCGGGAGTTGTATTGCCGCGCGCCAGATCCCTTCGACTTCGCTCAGGGCGGCCCCTTCGGGACTGAAGTCCCTCAGGATGACGCCGGCGCGGGGGTTTGCTCAAACTGAGCACTAGCCCCCGGGTTGAGAGCAAGTCCCACGATGCTTTAGCCCTTGCCTCTTATAGGGGTCCTTCGACTCCGGGGAAAGTTCGCGAAGCGAACTTTCCCCTGCGCTCAGGATGACAGTTAGGCTGGAATGTGGAGGCGCCAGGCTGTATAGCTGGCGGCTTCGCGCAGCACCGCTACGGCTCTTTGCCAGGCGGACCGCGGGCGAGAGTCCGGGCGGGGCGCCACGTACACTCGCACCCCTTCATGCTCCAGCAATTTGCGGATGCGGAATACGTGGTAGGCATCGCTGACCGCCACACAGCTTCGCATCCGGTTGGTGCGCATGATGACCGCCACCCGTTCGGCGGAGGAAGCGGTGTCGGAGCCCTGGGTCTCGGCGATCAGTTTGGGCTCGGGAATGCCGCGGTGCATCAGGTAATCGTGGCCGACGCCGCCCTCGCTGAAGTCGGGATCGGCGCCCGATCCTCCGGTGGTAATGACCACCGGCGCCACGCCGCGCTGGAATATGTCATAGGCGTGATCCAGCCGCGCGCGGAAGACGGGCGACGGGCGTCCGGCGTATTGAGCCGCTCCGAAGACGACGATCGCGTCAGCAGGATGAAGTTCCTGCAATCCGGCTTCGTGAACGATCTGCACGCTGCTGCTTCCCAGGAAGGCCGCCAGGGCCAGAGCGGCCAGGGCCACCGTGCACAACAACCAGAGGCCTCGCCGACTCTGCTTCGCCGCCACATTCATCCTTGCGCGAAAAACTCGGAGATCTCCTGAGCTGGAATGGCGCCTTCCCGCATGATGCGCCAGCGGGCTTCTTCGTCGGTGAGGTCAATGATGGTCGAAGCGACCTCGCGGGGCGAGGGGCCGCCATCGACGATGATCGAGATGCGGTCCTGCAACTGGTCGCGCACCGCCAGCGCGGTCGTGCACTCCGACTCTCCACTCAGATTGGCCGAGGTAGCGGTGATGGGAATCTGCGCTGCCTGCACTACCGCCAGAGGAATCGGAGCCTTGGGAACGCGCAGAGCCACGTTGCCGGTATTGGCCGTCACCTTGAGCGGAAGCCGCGAAGAGGCCTTTACGATAATGGTGAGCGGGCCTGGCCAGAAGCGTCGCGCCAGAGCGTAGAACTCTTCCGGCAGCGCATCCGCCAGTTGTGTGGCCTGATCCACGTCGGCGATCAGAAGCGACAACGGTTTGTGACGGGAACGCGACTTGATGTCATATACGCGGTCCACGGCACGCAGGTTAAAGGGATCAGCCGCCAGTCCGTAAAAGGTATCGGTCGGCATGCCCAGGACTTCACCGGCGCGAATCTGGTCCGCCGCATAGCGGATGAGAGACGCCTCCGGGCTATCGCAATTGATCTTGACAATTTCTACGCGCACTGCAGGTCCCTTCCCACCCCAACCGTTGAAATCCGAAAGCTAACATAACATGGGAAAGCGCAGAAAGCCGAGAGGAACAGGTATGATTCTGGACGAACTCACCGGAACATGAAGCCAGGCACAGCCAACCGCCGCCACGATTCGAATGCCCGCCTGCGGCGTATCGAGGGACGGCACAATGCCCTGGTGAAGGAACTTCGTCGCGCCTTTTCGCGGGGTGAACCTACACCCGACGGCTATCACGCCATTGAAGGCTTCCACATTCTGGAGGAAGCCATTCGCAGCAGCCTGCGGTTTCGGGCTGTCTTCTTCAGCGAGTCGGCCGCGCCCAGAGCGGAAAAGCTCCTCTCCCAGCTTGGCGCCCAGGTTGAGACCCTCCTGTTGCCCGACAAACTGTTTGCCGGCGCGGTGGCCAGCGATGCGCCGCAGGGCGTGGCAGCGCTGGCGCGATGGAAGGACTTCTCGCTCGCAGACGTGCTGGCGAAATCTTCGGAAGGCCCGCTGCTGGCCGTCGCCGGGGTGCAGGACCCGGGGAACCTGGGCACGATCCTGCGCTCCGCGGAGGCCTTCGGCGCCGGCGGAGTGCTGCTGGGAGAGGGCACCGTGACCCCGTTCAATCCCAAAGTGGTGCGCGCCTCGGCTGGTTCGGTTTTCCGGCTGCCGGTGGCGCGGGCCCGATTATCTGAGGCCCTGGGGCTTATGAAAGAGCAGGGCCTGCGGCTCGTGGCTACCGCATCGCACAAGGGGACGCCGCTCGATCAGGCCAGATTATCCGGGCCGCTGGCTATTTTTATCGGCAGCGAGGGCGCGGGTTTGCCCCGCGACCTCATCAAAGCCATGGATGAAGTTGTGGCCATTCCGCAAGCGACGCAGGTGGAGTCGCTGAATGCGGGGGTGGCTGCGAGCATTGTGCTGTATGAAGCGATGAGGCAACGGAAATGAGGTTCATGACCACAGAGGCACAGAGGCAGGGAGAAAGCCAGGGTTCTTAAGTTCACTGGTTTTCTCAGTGCATCCGTGTCTCCGTGGTGAATTATTTGCATATGAGTCTGTTCCCAACCATTCCGAGCGGCGACACCTCCGGCGACCGGACTCGCCCTCTGGCCGACCGCATGCGTCCCCGCACGCTGGATGAATTTGTCGGCCAGGAACACCTTGTCGGTCCGGGCAAGCCGCTGCGCACCCAGATTGAGCGCGACGATCTCGGATCTCTCATCTTCTGGGGTCCGCCCGGAACCGGCAAGACTACGCTGGCGCAAATCATCGCGCGCCTCACCAAGGCCGAGTTCGTTGAGTTCTCCGCCGTGCTCACCGGGATCAAAGAAATCAAGCAGGTGATGGCCGATGCCGAGCGAGCCCGGCAGCACGGCACGCGGACAATCGTCTTCATTGACGAGATCCATCGCTTCAATAAGGCCCAGCAGGACGCGTTCCTGCCTCACGTGGAGAAGGGCAACATCCGCCTGATCGGCGCCACCACGGAAAATCCCTCGTTCGAAATCATTTCGGCATTGCTCTCCCGCAGCCGCGTGTATGTGCTGAAGCCACTGACGGAGGAGCAGATTGTCGAACTTCTCAAGCGCGCCCTGAGCGACGAAGAACGCGGCCTGGGCGCGATGAAGGTGCGGGCATCCGATGATGTCCTGAAGAAGATTGCGGCCTATTCCAGCGGCGACGCCCGCAGCGCCTACAACGTGCTGGAAGTGGCCGCCTCGCTGGCCCTCGGCAGAGTTAAACAGAAAGAAGAAGCGGGTGCTGAAATTTCCGATGAACTGGTTCAGGACGCGCTACAGAAGCGGGTGCTGCGCTACGACAAAGCCGGGGAGGAGCACTACAACCTCATCTCGGCGCTGCACAAATCGGTGCGCAACAGCGATCCCGATGCCGCGCTGTACTGGCTGGGACGGATGCTCGAAGCGGGCGAAGATCCGCTTTACATTGCGCGCCGGGTGGTCCGCATGGCGGTGGAAGATATCGGCCTGGCCGATCCCAATGCGCTGGTGCAATGCATGGCAGCCCGCGACGCCGTAGATTTTCTCGGCATGCCGGAAGGGAACCTGGCGCTGGCGCAAGCGGTGGTGTATTTGTCAGTGGCGCCCAAATCCAATGCGCTGTATCTCGCCTACGGTGAGATCCTGGGCGACGTGGAACGCACCACCGCAGAACCTGTCCCGCTCCACCTGCGCAATGCACCCACCGGATTGATGAAGGGATTGGGCTACGGCCAGGGCTACCAGTATGCCCATGATGTCGAAGACAAAGTGGCTGACATGCAGTGTCTCCCCGATAACCTGATTGACCGGATCTACTACCGGCCGACCAGCGAAGGGCTGGAAAAACGCATTGGGGAGCGCCTGGAAGAAATCAAACGGCGCCGGGCCCGAAAGGGCGCTCCCCGACCTCCGAAAACAGAATCCGGTGTCTAGACCGGGGCATCTGATCCTGTGTAAGCCTTTCCCTCTCTATAGATTCTTACAAGGAGGATGGTTCCCATGGCTACAAGCCCAAGGCCTCTTGTCGAGGACTCGTTGGCCGTCCGCCCCGTACAAATCGATCAGGTTGAACATCTGCTCAAATTGCAAAAATGGGCGCAGAAGATCACCTCCATCCTCGATCTCGACGAACTCATCAGCCAGATTGTGGATGACGTGGCGGCAGCTTTCCGTTGCGTGGAGGCAGCCGTCTACCTGCATGATGAAGCGCACGGCGAGCTGGAGATGGCAGGCGTCCACGGTTGCACGCTTCACGACAAAGGGTCGCGGCTGAAGGTAGGCAAGGAGGGGCTGGTAGGTTATGTGGCGTCGACCGGGCAGATGCGCTACGCGCCCGATGTCCGCCAGGACCCATACTACCTTGGGTGCGAAGAATCCACACTTTCGGAGGTTGCCATTCCTCTGCTCGTGGACGGCCGCCTGGTGGGAGTGTTCTCGGCGTCGCATCACGAACTGGATGCCTTTACCCGTGAGCACCTGCGCTGGCTGCAGGGACTTTGTGAACACGTAGCGGTTGCGGTAAATAATGCGCGCCGCTTCCAGCAGGAACGCCACGAGCGCCAGCGGATGAGCCAGGAAGAGCACGAAGCACGGGCCATCCAGCAATCGCTCCTGCCCAAGAGTTCGCCATTCATTCCCGGCTTCGCGATCTCCGGATTATCGATTCCCGCGGGCGCCGTGGGCGGCGACTGGTATGACTTCATTTCTTTCGACGATGGCTGCTGGGGGCTGGTGCTGGCGGACGTTTCGGGCAAGGGCACGGCAGCCGCTCTTCTGATGTCGGCGACTCGCGGTATGCTGCGCTCGCTGGCGCAGACCTGCAGCGGTCCGGGCGAAGTTCTCACCCGGCTGAATCGCCTGCTGGTGGAGGATTTTCCCTCCGGCAAGTTTGTCACCATGTTGCTGGCGGTGCTCAATCCATCGACCCGGGCGTTGACCTTTTCGAGCGCCGGCCATCTTCGGCCGTTGCTGGTCGATGAACAAGGGGCGCGTTTTCTCGACAGCGAACGGGGGATGCCGCTGGGGCTCGGAACCGGAGAATTTTCCGAGAGCATGGTGCGGCTGTCTCCGGGCTCGCGGCTGGTCTTCTACAGCGATGGAATTACGGAAGCCACCGGCCTGACTGATGAAGAGTACGGCGCGGAGCGCATGCGGGACCACGTGGTGCGGCCGGACGCCTCGGCGGAAAGTATCCTGGCCGACGTTCGGGCTTTTGCCAACGGCCAGGGCCTGCAGGATGACGCCACCGTAATTTTTGTGAGGGCGTAAGAGCGTAGACCACGAAGGACTCGATGCTCGCGTTCTTTCTGGTCGGGCAGTTGTTCTTGCTCGTGTGTCTACCCGAAGCGGGACCGGTGTTCTTTCAGAATGCAGCGGTCCATGATCACGAAGATGCCTGCCTGGCGGGCTTTCTGCGCCGCCTCTTCCTGGACGATGCCTTCCTGCATCCAGACCACCGGCACTTTCATGCGGATCGCCTGGTCGACTGCCTCTGCCACAAACTCAGGCCGCCGGAAGATATTGACGATGTCAATTTTCTGTGGGACCTCGAGCAATGAGGCGTAGGCCTTCTCGCCCAGCGAGCCGTTAATTTTCGGATTGACCGGTATGATGCGGTAGCCGTGGGTCTGCATGTAGGCGGCGACGCCGTGGCTGGGACGCAACGGGCTATTGGAAAGTCCCACGACCGCGATCGTCCGGGAGCTCTTGAGCAAGTCGGCGATGGGGTCCGACGCCGGCAGGGAAGCCATGCCGCGATTGTAGAGCGTCAGTTGAGGAGAAAGCCAGTTCTGCGTTCCAATGGTCACTGGGCCCCTGGCGGTTGTGCGAAAACGGGCCAGGAACCCGATGCGTCCTGAATGTCATCCATAGCCTCCATGAGAACGCCTTGCGATGAAGCGGTAATGCGGGCAGCGGATGCCGAAGTGCATTCCCCCGCGGAAGCGAGAGTGTGGATACTCATTGCGGCCATTCTCGGTTCCAGCATGGCTTTCATCGACAGCACGGTCGTCAATGTCGCTCTGCCCGCCATCCAGACCAGCTTTCATGCGACCGTGGTGGACGTGCAGTGGGTGGTTGAGTCTTACGGACTGTTCTTAGGTGCGTTGATTCTGGTCGGCGGCTCGCTCGGTGATTTATTTGGACGCCGTCTTATGTTCGTGTCGGGCGTAGCGGTTTTTGCCCTGGCTTCCGCGGGATGCGGCGTCGCCTCAAGCATTCACCAGTTCATTATCGCCAGAAGTATTCAAGGGGTGGGGGCGGCGCTGCTGGTGCCCGGCAGCCTTGCCATTATCAGTTCCTCTTTTGAGGGCAAGAGCCGCGGCCAGGCGATCGGCACCTGGTCGGGCTTTACCGCGATGACCACGGCGATTGGTCCGGTTCTTGGCGGCTGGCTGGTTGAGCGCTTCTCCTGGCGGTGGGTCTTTTTCCTCAATCTGCCGCTGGCGGCGGCGGTGATCGCCACTTCAGTCTGGCGGATTCCGGAGAGCCGCAGCGGCGGCCCAGGGCGCACGGATTGGACCGGCGCAATTCTTGGCACCGTCGGGCTCGGTGGCCTGGTGAACGGATTCATCGAATCGGTCAACCTGGGTTGGAGAAATCCCCTGGTATTCGGAAGCCTGATCGTCGGCTGCGGCTGTCTGACAGCGTTCGGTTTTGTCGAGGCCAAGGGCCCTTCGCCGATGCTGCCGCTCAGCCTGTTTGCATCCCGCAGCTTCAGCGGCGCGAACCTGCTTACGCTGTTTCTGTATGCTGCCGTTGGAATCTTTTTTTTCCTGTTCCCCTTGAACCTGATCCAGGTGCAGGGGTACTCCCCCGCCGCCGCCGGCGCTGCGTCCCTCCCGCTGATTCTGCTGATGTTCTTTCTTTCCCGCTGGTCCGGCGGACTTATCGCGCGCTATGGCCCGAGAGGTCCGCTAATCCTTGGACCCCTGGTTGCCGCGCTGGGCTTTGCTCTGTTCGCGCTACCCGCGGTTGGAGGCAGCTACTGGAGAGCATTCTTTCCAGCGGTGATGGTTTTAGGACTCGGAATGGCGATCACGGTCGCCCCTCTCACCACGGTCGTGATGAATTCCGCAAGTCAAGACCGGGTCGGCACGGCTTCGGGGGTCAACAACGCAGTGGCGCGGGTCGCCGGCGTACTTGCCATTGCTGTCCTCGGCATTGTGATGGTGAGTTCCTTTGCTTCGCGCTTGAATCGGGAACTCGCGAGGCTACCGCTCCCCTCCGCCGTTTTACGGAGCCTCCACGCCAACGCGATCAGGCTCGGAGGCTTGCAGGCGCCGCCCGACCTCGATCCCAGCGTGCGTGCCGCGGTCAAGGAATCCATTGGGAAAGCGTTCGTATTCGGATTTCGCAATGTGATGCTGATTTGCACCTGCTTGTCTCTGGCAAGTGCGGCGGTGGCATGGCTCATGATTAAGAAAGAGAATAATGGCATGGTCTCGCCGCCGGCCGCCTGATGTTGAAGGTGGGCGCGATGCGACAGCTCCCCTGATGATCGGCAATGTCGAACCGGTTGAGAGTAGTGAGCGCCTTGGGCGGGCGGTCCTTCGGGCGGTCAGCGCTTGTTGCTGTCTATCTTTTGTTTGAACATCTTGGTAGCCAGCTTGCGCACCGTATCCGAAATCTCTTTGTTGTTAGAGAGGTTACGAAGATCGCCCACCAGCATGTTCTTCATGAGCCCGAGCGAGAGATCGAGGGGGGTGCGCGGATTGAACACCAGGTTGCGAACGACTGCGTAATTTTTAGCGAAGCGCCGCTTCATCGGGATGCCGCGAAGCACGGCTTCGAGCACATTCTTCTGCGTGGCAAATCTCTCGACCTCGCCATCGCTGATCTTGGGCGATTCCAACACTGCCAGGGCGACGATCTTGGTGCCGTCGCGGATGAGCAGGGATCGTTCCTCCTTTGAACCTTTCATGGCCAGTTGAATGCGTCCTTTGATATCGAGCTTGGAAATTTTCTGCAGGGCGCTGCCCCGTTCCTCGGATGCGGATGACTGAGCCTTCTTGACCTTCGCCTTGCGGGCGGCGGCTCCCGCCCCGCCGGTTGATGCGGTGGCAGCTTGTGCCGCCGGCGGCTGGTCGGCTCCAGAGAATTCGTCGTGAATACCGCCGATCGGCTGGTAGGCATGATCAACCTGGGCGGCGATCTCGCTCTCGTGCTCGGCCAGATAAGCCAGAACTCCTTCATCGAGCACATCTTCTTTTTCCTCGGCCTCGTCCCCGGAGGCGGCCTGGAAAACATCTTCCAGATCGGTTGTTTCCTCTTCCAGTTCCGGCTCCGGCTTCGGCTGTGACGTGGAATCGGCTGTGGGAGGCTCGATTTCGGGAGCAGCGGCGGGAGCTGGGGGCTCGATTTTGTTCCGGATTATTTCCGATTGGATCCCGGTCAGATGGGGATTCGAAAGCAAAGCGCTCAGGATGCCGGGAGATCCGTTGATCCGTTCGCTCTTCAAAAGGACTTCCACCAGATCGCGACCGGCACTCGGCGCCAACTCGAGCCATGACTCTTCCGCTATCGATGGGTTCGTAAGCAGGGCGGGAAGCAATACTGGACGCAGGTTCTTCGGGGAGACCAGGTAGTCCAGAACCTCCTTGGCCGTGTTGGGATCAGCGGCTATAGAGCGCGAAACCGTCTCGTCCCAGCCGGCCAGGGTGAGCTGCGCCTGTTCGCCGAACACCCGGTTGTGAACGGCCAGGTACACCAGAATCTCGATCATCTCCCGGGGAGGAACGGAGAGCGCTCCCTTGGCCGCCGACTGCATCACGTTCGAGGGCATCGCCGAGGCGCGAATGAGATCGATCATGCGGGCCATAATGCCGAACTCCTCCTTTATTTCTTATATTTCTTAATTACGAATTCCCATTCCGCCCGCTTCCATCCTGCTTCTCTCCCCGGCGCATGCGCAGGTAGGCGCGGATGAAAGGATCCAGGTCGCCATCGATCACCCGGTCCACGTCGCCCACCTCCGTTTTTGTACGATGGTCTTTGATCATGCGATAGGGTTGCAGGATGTAGGAACGGATCTGCGAGCCGAAGTCGATGTCGAGCTTGGAGTCCTCAATCTTTTTGCTGGCTTCGCGCTTTTTCTCCAGCTCAAATTCATACAGCTTGGATTTCAGCATGCTCATGGCCCGTTCGCGGTTCTTGTGCTGCGAGCGCTCGTTCTGGCAGCTGGCCACCAGGCCGGTGGGAATATGGGTCATGCGCACGGCCGAGTCGGTGGTATTCACGTGCTGTCCGCCCTTGCCGCTGGACCGGTAAGTATCCACCCGCAACTCTTCGGGCTTGATTACGATTTCGATGCTGTCATCGATTTCAGGCGAGACGTACACGCTGGCGAACGAGGTGTGGCGGCGCTTGGCCTGATCGAAGGGCGAAATGCGTACCAGGCGGTGGACGCCGATTTCGCTGGTCAGCAAGCCGAAGGCGTACTCGCCATTCACGGCGAAGGTCGCCGATTTAAGTCCCGCTTCGTCGCCGGGCTGGTAGTCGTAAAGAACGGTCTGGAAGCCGCGCCGTTCCGCCCAGCGAAGATACATGCGCAGCAGCATGTCGGCCCAGTCCTGCGATTCCGTCCCCCCGGCTCCGGGGTGGATGGTCACAATGGCGTTGCGCCCGTCATTTTCGCCCGAGAGCAGGCTTTCGGTTTCGAGCCGGTCGACCAGATTGCGCAGGCCGTCGATCTCCCGGCGCAAGTCGGTCTCAACATTCTCCCCTTCGCGCCCCAGGTCGAAGTAAGCGCTGATATCTTCGCCGCGCCGGACCAGTTCAGACTCGGTCGCCAGTACATTTTCCAGGCGTTTTTTCTGCCGCATGACCTGCTGAGACTTTTGGGGATTCGACCAGAGACTGGGGTCGGCAGCCTGCTTCTCGATTTCGGCTAGCTGTTCACGGAGCTTGCCGGCGTCAAAGGTACTCCCGAAGATCACGGACTTTGTCCTTCAGACCAGCGTATTCCTGTTCGAACTCTTCATTCATGATGGAGGTTTTGTCCTGATGCGGAACCGGAAATTCGCCAGCAGCCCCGCTAAAGAAATTATCGCACACAGGTAGGCGAACCAGTCGCCGTGACGGGTGTAGAACGTGGTTACGTTGGTGAGTGCATAGCGGGCATCGAGAGCGGCCCGGACCTTGCGTGGAAGACTGGACACCACTCTTCCGTAGGGATCGATTGAGGCCGTAACTCCAGTATTGGTATCGCGCAGCAGCCAGCGGTCGTTTTCCACGGCGCGCATGCGGGCCTGCTTGAGGTGCTGGGCATAAGCTCCGCTGTCGCCGTACCAGCCGTCGTTCGAAATATTTACCAGGACCTGGGCTCCGTTGGCGGCCAGTTGCCGGATCTCATCGGGGAAGATGGATTCATAGCAGATGAAAACGCCAAGCTTGCTGCCGGCCTGCAAGGGAGCCCGCGAACTGCCGGGGGAGAAATCGCCGACTTCCTGGGTCAGGCCGCCGGCAAAGCCAAACACACGCTTGAAGGGAACATACTCGCCGAATGGAACCAGGTGGATCTTGTCATAGCGTGCGACCCACTCGCCGCCCGGGCTGACCAGGCTGGCCGAGTTGTACAACCGGGTGGCGTGTTCCGGGGTCTCGCCCGCATTACGAATGCCCAGGCTTCCCACCAGCATCCAGGTCTGGGCCTCGCGCGCGATATTGCTGACGGTTTCCCGGAACGCGGGATCGCTGGTATAGAAGGGCGCCGGAGACTCCGGCCAGACGATCAGGTCCGGCGCAGCAGCAGGGGCAGGCGAAGCGGAATTCGCCCGATCTTGTCCCGGGGGCCGCAGGCTGACCCGGCTTAAATCTTTGATCGTCTCCTCGAAATATTCTTTGGTCCAGTCATTGCCCTGTAGTACCGGGATGTTCTCCTGCACCAGGCGAGCGGTGTGGTCGACGGGCAGAACTGGTGGACTGACCAATCTGCCCGCTTGCAGCACCACCACAGCGGCGCAGGTAGCCAGCAGGAGCGGCTTGCGCCTGCTTGGCTGGCCGCGCTCGGAGCGAATCACGAAGGCGGCGGCCAGCGCCGTATTGACCACCATGATTTCGAAAGACAGCCCATACACTCCAGTCACGGTGGCAATGTGGGCGAGGGGAATATTGTCCACCTGAGAAATACCCAGCAGGTCCCAGGGAAATCCCGTGATGCGAGTGCGGGCCAGTTCTACGGCAACCCAGGCGGGCGGGGCCAATAAAAGGGCCCAGCGACTGAAGGGGTTAATTCCGGCGCCGCCGGCCGGGCGCGCCAGCAGGCTGATCATCAGGCCAAAGACACCGTGGTAGATGGCGAGATAAAGGCAGAAAAGAAGCAGCAGCCCCAAAGCGGCGAGCGTTCCCACGCCGCCGTATTGACGCATGGTGTTATAGATCCAGTAACAGGTTCCGGCATACCAGAGAATGCCGCAGGCGTAGCCCAGAACAAAGGCCTGACCTGGCCGGGCCGGCAGTAGTTTGACCCCGGCCCGGAGCTGCAAGGTATCCGGTTCCTGGGTCCGCAGCAGCGCAATCAGCAGCGGCGCCACCGCGGCCCAGCCCAGAAAATACAGATTGGGCAAAGGGAAGACCGCAATCTGCAAGCCGGCCGAGAGCAGCACCAGCAGCCACGCGCTCTTGTGTATGCGCCACACCCGGCAAGCATAACAAAAATAATCCGAACGTCAGCCTTCGGTGTCGGGCCTCAGCAGCTTTTCTAAACTGTCATCTTGAGCGGAGAGAAGGGACTCGCTTGCGAGTCCCTTCTCGAAGTCGAAAGACCTTGTGTTTGCCGATGGCGGAGGAAGTTTCCCGGGCCAGCTTCGAATTGACCGCGGCAGAAAGCAGGTCCCTCGGCTTCGCTCGGGATGACAGAGCAGATGACAGAGCAGAGGAGGGCGGCGCCCGGCGTCCGGCGTCCGGCGTATGGTTCACTCCGATTGGACGTATTTGCTTTTTCGATCTATCCCACACCCGGTCAATGGGCTAACATTGGGGACGCGTATGGGGTCTCTCCTCAGGGGTAGAATTCTTCTGCTAAAGTTCCTATGCACCACGGGAGTGCTCGGTCCGGCGATTGTGTCGGTTGAGGGCGGCCTTGAAGATATCAAGACGCTGCAAAACCGTGACGATTCCGGTCCGCGCATCAGCTAGCCCGCCTCGCAATGGGATCTCCTTTACAACCCGCAGGCTCAACCGGAGATCGCGTTCGCATTGTAGTCGCGACGTCGGTGATGTTGACGTTCATCTCCTACTGGCGGGCGGCTGCCATTGTTTTGAACGACCTGGGGTCCTCTGCCTTCTACGCCGCCGGCATCGCGGAGCAGGCCATCGGCAAGTCGGCTCCCTGGTTCATTGTGGCGGTGATGCTGTTCTCCTTCGCGGTGCGGGCGGTTTACGTGGAGAGTTGTTCCATGTTCGTCCGCGGAGGCGTCTACCGCGTGGTGAAAGAGGCGCTGGGCGGGACCCTGGCCAAGATCAGCGTCTCAGCCCTGATGTTCGACTACATTCTGACCGGCCCCATTTCCGGGGTTTCAGCTGGGCACTACATCGCCGGGCTGATCAATGACACCTTCACCACGGCCGAATCCCACGGCTGGATCCCGCGCGCGATGCACAACATGTTTCATGGGACGCCGCATGTGGACGTCAACTGGACCTCCGTGGTATTTGCCCTGATCGTCACCGTGTACTTCTGGTGGCAGAACACCAAGGGGATTCAGGAATCCAGCGAGAAGGCCCTGCGGGTAATGCAGATCACCACGGTGATGGTGGTTATCCTGCTGGGCTGGTCTGCCGTGACCCTGCTGAAGCAGGGATACCAGCCGGTGCCCTTGCCCACCGCCGACAGCCTGAAGTTCAGCGAGGAGGCCCTGGGCTTTTTGAAACACACCGACCTGGCGCATGGGCTTGCCTCCAGATTCGCCATACTCGGCATTCTGATCGCTTTCGGCCATTCCGTGCTGGCCATGAGCGGCGAGGAGTCCCTGGCCCAGGTCAACCGCGAGCTGGCTCACCCCAAGCTGAAGAACCTGAAGCGGGCTGCCATTATCATTGCCGTCTACAGTTTTATGTTCACCGGGCTGACGGCGCTGCTGTTTGTGATGATCATCCCGGACTCGGTGCGGGTGCCGATTTACAAAGACAATCTGATTGCCGGACTGGCCATGTACGAGTGGGGGCCGCTGCTGCTGCGTTTGGCTTTCCGGGCCTTCGTGGTGGTGGTGGGGTTCCTTATTCTGTCGGGCGCGGTGAATACCGCGATCATCGGCTCCAACGGCGTCCTCAATCGCATTTCGGAGGACGGAGTTCTTACCGACTGGTTCCGGCAGCCGCATGCGCGCTTCGGCACCACCTATCGGATTGTCAATCTGGTCGTGGGGCTGCAGATTTTTACCATTCTGGCGAGCCGCGGCGACGTCTATCTGTTGGGCGAGGCGTATGCCTTTGGCGTCATCTGGAGTTTTACCTTCAACAGCCTGGCCATGCTGGTGCTGCGCTTCAAGTACAAAGGCGAACGGGGCTGGAAGGTTCCGCCCAACATCACCATCGCAGGCCGCGAGGTGCCGGTTGGACTGGCCGCGGTCTTCCTCGTGCTGCTGTGCACTGCCATTCTGAATCTTTTCACCAAGTCGATTGCCACGGTGGCCGGCATTGGTTTTGCCGGCAGCTTTTTCCTGATCTTCACCGTTTCTGAACGTCTCAATCGCAGCAAGCACGCCCTGGCCGAGCAGCACATGAAGGAACACTTCCAGCTGCTGCAAAGCGATACGGTGGAGCGCTCCGGATTGGGGATCCGGGCCGGGAACGTCATGGTGACGGTCCGCGATTACAACACGCTGAATCACCTGAAGTGGGCGCTGGAGCGCATCGACACCAAGGAGCAGGACATCGTGGTCATGTCGGCGCGAGTGAGCCAGTTCGGCACTGCCGCCTACGATCTCTCCACCGAACAGATCTTTAGCGACTACGAGCAGCAGCTCTTCACCCGCGCGGTATCAGTCGCGGAAAATTTCGGCAAGCACGTTTCGCTGCTGGTGGTGCCGGCCCGCGACCCCTGGTCGGCGATTGTGCAGACCGCCAACAATCTGGAAGCCTCGGCGGTGGTGTCTGGACTCTCAAGCAAGATGAGCGCCCAGGAACAGGCTTTCTATCTGGGACACGCCTGGGAGGCCATGCCGGAGCCCAAGCGGCAATTCATCTTCCAGGTCGTCTACCCCGACCAGAAGGTCGATACTTTCCACATTGGCCCGCACACGCCTTCGCTGAAGACCGAAGACGTTCATCTGGTACATCGCTTGTGGCTGAACATCACCCGCGAGCCGGGCCTGGAGACTCTGCATCATCACGATATTCTGACCGAAGCGCTCACCCGCTTTGCCCGTGAGTACGCCGGCCACGACCGGCAGGACATTCTGAAAGATTTGCGCAAAGCGTCGGGCGTAACCGTGCAGACCCGGGCCCTGGGCGATGACGGCAGCGGGCTGACCAAGGCAAACGTCCTTCCGCCAGCTGCGTCCAAGCCGAAACCCGAGAGCAACGACGACGGTCCGCCCTCCCCGCCGGTAGTAGGACCCTAGCAGTTCGATGTGGGCGCGAGCGCCCCGCTTCCTGTCATCCTGAGCGAAGCAGAAAGTTCGCCTGGCGAACTTTCTGCGCAGTCGAAGGACCCTACCGCGAGTATGCTCCCCGGGCGCAAGATACTGCAAAGCCCAATGATCGCTGCGACTGTGCCGCTGCCAGGGGTCCTTCGACTCCGGCGGCGCGTTCGCAGGCGAACGCGCCGGCTGCGCTCAGGATGACAGGGTGCGAAGTTTCCGTGCGATCCGTTACTGTCAGGTACGGCGGTGCCTTGCCGCCCGCGATGCGCTCTTCTATGATCGAAACTAGGCGGGGTGCGCATGCCCGAGAAGAAGCCTTCCAAGCCGCAAGTCGCGGAAAATCCGATTGCCGACGTGTTTGACGGGCGGCATCCTTCCCCTGGCGAAAAAAAGTGGGCGGAAGAAACGCTGCTGCCGAGCCTGGAAAAATCTCCCGAAAAACCTATCGGTGCGCCCAGCGGCGTAAATCTCGACCAGCACGGCCACGCCCGCTTCACCACGATTTCCGGGACCCCCGTGCGCCGGCTCTATACTCAGGCGGATTTGCCCAACGACTGGAGTGCGGAAAAATATCTGGGCTACCCCGGGCAGCCGCCCTTCACCCGCGGGGTTCACGCCAGCGGATACCGCGGCAAGCTTTTCACCATGCGGCAATTCTCCGGCTTCGCCTCGCCGGAAGAAACCAACCAGCGCTACAAATATTTGCTGGAGAGCGGCGGCAGTGGACTCTCGGTAGCGTTCGACCTGCCTACGCTGATGGGGTATGACTCCGATCATCCCGCCAGCGAAGGCGAGGTCGGCAAATGCGGCGTGGCCATCGATTCGCTCGAGGACATGGAGATCCTCTTCGGCGGCATCGATCTGGAAAAAACCACGGTCTCGATGACCATCAACTCGCCGGCATCGGTGCTGTGGGCCATGTATCTGGTGGTGGCGGAGAAACAGGGCGCGGACTGGAAGAAAATTTCAGGCACGCTGCAGAACGACATTCTGAAGGAATATATCGCACAGAAGGAGTACATCTATCCGCCGGCGCCTTCGATGCGCCTGGTGGTGGATACTTTCGAGTTCGGCTCCAGGTTTACGCCGAAATTCAACACTATTTCCATCAGCGGATACCATATCCGCGAGGCGGGCTCGACCGCGCTGCAGGAGTTGGCGTTCACGCTGTACGACGGGGTCGAGTATGTGGAATGGGCGCGGCGGCGAGGTCTCGACGTGGACGACTTCGGCCCGCGCCTTAGCTTTTTCTTCAACGCCCACAACGATTTTTTCGAAGAGATTGCCAAATACCGCGCGGCCCGCAAGATCTGGTATCACGTGATGAAAGATCGCTTCCAGGCCCGGAGCCAGCGCAGTTGGCTGCTTCGCTTCCACACCCAGACCGCGGGCGTCTCGCTCACCGCGCAGCAGCCCATGAACAACATCGCGCGCGTGGCCCTGCAGGCTATGGCGGCGGTACTCGGCGGAACTCAGTCCCTGCACACCGATTCCTACGATGAAGCTTTTGCGCTGCCCACCGAAGACGCGGCCCGCATCGCGCTGCGCACCCAGCAGATCATCGCTTACGAATCGGGAGTGACGCAGACGACTGATCCTCTTGGTGGGTCGTATTTTCTGGAAAACCTGACCCTTCAAATGGAAAAGGGCGCCCTCGACTATTTCGGCAAGCTGGATGCCATGGGCGGCATGGTCAGGGCCATCGAGCGCGGCTATCCCCAAAAGGAAGTCGCCGAAGCGTCCTACCAATACCAGCGCGCCGCCGAGGCCAAAGAAAAGATTATTGTGGGCGCTAATGAATTCGTGATCGAGGAAGAACCGCCGCACACGCTGTATATCGATGAAAGTGTCGCCCGGCGCCAATCGGCGAAGCTGAAAGCCTTACGAGCACGCCGGTCGAACGAAGACGTGCAGCGGCGTTTGGAAGTCTTGAAGAAAGCGGCGGCCCAGGAACCGCGATCGTCCGCGAATGGAGATATCTCTTCGGCGAATACCATCCCCTACATCGTGGACGCGGTGCGAGCCTATGCCACGGTGGGCGAAATCTGCGAGGCGCTTCGCCAGGTGTACGGGACCTACACGGAAGTGAGTGTCACCTAGAAGGGTGGGCGCGCGAGCGTCTCGCTGGTGCGGCAGTGGCAGGGTCCGGAATTACGTCTGCAATTTCGACATCACCGCTGGAATTGGTTGAGGTCACAAATTGGGACCTCAAACCAGCCGCTATACTGCCAGTAGCCCCATGCGAAAACGGCCAGCAGAGCTCGCCCCATCAGTGGAATCACGCATCTTGATCCTCCGCCATCAGAAGGTCATTCTCGACAGCGATCTCGCTGAGCTTTACGGTGTCCCGGTCAAACGCTTGAACCAGCAAATCAATCGCAATCAGGACCGCTTTCCCGCTGATTTCATGTTTCAACTTACAGCCAAAGAGCACGCATCTTTGAGGTTGCAAATTGCAACCTCAAAGAAGGGCCGCGGAGGCCGCCGCTATCCGCCCTACGCCTTCACCGAGCACGGAGCGATCATGGCTGCCACGGTGCTCAACTCCAAGCTGGCCGTGGAGATGAGTGTTTTCGTGGTCCGCGCCTTCGTTCGCATGCGCGAAATGCTGGCCAAGAACCGCCAGCTCGCCGCCAAGATCAACGAGTTGGATCGCCGTCTGGAAACCCATGACACCGCGATTCAGGACATCATCGACGCCATCAAGGAGCTTATGGTTCCCGAGGGACCATCGAAGCGCAAGATCGGTTTTCAGTTGCCGGCGGGCAAGACCTGATTTCGCGAGCGCCTGCGCCACAGAGGCCTACTTGCGGCGCTGCCGGTACAAACTCCCGTCGACCTGTTGGGCCATGGCTTCCACGTCCAGCGGGACTTCCAGGAACTTCGCTACACCCCCCGCCGTTTCTTTTGGCGCACGTAACAAATCATGGTATTGCACCCGGCTCACCTTCACGTGAGGTTTGCCGTTGAGCCAGGCGTAGACATCGGACAGGTGGTCCTGAAACGCCCGCGTCACCACGGAATTGTCTTCACCGGGATCGAAATTCCCCCGCCGGCGCAGCATCTCGTCCTGTGACGCCATGACTTCGGGCAGAGGCCGCTGCATGAAGATGACCCGGTACTCGTGCTGCGGAGGAAGGGAGAGCAGAAGCTGCGAGATCACTTTTACCGCCTTGCCTTCCGCTTCGGCAATCGAGGCAGGATCTTTGGGAAGTTGTTTGACGCGTTCCCATTCCAGATACCCGCGCGGGTTGTCGACGTCCGCCCGGCGTTCACCGTCAGAGAGAATGGGCATGCCGCCCGCCGCCAGCATCTGCATCATGAGTGAGGTGCCGGAACGGGGTAAGCCGGAAACGATGGTGATCATGAGAGCCTTTTCGGACCGGGACGAGTGTTCCTTAACTCTGGGCTGTAGAGATGTGAACCTCATCGAGTTAAACACAAACTTCCGAACCGAATCCAGGGCCTGCGAGCCCATCTGTTAAACTGTTGCGCTTGCTGACGACCACGCGAAGGCGCTTTCTGCGGCAGTGCGCGACCACCGCAGCCGGAGTGTGGCTCAGCCCCGCCTGGGCCCACGCCGGTTCTGTCCCCAGCATCGAGTTTCCTTCGCAACCGCGGGAGCGCATTGCGGTCGCCTCCTATCCTTTCCGGGAGTTCATCGCTGGAAAGGAGAGCAAAGCGGCGAGGCCCATGGACTTGAAAGACTTTGCCGCCCACGTCATTGAAAAGTTCGAGGTCAACAAGATCGAGCCCTGGACCGGACACTTTCCTTCGACCGATGCGAAATATCTCGAGCAGTTTCGCGCTGCTGTGGAAAAGGCGCGGGGAGCGGTCGCGAATATCGCTGTCGATGGCGAACACAGCCCCTACTCAACCGAGCGCTCCGAGCGCGAGCAGGCCATTGCCTTCAGCAAAAGATGGGTGGATAACGCCGTAGCCATCGGCTCGCCCAGCATTCGCACCAACATTCCTCAGGCAAAAGATTCGAAGCCGGACCTTGATCGCGCGGCTGAAAGCCTGACGCGGGTGGCCGGCTACGCCGCGACAAAAAACATCGTAGTCACGCTCGAGAACGACAACCCGGTCAGCGAAGATCCGTTTTTTCTGGTGGCGCTGGTCGGGAAAGTGAACAGTCCGTGGCTGCATACGCTGCCTGATTTTGGCAACACCCTGGCCGCAAAAGATCCTGCCTACGCCTACCGCGGCATTGATGCCATGTTCGGCCATGCTTACTGCATCTGCCACGTGAAGTCGTCCGAAACCAACCGCAAGGGGATCACGGTGCACGTGGATATGGCGAAGACGTTCGGTGTTATGAAACAGCATGGATACAAAGGCTACTGCTCCATGGAATGGGACGACGCCGGCGACCCTTACCGGGGAACGGCGGAGCTGATCCGCCAGACCCTGCAATATCTTTCCTGATCTGGCAAAAATTGATGGCCGTCAAATATTTGCATGCGCAAAGCGATCAATCATCTTAAGAAGTCCGATCCCGTACTCTCCGCCATTATCGAACTGGTCGGGCCGTACCGCATGGAGTTTGGTCCACCGGAATTTCACAGTCTGGCCGAGGCCATTGTCTACCAGCAACTGAATGGCAAAGCGGCAGTCACCATCTTCAAACGTTTCGCAGCTCTGGCCGGAGAACCGGTTACGCCGGAGGGAATCCTCAAGCTGACGGATGCGCAGTTGCGCTCGGTAGGGCTGTCCAAACAGAAAGCGTCATATCTGAAAGACATGGCGGGACGCGCGGCCCGCGGCGAACTCGACTTCACTCGCCTTCCCGACATGACCGACGACGAAGTCATCAAACACCTGACCCAGGTCAAAGGGGTCGGCGTGTGGACCGCGCACATGTTCCTGATGTTCACGCTGCGGCGTCCCAACGTGCTGCCCACCGGCGATTACGGCATTCAAATGGCTATCAAGAAGCATTACAAGAAACGCAAAATGCCTAAGCCCGAGGTGATGGCAAAGATTGCGAAGTCGTGGGAACCGTATCGCTCGGTGGCCTGCTGGTATTTATGGCGCAGCCTGGATATAAAAACGCTGTAGGCGATTCGACAGAATTATTGAGAGACGAGCCAGACTGAGAACTGCGACCTGAGAACTGAGATCCGGGTTTCCGGTCAATCAGTCCCGAAAAGCCCTACCTGGAAGCCAATCCTTTATAAGGGTTGATTCCCAATGACCATTCGAAACACGAATGTCCGGTTGTGCTCTCATGCGCCTGCTTCCTTCGGCGGGTCTCCGCAACCCGCGGGTAATGCAGCCCCAGCGATGCCTGCACTTCGTCGTCCGGCATCTTCGCCATCGAGAATATCCAGCCGAGGCCTATTTTTCGAGGATCGCGGCCAGACGAAATCGCGACATCTTCCAGACGAGCCCGCAACTCTTCAAGGTCAGACTTCCAGGCGTTTTGCATCTCGGTAGCGATGGATTCGCAATCCGGGCAGACGAAGCTGCGTGGGAAGTTGCTCACGCCGGCATTATACGGCGACGGGCAAACGTCCCACTGCCTCTGGGTCTCCTTACTTGTGCGACCGCGCGCCCCCTGTGGTTAAATGGAGGCGATGGCTGACTTGAAGATCCGCGTGCTGGTGGCCAAGCCCGGTCTGGACGGGCACGATCGCGGAGCCAAGGTGATCGCCCGCGCTTTGCGCGACGCCGGCATGGAAGTCATCTACACCGGGCTGCGGCAAACCCCGGAGATGATCGTCAACGCGGCGCTGCAGGAAGACGTTCACGTCATTGGACTCTCAATTCTTTCCGGCGCCCACAATGCCATTGTTCCGCGCGTGATGGACCTGCTCAAGAAGAACAAGATGGACGACGTGCTGGTGGTGGTGGGCGGCATCATCCCTAACCAGGATGTAGAAAATCTCAAAAAGGCCGGTGTAGCTGCCATCTTTCAGCCCGGCACGTCGATGGGTGACATCGTCCAGTTCATACATGCCAACGTTAAGCCACGCGGCGTGCCCACGGCCACGTGATATTGATGGTCGAAATCAACACCTCGCGCCTCAAAGAGATCCTTCAGCGTACGATCGGGCCCACTCCCTGGTACTGGAAGACTTTTCCGGCTTTCAATTCCGTTTCCAGCCAGCGTTTCGCCTGGACCCATCACGGCAGCGAGGGACCGCTGGGCTATCTGATCACGCTGGGCCTGGCGCAGGAACCTGACAAGCCGCGTCTCGCCTTGAATACGTATTGCCGGCCGTTTTTCGTGCCGCCCTCTCACCTGGGAATATGGTGTCCGGAAGGCCGGAGTATTCGCATCAATTGCTTCGATCCCGACCAGCTCAAGACTTTCGATCTGTCCGAAATTGCCGGCTGGTTCAAGGCTTCAAGTGAGCGCATGTACTCGGCCGCAGCCCCCATCGCCGAATTTGAAGTCTCACTCGGCCTCGCGCCCGGCATGCAGAAGGTCGAAGTACCGTCCGAGTTGCAAACGGTGGACGAACTGGTGATTCCGACCAGTTACCCGGCCAAGGGCCCGGATGACCCGGCGTTTGCGCTCTATGTGGTATACCCGCATGCCGGGCTGGTCGAGGTGCTGCCGCAGAAATGGTTCACTGCCAGCCAATACCAGGTGGGCAAGCAATGGATCACGCGAGCCGCGCGCGATCCGGAGTCGCATCGCATTTTTGGAGAGTGTTTTGGAACCGGGAGCTTCCTGCTCGAGGAAGACGGATGCCGGCTGGAACGATGGCTGGAGAAGCTCAGTTAAGCAGGGCAAGGGTGTTACGCGGTTCTTAATCTAAAGCGGCAATCTTCAATCTGAAATCGATTCTTCATCTCCTTCGAGGACGAAAGGAGTGTGCGATTCGAAAATTCGAGCGCGCCTGAACGGCCTAAGCCGTGAAGGATCCGGCGTGAAGTGACATCACTGTCGATATGCTCGAGATCCTTCGGGACTGAAGTCCCTCAGGATGACGCCAACATAGGACTTGTACATATTGCGCCAGACCAGCGAAAGGCCGCAGTTTGCGCCCTGCTGCTCCGCTGATATACCGTAACTTCTTCCAGTCTCGCCACTCATGAATGAACGCATTGATCCCGGAACGCCGTCGAGCTCTACCGTTCTCGAGTCGCGGATTGATCCCACCTCAGCGCGCTTTGAAGCCAACATGCGCTTCCTGGCCGACCTGGTTTCGCAGGTGCGAAACGAAGAAGAGAAAATCCGCGAAGGCGGCGGCCCGAAAGCGATTGAGAGCCAGCACAACAAGGGACGGCTCACCGCGCGCGAGCGCATCAATCTGCTGGTGGATCCCGGAACCTTTTTCGAATTGGGCGCCTACACCGCCTACGGCATGTACGAGGAATGGGGCGGCGCACCCGCCGGCGGGGTCATTACGGGATTGGCTCGCATACAAACCCGGCTGGTGATGATTATTGCCAACGATGCCACCGTGAAAGCGGGGGCGTTCTTCCCCATGACCGCGAAGAAGGTGATTCGCGCTCAGAACATGGCGATAGAAAATCGTGTCCCGACCGTTTACCTGATGGACTCCGCGGGAGTGTTTCTACCGCTGCAGGAGGATGTGTTTCCCGACACCGACGACTTCGGCCGCGTGTTTCGCAACAATGCGGTGATGTCGGCGATGGGGATTTCGCAGATTGCCGCCATCATGGGAATGTGCGTCGCGGGCGGCGGCTACCTGCCGGTGATGTGCGATCACGTGCTCATGACCGACGGCAGCGGACTTTTACTGGCCGGACCGGCGCTGGTGCAGGCCGCCATTGGCCAGAAAATTTCCGCCGACGAACTGGGCGGAGCCGCCATGCACTCGGCCATCAGCGGCACCGTGGATTTTCGCGAGCCCAACGACGAAGCTTGCCTGGCGCGCATCCGCGCCATCATCGAGAAGTGGGGATACCGCCGGCAGTCGCCCTGGGACCGCAGGAAGCCGCAGCCGCCCGCCCTGGCGGCGGAGGAAATCTACGGCATTTACGATTCGTCGCCGGCGCGTCCTTATGACACCAAAGAAATTCTCGCCCGCGTCGTGGACGGCAGCCTCTTCGACGAGTACAAGGCGGAATACGGTAAGACCATCCTCTGCGGCTACGCGCGCATTGGGGGCTTCGCGGTCGGTATTGTGGCCAACCAGAAACTGCACGCGCAGCAGACCGACCACGAAGGTCGCAAGCGACTGGAATTCGGCGGCGTCATCTATACCGAATCGGCGGAAAAGGCCGCTCGCTTCATCATGGACTGCAACCAGAACCTCATCCCGCTGGTTTTCTTTCACGATGTCAACGGATTCATGGTGGGACGCGATGCGGAATGGAGCGGAATCATCAAAGCGGGAGCCAAGCTGGTGAATGCCGTGTCCAACTCGGTGGTCCCCAAGATCACGGTGATCGTAGGAGGTTCGTTCGGCGCCGGACACTATGCCATGTGCGGTAAAGCTTACGATCCGCGTTTCGTCTTCGCCTGGCCGACTGCGCGTTATGCGGTGATGAGCGGCGATTCCGCCGCGGGCACGCTGGTGGAAATCAAGATCAAGCAACTCGAACGCAGCGGCAAGAAGCTGAGCGAGGAAGAACGCAAGGAGCTTTTCGACTCGGTGAAGCGGACCTACGACGAACAGACCGATCCACGCTACGGCGCCGCCCGGTTGTGGATCGACAAGATCATCGATCCGGTCGAGACCCGCGATGCCATCACGCAGGCCCTTGAAGCTGCCGCGCTGAACCCGGATGTGGCCGAGTTTAAAGTCGGAGTGCTGCAAACATGAAAAATAGAGGCGCAACGGATTTCACGGATCAACACTGATCAATATGAATTAAAGATTTATCCGCGAGAATCCGTGAAGATCCGTGTCTGATTTTTTGATGTCCAATTCCGTAAAACTCGTCGAATGTCCGCGCGATGCCTGGCAGGGGCTGAAAGGACAGATTCCGCCGTACATCAAGACCGACTATCTAAAGGCGCTGATCAGCGCAGGGTTCAAGCAGATCGATGCAGTTTCGTTCGTCTCGCCCAAAGCGGTTCCGCAGATGGCTGATTCCGAAGAAGTGCTGAAAGAGCTTGATCCGCCCGATGATGTGGAGATCATCGGCATCGTGGTCAACGAAAAAGGCGCCCAGCGGGCGATTGCCACTGAGGCGGTGCGCACACTGGGCTTCCCCTACTCGGTTTCGCCGACTTTTCTCGGCAACAACCAGCGGCAGACGCTGGAAGAAGCGATCGAAGAACTGGAAAAGATCAAGAACACAGCCGAACCGGCGGGACTCGATACCGTGGTCTACATCTCGATGGCCTTTGGCAATCCTTACGGTGATCCGTGGAATGTGGGCGAAGTGGTGGATGCTGTGGATCTGCTCGAATCGCTCGGCGTTCGCACCATTTCGCTGGCTGATACGGTGGGACTGGCGGGGCCGGCCCAGATTCGCGAGCTGTTTTCTGCGGTGAATTCAAAGTTCGACTATCTGGAGATCGGTGTGCATCTGCATAGCCGTCCCGATCAGGCGGTCGAGAAGGTTCTTGCCGCGTATGATGCGGGTTGTCGCCGCTTCGACTCGGCCCTGGGCGGGCTTGGCGGATGCCCCTTCGCACAGGATGCCCTGGTGGGAAATATCGCGACCGAAAAAGTGGTGGAAACGCTGCAAGAAAGAGGAGCGGAACTGCCGTCGCTGAAATCGCTCGATGTGTTGCTGCGCATCACCGCGGAGCTGGGCGCCCGGTATACGGAGTCGGCGGCGGCCGATTGAGTTGCGAATAATGGAATATAGAACGATTCAGCTGGCCTTCGATTCCGGGGTTGCCACGGTTACGCTCAACCGTCCGGAGAAGCGCAACGCCATCAGCCGGGCGCTGGTGGACGAACTGCTGGCGGCTTTGGATGAAATCGAGCGATCACCGGCTCAGGTTGTGATCCTGACGGGCGCGGGCAAAGCTTTTTGCGCGGGCATGGACCTCGACGAACTGAAGTCCCTGCTGGGCAAAACTCCCGATGAGAACCTGCAGGACTCGTCGCGCATAGCTCGTATCTTCCGTCGCATTTACGACTTCCCCCTGCCTACCATTGCAGCGGTGAACGGCGCCGCCATTGCCGGGGGCACGGGATTCGCCACTATGTGCGATTTCACGCTGGCGGTGCCCGAAGCCAAGTTCGGCTATACCGAAGTCCGCATCGGATTCGTGCCTGCCATTGTTTCTTCCATCTTGGTCTGGCAGGTGGGACACAAGGTCGCTCGCGATCTGCTGCTGACGGGAAGATTATTTGACGCAGCGGAGGCACGCTCCCTTGGCCTGGTCAACGAAGTGGTGGAACCGTCGCGTCTGATGGCGCGGGCGCGGGAGTTGGCGTCGCAACTTATGGAGAACAGTCCGTCGTCGGTGCGGGCCACCAAGCGCCTGATTAACGGATTCATCTCCGGTCCGCTCGATCGCCAGATCGCCGCAGCGGTTGAAGACAATGCGCGCATCCGCGCCACCGCCGATTTTCGCGAAGGCGTCACGTCGTTTCTGGAGAAACGCAAACCGCGCTGGAGCGGCCGGTGAACCCGCAGCAGGGGAGCGCGCGAACCGGCAACGGCGTGGTCTCGGAGAGCCGGCTGCGCGTGCGATACGCGGAGACCGATCAGATGGGAGTCGTCTACCACGCTAATCATTTCATCTGGTTCGAAATCGGGCGGGTCGATCTCATGCGCCAGCTGGGTTTCTCTTATCGGGACCTGGAGCGGGATCACGGATGCTTTATTCCCGTGGTGGACGCGCGCTGCCGCTATAAGGCGCCGGCACGTTACGACGACGAAATCGTGGTTCGCACCCATCTGCGGAACGTCCGCGAGTCCATCATTCACTTTGGTTACGAGCTGCTGCGGGCCAACGATGGCGAAGTGCTGGCCGAGGGCGAGACCATGCATATGATCCTCGACTCAAAGATGAAGCCCGCGGCGCTGCCGGAAAGGTATCTGAAAGCGTTCCGCGACGCGATAGGGAAGTAGAGTATTTGCCAGCCGAAAACTGGAAACTCGCATTGTGAAAGCCCTGCACATCAACGGCAACGACCTCACGCTCGAAGCGGTCCGCGAAGTCGCGGTCGAACGCCGTTCTACTCTCCTCGATGCCGACGCCCGTGAAGCCGTCGGCCGCGCTCGCGCAGTGGTGGACGCGCTGGTCGCTGAAAATCGTGTTTCCTACGCCATTACCACCGGTGTGGGCAAACTGGCCGACGTGCGCATAGCCGGCGACCAGATCCGCGAGTTGCAGCTCAATCTGGTGCGCTCCCATGCCGCGGGCGTGGGCGAACCCCTCTCCGCTGCTGAAACTCGGGCCATGATGTTGCTGCGGGCGAATTCGCTTTCCAAGGGCCATTCCGGGGTGCGCGCGGCCGTTATCGATACGATTTGCGAGATGCTGAACCGGGGCGTGACCCCGATGGTGCCCTCGCAAGGCAGCGTGGGAGCCAGCGGCGATCTCGCTCCCCTGGCGCACCTGGCCCTGGCCCTGATTGGCGAAGGGGAGTGTCTCGACGACAACGGCGCGCGAATTCCCGCTGCCGACGCCATGCGGCGCGCTCAGATCAAGCCGCTGGTTCTCGAGGCCAAAGAAGCTGTCTCACTGATCAATGGCACCCAGGCGATGCTGGCGGTGGGAATCCTGGCGCTGCTGGCAGCCGAGATCCTGGCCGATACGGCCGACGTGATCGGCGCGCTTTCTCTCGACGCCTTGCGCGGCACCGACGTGGCCTTCGACGAACGCATTCACCAGGCTCGTCCCCACAACGGTCAACTCAGGGCTGCGGCCAACCTCCGCAAGATGCTGGAGGGCAGCGCGCTGCGCGACTCGCACCGCGATTGCGACCGGGTGCAGGACGCTTATTCCCTGCGCTGCATGCCGCAGGTGCACGGCGCGGTGCGCGATACCCTGGCCCACTGCCGCGAGGTCATGGAGATCGAAGTCAACTCGGCGGTGGACAATCCCCTGGTCTTCATGAAGAACGCTGGGGAGGCCGATGTCATCTCCGGCGGAAATTTTCACGGCCAGCCCCTGGCCTTCGTCCTGGATTTCCTGGGCATTGCTCTGAGCGCATTGGCGGGCATCTCCGAACGAAGATTGGAGCGCCTGGTCAACCCTGCGCTAAATGAAGGTCTGCCTCCCTTTCTGGCTCCCGGCGCAGGGCTGAATTCCGGATTCATGATGGCGCAGGTCGCCGCGGCATCGCTGGTCAGCGAGAACAAGGTGCTGGCGCATCCTGCTTCGGTGGATTCGATTACCACTTCCGGCAACAAGGAAGATTACGTGTCGATGGGCATGACCGCGGCCATCAAGCTGAAGAGAATTGTGGAGAATTCCCGCAATGCTATGGCTATCGAAGCCATGGCCGCCGCTCAGGCGCTGGATTTCCTGGCTCCCCTCAAAACTTCGAAGCGAGGACAGGCGGCGCAGGCTGCGATTCGTTCCGTTTCGCCGACTATGGAGAAAGATCGAGTGATGTATCAGGATTTTGCCCGTATCGCGGAGTTGATTGCCAGCGGGAAGGTGGCGGAGGCGCTGCGGTAGGGCCTCGATAGATTGCGCCGGCGTTTCGCCCTTCCGACGGCGCAGAGCTGCTGTCCTCGCGTGGTTTGTGGTGACTCCTGCACGACCGGGCGCTCGCGCCTACATTTTGGCGGCGGTGCCGTCCAGTCCCAGCTTGTCTGCAATCCCCTTCAGGGCTTCAATGCAGAACGCGATGTGCTCTTCCAAGTCGACGCCTAGATCTGCGGCGCCGTTTGTGACGTCGTCGCGCTTCACGCCACGGGCGAAGGCTTTATCCTTCATCTTCCTTCTGACTGACTTCGCGTCGACCTCCGTCAACGATTTTCCCGGCTTCACCAGGGCGCACGCGGTAATGAATCCTGCCAGTTCGTCGCAGGCAAAGAGCGCTTTCTCCATGAGCGAGTCCCGGGTCACGCCGGAATATTCGGCGTGCGACATGATGGCGCGGCGGATTTCATCCGAATAGCCGCGCTCCTTCAGAATCTCGTTGCCCTTGTAGGGATGGTCGTCCAGGCTGGGATACTTCTCGTAATCGAAATCGTGCAGCAGTCCCACCACTCCCCACAACTCTTCTTCAGGGGCCGAGCCGGGATGAGATTTGCGGGCATAAGCGCGCATGCAGGCCTCGACTGCCAGTCCATGCTTGCGCAAACTTTCCGACTGGGTGAACTCAGTTAGTAAACACCACGCCTGCTCGCGATCGTTCATGGT
>JBOGLC010000104.1:0-21385 GCA_050746005.1 Terriglobales bacterium
CCGCACGAGCGCGGGCGCGCGCGCCTACATGGGACTGGCTTATTTGCTGGCCGCGGTCTTGGCCCACTTCGCCAGCGTGTTCAGGAACGGATATGCATTCTGAGGAGCATCGATGGTACCGGTGAGCGAAGTCTTGAACGGGACCATGCGGCCGTAGAACTCGCGGGTAGCGTCTTTATCCTGATCGATGACCGCACCGCTCAGTTCCAGTCCGGCGAACAGGCCCCGGGCCCGCGAATAGCTCAACACCTGAGCCTTCAGTTTCCAGTCCGTGTCCGCGGCAGCATGCCGCCCTACCGGTCCGGCAGCCACGCTGGCATCGGCCCCCAGCTTGAACTGGCTGTTCAACAGGTTCTTCATGCCATTATCGTTCATGATGAGCATGACTAGGTCGACCGCCTGGGCGCCGATTTGCAGCCCGAAGCTGCCGCCCTTGATGGTAAAGAATGCCGGTGCGCTCCAACCCTTCGGAGTCCGGCAGCTTGCCACCCCCCGCCCGTAACGGGCCCCTACGATGAATCCGCCTTTGAGCATGGTAGGCACCACGGCCACGCATTCAGCCGATCCCAGGACCTCCTCCGGAATGCCCTGGTCGGGAGCGGATTCGATCTCTTCCAGCACCGTGCTGGCAGCTTTAATGCGATCTTCCGCCTTGTTCTGGTCTTCTTCATCCTTGGCGAACATGGGCACAGTCAGGCACGCTACTACGCAAAGAAGCAGCAGTTTTTTCATTTCTTCCTTACTTTCTGGACTTGGATAGAGTTTATTTCCAACTCGTTATACGGATTCTAACGGATTTCGTGACGGAAGAGAGGAGCGCAGCAGGTTCCCCTGCTTGGCGAACTTTTGCGGATTGCTTGGAGGGTTGGCGGTCAGGATTTTGCTTGATTGGCAGCAAAGATAAAAAGCCGGACCGCAAAGTTCGCCAAGAAAGGCCGCAAAGAACGCAAAAACTTCTGGTGACGGGATTCTGCCGGAGGGGTAAAAAAATCGGGGCTGGTAGCGGTGACCCTAAATCTCCGCTTCCAACCCCGTCTCCCAGGTTCTGTGGTAGGTGAAGCGAGTATGCGTGCGGGCGATTAAAGCGGCAAGATTACCCTGGTCACTGTCCTAAGGTAACCTGCTCACAACCCACAAAAAATTGCCCTACTTTGCGGTAACCAGCGAGTGCGTAATCGCGTGCACCGAAAGCGCGATCCGGTTCTGCACTCCTACTTTGCGCATCAGCTTGGCCACGTGGGCCTTGACCGTCCGTTCCTCGATGCCCAGAGCAGAGCCGATTTCCTTGTTGGAGCGGCCCGCAACCAGCATTTCCAGCACTTCCTTCTCCCGGTCGGTAAAGGTCACGCGGCCCGCCGGAAAGATGCGGCCTGGGGCTGAGCTCACGCGCTCGATGAACAGGGAGAGCACCCGCCGTGGCGCCCACACCGATCCCTGGTTTACGATTCGGATGGCTTGCACAAACTCGTGGGGTGATGCGGCTTCATCGACATAGCCTTTGGCGCCTGACGCGATGGCTTTCAAAATGGTTTCCTCGTCCATGCCCGAACCTGTCACAATGATGCGCAGGTCAGGCCGGCTGGCTTTGAGGCTGGCCATCAGATCGAACAGGTTCTGCCCGTTCCGGTTCCCCAGCAGCACCAGATCGATGTTCGGCAGAGTTCCAATGTCGGGTAAAGACGCCGCGATGAGTTCGAAGTCCGTCTCTGAGTCAAACAGGGCCCGAAATCCAACGAAACGCAGCGGATCGCTCTCCACCACAGCCAGACGGATGACCGGTTTTTTTATTGGTGAAGCCTTCATGGCGGTTGCAGCCTTCATAGGGTTTCCTGTTTGATAGAGTTGCCTGCTTTATTCTAAGAGCTGGAATAGCATAGCTGCATTTAACTACGATGAGAACATTGGACTGCGCGATCACGATTACGCCGGTAACGTGGAAAAGCATCTAAAATGAAGACCGGCAACCACTCCTGAGACGACGAGGCAGACTGGTGAAACGACATATTCGGTGGGTCGCGGCAATCGCGCTTATGACCTGCCTGGCAGCTGGGGCGCAGACCACATACACTCCCAAATTCAAGGGCGACCCGGCGCGCTCGGACTCGGAAGCCGCGGCCCTGGGATACATGCGTACCGTACTGCGGGCCCAGAAGCTCTACAAGAAAAAGAATGACAAGTACGCCACATCGCTGGCCCAGCTGGTGCACACCGGATCGTTTACCCGGCGCATGGTAAGCCCGGATCGCGGCGATTACTCAGTCGGCTTTCGGTCGAAAAAAGATGGCTTCGAGTTGACCCTCGCCCCCAAGCAACTCGACGCGGAGCACCGCTCGTTCTATGCCGACGAAGACGGTCAGATCCACGGCGACGATCAAGGCCCGGCAACCGAGAAATCGCCGGTGTTGAAATGAGAAATTCAGATTTCAGATTGAAAACTCTGGAATCGCCTTCGAGCGGGAGCGGAAAATCTGTAGTCTGAAGTCGTAAACCTGAAATCCCCTGCGCTATCCTCCGCTGATTTCGGCTGCTTTGCCATCCCGGAACGTAATGGTCACCGGCTTGCCCCCGTTGGGATAGTGCACCGTCTTCACCGCAGGATCGCTGGACCGCTCGGGAACTCCCATCCCGATCGAAAAATACGCCTGAAACTCGTTCATCCCGGGCTTGATCTGGTGTTGTTCGATGGACTGCCAGACGTCGGCAGGCCAGTGTTTGTACAAATCATGCGGATCCTGGATGAAGAACATTTCGTCGGAGTAGATCTGGTAGCTGTCTCCGGTGTGTGAGCCGATGGGAACGGCATAGGCCTTGCCGTCAACTTCGAACACCGCCATCACCTGTTGCACATGCGCGGAGTGAGGCGTGGTGTCGGTAACCACATCTTCGATCTCCAGCTTCTGGATGGGTAAAAGCAGGCCTGCCTCGTGAGAAAAATCAGCGTGGTGGCGTGCCCGGTCGTAGGGGTAATAGGTGAAGCGATAGCCTTCCCGGACCCAGACCGGCTGCTGGGTCAGCTGTTTCGCCGATTTCAAATCGTATGGATAGAGCTTCTTGGGAATCACGTAGTAATCGGGATTCAGCGGCGGCGCCTTCTGCCGGGTTTGACTGGCGGCGTCGGAGCGACGCTGATAGACGACATATCCGGCACGAAGCCCGGCCGCAGCAATCGCGACCACCAGCAGCAACTGGATTCTTCGCCTGATTTCCGAGGTCATGGCACGACCTCCCCGGTGGCGCGTCCGAACCTTGAACGCGCCGGGACGTGTAAAATATGAGGGCGATTACTGCACTCGCCCAGGGAGTGCCCGATCTGAGGAGAATCCATGGCTGCTCTCACCGAGGACGAAGTTCTAAGCGCCTTGAAACAGTGCTACGACCCGGAAATTCCGGTCAATATCGTCGATCTGGGACTGATTTACGGCGTGCGTTTTGAGCCCGCGCCGGAAGAGAAACAGGACGTCACCGTGGAAATGACGCTGACCGCCCAGGGCTGCCCTTCGCACGTCATGATCGGAGAACAGGTCAAAGCCCGGGTGGAGCAAATGCCCGGCGTGCGCAATGCCACCGTCAACGTAGTTTGGACTCCGCCGTGGACTCCGGAGAGGCTCAGCCCCGACGCCCGCAAAACCCTGGGCATCGAATAATCGAACCTGGCAGAACCGGCGTCCTGCCCCTCGGCGGATTCCATCCCGCAGGCATTAACTGCTCAACAGCGATTCATACCAGGAACTGTTCCGATTGTCCGCAGCTTCCGCTAACCGATCTCCCACCCGGGTGGCAACCTCAAGAAAATTGTTGCCGCGCTCGATAAAATCGGGCAGCCTGTTGCGAACTTCGGCGAACATCTCCGGATATTCCGAAGCCAGCGTGGCCACTCCGACGCCCGCCAGAATGATTCCCGCGGTCCACTTTCTCTTCAGAAACATGGCCGTGCCCGCGCCCGCTGCGCCACTCACCAGCGCCACCTTCCAGTTTTCCATGCCACCCTCCGCCTTGACCGAATTGTACCCGAGGCCGATGCCGGATACCCTATACTGCCAAACTTACCACGGAGGACTTTGATGCGAAAAGCAGGCGGAGCATTGCTCGCAGCTCTGATTTTTTCTTTGCTGTTCGCGACTGCCGCGGCCCAGACCGAAGCTCGCGCCCGGGACCTCGGAGTTCCATTCGACGGCACCCCTGGCCCGCTCAACGCCATCACCGACGTGGCAGGTGTCGAGGTCGGGTATACCACGCTGATTTCCGGCAGCGGCCCGCTCAAAGTCGGCGTGGGCCCGGTGCGGACCGGAGTAACCGCCATTCTTCCCCGGGGACACAATTTCAAGGATTCAGTTTTCGCCGGGTGGTTCACGCTGAACGGCAACGGCGAGATGACCGGAACCACCTGGGTCGAAGATTCCGGCTTTCTGGATGGCCCGGTGATGATCACAAATACCCACAGCGTGGGCGTGGTGCGCGATGCGGTCATCGCCTGGCGGGTGCAACATGCCCCTCCGGACCAGGAAGGCTACTGGTGGTCCCTGCCGGTAGTGGCCGAGACCTGGGACGGCGAATTGAATGACGTCAACGGATTTCACGTCAAGCCGGAACATGTGTTTCACGCTCTCGATACCGCCAAGAGCGGTCCGGTGGAAGAAGGCAGCGTGGGCGGTGGCACGGGCATGATCTGCAACGAGTTCAAGGGCGGAATCGGGACATCCTCCCGCGTGCTCGATGCAAAATATGGCGGCTACACGGTAGGCGTGCTGGTGCAATGCAACTACGGATTGCGCAGCCAGTTGCGCATCGCCGGAGTCCCGGTAGGCCGCGAGATCGGCGAACACACCGTCCGCAATGACGACGTCGGCTCCATCATCGTCGTGGTCGCAACCGATGCGCCGTTGATTCCAACTCAACTGAAGCGCGTGGCCCGCCGGGTATCGCTCGGTCTGGGCAGAGATGGAAGTTTTTCGGGAGATGGGTCGGGAGACATTTTTATCGCTTTCTCAACCGCCAACCCTGGAGCCGCTGACGGGAAGGGCGTGCGCCAAATCGCCATGCTCCCCAACCAGCGACTGAACCCGATTTTTCTGGCCACGGTGCAGGCCACCGAGGAAGCCGTAGTCAATGCCATGGTAGCGGCGAAGACAATGAAGGGTATCAACGATTATGAAGTCATCGGGTTGCCCCATGATCGCCTGCGCGAGGTGCTGAGGAAATACAACCGACTGGTGAAGTAGCGGGGCTGGTGTGGTCGCGGACTCGCCCGCGAAAGGCAGCGCTACTCATCTGACTTAAATCGACGGAGACCGCCTCTTAAACGTCTCTCTCCTGATTTCCGTAACCGCGGGCGAGTCGCCCGCGGCCACACGACCAGAAAGAATCTAATAGATCGTGTAGGCCGGCGCCGGCGTCCGCAAGTCGGGTTTCGAGGCCATCAGCAGCAGAGCCCCCATCTTTTTGAATGCGCGCAAATCGTCCAGGCTGTGGAACGACTTGGTCTGATAGTCATCCGGCGTGGGTGTGTCGTCTGGAATGCGCCGGGCTTCGACTTTTTCGAACGCATGCTTCTGCAGGAGCTCGACATATTCTTCCTCGGAGCGCACCTGGACCGGCACTTTCAGCTTGTCGACCCACTGCAGCGAGTAAGGATTGTCGCGGTACAAATTGATCAGGATGAACAAGCGCCCATGCGGCGCCATGACGCGGAACAACTCCGCAAGCGCCCGGTCCTGGTCCGCATAGTAGTAAAACGATTCGACGGACAGGACTTTATCGAAGAAATTTTCCTCCCAGGGAATCTGCTGGGCCGATCCCCACACGTACAAAATATTTTCGAAGTCTTTGGAAGCGGCACGGGCTTGCCGGACCATCTCGTCGGAAACATCGAGGCCCACCACCTGACCAAAGCCCTCAGGCCCGTCGCCCACCAGGCGTGAGAGCAGGCGGGTGGCCCAACCGGATCCGCAACCGAGATCCAGCACGCGCTCGCCTGGGCGGAGCTCCATCAATCGCAGAGTTTTCTCAGTGATGTCGAGATGATGGTTCTCCATCTTCTCGCCTTCACCCGCCAGCGCCCAGCGATTGAATTCCGATTGCAAATTTTCGTCCGGAGTTCGGGGTTTGTCGGGCAGATGCGTCTCCTTTCCCTCGAAGGATATGCTACATTTGCCATCTTCATGACGCCAACCCCGCAGCCGGAGCCTGACCCCGAGCCACTTTACTGTCCCCGGTGCGGCCAGGAAGTGACCGACCCGCTGACTTGCGGAGACTGCTCTGCCGTCATCTGCCGCCGCTGTGGCACTCCGCTGGAATCCCCCGACGAACTTGGGATGGGATAAATGACCGAACCCCCGTCCGTCTCTCCGTCGGCTAGGATCACTTCATCGGAAGGGCAACCCTCTTTGATTCGGGGCCTCTCGTTGCTCGATTCCGTGTTGCTGCTGGCGAGCGGAATCATCGGCTCGTCGATTTTTCTGACCGCCAAAGATATTGCGGGTCCACTGCCGCAACCCATGCTGTTTCTGCTGGTGTGGGTGCTGGGCGCAGTGATCTCTCTTTTCGGTTGTGTCGCCTTCGCTGAACTTGGCTCCATGTTTCCCGACTCCGGTGGACAATACGTCTACCTGCGCGAAGCTTATGGCGATCTGCCCGCGTTTCTCTACGGCTGGATGCTGTTCAGCGTGGCCAATGGCGGCAGCATCGCGGCTCTCTGTGTAGCTGCGGCCGCCTACATGGGCCAGATTATTCCCGTGATTTCGCAGGAGCATGTGGTGCTCTCCGCGGCCGGCATCACTCTAACTCGCGCTCATCTGGTGGGCCTGCTCCTGATCGCCCTGCTTACCTACGTCAACGTGGTCGGGCTGCGGTGGGGGAAACTGCTGCAGAACGTTTCCACCTATACCAAGTTTGGCGCCATGGCGGCCTTCGTGGTGTTGGGATTTGCCATCGGCAAGGGCCATTGGACCAACTTCAGCGGACACGGTCTCGGTCTGACCATGGGCCTGGGCCCCGGACAATTTATTTCCGCCATGGGTGTGGGGCTGATTGCGGTTTTCTGGGCCTACGACGGATGGGTCTACATAACCTGGGTAGCAGGCGAGGTCAAAGATCCACGCCGCAACGTGCCCCGTGCGATGGTCCTGGGCATCCTGGTGGTCGGCTTGATTTATATGGGCATGAACGTGACCTACGTTTACGCAATGCCATTGAGTGAAATCGCCAAACACGAAACCATCGCTCACGCCGCCGCGACCGTCCTGTTTTCTCCGCGTGCCGCGGTCTGGCTCTCCGCCACCATCGCTCTTTCCTGCTTCAGCGCCGCCGCCACCTGCATCCTGTCGGGCGCGCGGGTTTGTCTGGCGATGGCGCAGGATGGTTTGTTCTTCGAACGCATGGCGGAAATTCATCCCAAGTGGCGCACTCCCGCGTTCGGCCTGATCGGACTGGGAATCTGGTCGGCGGTTCTGGCGTTAAGCGGGCGCTATGACCAGCTTTATACCTACGTCATCTACGGCATGGTGCTGTCGTACACCCTGACCGTGATCGGACTGTTTGTGCTGCGCTGGAAGCGGCCCGACATTCCGCGTCCCTACCGCTGCGCCGGGTATCCCTGGCTGCCGGGAATTTACGTGCTGGTGGGAACGGCGTGGACCTTGAACACGATTATCACCCGGCCTACGGAAGCCTTCTGGGGCACCGTGATTGTGCTGATCGGCGTGCCAGGATACCTGTACTGGAAACGAACGAGTCGGAAAACTGAGAACTGAAAACTGGTTACTGCCAACTGATTTGATCGACACCGCGAGATTTAATCGAGACCCATTTGCCAGATCCCACCAGACAAGGTGATCTTGAGGAACCGCCCTCAGGCGATGCTGTCGCCAGTGCAGAAAATCCCAACCAGCCCAAGCGGGTCATGGGCTTCCGCGATCTGGTTCTGTTCTACGTGGTCACCGGCATCAGCCTCCGGTGGATCGCCACCGCCGCCGCTGCCGGGCCCAGTTCAATCGTGATCTGGATGGGGGCGTGGCTGGTTTTCTACATCCCACTGGCGCTTTCGGTTGTAGAAATGTCGTCGCGTCATCCCGACGAGGGTGGGCTTTACGTCTGGAGCAAGAAAGCGTTTGGAGACTTCTCCGGATTCATGTCGGCGTGGACCTACTGGACCAGCAACCTGCCGTATTTCCCCGCAGTGCTTTATTTCGCCGCTAGCAATGTCATCTACATGCGACAGGGTGCCTGGGGACATTTCTCGAACGATTCCAGCTTCTACATTATCTTTTCGCTGCTCACCTTGACGCTGGCGACAGCCATGAATGTGGTGGGTTTAGATGTAGGCAAGTGGCTGCACAACCTGGGCGCGCTCGCCATGTGGATTCCGGCAGTAATCGTGATCGTGATGGGCGCAATCGCCTTTCACAGATTCGGCTCGGCCAACGCATTCACTCTGCACACCATGACGCCGAGTATTCACTTTAAGGACATCATCTTCTGGTCCCTGCTGGTGTTCGCCTTTGGAGGATGCGAAGCCGGCTCCTTCCTGGGCGGAGAGATCAAGAATCCCCGACGCACAATTCCGTGGGCGGTGTTCACCGCGGGACTGACCGTAGCTTTCTGCTACATCATTGGAACCGTGGGCGTGCTGGTGGCGCTGCCATCGGGCGAGGTCAGCAACCTTCAGGGTCTGGTGCAGGCAATCGCCAAAACCGTCGATCGGGTCGGGTATTCGTGGACTCTTCCGCTGGCCGCTTTTCTGATCGCACTAAGCAATGTGGGAGCAGCTGGGGCGTACCTGGCCGCGGTGGCGCGACTGCCTTTTGTGGCGGGCATCGACCGCTTCCTGCCGCCCGCGTTCGGCGCGTTGCATCCGCGCTGGAAAACGCCGTGGGTCGCGCTACTGACGCAGTATGTGGTGGGCATTCTGTTCATTTTTCTGGGCCAGGCAGGGACCAGCGTCAAAGGCGCGTACGACGTTCTGGCCAGCATGACGGTCATCGTTTACTTCATCCCTTACTTGTATGTGTTCGCCGCCATGATCAAATTCCAGGGCGAAGAGGCAGGACCTGCGGTCATTCGGGTTCCGGGAGGCAAGCCAGTTGCGGTTTTTATCTCCGTGGTTGGGCTGCTGGCGACCACGGCCACGATTCTACTGTCGGTGGTGCCGCCGGCGGACGATCCTAACAAGCCGCTGGCCGTGCTGAAAATCGTTGGGGGGACGGCGGCGCTGCTGGCCGGCGGTGGATGGATTTATTGGGCGGGAAAGAAAAGAGCGGCAACCACCAGCCAAGTGGGACCGGGTCTTTGACCGGTCAGGCCGGGTCGAAGACCTGTCTCCACACAGTCTTTTTCACACCGGCACGGCCGTCTTCCTCTCCGGATTGAAGAACGGCATCTTCACCACCTTTGCCGTCACCTGCTGCCGCATGGCTTCGATCGTGATTTCCATCTGCAGTTTGGTGCCGATTGGCGAGTGCGCTGTGTCCACGCTGGCCAGCGCGATCATCTTTTTCAACACCGGCGACCACGTGGTGGTGGTGGCCTTGCCTACTTGCTTGTCTCCCAGATACAGGGGGACCGCCACCCGCGAAGCCTGGCTGGGCGCTGCCGGCGTGAGTCCGAACTCCTCGTAGCGCGCTTCAACTTCGGGCCAATCGATTTCCAGTCCCACGAACTGGCGCGGCACACCTTGCTTCTGCTGCTTCGCCAGTGCAGCCTTGCCAATAAAATTCTCTTTCTCCAGGTGGACCATCTTCCCGAAGCCCAGCTCATAGGGCGAATACTTCTGCGACTCGATGAGCGCCTTTTTGCTGCTGCTGTAGTCCACTTCGATGAGCAGCAAGCCGGCTTCGACCCGGGCCACGTCGAGCGCCAGCATGCCGGCGGCATGAATGTCGAATTGTTTGCCCTTCTCCACCACCGCATCCCAGACTTTCACCGCGTCGTTCCAGGGGACCCAGATTTCATAGCCGAGATCGCCGGTATATCCGGTGCGCGAGATGTCCACATAGACATTGCCGATCTTGCCCCGCGTCATGCGGAAATATTTGAGGTTGGCAATGTCGGCGGCTTCCGTGACCGCCTTAAGCAGCTTGCCCGAGGTAGGACCCTGCAACGCCAGCGCGGCAACCTGCTCGGAAATATCTTCGACCTGAACGTCCATGTTCAGGCCGTTCTGCCGGAACCAGCGTAGGCTGGGATCGGCAGCCGTCCAGCGATACTTGTTCTCTTCCAGGCGAGTAATGGTGCCGTCGTCGATCACGTGCCCCTGCTCGTCGCACCAGCAGCAGTAAATGACCTGGCCCACTCTCACCTTGCTGATATCGCGCGTGATGATGCGGTTCACCAGCTTGGTCGCGTCTTTGCCTGTAATCAGATACTTGTAGAGTGGCGAGATATCGATGAGCGCGGCGGCATTGCGAATGGCGTTGTACTCATGCTCATGATGCACTTCATAAACGCTGACGGCATAGTATCCCGACCACTCGCGGTAGTTCAGGCTCTGGCAAAGCGGAAAAGTTCTGTCGTGAAATGCGGTTCCGACTGGCAAAGTGTTCCCTCTTCGTTAGGAAGAAAAGCGTCGCAGGTGGATTATAAGCAGCGCGGTAATGCAGGGCAATGCAACATAGTCTCTCGTTGACTGCCGGTCATAGCGTTTGGGTTATTCCCACTGGCGTTCAACGAAGCCCGGTAGTCCGGCCTTATATCACGCGGAAAGTCGGTCAACGGGTGGAGCAGACCTTCAGGCCTGCATAGGGCGGCTCTTTTGAACTGGGCTTCAGCCCCTGAGGTACCGCAGCGGCTGAAGCCGTACCAGGCACTCCTTGTACTGCAGCGCTGAAGCGCTGCTCCACCCGAAATCGAAATCCGTCTCCGATCCCTGCAGACAAGACCAAAACTTCCCGATAGAATGGCATTTCGTTCAGGATCGTTCAAACCATGACATCACCCTGGAGCGTCATTCTTACCTGGACCGTTCTTACCAGCGGGCTCTGAGCCCGGTCTCTTCGCAGCATTTCGGAAACTGTTAGAATCCTGCAATATTTGCAACGTAAACGCAGTCCATCCCCGGACTGAGAATTGAAAAGTGTCATGCCGTCCAGTTCAAAATACGACGCGATCGTCATCGGAGGAGGTCACAACGGCCTCACCACTGCCGCTTACCTGGCACGCGCCGGCAAGAAAGTCCTGGTTCTGGAGCGTCGTCATGTGCTCGGCGGCGCCGCCGTCACCGAAGAAGTTTTCCCCGGATTCAAGTTCTCGGTGTGCTCCTATGTGGTCTCGCTGCTGCGGCCGGAGATCATTCGCGATCTCGACCTTCCCCGCCATGGTTTGGAGATCCTTCCCCTCGACGGAACTTTTACGCCTATGCCGAGCGGTGACTACCTGTGGCGAGTCAACGATCACGGCAAAACTCATCGCGAGATCGCGCGGCATTCGAAAGTTGACGCCGAAGCTTATGACGAGTTCGGCAAGGCCATGCAGGCCATGTGCCGCTTCGTGAAGCCCATCCTGAGCATGGTTCCACCCGATCCAGCGACTTTGAATCCGAAGGAACTGATGAAGCTGCTGTTCATCGGACGCCGCTTTCAGGGCATGACCAGCGAGGACAAGTACAACCAGGTGCAGTTGATGACCATGAGCGCCATCGACTTCCTGGACCAGTGGTTTGAAACCGATGTGCTCAAGGCCACCATGTCTGCGTCGGGAATTATCGGGACCTTCCTGGGGGTGCGTTCGCCGGGAACGGCCTATGTTCTGCTGCACCACTACATGGGGGAAATTGACGGCGCCTTCCGTTCCTGGGGATTCGCGCGCGGCGGCACTGGAGCCATCTCCAATGCCATCGCCGATGCCGCCCGCGAAGCGGGAGCTGAAATTCGCACCAAGGCTCCGATCGCACAGATCATCGTGAAGAATGGCAAGGCCAAGGGCGTGGTCCTCGCCGACGGTGATGAGATTTACGCAGACATCATTTCGTCGAGCGTCGATCCCCGTCTGACGTTTACAAAATTTCTCGAGGCCGGCACGTTGCCCTCCGAATTTCTGGAAGATGTGAACCGCTACAAGTATCGCGGGTCATCCGGCAAAGTAAATCTGGCGCTCGACGCCCTGCCGAATTTCAAAGCCATTCCTGGCCCGGGTGCGCATCTGCGGGGCGCGATTTCGATTTCTCCCAGCGTCGAATACATGGAGCGCGCCTACGACGACGCCAAGTACGGCAACTTCTCCCGCCGTCCTTACATCGACATGGTCATTCCCACGCTGACCGATCCCTCCATCGCCCCGCCGGGAAAGCACATCATGTCCTGCTTCGTGCAATACGCACCCTACAAGCTGCGGCCGGGCCTTAACTGGGACGACCAGAAAGAAGCCTTCGGCGACAACGTGATCAACACCATCGCCGAATACGCGCCCAACATCAAGGACATCATTCTGCACCGCCAGGTAGTCACGCCGCTCGATCTGGAACGCGAGTTTGGCCTGAGCGAAGGCAATATTTTTCAGGGCGAACTTTCTCTGGAGCAGCTTTTCTTTCTGCGGCCGGTGCCGGGCTGGGCGCAATTCCGCACTCCCATCAAAAACTTGTACATGTGCGGATCGGCGACGCATCCCGGTGGTGGCATCATGGGCGGCCCCGGCAGGCTGGCGGCTCTCGAAATCCTGAAAGACTCCAAGGGAGCGGCCTAGGGCCAGACACTGACCATGCCTGCGAACCGCGAAGTCGTGATCATCGGTGGCGGCCATAACGGACTGGTCACCGCCTTCTATCTGGCTAAAGCCGGATACAAGCCGCTGGTGCTGGAGCGCCGTGAGCAGACCGGTGGCGCGGCCATTACCGAAGAATTTCATCCCGGCTTCCGTTGCTCCACTCTCGCTCACTCGGCCGGACCGCTGCGGCGCGATATCGTCCGCGACATGCAGTTGGAGAAGCACGGCCTCAACATGATCAGGACGGATGTCGCGGTGACCGCGCTGTCACCCCATGGCCGTGCCCTGATTCTTTACAACGATAGCGACAAGGCCGCCCAGGAGATCGCCGAGTTTTCCCAGAAGGACGCGAAAAAATATCCCCGGTTCCACTCATCGCTCGCCCGGATGAGCCGAGTCATTGGCAAGGTGCTCGCGCTGGCTCCGCCTGACATCGACAATCCCAGTTCCGGCGACCTGTGGGGCATGCTCAATACCGGACGCGCCGTCCGCAAGCTGGGTCGGCGTGATATGTATCGACTGCTGCGCTGGGGGCCCATGGCGGTGGCCGATCTGGTGGCAGAATATTTCGAAACCGAACTGCTGCGCGCGACTATCGCCGCCCGGGGAATTTTCGGAACGTTCCTGGGGCCCTGGTCCGCGGGCAGCAGCCTGGTGCTGCTCATACGCTCCGCGGGAGATGACCAGCCCGCGGGCACTTCCTGGTTCGCGACCGGAGGCATGGGAGCCGTGACCCAGGCCATGTCTTCAGCGGCGCAGCAGGCGGGAGTAAAAATAAGAACTGGCGCAGAGGTCATCGAAGTTCGCGTGAAAGACGGCATCGCCAGCGGGGTCGTGCTCTCCAATGGCGAAGAAATTACCGCCCGAGCCGTTATCTCGAACGCCGACCCAAAACGCACCCTGCTGAAGCTGGTGGATCCGGCACAACTGTCTCCGGATTTCGTAATGAAGCTGCAACACTACCGCATGCCGGGAACGGTCGCCAAGATCAACCTTGCGCTTGCCGGTCTTCCCCGGTTCACCGCGCTCGAGGGCGAGAATCACGATCGCGCCCTGAGCAGCCGGATTCACATTGGCCCGGAAATCGACTATCTCGAGCGCGCCTTCGACGAATCCAAGTACGGCAATTTCTCCCGACAACCCTATCTCGAAGTCGCGATTCCCACGCTCACCGATCCTTCGCTCGCGCCCGAGGGTAAGCATGTGATGTCCATCTACATGCAATACGCTCCCTGCAAGTTAAAAGATACGGACTGGGAAAAACAGCGCGTCCCGCTCGGCGATACCGTGGTCAAAACCCTGGCACAATATGCGCCCAATCTTCCAGAACTGATTCTGAGCCATCAGATCATCACTCCTCAGGACCTGGAAGAAACCTACGGCCTGACGGGAGGCCACATCTTCCACGGCGAGCTTTCTCTGGACCAGTTCTTTACCATGCGTCCGCTCCTGGATTGGGCGCAGTATCGCACCCCGATTCAGAATCTCTACCTGTGCGGGTCCGGCACCCATCCCGGCGCGGGATTAACCGGCGCTTCCGGCGCCAATGCCGCGCGTGAGATCCTGAAAGATCTGAAGAAGTAGCCATCCTGAGCGCAGGGCGATCGCTCGCTCGCGAGCGGTCGCGCGGAGTCGAAGGACCCCTACCCCGGCAATCGGCGTGCCATCATCCCGCCGCCACTACATTAGCGGACAAACTTAAAACCCATGGCTTGTGTTGGCTATAGTGGTCCTTCGACTCACCCGCTCCTTCGCGAGCGAAGGAGCAAGATCGCTCAGGATGACAGAACTGATACCAGGCACGGACATTGGCTTTATCCCTCCTCCTCCATTGTGACTTTAGTGCCATCCCTTCGGGAAAACGATTGTGCGGCAAGGCTACGTTAGGTTTTACTAATTCAAACCTGTGTTCACAGCATTCCGCAGGCTCAGATCAGCGGGAGTGAAGGCGTGGTAGAGGATCCGAAATGGGAGTTGGCCATCCTGGCCACGGTGCAGGGCTTCTATGAGAAGCTCCTGCAGGATTCCATTGGAGGCGAAGTCCCGGTTCCCGCAGGCCTGGAAGCCATCTCCCTGCAGGAAGGCAACGGCGAAGTGCATGCCACGCTTGACCGCATGCGCCGCTGGTTGCGCCTGCTTGATCAGGCCATCACACCAGCCATGTTGCGGCTGGCATTTACCGCCGAGACCGACCCCGAAATCGCGGAGGCGGTTCTACGCTATTTCACCCGCAAAAAAGATACCTGTGACGTGAATCGCGACAAGACCGATCTGGTGGTTACATTTCTCTATCGCCATCCGCGCGTACCCGGACAATGGGAGCGCCGCGGTTACGGGCTCGACGGCTCGCTTCCGCTTTCGCCCTTCGAGATTGCCCTGATTGAAATACTGGCCGACACCGATGTCCCATCGCTGCCCGAGGAACATGTGCAGATGCTGCGGCGCTTCGATCCTCTGCAGGAACAGGCCCAGAACTGTCGCGATCTGAACTCTCTGCTCGATTCAGAAATCATCTCCAAGGTCCGGGAACTCAAGCAGTCGCTGGATTTGTCTTTCTACCATCCCGGAGTGCTGGCCACCATCGCGCCTTACAATGCGGCTTTCGGCAGGAAGTTTGACGAGTTTTTTCATGCGGCGGCCGGGGAAATAAGAGAGTTCGCAGCCGCACTGCAGGAGCAGGGCGGCACCATTCTGGGCAACGTGGAAGGCGTGGACGTCACCGTTGACCACGTAGCGGGCCTCGAAGAGAGCGATCTGCTGAAAGTAGATTACAGCACCGCCCTGGATAAGTTTCGCCGCGTCTCCAAGCTGAAACAGGCCCTCGAAAGGCGCCCACCGATCCGGCGAACCTCTTACGTCAAGGCGCTTCGAACGCCTTCGCCGGGAAAACCGTCCCCGGGGCCGGCTTCCAAAATGCCTCCGGCGCGCACCCCGCGGCCCGCGGTCGATGTGCCGGCCGGGCGGGCAGGGGTTACGCCCCAACAGATTTCCAACGAAGAGACCAAGATCCGGCAGGTCGAAGAATCCATCCGGATTTTCGTGCGCGTCGCCGACCCGAAATTCCGCCAGGTCGTGCCTATGCGATTCTTCAATCTGATCCTGACCCTGGCGGAAGCGGACGCATGCAGCGCCGACTATCTCGAAGAGAAGAGTCCCCGCGGCAGCGCAGCTCGGATGCTGCTGCGCATCGTGGCCATGGTCGCTCGCATGACCACGGAGCTCGAAGAAATCAAGCGCGCCGAAAACTCACCCTCGCTGTGGAAGCTGCACGCCGATTCGCTCCTGGCTTTGCTCGAAGTGGCTGCCGCGCAGTCGGAAAAGGCGGAGCGGGTGGTCGCCGAAACCAACGATTCCGGCGACACCGCCGCGAGCCAGACCATCAAGATTTCCTTGCAGCGGCTCCATCACCACTGCGATCTGGTGGTCGATAATCTGGGCCAGGCTCAGATGGTCTAGTCATTTTCAGCCTTATCCGTTGCGAGATTTAGCCCCATCCATTCAAATCCGCTCAGCCCGTCTGCACCGACTGGGAAAAATCGCGACTTGCATCGGTAAACCGCGGCTGGACGATTCCAGCTTGCTATCTGAGCGAAAACTCAGGCACCTTATAGGTTCGCCGATCTCAGGGAGCGACCACCATGAGCACTGCCGACGACAAGTTTTATCGTGTCAGAATCATTCAGCGCCAGGACTTCACCGCCGACCTGTGGATGATCCGTGTCCAGGCCGATGGCGAATTCAAATTCGCGCCCGGCCAGTATGCAACCCTGGGAGTGCAGCGGGTAGAGAAGCGCTCCGAGCGCCCCTATTCCATCGTGTCTTCTCCGCATGAGAACGAAATCGAGTTCTTCTTCGAACTCGTTCCTGACGGCGAACTCACGCCCGATCTTTACAAGCTTCAGGTTGGCAGTGAAATGCTGATGCGAAAGGTTCCCAAGGGACGGTTCACTCTCGACACCAGGAGCGGCCGCACCAATCATTTGCTGGTTTCCACCGTCACCGGCGTCGCCCCTTTCGTAAGTTATGTCCGCACCCTCTACAAAGATTGGAAAGAGGGCAGGTTCGCAGGAGAGCAGAAGTTATTTCTGCTGAATGGGGCCAGCCGGTCGTGGGAATTTGGCTACCTCGACGAACTGCGGAACTTCGCCGCGGAGGCGCCGTGGCTGAAGTATGTTCCCACGGTCAGCCGCCCCTGGGACGATCCGAAGTGGACCGGAGAAATCGGCCGGGTCGATGACTTGATCCGAAAATACGCAGACCTGTGGGGCCTCAACGGCGCCAACTCGGTGGGCTATCTGTGCGGCCATCCCCAGATGATCGAGCATGGCAAAGGCATGCTGCAGCGCATCGGCTTCGGCAAGGAAGTGTTGAAAGAAGAAATTTACTGGATCCCCGGCAAGGAGACTCCTGCCACATAGGTGCGGAAACCAGGTAGTGGCTCAGTTTGAAATGCGCTCCCCCGTGGCGTCATCCTCAGGGACCTGGGTTCCGAAGAGCCTGTCCCTGAGCGCACGCCTTGCCAATGGGCTGGCGCGGCTTTATATCCGCTCCACGCCAGATGCTTCGCAAGCTCAGCATGACGCCTCGATAAGCGGAGAAGACAGTTCAAACTGAGCCACTACCGGAAACCAGGGGCCGTTGACAAGCTACGCCGTTTCCTGCTTCGCCACCTTCTCCAGGCACCGGTCTGTCGTCTCGATCTCCCGGATCCTGAACTTCTGGATCTTCCCGGTTACGGTCATGGGAAACTGCTCCACGAATCGCACGTACTGGGGAACCTTGAAGTAAGCGATCTGCCCCTCGCAAAACTTCCGTATCTCTTCCTCGCTGGAGTTTTCCTCCGCCTTCAACCGGATCCAGGCCACGACTACTTCGCCCAGGCGTTCGTCCGGAATTCCTACCACTTGCACCTCCGCCACCTTGGGATGGGTATACAGGAACTCTTCAACTTCGCGCGGATATACATTTTCTCCACCGCGAATGATCATGTCCTTGGCCCGCCCGGTCAGATGTAAGTAGCCGTCCTCATGCATCAGCCCGAGGTCTCCGGTGTGCAGCCAGCCCTCCGGGTCGATGGCCCGCGCGGTCGCCTCCGGTTCGCCGTCATATCCCTTCATCACCATGTAGCCGCGCGCGCAGACTTCCCCCTGCTCTCCGATCGGCAAGGTTTCTCCATCGAGCACGGAGACAATCTTGATCTCGGTGCAGGGCAATGCCTTTCCAATGGTCGCAACCCGCAGATCCACCGGATCGTCCGGCATCGACATGGTCACCACCGGCGAGCTTTCCGTTTGCCCATAGCCGATCGTCAACTCCGAACAATGCATCTCGCACATGACCCGCCTCATCACCTGCACCGGACAGGGCGCGCCGGCCATCATCCCGGTCCGCAGGCTGGACAAGTCATGCGCCTCGAAATCCGGCAGTCCCAGCTCCGCGATGAACATCGCGGGCACGCCATAAAGCGAAGTCGCCCGTTCCGCCTGCACGGCTTTTAGGGTGGCGCCCGGATCGAATGTCCAGTTCGGCAGTATCATGGCAGCGCCGCTGGCCAGCGCCGACATGGTCCCAATCACGCATCCGAAGCAGTGATACAAGGGCACCGGCACGCAGATCCGGTCACGCTCTGTGTAGCGCATGCCCCAGGCCAGAAGCTTCCCGTTGTTTAGCTGGTTGCGATGCGTGAGCATCACGCCCTTGGGCTGGCCCGTCGTTCCCGATGTGTACTGAATATTTGCCACATCGTCCGGGTCGCGAGGCTCGTCGATTTCCCCCGATGCAGTCCGTAATGCATCCCACTCGTCCGAGCCGAAAAAGATTGCGTGCTCTAAAGACAGACCGTGCCCTGAACGCGCGCTGGCCAGAATCTCGGCATAGTCCGACCGCGCGTCGCCCTTCCAGAGAAACAGAACTTTCATCCGCGACTTCTGCAGGGTGAACGCCACCTCGTGCCGGCGGTATGCGGGATTCACATTGACCAGAGCCGCTCCCGCCCGGGCGCAAGCCATGTGCACCAACACCCACTCCGCGCAGTTCGTGGACCACACGCCCACCCGGTCGCCCAGTGAGGCCAGGCCGCGCGCCAATCCGTCGGCCGCATCCCGCAGCTGGCGCCAGGTATAGCGCTGCGATTGATGACACGAAACCAGGGCCTCACTACCGCCCCAGCGTTCAACCGCGCGGTCAAGCGCCTGCCCGATTGTGAACTCCCACAATTGGTCGTCAGGACCTTGCGAGTAGCTCAGCATCACCCCTCCGCGGGTAACGAGTTCGTGACCAGCTTGATTGCGTCTCCGGCTGTCATCCTGAGCGTAGCATGTTCGTTCGCTCGCTCGCGAACGAACATGCGGAGTCGAAGGACCCCTACCTCTTTCTGCGCACGCTGTTTCTGTACATTTCGCGAACTATAGGCAGCGGCCACGCCCGACTCTCGCGAATATCTCGGCGGTCCTTCGACTCAAGTGCTCCTTGGCCGGCGAAGCAGCGGATCGTTCAGAGAGGCGTCATGCTGAGCTTGCGAAGCATCTGGCGTGGAGCGGACAGGAAGAGGGCAGGCCATTGCGCCGCTGCACGCAAGGTCCTTCGGGACTAAAGTCCCTCAGGATGACACTCGTCTAAAGTCCCTCAGGATGACCCCCTCTAAGGGTTGCAGGTCAACTTTCAGCCGCCGCCCAGGTTCCTAAGATCAACGCGTCTCTGTCATAATCTTTCTCCCATGGACCTTAAGCACCGCAGTCACGGCATCACCGATGGACGCGACCGGGCCCCCGCCCGCGCCATGTTCAAGGCCGTCGGATTCACCGACAGCGATCTCAGCAAGCCGCTCATCGGGGTGGCCAATACCTGGATCGAAACCATGCCCTGCAACTTTCACCTGCGCCGGCTTTCGGCCAAAGTGAAAGAAGGCATTCGCGCCGCCGGCGGCACTCCCATGGAGTTCAACACCATCGCTATCAGCGACGGCGAGACCATGGGCACCGAAGGCATGCGGGCCTCGCTGGTCAGCCGCGAACTGATTGCAGACTCCATCGAACTGGTTTGCCGCGGACAGATGTTCGACGCCGTGGTCTGCGTCGTGGGCTGCGACAAAACCATCCCTGCCGCCGCGATGGCGCTGGCGCGGCTGAATCTTCCCGGACTGGTGCTCTATGGTGGCACCATCGCCGCCGGCAGCTATCGCGGCAAAGACGTAACCATCCAGGATGTGTTTGAAGCTGTGGGAGCAAACGCCGCCGGCAAGATGACGGACGCCGACCTCCACGAACTGGAAAATGTCGCCTGCCCGGCTGCGGGCGCCTGCGGCGGCCAGTACACCGCCAACACCATGTCCACGGTGATGGAAATGATCGGCCTTTCGCCCATGGGATTCAACAGCGTTCCTGCTATGGATCCGCAAAAAGACCAGGTCGCCTACGACTGTGGAGCGGTAGTGATGAATCTGCTGCGCCAGGGCGTGAGCCCGCGAGCCATTCTCACTCGCCCCGCATTCGAAAACGCTATTGCCGGCGTGGCTGCCACCGGCGGCTCGACCAACGCAGTCCTGCACCTGCTCGCCATCGCGCGCGAAGCCGGCGTTCCCCTGGACATCGACGACTTCCAGAAGGTTAGTGAGCGCACTCCCCTGCTCGCCGATCTGAAGCCTTCCGGGCGATTTGTCGCCGCCGATATGCACCGGGCCGGAGGCATAGGTCTGCTGGTCAAGCGCCTGCTGCAAGGCAAGCATCTTCACGAGGACGCGATCACCGTCTCCGGCAAAACCATTTCTGCCGAAGGCGAGAAGGCTGTCGAAACCCCCGGCCAGGAGGTAATCGCAGCCCTCGACAAGCCGTTGAAGAAGACCGGCGGCCTGGTAATTCTGCACGGCAATCTCGCGCCCGAAGGATGCGTCGCCAAGATCAGCGGCCACGAGCGCCTCAGCCATCGCGGGCCGGCGCGCGTTTTCGAATCCGAAGAAGAGGCCATGACCGCCGTCACCGAAAAACGCATCAAGGCGGGCGATGTGGTCGTGATTCGCAACGAGGGACCGAAAGGCGGCCCGGGCATGCGCGAAATGCTGGGCGTGACTGCCGCCATCGTCGGCGAAGGCCTGGGCGGATCCGTGGCCCTGTTGACGGACGGGCGCTTCAGCGGCGCCACCCGCGGCCTGATGGCAGGTCACGTTTCTCCTGAAGCGGCCTTAGGGGGCCCGATCGCCGGCGTGCGCGAAGGCGACACCATCCACTTTGACGTCAATCAGCGTATTCTCGAAGTCGAAGTCAGCGACGCTGCCTTGCGCCAGCGCATGACGCAATGGAAGGCGCCACAGCCAAGATATCCCACCGGCGTCTTTGCCAAATATGCAGCGTTAGTCTCATCCGCCTCGGAGGGCGCGATCACCCGGCCAAAGTAGGTTGGGGCCAGTCGCGCAAAACTTCCTCGGCGCGAGGCGCGGAATCCGCTCCACGCCGGATCCTTCACGGCCTGAAGGCCGTTCAGGATGACGCCTTCCATTAAGAGGCTTTCCAAGCCCACGTACACCGCCGTCATCCTGAGGGACTTCAGTCCCGAAGGATCTGGCGCGCATCGTTACAATTGCCCAGGCGAGATGCGGATCCGCTCCACGCCGGATCCTTCACGGCCTGAAGGCCGTTCAGGATGACGCCTTCCGTTAAGAGGCGTGATATCTAAGAGGGCCTGATCACTGTTGACGTGGTGG
>JBOGLC010000105.1:0-5662 GCA_050746005.1 Terriglobales bacterium
GCCGGCATTCCCTGGTTGGCAGGCAAGAAGCCTCTGTTTAGAGCGGACTGCAAAGTCGATAAGGCCTCGAGGTCTCACTAACCCGCCGGAAACACAAAAAAAACTGTCATCCCGACCGGAGCGCAGCGCAGCAAGCGCAGTGGAGGGACCTTGTGTGCCTGGCGGTTGCAAACAGTCCGAGAAGCGGTGTGCCGGCATTCCCTGGCTGGCAGGCAAGAAGCCTCTGTTTAGAGCGGACTGCAAAGTCGACAAGGCCTCGAGGTCTCACTAACCCGCCGGGAACACAAGGTCCCTCCACTGCGCTCGCTGCGCTCCGCTCCGGTCGGGATGACAGGGGGTTTAGATATCGTAGTACAGCGCAAACTCATAAGGATGCGGTCGTAGTCTCACGGCCTCCACTTCCTTGGTTCGCTTGTACTCTACATATGTGCTGAGCAGCTCTTCGGTGAAGACGTCGCCTTTCAGGAGGAACGCATGGTCCCGCTCCAGGGCGTCCAGCGCATCTTCTAGCGAACCCGGCATGGACGGCACTTTGGCCAACTCTTCTGGCCCCAGGTCATAAATGTCTTTGTCCAGCGGCTGGCCCGGATCCATTTTGTTTTCGATTCCATCCAAACCCGCCATCAGCATCGCGGCAAACGCCATATAGGGATTGCAACTCGGGTCGGGCGGACGGAACTCAACCCGCTTCGCCTTGGGTGACGCCGAATACATTGGAATCCGGCAGGCCGCCGAACGGTTGCGCCGCGAATACGCCAGATTCACCGGCGATTCGAATCCTGGCACCAGCCGCTTATAGGAATTGGTGGTCGGAGCGATGATCGCGGCCAGCGCCGGCCCGTGTTTGATCAGTCCGCCGATATACCACAGTGCCATCTGCGAGATGCCCGCATAGCCGTCCCCGGCAAAGAGCGGCTTGCCACCCTTCCACAGGGACTGATGAGTGTGCATGCCGTTGCCATTGTCTCCAAAGATCGGCTTGGGCATGAACGTCACTGTCTTGCCATACTGATTCGCCACATTCTTCACGATGTACTTGTACAGCATCATGTGGTCGGCTGAGCGCACCAGCGAGTCGAACTTCAGGTCGATTTCGGTCTGTCCCCCGGTCGCCACTTCATGATGGTGGCATTCCACCTCCAGGTCGCAGTTCTGCATGGTCATCACCATCTCGCTGCGCAGGTCCTGGTAATGGTCGGTCGGAGGCACCGGGAAATAGCCTTCCTTGTACCGCGGACGGTATCCCTGGTTGTTCTCCACCCGTCCCGAATTCCAGCGTCCCTCTTCCGCATCGATGAAGTAAAAACCGTGCTGCTCGCGCTGGTCAAAGCGTATGTTGTCGAAGATAAAAAATTCCGCCTCGGCTCCAAAGTAAGCCGTGTCCGCCAGGCCAGTCGAGCCCAGATACATCTCCGCCTTCTTCGCGATGTAGCGGGGATCGCGGTCGTAGCGCTGCTTGGTCACCGGATCCACCACATCGCAGACCATCACCAGCGTCGGTATTTCGGTGAAGGGGTCGAGGATGAAGCTGTTCGGATCCGGAATCAGCAACATGTCGCTTTCGTGAATCGCGGCCCAGCCCCGGATCGACGAGCCGTCCATGCCAAAGCCTTCGTCGAACGAAGCCTCGCTCAACTGGTCAATGGGATAGGAAACGTGGTGCTGCAGTCCCGGCAGATCGGTAAAGCGCAGATCGAACATCTTGACCCCGTTCTTTTTCACAAACTCCAGAACGGTTTTCGGGTCGGCCATGAAGAGTTCCTTTCAGATTTCATTCCGGATCCCGGCGGCGCGATGCCCGCGAGGCCGGGTCTCAGGGATGTTTTTTAGAGGAAGATAGCGTGCCTGCTACAATCTCGCATTATATGAACCGGGCGTAACTGTAAAGCGGCCCAGCCTATGGGGGAAATATATTGTTTTTATGACCCGGATAACCAAGCCTTATGCCCTGCATCCGGTTGGTTTTCACAGGAATAGGGGCTTGTAGCAATCGGCGTTCAGCGCTCGACATTCGGCCGCGCCGGGATTCCTGGGATTGAAGCTGACTGCTGAGGGCTGATCGCTGAGTGCTTTCATGGACTTTGAACAGCTGGAAACGTTTCTCCAGGTCGCGCGCCACAGCTCCTTCTCCCGAGCCGCCGAGAAGCGCTTTCGGACCCAGCCCGCCATTTCCTCCCAGATCCGTGCCCTGGAGGAGGAAGTCGGCGCCAGGCTGCTCGACCGTTCCGGCGGGAAAGTCTCCATCACCGCCTCCGGCAAACTGTTCCTGAAATATGCTGAGGAAATTCTTGAAGCCCGCAAAGCGGTCCTGGTCGCGATCGCCGAGACCGAACGCGTGCCCCGCGGAGAGATCGTCGTGGGCGCCAATGAAGGCACCTGCCTGCACATCCTTCCCGAAGTTTTTGCCGAGTTCAAGAAGCTGTATCCGGATGTGGCCGTCAATATCACGCGTGCCGATTACGGCAAGATTCTCGAGTCTGTCATCGATAATTCCGTGGACTTCGGTTTCATGTCCATGCCCGTGACCGACCCGCGCCTGACTGTAGTTCTGATTCATCGCGACGAACTGGTGGTCATCGCGCCGCCCCAGCATCCGCTGGCGAAACTGAAATCTGCCCCCATCTGCGAAGTCGCCAGGTTCCCCCTGGTCATGCCCAAGTCCGGGCACACGCGCGACGCTCTGGAAAACCTTTTTCACGAAAACAAACTGAAGCCGCAGTACGCCATGGAACTCGATTCCAGCGAACTGCTCAAACGCTTCATCGCCGCCGACGTCGGCGTGGGCTTCATCGCCCGTTCCAACGTGCAGGAAGATGTACAGGCCAAAGTCCTGGTCGCCATTCCTATGGCCGAGCCCCCGATTCGCCGCGACCTGGCCCTCGTATTCCGCAAGGATAAAGCCCTCAGCCGCGCCGCACTCGCCTTCATCGAGACCACCGTGAAGATAAAAAAGATAGATCCAGTCTCCACCGCAACCCGCTGACGCAAAATGTAGGCGCGAGCGCCCCGCTTCATGGCTTTCACCCGGCTTGGTCCGCGCTATTGTCCACCAGTCGCTCATTCTGCGCTAGAATTCCCGCAGTGAACCGAATCCTTCCAGCCCTCCTGCTGATCTGCGCCCCCTTGCTCCCAGCCCAGACCCGCAAGCCTTCAAAACCCGCCTTGCCATCCAAACTGATCGCCATCAAAGTCACCGGCTCGAATCGCTACACCCCCGACCAGATCATCGCCGCCACCGGCCTGGAACTTGGCCAGGCCGTCAGCGAGGATGACTTCAAAGGCATAAGTCAGCGCCTCGGCGAATCCGGCGCTTTCAGCGATGTCGCCTATACTTTCCAGTTCAGTCCCGAAGGCACGAGACTTGAACTGCAGGTCACCGACACCAATCCTTTCGTGCCCGTCCGCTTTGAGAATTTCGTGTGGCTTTCCAGTCAGGAAATGTTCGAGAAGCTGCGCGCTCGCGTGCCTCTTTTCCAGGGCCAGCTCCCGGTCAAGGGCGACCTTGTCGACCAGGTTTCGGAAGCCTTGCAGCTGCTGGCCATTGAGCGCAACCTGCGCGGCCGCATCGATTATCTGCGGGTCGGTCCCGAAGACGGCCCCACGGAAGCCTTCGAGTTCAGCATGACCGGCCAGCCCATCGCCATTCGCAAAATCGCCTTTAGCGGCGTCAGCCCGGCCGAACTGCCCTTGCTGGAAGCCGCCGCCCGCCCGCTCTCCGGCCAGGAATACTCGCGCAGCCATCTCATTCTCCAGGCCGACAAGAATTTCCTCCCGGTATTTCTCGAACGAGGCTACCTCAAGGCAGCGGTTGCCGAACCCCAGCCCAGGGTGGTTGAGGAGACGCCCGACGAAACCTTGGTCGACGTCACCTTCCCCATCACTCCTGGCCGCCAGTACAAGGTCAGTGCAATCCAGCTTTCCGGCAACAAGGACGTGTTCCCGGTCGACAAGCTGCGTGAGCTTATCCACCTCCAGCCTGGAGACGTGGCCAATGCAGTCGAGGCCGATCGCGATATTGAAGCCCTGAAGAAGCTTTACGGAACCCGCGGCTACATGGGCATACAGATCCACCCGGCTCCTGAAATGGACGATGCCGACTCTTCGGTCAAATACGTCTTCCAGTTTCAGGAAGGCAGCATTTACAAGATGGGGGACCTCGAAGTTCGCGGCCTGGACAGCAAAGCCACGGAGAGCATGGTGGCGGCCTGGAGGCTGCTGTCCGGCGAGACTTATAATTCCGGATATGGCAAGCAGTTCCTGGACTCCATCGCTAGCCTCTATCCGGCCGACCAATGGAAAATCAGTCTTCGCGAATCTCCCGAAGACCAGGATAAGGTAGTAGACGTCTCGCTGCATTTCGATGCCAGACGGTAATTATTCGGGCATGGAAACAGCTTGGTCCACCGAGTGGCATCTAACAAGAAGGCAGTGGGCCAGTTTGAAACGCCCATCTCGCAGGCGTCATCCTGAGGGACTTCAGTCCCGAAGAGCCTGCGCTGAGCGAAGTCGAAGGGATCTGGCGCGCGCCGTGCCAATTGCTGACGCGGCCGCATATCCGCTTCACGCCAGATGCTTCGCAAGCTCAGCATGACGCCTCCATGAGCGGGAGGCAGTTCAAACTGACCCACTGCCAACAAGAAAGACGGTATAAATTCCCTAACACGGAGACACATCGAATGAGGTCGAAACCCTCCCGACTCGCCGCCGCCCTGGTCATCGCTTTCCTGGGCGCAACCCTGGCCATCGGTACCGCCCTGGCCGCCAACAAACCTCAGGCCTTCACCGGCAAGGTGAGCGACGCCATGTGCGGCGCCCACCATATGATGGCCGGCGATGCCGCCGCTTGCGTTCGGGCCTGCGTAAACAAGGGTTCGAAATACGCTCTGGTGGTAGGCGACAAGGTGTACACGCTCGACACCAGCGACAAGACGGCGCTCGACGAACTCGACAAGCTGGCCGACAAGCAGGCAAAAGTCACCGGCGAGGCTACCGGCGATACCATCGCCGTGCTTTCTGTGGCTCCCGCCAAATAGGCGGCCACCCGCGCCCGGCCGTATTCACTTCGACACGTAGGGGTTCCTTTCTCCCAAATTACCTGTATTTTCATATTGTCTGCGCAACTCCCTATGTTATGTTTTAGCGACTTTACCCAAAGTCGCCCGGAGGAAACTCGAATTGTCCAAAGACATGGTCCCCAAAAAAATTTTCTTCACCAAGGGGGTCGGGAAACATCGCGAGCGTCTTACATCGTTTGAGCTGGCGCTGCGGGACGCCGGCATCGCCGCCCAGAATCTGGTTCGAGTGTCCTCGATTTTTCCGCCACAATGTAAGCTGGTACCGCGTTCCACAGGATTGAAGTATCTGAGCCCGGGCGAAGTGGTGTTTGCGGTCGTGGCTGAGAACTCCACCCACGAACCGCACCGCTTGCTGGCTTCCAGCATCGGCGTTGCCATCCCCGCTGACCGCAATACTTACGGCTACCTCAGCGAGCACCATTCTTTCGGCGAGACCGAAGACTCGGCCGGAGACTACGCCGAAGAACTCGCTGCCGAAATGCTGGCCACCACCCTGAATGTTGAATTCGACCCCGACCGTTCCTGGGACGAAAAGAAAGAGATCTATCGCATCTCCAACAAAATTGTCCGCACCGCCAACGTCACCC
>JBOGLC010000106.1:0-7410 GCA_050746005.1 Terriglobales bacterium
CCTTCAGTCCGCCGATGGGCAATACCTTGCCGCGCAGAGTAATCTCGCCGGTCATGGCCAGATCGCGGCGCACGGGAATCTTGCTGAGGGCACTGGCAATCGCGGTGGCGATGGTGATGCCCGCAGAGGGACCATCCTTGGGAATCGCGCCTTCGGGCACGTGCACGTGGATATCGAGAGAGCGGTAAAAGTCGCGCGGCAAGCCCAGGCGATGGGAGCGCGAGCGGATGTACGACATGGCCGCTTGCGCTGACTCCTGCATCACGTCGCCGAGTTTCCCGGTAAGTGTGAGTTTGCCCTTGCCGTCAACTACGGTGGCTTCGGTACTCAATATCGAGCCGCCGACCTCGGTCCAGGCCAGGCCGGTGACCAGGCCGATTTCGCTCTTCTCATGGGCCAGAGTGTCGCGGAATTTGATTACGCCGAGAAAGTCGTTGACGTTGTCCTGCCCGACGGCGACGTTATAGGTGTCGCCTTCCTTCACCACCTTGCGCGCCACCTTGCGGCAGACGTTGCCGATTTCACGCTCCAGGTTGCGGACACCGGCTTCGCGCGTGTAGGAGCGAATCAGGGCGGTGATCGAGTCGTCATTGAATTTTATGTTCTTGTCGGTCAAGCCAGCTTGCAGCAATTGCTTTTTGACCAGGAACTGCTTGGCGATTTCGACTTTTTCCTGCTCGGTGTAACCGTGCAGACGCAGCACCTCCATCCGGTCCTGCAGAGCGGGCGGGATGGTGTGCATGACGTTGGCGGTGGCAATGAAGAAGACCTGAGAAAGGTCGTATTCCACGTCGAGATAGTGGTCGACGAACATGAAATTCTGTTCGGGGTCGAGCACCTCGAGCAGGGCCGCCGAGGGATCGCCACGGAAATCCATGGACATCTTGTCAACTTCGTCCAGCATGAAGACCGGGTTCTTGGTGCCGGCTTTCTTCATCATCTGGATGATCTGGCCGGGCAAGGCTCCGATGTAGGTGCGGCGATGGCCGCGGATCTCGGCTTCATCGCGCACGCCGCCCAGCGACATGCGGACAAATTTACGTCCGGTCGCTTTGGCGATCGACATTCCCAGAGAAGTCTTGCCTACTCCCGGAGGTCCGACGAAACACAGGATCGAGCCCTTGGGATTCTTGACCAGTTGCCGCACCGCCAAAAATTCCAGGATGCGGTCCTTGATCTTTTCCAGTCCGTAATGATCTTCGTTCAGGACTTTTTCGGCGCGGCTGATGTTGCGGATTTCCTTGGAACGCTTCTTCCAGGGAACCGCCAGCAGCCAGTCGAGGTAGTTGCGCGAAACCGTCGATTCGGCCGACATGGGCGGCATGGCTTCGAGCTTCTTCAGTTCCTGCACCGCCTTGTCGCGCACTTCCTTGGGCATGCCCGCGGCTTCGATTTTCTTCTTCAGTTCATCGAACTCGCTCTTCTCGCCCCGGCCCAGCTCTTTCTGGATGGCCTTGATCTTCTCGTTGAGGTAATACTCTTTTTGCGCCCGCTCCATCTGCCGCTTGACCCGCGACTGGATGGTGCGGTCCATGTTCAGCTTTTCGATTTCGATGTCGAGCACGTCGCCGATCCGGGTCAGGCGCTCGCCGGGATCGAAGATTTCCAGCAGTTCCTGTTTTTCTTCGATGGAAAGCTGCAGGTTGGCTGCGATGGTGTCGGTCAGCTTGGCCGGGTCTTCCATGCGAACGGCGGCGATCATGGTCTCGTAGTTCAGTGACTGGCAGAGCTTTACGTACTGCTCGAACAGGGCCGTGACCCGCTGCATGCCGGTCTCGATCTGGGGATTGGTCTCGGTGGCATAGCGGGCCACGCGGAGAGAAACCTGCATGTAGCCTTCGGTCTCGCTGATCTGCAGGACCTTGCCGCGCTCGATGCCTTCGACCAGGACTTTGATGTTGCCATCGGGCAACTTGAGGCTTTGCACGATGTTGACGACGGTACCCACCTGATAGATCTCGCTGGGCTTGGGTTCATCGATGCTGGCGTCGTGCTGGGTGGCCAGGAATATCTTCTTGTCGGCCGCCAGCGCTTCTTCCAAAGCGCGAACGCTGGATTCCCGTCCTACGACAAACGGAGTCATCATGTAAGGGAAGATGACCACGTCGCGGATGGGCATCATGGGCAGCTTTTTGGTCTCAAACTTCTCTTTTACTGTGGTCACTTATTCTCCCGAACACCCGAGTTGCTCTGGTTGGCCAGCTTCCCGCTGCCGCCTTCTAACTTCCAGCAGCTGTCCCCAACCGCTGGCCTAGTTTACCCCGCCTTTTCCATCATTGCGAGCGTTACGCTGCGTTTCTCCACCATTTCCCGGGTCACTTCGAATTCCTTGACCTTCTTCTGGCTCGGCAAATGGTACATGAGATCGAGCATTAACTCTTCTAGAATCATACGCAATCCGCGAGCCCCGACCTTTCTCGCCATGGCCTGTCGCGAGATGGCCTTCAAAGCTTCATCGCTGAACTTGAGGCGCACATTCTCGAATTCGAACAGGCGCTGGTACTGCTTGATGATCGCGTTTTTGGGACGGGTCAGGATTTCAATCAGGGCGAACTCATCCAGATCTTCCAGCACGCCCACCACCGGCAGACGACCAACAAACTCGGGAATCAACCCAAACTTGATCAGGTCTTCGGGCTGTATGTCGCTGAGCAGTTCGAAATTGCGCTTGCGGTTGACGGCTGGATTTTCCTCTGGCTCGCCTTCTTCCGCTCCTGCCTTGAAGCCCAGGGACTTCTTGCCTACCCGGCGCCCTATGATTTTTTCCAGACCGACGAAGGCCCCGCCGCAGATAAACAGGATGTTCGTGGTGTCTACAGGAGTGAACTCCTGATGCGGATGCTTGCGCCCGCCCTGCGGAGGCACATTCGCAATCGTACCCTCCAGAATCTTCAGCAACGCCTGCTGCACACCTTCACCGGAAACATCGCGAGTGATCGACGGATTCTCGTCTTTCCGTCCAATCTTGTCGACCTCGTCGATATAAATGATGCCGGTCTGGGCGCGGCCCACGTCGCCGTCGGCGGCCTGCAAGAGCTTAAGAATAATGTTTTCAACGTCCTCACCGACATAACCAGCTTCGGTCAGGGTGGTGGCGTCCACGATGGCGAAGGGAACATCGAGCATGCGGGCCAGGGTCTGGGCCAGCAGGGTCTTGCCCGTCCCCGTGGGGCCGATCAGCATGATGTTCGACTTGGCCAGTTCGACGCCGTCGCCAGCCCGCTGGCGATTCATATAAATGCGCTTGTAGTGGTTGTAAACCGCCACTGCCAGCTTTTTCTTGGTTTGCTCCTGGCCGATGACGTACTCGTCGAGAAAAGTCTTTACTTCCTGGGGCTTGGGCAGTTGATTGGGAGTGCTAGTGGGAGGCGTCGCGGTGCGGTCATCTTCCAGGATGGAATTGCAGACGGCCACGCACTCGTCGCAGATGTAGGCCCTGGGATAATCGCTGGGGGATGAAATGAGCTTGGCCACCGCGTCCTGCGATTTATGGCAGAACGAACAGCGCAACATCTCCTCGGTACCAGTTCTGTTTTTCACTCGGCTTTACTCCTCCGTTAACCCTCTCTCTCCCGCTCCAATGCGCCCCTCACCGGGTCGGCGGGACAGATCGTTTCGCGCCGAGACTGCTCGGAACCGATCGGGCGAACCCCGATCATACCTTTATCTCGTCTTGTAGATGATATCGTCTATGATTCCGTATTCCTTAGCCTGCTGCGAGTTCATAATGAAGTCGCGCTCGACGTCTTTTTCTACCTTTTCCAGCTTCTGACCGGTGTGCTTCGCCATTAACTGGTTAGTAATCTCTCGCATACGAAGAATCTCGCGGGCGTGAATGTCGATGTCGGTAGCCTGGCCCGACAATCCTCCCATGGAGGGCTGGTGGATCAGGATGCGGGAGTTGGGCAACGCCAGCCTTTTTTTAGACTCGCCGGCGGCAAGTAACAGGGCCGCCATGCTGGCCGCCTGTCCGATGCAAATGGTGGTGACATCGTTCTTCACATACTGCATGGTGTCGTAAATCGCCATGCCCGCGGTGATGGAGCCGCCCGGCGAATTGACGTAGAGCTGAATGTCTTTCTCCGGATCTTCCTGCGCCAGAAACAACATCTGCGCAATCACCAGGTTGGCGATGTTGTCGTCAATCGGGGTGCCGATAAAAATGATGTTGTCCCGCAGCAGCCGGGAGTAGATGTCGTAGGCGCGCTCCCCCCGGCCAGTCTGTTCGATGACCATGGGGACCAGCATCATTTTTGGATCGTTCACATTCACCGTCCACACTCCTGTTCCCGATAACTAAGCGCTTCTGGGAGGATCGAAAGTGTCCGCGTCAGGCGGACTGGCGATATAGAAAATCGAGGGTCTTTTCGCTGCGGATTCTATTTCGGATTCTATCGAGCGCACCTTCGCGTGTCAAACGCGCCCGAATCGCTTCCGGCGTCTGTTTTGACTGCGTGGCGAGCGCCTCGATCTCCCGCTCGATTTCCTCATCGCTGACCTCGATCTTCTCCTCCTCGGCAATCTTGTCCAGTACCAGCGAAGCCTTCACTTCCTGCAAAGCCTGCTCCCGCTGACCCACTCGCAACCGGTTCAAATCCATCTTCTTAATGTCTTCCGCCTTCATGCCCTGCGCCGCCAGCGCGCGCAGGCCGCGCTCCAGCCGCACGTCGATCTGGCGGTCGACCAGCGCCTCCGGCACTTCGAATTCGCTGCGCTTCACCAGTTCCGCCACCAGCTTGTCCTTGGCCTCGTGCTCGGCGGTGTGCTTGCGCTCGGATTCCATGCCCTCGCGAATACGCTGGCGTACCTCGTCCAGAGTCTTGAACTCTCCCAGTTGGGTGGCGAACTGGTCGTCCAGTTCGGGCAGAGCTTTCTGTTTGATCGAGTGCACTTTCACCGTGTAAGTAAATGTCTTGCCAGCCAGCCGTTGTTCGGTAGCATCCTGCGCGTATGTGACTTCGAACACGCGCTCGTCGCCTGCGGAAGCTCCGCGCAGGTGTTCGGTGAACTCCGGCATAGTGTTCTTGCCCGCAATTTCGACCAGCACTTCATCCATGTGAACCGGCTTGCCGTCTCCGTCTTTGTCTTTGGGCTGGCCGTCGAGTGAAACCTGGGCGTAGTCTCCGTCGGCCAGCGCCCGGCCTTCCACTGGAGTGAAGGTCGCATGCTGCTCGCGCACCCCGTTCAGCGACTGCTCGACCTCTTCATCCGTAATTGTGATCTCGGGCTTGTCCGCGCGCAATTCTTTGTAGCCTTCGACCTTGATCTCAGGCATGACTTCGAAGCTGGCCTTGAAGCGCAGCGGCTCGTTATCTTTTAATTGCAGGTCGGTAACTTGCGGCTGGGATACCGGGACCAGGCCCTGCCGGTCGGCCTCTTTGCGGAAGTATTTGGGCACCAGCGCTTCGACCACATCGCTCTTCAGGTCTTCGGAAAAACGCTGGCGAATGATGGATGCGGGCACATGCCCGCGGCGGAAGCCTGGGATACGGGCCAGTTTCTGGTACTTCTGGATCAGGGAATCGGTCTCGCGAGTTACTTCCTCGACGGGAATTTCAACCGCGATCTCGCGGCGGGTGCTGCTGCTGGTCTCAGTCGGGCTCACATTCGCCTTTCAGGCTTACCTTGCGAGCCGTTCCATTTCGGAACTGAACTGCGGCTCGAAATGGCACGGGCTGTAAATCTGAGTGTAAAGACTTAAGGAGAGCAGCGTCAAACCGCCGGAATGGAAAATGAGGTGACAAACGTAACCTGGGGGCGCGAAGTTGCTATTCGGCGAGGTAGGCGCGAGCGTCCCGCTCGCGCGACCGCATTTGGAACGCTGCCGCACGAGCGAGGCGCTCGCGCCTACATTTTGCGTTTGCGGCGAAGAGTGATCTGCCATCGCCCTTCCGCTTACAATGACTCGAATGCCGCCCTGGCTGGTTCAGCTGAATCGCGAAGTGATCGCCTGCACTCGTTGTCCGCGCCTGGTCGAATATCGCCAGAAAATTGCGCGCGAGAAGCGCCGCGCCTATGTCGACTGGGAGTACTGGGGGAAACCCGTTCCCGGCTTCGGCGATCCCAACGCGCGTGTGCTGGTGCTCGGACTCGCGCCGGGGGCGCATGGCTCGAACCGCACCGGGCGCCCTTTCACCGGCGACGCCTCCGGTAAATTCATGTATCCAATTCTCTATGAAGCCGGATTTTCCAATCAACCCGACGCTGTGAAACGCGATGATGGTCTCGAACTCAAAGACCTCTATATCACCGCCGCGGTCCGTTGCGCGCCGCCAGATAACAAACCGTTGCCCCAGGAACTGGCCAACTGCTCGCACTATCTCGACCGCGAAATCGACGGGCTTAAGAAAGTCAGAGTGGTGGTGGCGCTGGGCAGAATTGGATTCGAAGCTTATCTCAATTATCTGAAGCGCCGCGGCCTGCTCTCGAGCAAGAACCGGTTTCCGTTCCGCCACGGCGCCAGCTACAAGATGCCCGATGGAAAAATCTTGCTGGCCTCCTACCATCCCTCCAACCAAAATACCCAGACCGGCAAACTCACTCGCCAGATGTTCGCCAGGATTTTTGAAGACGCTGGACGATTGGCCGGCTCTTAGGATCCACCGCCTCAGAATCGAACTTTAATTTCCGCCTGAATCGCTCGCGGCGTAACGAAGTGTGTGCCGGAGAAACTCGAAAGAAAGTTGTAGAGCGCAACCTGGTTGCTGAGGTTGGTCACTGTGACCTTGGCATCGAGATGATAGGGTTCGGAACGCCATATGTCATCGAAACCTGCAGCCATATCGAAAAGATTGCGGGGCACGATGCGCGAAGGATTGCGGTCGGGATCGTAGGTGCCGTTGGGCACAATGTGGACTCTGGTCGCGCCCGCATTCGGGGATGCGCAGGACCGCAAAGGCGCATCGACCGTGGCCGACACCGAACCACAATAGAGGCCCATCTGGGCTTGTTCGTCGCCACTAAGGGCCAGGGCGGTCGCGTAGTCGGGAACGCTGACCGCGACCAACCCGCTGTCGAATCTCCAGGTGAAACCAAACCATGGTGCTCGCGGCGTGGGCTGGTAACGCAGGAATGTGGTCTGCTGAAAGCCTTGATCGTGATCGGGGCGGGCCACGGGTGCGTATTCTGTGCCGAAGTTAATGCCCCCAACCTCCGGGCTGAAGAGACGCGAACGGGTATGGCCGAGAATGGTGAAGGCGGAGAATCCGCGCACCGGCGCAAGCGTAACCCGGGCCATCGCCCCATCGATCTTCGACTGCGCGAACTGGATTGGGAAATTGAGAGGGGTGTTGAGAATTACGTTGAAATCGAACGCGCCTTGAGTGAATTTCCAGAAATATTCGCCATCGAGGGTGATGCGCTTGCCCAGTGCCTGGGCGAAGCCGACATTGAACTGATTGCGGCGGCCGG
>JBOGLC010000107.1:0-79059 GCA_050746005.1 Terriglobales bacterium
GGGTCTGGGGAGGCGAGTACGCTTTTCAGTGACATCTGTCACAAAAGCGTCGATCCAATCCCAACTTGAAAGCGTCTTGTCATGCTGAGCGGAGGAAGAGCGGTCGCGTTGCGACCGTTCTTCCGTAGTCGAAGCACCCCTACCTTCTTCACACTCTTTCATCCACGGGTACCACTCCCTGCTCAGGTCGAGCCACTGCGGATTCATGGACTCGATCAATCTGATCTTCTTCTCCCGACGCCAACCCTTCAGCTGCTTCTCACGCCCGATGGCTTTTTGAACGTCATCGAACGATTCCCAGTAAAGAAGGCGCTCAATGTCGTAGTCGTCGGTAAACCTTCAATGCGATGAAACTTGTGTTGGAAAGCCCGCTTGTGCAGATTGCCCGTCATCCCTATGTAGAGCGTTCCGGAAAGCTGCCCACGACGTAAACGCAATAGCTTCGTCGAGTGCGCATGAGGGTATAGGGGTCCTTCGACTCTCCGCTTCTTCGCAAGCGAAGAAGCGGCTTCGCTCAGGATGACAGGGTATGGAAAGTGGATACGATTTTCAGTGACTGTGGTCACAAAAATGTTGGCCCAATTCCAAAATGGAAGCGCTTGTCATGCTGAGCGGAGGAAGAGCGGTCGCGTTGCGACCGCTCTTCCGGAGTCGAAGCACCCCTATAACCACCACGAACCTACACCCGCAGCTCCACCACCGTCGCCCCGCCACCACCTTCATTCTGCGGAGGCTCGGTCACCGATTCCACATGGGGATGCTTCTGCAAGTACTGCCGCAGTGCTTTCCTCAAGATGCCCATGCCGCTCCCGTGCACCACGCGCACCCGCGGCAGTCCAGCGAGGAACGCGCGGTCCACGAATTTCTCCACTTCGCGGGTGGCGTCATCCACGGTGCGGCCGATCACGTTGATCTCGGAGGGCACATTCGCATCTTCTTTCTCCAGCGAAACCGAAATGCCGCGCGCCCGGGCAGCCTTGACCGGCGAGTCTCCCGCTCGCACCAGTACCTCGGCAATGTCGTCCCGCGCGATCTTCATCTTCATGGCGCCGATCTCGACTTCAAAATGATTGTCGTCGATGCGCCGGCTGACCACCGCCGGCCGGCCTACGGACTTGACTTTCACCGTGTCGCCCTCGGATACGTGCTTTACCACCTGCGGTTGCGCGTCGGGGTCGCCCTGGTCGGCTCCGGTGGTGTGCGCGACTACCGTGGAATCGAATTGCTCGCGGAATTCCCGGCGCAATTTCGAAATCCGCCGCTCGGCATCTTTCGAGAGTTTCTGCGACGCCGCCCGGTCCTGCACCGCATTGACCGTTTCCCGCGCCTGATACTCGAAATCGCGCAGCAGGGTCTCGAGCTTCTTCTCGATCTCCCTGATCTTTGCCTGCTGTTCTTTGCGTCCCTCGGCGGCGAGGCCGGCCTTCTCCCGCTCCAGTTCCTGCTCGCGCGCCTTCAGGCGGAGACGCTCCGCTTCTGCCTCCCGCAAGTCGGCATGTAGGCGATCGAGAAATTGACCTACATCCCGGGCCTGCGTGCCCAGCTTTGACCGCGCGGATTCGATGATGGACGGGTTCAGCCCCAGGCGCTGCGCGATATTGATGCCCGCCGACGCTCCCGGCACGCCGATCCTCAGCTCATAGGTCGGTTGCAGGGTGGCCTCATCGAATCCGACCGAGGAGTTCACCACGCCCGGCGTATTTGCCCCGAATACTTTCAGCGAGGTGTGATGGGTGGAGATCACGGTGATGCACCCGATCCCACGGAAATGCCCGGCAATGGCCACCGCCAGCGCTGCTCCTTCTTCGGGATCGGTGGCCGAGCCCAGTTCGTCCAGCAACACCAGCGACTCCGCCGTGGCCGTGCGCGAGATGAAGTCGATGTTGGTGACGTGAGCGGAAAACGTCGAGAGATTCTGCTCAATGGACTGGTAGTCGCCGATGTCGGCCAGCACGGCATCAAAGACAGGCAACTCGGCGCGGTCCGCAGGGACGGGAATGCCGCTCTGCGCCATCAGGGCCAGAAGGCCAACCGTCTTCAGCGCAACGGTCTTCCCCCCGGTGTTGGGGCCGGTGATTACAAGTTCGAGGCGTTCGCCTTCGAGTTCGATGCTGATGGGAACCACGCGCCCGCCCTTGGTTTTCAGATTGCGCTCCAGCAGCGGATGGCGGGCATTTATCAGAACCAGCCGAGCGGAACTCGGCCCAGACGCCCGCGAACGGCTGGCCCCGCCTGGTTCTTGCTGGTTCATCAGGACCGGCACGCAGCGGTAGTCTTCGGCGAAACGCGCTTTGGCGAATTGCAGCTCCAGTTCGCTAAGCACGTCGACGGCCTGCAAAATCTCAGCCGAGCTTTCGCCGATGCGGCGCGTCATTTCCAGCAGGATACGGTGGATCTCGGCCTGCTCTTCATCCCGCAGTCTCACCAGTTCGTTATTCTGGTCGATCGTCTCCAGGGGCTCGACAAACACGGTCTGGCCGCTGGAACTTGCGCCATGGATCACGCCCTGCACCCGGCGCTTCTGCTCGATCTTGATCGGGATGACAAAGCGTTCTCCCCGGATCGTGATCAGTTCATCCTGCACCGCTCCGCCTTCGGCCAGCCGCCGCAAATAGCCGCGCAGGGAATCCTGGATCGCTCTCTTCTGGCGCTCGATCTCTCGCCGGATGCGGGCCAGTTCCGGTGACGCCCGGTCTTCGAGCGTACCGTCAGGTTGGATCTTGTTGCGAAAGCCATGCAGAAACTCGGTGAAGTCACTGATCCTCGATGAGAGCTGTCCTACCGCGGTCCATGCCACTTTCATCTCTGCAGGCGGGCGCAGAGCGATTTCCTGCCATTCCGCCGCGCGGTCAACCGCCAGAATCACGTCGCGAATATCGGTGGTCTCGAGCACGGCGCCCTGAATTCCCGCCTCCTCTACCGCGCTTGAAATATCCAGCAGTCCGGAGAATTCGAAGCGCCCTCCCACCCGGCGGAACTCCCGAATCTCGCTGGTGAGACGCTGCTGATTTTCGATCCATTCGCGATCCGCAGATGGAGAGAGCGCCGCAACCCGCTCCTGCCCCAGCGGCGAGGAGGCATATCCTCGAATCAGATCGCGCAGCGATTCGAATTCCAGCACCCGGGCGCTGCTGTGGCTCAGAGCAGACTGCATCAGCATCATGTTACAAGAAGCCGGCTGGTTGGCCGTACAGGAAGGGGGAACCACCGTGCGGCATAGCTAAGTTCTGAAATGCCCTAGGCGCGGGCGGATTCGGCCATCTTCGGCGCCAGATGCTTGGCGGCGGGAAAACGAAGGACGAATACAGCTCCGCCCTCGGGACGGTTCTCACAACTGATCTGCCCCTGGTGATCCTGAATGATCCCGTAAGTGACGCTCAAGCCCAGGCCCATGCCTTTGCCCACCGGCTTGGTGGTATAGAAAGGATCGAAAATGCGCTGGGGATCGCGGACACCCGGCCCGGAGTCCGAAAACTCCATCACCAGTTCGTCGCCTTCCGGGATGACACTCACAGAAAGAGTTCCGCCGCCCACCTCTTCCATGGCGTCGGTGGCGTTGCCGATAATCTCCACGCAGCACTGAAAGAGCTGATTAACATTGCCCGAGATTTGCGGAAGTCCTGGAGAAATCCGGCTTTCTACACGAATGCTTTTGTTTTCCGTACGCAACATTTTCATTTGCAGAGCCCGCTGCACGATGGAGCCCATGTCCAGCAGGGTCTTTTCTCCGGGCGACTGCTGGGCAAAGCACAGTAGACTGGAAACCAGTTCCCGGGTACGTCTTGCCTGCTGCCCGATTTTTCTCGCCATGTTTCCCTGCTCTGAGTCCAGGCCCGCCTGGCTGGCCAGCAGTTCGGAGTATCCCAGGATGGCAGCCAGGGGATTGTTGATCTCGTGGGCGGCTCCGGAGACCAGTTGAGCGAGTGAGGCCAGCTTCTCTCTCTGTACCAGCTCAGTCTGCAGGCGTTTCATATTTTCCAGGCTGGAGCGCGATGCCTCCAGCAGGCGCACCAGTTCCCGGTCCATCAGAAATTGGCGCAGAAATACAATCAAGCCCAAAACCAGGATCGCCCCCAGCGTGACCACCAGGCGGAACTGCCTCAGGGTGACCGGCGAGGTATCGCGAAACCAGGCCCAATATCCCATTAACGGCAAGGAAAGCATCGCCAGCATTGCCAGCCGCGGAGCGAGCATGTGCCAACGGGAGAGCTTCGGGGACGCGGACTGTGAAGGTGGCTTGGCCTCGCGCGCCAGTAGAGCGGCCCAGATCATCCAGCAAACCGATGCGATGAACGGAATGTCATACATGCTGCCGGTGTGATATTGACCGCGAGCGATGGCGGCATTCAGCGCCAGCGAACTTACAGCGTAGAGTCCGGAAGCGACAAAAAGGTTCCAGTAGATCTCTTTCCACGCGCCCCGCGCCGTCCATGCCAGCATGCCAAGCACGCCCAGAAAGGCCAGATTTTCCACCAGGTAAAGCAGATCGTAGTGAGGGTTGTAAAGCGCCAGGTTGAGCAGTACATACTGATGCGGGAAGACGATGAAGGCATAGAGGAAGACCCACCACGCCAGCAGCATCAAAAAATTCAAGGTGCTGAAGTAGACTTTCTTTTCCCTGATCAGGTGGGGACGCAGAGCCACCGCCGCCATGAACGGCACGACGTGCACAAACAGGATTACGTCTCCGATGAATGGGTCGGGGACGCTTTGCCGGAGGATGACTTCATACAGTGTCCACAAGGCCAGATCCGCCGACCACAGCAGGAAGCCCACGGCCATCAGCCCCCAGAACAACCGGATCTGTCCGCGTGTCGAAACCGCGTTGGCCACCATGAGCAGAAAGGCAAGAAACAGCAGCGAAAACTGCGCAATATCTCCAAAGGCGAGCAAGGTGAATCCGGCAGACAGGCTCAGAGACATGCCGGCATAGGCTAGAGTTATGCCGACAACGCAGGCGATCCGCCACTGACGCCTTGAGGTCATGGATACAAAGCATTTTAGTGTTTTCGATTAACGTGAATCAGCTTTGGGAAGGGTAATGAGTTACTTAAGTACCACCGGAGGAATGAGCGATGACCCTGAGCCTTCGCTAGGCTTCAGTCCCGCACCCGACACTACCGGTCAGATCGAGGTCCCCCCTGCCGTGACCTTGAGGAACTTCAGTCCCGAAAGGCCTGTCTTGAGCGAAGTCGAAGGGATCTGGCGCGCAGACGGCCAATTGCTGACGCGTGCTGCATATCCGCTTCAAGCCAGATGCTTCGCAAGCTCAGCATGACGCCTGCATGAGCGACGGACGGTGGCATAGACAGTGGCATGCTCTGCTAGAATCGGCCCATGACCTTCCCGGTCACACGCCTCCGCCGCCTGCGCCAAAACGACCGCTTGCGGGACCTGGTGCGCGAGACCCGCGTGACTCCTGAAACCTTTGTTTACCCCTTGTTTGTGTGCCCGGGCGAGGGTGTGCGCAAGGAAGTAAGGTCGATGCCGGGCGTGTTCAATCTATCGGTCGATCAAGCGGTGAAAGAAGCGCGCGAGACCGCTTCTCTGGGCGTTCCCGCCGTCATACTTTTCGGCTTGCCGGTGAGCAAAGATGAAGTCGCCAGCGGGGCCTGGGCGGACAACGGAATCGTGCAGCAGGCGGCCCGTGCCATCAAGCGCGAAGTCCCCGGCCTCGTCATCATCGGTGATGTTTGTCTCTGCGAGTACATGTCTCACGGACACTGCGGTGTAGTGCGCCAGGCACCGGCGCCGAAGTCTCTCGGTGCGGCGGCGATGAAGGGCGTGACCGTCGTGGCCGTGGAGCCACACGACAAAATGAAGGCCATCGAAGGCGAAGCAGCCCTTACGGCCGGTTCTGCCGGGCAGGAATTCGAAATCGTCAACGACGCCACGCTCGAACTGCTGGCCCGTACGTCGCTTTCATTGGCCCGCGCCGGCGTGGACATTATTGCTCCTTCCGACATGATGGACGGACGGGTAGCCGCCATCCGCAAAGCCCTCGATGATGCCGGCCTGATCAACACTCCCATCCTGTCCTACGCTGCCAAGTTCGCTTCCGGATTCTACGGACCTTTTCGTGAAGCTGCCGATTCGGCGCCGCAGTTTGGCGATCGGCGCTCCTACCAGATGGACGGCGCCAACCTGCGCGAAGCCATGCGTGAGATTGAGGCTGACATCGAGGAAGGGGCGGACATGATCATGGTCAAGCCGGCCATGCCCTATCTGGACGTGATCGCCGCGGCTCGTGAGCGTTTCGACTTGCCGCTGGCCGCCTATCAGGTTTCAGGCGAGTACGCCATGATTGAAGCCGCCGCCCGCAATAACTGGATTGATCGCGAACGCGTCATGATGGAGTCGCTGGTTTCGATTCGCCGCGCGGGAGCCAGCATCATCGTGACTTATTACGCCAAGGAAGCCGCCAAGCTGCTGGCCTAGTAGCGTTGCGGATTCTGGACGTAGATTACCCGGTCATTTTTGCATGCCCAGACCAGAGCAATGATCCATCCAATCAAACTCCATCCTAAAAAGAAATTGAGCAGAAAGATGGAAAGTCTGTCGTGCTTCTCGCGCATCAGAGCGATCAGCGTCGGCAGGAAATAGAGAACGAATCCAAATCCAAAGAACGGAAAAAGGATGAACCCGAAGACGTGCATACAAACCTCCTGCAATCAATGTTACGTCAAATACAGCGCGGAAGTTCCCCAGGATTACGCATGCTGGGTTTCTTCGCGACCTTTGCGGCTTTCCTTTGCGACCTTTGCGGTCTAAGATTTCGCCTTTCCCCCCAGAATCAAACCCCTTTGACCGCAAAAGGTCGCGAAGAAAGGCCGCCAAGTACGCAAAGACTGCCTGGGAACACTACCGCCTTGCCGCTGGTCGCATCTTTGCCTCTTCCTGTTCTAGAATCAAACGTTTGCCAGCGCGCATCTCTTCATAGTGAGGACCACTTCTTTGCCCGAAACCATCTACGACATTGCCATCCTTGGCAGCGGCCCGGCGGGCTACACCGCGGCCATCCGCGCCGGCCAGTATGGCCTGAAAACCGCGCTCATCGAGAAAGACAATGTGCTCGGCGGCACTTGCTTGCATGTGGGCTGCATCCCGACCAAAGCATTGCTGTTCAATGCCGAACTCTGGGACCATCTGAAAGACGCAAAAGAATTCGGAATTGAGGGCGTCGACGCCCGCAAGCTGAACTGGGCAGCCGTCCAGGAGCGCAAATCGAAGATCGTGGCCAAGCACGCCAAGGGCCTCGAGTTCCTGATGAAGAAGAACAAGGTAGAGACGATCCGGGGTTACGGCAAGCTGACGGGTCCGGCGCAGAATGGCGTGCTGATTGTCGAAGTCAGCGGCGACAGCAAGGCCGCCCAGGTCAAAGCCCGAAACATCATCCTCTGTACGGGTTCGGAAGCCCGCATGCTGCCCGGCCTCGAACCTGGCGACCAGGTCCTGACCAACATCGAAATTCTCTCGCTCAAAGAGATTCCCAAATCGCTGGTGATCGTCGGTGCAGGAGCGGTGGGCGTCGAATTCGCTTCCATATTCCGCTCCTTCGGCGCCGAAGTCACTATTATCGAGATGCTGCCCAGGCTGGTTCCCGTGGAGGACGAAGAAGTTTCCAGGGAACTGGCGCGGGTCTACCGCAAGCGCGGCATCGCTTTCCACACCGGCGCCAAAGTGGAGAAAATCGAAAAGGGTAAATCAGGCGTCACGGTAAATTTCAGCGTCAATGGCAAGCCGGAGAAAATCGAGACGGAGAAAATCCTGATCGCTGTGGGCCGCAAGCCGCGCACTGAAAATATCGGCCTGGAAAAGACGAAGATCAAGCCCGACCGTGGCTTCATCCAGACCGACAGCTGGATGCATACCGCCGAACCTGGCATCTACGCCATTGGTGACATTGTCCTCGGGACGCCGCAACTGGCTCACGTCGGCGCCATGGAAGGCATTGTTGCCGTAACCAGGATCGCGGGCAAAAAGGGTAAACCCATCAACCCGGAGCATATCCCCAACGCGACTTACTGCCATCCCGAAATTGGCAGCGTCGGCTTGACCGAGGCCAGGGCCGAAGAGGCCGGCTACAACGTGAAGGTTGGCAAGTTCCCCTTCACCGCGAACTCGCGCGCCTCGATCGTAGGCCAGCATGAGGGCTTCATCAAGATTGTTTCCGACGCCGACTATGGCGAGATCCTCGGCGTGCACATCATCGGCCCGCAGGCCACCGAACTGATTGCCGAGGCAGTCGTCGCCATCGAACTCGAAGCTACGGTGGAAGATCTGCTGTGGACGATTCACGCCCATCCGACGCTGGCCGAGGCCATGCTCGATGCCTCCAACAGCGTTTATGGAATGGCGATCAACGCATAGAAGAAGGTTGAGTAATCGGAAAATTTGGCAATCGGGCAATTGGAGGCTCAACTCTCAATCGTTTCGTTCGCGAAAACTCCTCAATTACCAATTTGCTCGATTACTCAATGATCTCAGTCCTGCAACTCGGCACCGTCGACTACTCCACTGGCCTCCGCCTGCAACAGCGCCTCGTCGAGCTGCGTAAAGAAGGCCGCATCGGCGATGTCCTGTTGCTGCTCGAACATTCGCCGGTAATCACCCTCGGCCGGAATGCCAGCCGGAAAAACATTGTGGCGTCCCCTGAATCGCTCGCCCAGCACGGTGTGGAAGTGTTCGAGTGCGATCGCGGGGGCGACGTCACCTTTCACGGTCCCGGCCAACTCATCGGCTACCCCATCTTCGATTTGCGCGGAATGGCCGCGCCCGAGGGCAAACGCAAGACTCTAGGCGCAGTAGACTACGTGCGCCGCCTCGAAGAAGCTCTGATCCGAACCTGCGCCGACTTCGCGATCCCGGCCACCCGAATCTGCGGCCTCACCGGCGTCTGGACGTCCCTGTCATCCCGAGCGCAGTCGAGGGACCTTGCGTTTCCGCTGGAAGCAAAAATCGCCGCCATCGGCGTCCACATCTCCCGTGCCGTGACCTCCCATGGCTTCGCCCTCAACGTCAACACCGACCTGGATTATTTCAACCTGATCATCCCCTGCGGGATCGCCAGCAAGCCGGTAACGTCCATGGCAAAGCAACTTGGCAAAGAACTCCCAGCGCAGGATGTTGCCCATTCCGTCTCCCGCAACTTCGGATTGGTCTTTGAAAGCCAGATGCTGTGGCTGGATAGTCTGGACGCGCTATTGGGAAACTCCGTGGGCGTGCCGGTAAAGCCGCCGGAGCAGTTGCGCCAATTGCACAAAGACGAAGATACGTTCTGGGCATAACTTCGGCGAAATGCCGGTGGTGGGTCAGTTTGAATAGGTTCGGCATTCCGACATCATCCTGAGGGACTTCAGTCCCGAAGGATCTTGCGAGCATCGGTTCAACGGCGCCCAGGCGGAGAGACGCTTCACGCCAGATGCTGCGCGAGCTCAGCTTGACGCGTTCATGAGCGGGAGAGAGTCAAACTGACCCACTACCGAAATGCCAGGGCCCGCGACAGAACCGATCTATCCGCGTTAGCATGGATAACTCCGACCGCTTATGGCCAAAAAGCAAAAGAAACCGGCCGCCGGTAAGTCCCCGCCCAAGGCCCTGAAGACGAACCAGCGCACGACGACCCAGCGCACCTACACCATCCCCGATCACCGCCTGGAAAATCCGGCCTTCTCCATCCGCCAGGTTCGCAAAGGCGGGAAAGTCAGCTATGAGGTCACCGGCGACCTCAGCGCGCCAGTTCCGCCCATCCGCGAATCGAAATATCTGGGCAAACAGCAATGCATCGAGATCTACCGCTGGATGCTGCTCAACCGAAAAATGGAAGCGGCGCTGGAAAATCTCTACAAGCAGGGAAAAGTCGTGGGCGGCGTTTATTTTGGACTGGGTCAGGAAGCCTGTTCTTGCGCTTCCGCCTACGCCTTACATAAGGAAGATTGGCTGGGCCCCATGATCCGCAATCAGGGCTCGCTGCTGGTGCGCGGCTTTTCGCCCCGCGACATCATGATGCAATATATGGCCAAGGCGGGCTCGCCGACTCGCGGCCGTGACGCTTCGTCGCACTTCGGCGACATCAAAGACCGCAACGTAGTTTCTCCCATCTCGACTCTGGGCGATCTTCTTCCAGTTCTCGCCGGAGTGGCGCTGGGGGCGCGTCTCCAGGGCCGCAACATTGCTGTCATGACCTATATCGGCGATGGTGGGCAGTCCACCGGAGTCACCTACGAGGGCCTGAACTTCGCCGCCGTGCAGAACCTCGGCCTGGTACTGTTCGTCGAAAGCAATCTCTGGGCCTATTCCACACCCTCCGACATGCAATTCCGCGTCCAAGACCTCGCCGAGCGCGCCATCGCCTACGGGATTCCCGGTGTGATCGTCGATGGCACCGACGCTTGCCAGGTCTACGACGCTGCCCACGAAGCCTGCGAACGTGCCCGCCGCGGCCAGGGCCCCGCCCTCATTGAAGCCAAGATGATGCGCATGAAAGGCCACGCCATTCACGACGCCGCCGACTACGTCCCCAAATCGCTCTTCGAATACTGGCGCAAGCGCGATTGCGTTACCCGCTTCGAGAATTATCTGTTAAATGTAAAAAAGTGGCTCACTGCAACCGAGAACCGGGAACTGATCGCTGCTGTCGATCAACAATTGGAAGCCGACCGCGATTTCGCAGTCGCCAGCCCCATGCCCGAACCGGAATCCGCGGCCGGTGGCGTTTATTGCGAGCAGGGTTGCCACGAAATCAAGCCGAAGTACGGTATGCCGAAAGCGAGCAAGAGCACCGGTGCGGGTCACAAACAGACAGAAGCGGCAGTTCACTTGAAGTAACGACTAATGTTCGGAAAGCAGAACCGAGAAGAAGATCAGGAATGCTTGAATAGCATCGTGACGGGGCAAGAGTATTTGAACTGTCTTCCGCTGATGAAGGCGTCATGCTGAGCTTGCGAAGCATCTGGCGTGAAGCGGATATGCAGCCGCCTCAGCAATTGGCAAGGCACGCGCCAGATCCCTTCGACTTCGCTCAGGGCAGGCTCTTCGGGACTAGAGTCCCTCAGGATGACGCCGGGGGGATACCGTCCAGTGCAGTCAACAGACTATGCCTCAACTAACCTATCTCGAAGCCATCCGCCAGGGCATCTGGGAGGAAATGGAGCGCGACCCCACTGTCTTCTGCCTGGGCGAAGACATCGGCATCTACGGCGGCGCTTTCAAAGTCACCGATGGCTTCATCGACCGCTTCGGCCCCGAACGCGTCATCGACACTCCGATCGCCGAATCAGCCATTGTCGGGGCGGCCTTCGGCGCCTCGCTCACCGGCATGCGTCCGGTCGCCGAGTTCCAGTTTATGGATTTCATTGGCTGCGCCTTCAACCAGATCGTCAACATGGTCGCCAAGGCCCATTACCGCTGGGGCGCGCCCGCGCCACTGGTGATCCGCGGGCCCAGCGGGGGCAATGTCCACGGCGGACCCTTCCACTCCCAGAATCCGGAGATGTGGTTTGTCCACGCGCCCGGGCTGAAAGTCGTCTGCCCAGCCAGCGCCTACGACGCCAAGGGTCTCATCAAAGCCGCCATTCGCGACAACAACCCGGTCATTTTCTTCGAGCACAAGTATCTCTATCGCCGCATCAAAGAAGAAGTGCCGGCGGAAGACTACATTGTGCCCCTGGGCCAGGCGCGCATCGTTCGCCAAGGCAGGGACCTGAGCATCATTACGTATGCCGCCATGGTGTACACCGCACTCGAAGCTGCGGAGCTCCTGAGTAAGGAGGGCATCGACCTGGAAATCATAGACCTGCGAACCGTCTCGCCACTCGATTGTCAGGCCATTGCTGCGACCGTACGCAAGACCAGCAAAGTCATCATCCTGCACGAGCACTCGCGCACCGGAGGCCTGGCCGGCGAAATCGCGGCTATTATTAATGAAGAGGCTTTCGACGATCTTGACGGTCCCATCGTCCGCATCGCCGCCCAGGATTCTCCAGTACCGTTCTCGCCGCCACAGGAGGAATACTTCCTGCCTAAAGTGAGTGACGTGATCCGCGAAGCCCGGCGGCTGAAGGCGTACTGAGAATTCGCCCCTTTGAGCATGTACGAAGACCTCGTGACCGTTGCAATCTTCCACAGCCAGCCGGAATTCCTGCTGGCCCGCGGACGCCTCGAATCAGCCGACATTGAATGCTTCGCGTATGATGAAAATATGCTTCGTATCGGCGGCTGGCATTCGCATATACTCGGCGGAATCAAGCTGCAGGTGAGAGAATCAGACGCGCAGGATGCCCGCGCCATCTTGCATCAAACCGCGCCGCCGGACAATCCGTAGGGGCACCTCAAGACGCATCGTCGGATAGTAAACTGGAGGCAAGAATGCGAAATTTCATCCTCGGCGCAGTCATAGTCTTGCTTCTGCTCTTTTTGGGAGGGCTCGCCATTGCTACCCTTGGCTTCCTTCCTACCAATGCCGATTCCACTCCGCCAAAGTGGGAGCGCCGCATCGCCATGTCTGCCATGGATGCCTCCATGGAGCGCCATGCACCGCGCCTGACCAGTCCTGTGCCTCCCACGGATGAAAACCTGATCGATGGAATGAAGATTTACGTCATGAACTGCGCTCTTTGTCATGGGGGTCTCGACAACAAACCCAGCCCTCTGAACCATTCCTTTTATCCACCTCCCCCGCAGGTGATTCTCCATCCGCTTGACGATCCCGAGTGGCACATCTACTACGCGGTCCGCACCGGTGTTCGCTATACCGGCATGCCTTCCTGGAAAAACGCTCTGAACGAACAGGAAATGTGGAAAGTCACAGCCTTCCTGTCCCGCATCGAAAAACTACCGCCTGAAGTGCAGGATTATTGGAAGAAGTCTACCGGGGTCGCACCTCCTGCCGTCGATCCCCAGGGGCAAGAGCACCACGACTAGAGTTCCAGGCCCAAAGCCAGGAAGAAACGGCCACATATATATAATGTAGGATTGCGCGGGCTGATAGATCCGCGTGGAAGGGAATTATGCCGACTGACATCGTCATGCCCCAGATGGGCGAATCGATCTTCGAAGGCACGATCACCAAATGGCTGAAGAAGCCGGGTGACAAGGTGCAGCGCGACGAGCCCCTTTTCGAAATTTCTACCGACAAGGTGGATGCCGAAATTCCCGCGCCAGCCTCGGGAGTCCTGCAGGACATCAAGGTTGCCGAAGGCGCGACCGTTCAGGTGAATACCGTCGTGGGGACGATTTCCGCTGATGGAGAGGGCGCCGCCAAGCCTGCGCCCTCCACTGCGGCCACCCCACCAAAGAAAGAACCGGCACCAGCCAAGGCCTCAGCTCCAGTGGCTGAACCCAGGAATGTTCTCCCGGTGGCACAACCCCAGACTTCGCAACCCCAAACTTCGCACGAGGAAGAAGACCACGCTCGATCGTCTCCCCTTGTCCGCAAAATCGCGCGAGAGCACAACATCAGCCTCGCTCAGGTAACCGGAACCGGATTGGGCGGGCGCATCACCAAGCAGGACATCACAGCCTTTTTGGAACAAAGTGAGCCCGGCCCGGCCGCTCCCGCCCCGTCCGTCAAGGGTGAGGACGGATCTCCGGCCCGGTCTGCGATTCCCGGCGACCTCGTGCCCATGACCCAGATGCGAAAGATCATCGCTCACCGCATGATCGAGTCTCGTCGCACCAGCGCCCACGTGCACTGCATGTTCGAAGTGGATTTAAGCCGCATCGTTCAGTTGCGCAACAAGACCAAAGCCGCCTTTGAAAAACGCCATGGCGCTCGTCTCACCTTCATGCCGTTCTTTTCGCGTGCCGTCATTATCACTCTGCAGCAGTTCTCCATCGTGAATGCCTCAATGGAAGGCGAAAGCATCCGCTACCATCGCCACGTCAATCTTGGAATCGCCGTCGCGCTGGACTGGGGGCTGATCGTACCGGTGCTGAAGAATGCAGACGAACTCAACTTCCTTGGCTTGCAGCGCGGCATCAGCGACCTGGGCGAGCGGGCCCGGAACAAAAAGCTTAAACCCGACGAGGTGGAAGGCTCGACCTTCACCATCACCAACCCGGGCCAGTTTGGCGCGGTCTTCGGATTACCCATCATCAACCAGCCGAACTCAGCCATCATGGGGGTGGGAGGAATTGCTAAGTCGCCGGTGGTAGTTACCGATGACGATGGCAACGACTCGATCGCGATTCGGCCCCTTGTCCATCTGACTCTGGGCTACGATCACAGAATTATCGACGGCGCGGTAGCCGACCAGTTCATGGCCCAAGTCAAAAAGACACTCGAGAACTGGAACGAAGAAATCGGCTAACTCACGGCTCACCAGCCTTGGCCCAGGTGGAAGCGTTCAAACACAGGACCGTACCGTCGATGACGGCACTCAATCCTTGCTTGAATTTGTCCTGATCGACAATGTGCCGCGAGGTCACGGCGTCGGTCAGTTGCAGCGCAGCCGATACGAACGACATCGCTGCATCCTTCTTTTCGGCTCCTGACCGGCTGGCAAACAACCCCTCAATCCCGGTCACCACCGAAGGCACGAAAGCGATTCCCTGCAACAGCTTGGACAAAAAGTCCATAGCGTTCTCCCTATTATGAATTTGGTTTGTTTGAAAGTTTTCAACCGCGCGAACTGAGAACTGAGAACTGAGAACTGAAGAATCAACCGCAGTCAGATAACCATCACTTGAACCACCACCGGTCATGCATGGCGATCGCCGCGCTGATAGCGGCCGTGATCGCCGCATTCACGATCCGGTCGTAAACTCCGCGGCGGATTTCACTTTTTTCCAGCTGGGTCACTCGGTCTTCAACCAGCTTCACCCGCCCCGGCTGTCCACTTCCGACCAGCATATCCATTTTGGCTTCCAGCCTTCCCAACTTTTCCAGAACCTCTCCCTGGAAGTCGCTGTCCGTGACCCGTACCACCAACGGCTGCCTTCCTGCGCTTCCTTGATGGGAATAGTTGGCCGACGCATCGTCATGGCGATCTTTCATAATGGATACTTGAGGTGCAAGGCCGTCGTATACCGCGAGTACCGGGGCGGCACCATGGCGTCAAACTGGCGCAGAAAATAATTCTGTACCGCGGACAGTCGCAGCACAGTAAAGGTCCGGGTGGAAAACCTGCCCGCCAGGTTACGGTCGTTATCCTGCCCCCAGCCGAAGTCGGTCCATCGCACCTCAATTCCGCCGCCGGTTACGGGGGCCACGCCGGCATCCACATCGACGCTGGTGGAGGTGGCTTGCGTGATCTCGGCTGCAGTCAGGTCCGGCAGAAACAGCGAGCCCACTTGCGTGACCGTCGTCGCGGTCAGGCTTGCTGGCAGGACCACGGTTCCCGTCTGGAACTCGAATGCCAGTGGCGAGGCGACGTCATCGGCAAATCGAATTTTGTACAGACTGTGCTCTTCCTTCAGGTCTTTGATCTCGATCTCGATTTCGCGCACGATTGCCTGGAACGTGGCCAACCGCGAAGCGACATTTACATTTACCGCGTCCCCGGGGAAGATGTCATCCGCATTTCCCGGCAGAAAATCGCTCCAGGTGGAATACTCGCCGGACCAGGCGCTCCCAGTGGAGCCATCCAGCAACGCCAGTGCCGCGTTCTCGCAATCCGCCGACGTGCGAGGCGACGGCGCTTTTACCTCCCGCACCAATCCACGCACACCATCGTCGCTTCCATTCTGCTGGGCCGCGATGCGCACCGGATCCACCACCCGGGCCAGGGATCGTCCCAGGCCCCGGTATTGCACTTCTATGAGTTCATTCATGGCCGGAACATTGTCCGGTGGAAAGAACTGCACCGCGGAGTTCGACAAAATGATGCAATCCGCGCCCTCCGTCTGTGAGCCGACCAGTCGCGTCCGGTAACTCTCTCCCGGGAGCGCGCTGCGGACCTCGGCGTCAACCGGTTGCAGCATCCGGGTAAATGGAATTATGCAGTGGAGGTTGATCGCATTGACCAGGCCATAACTGCAAAATCCGCTGACGTTTTCCAGGACCCCGTCATAGAGCACGGTCGAAGGCGCAATCAGAGTCGCCGGGTTCGTGGGATCGGTGGCGTGGACCTCGAGCACGACGCGCAAGTCTGCGGCCACCGCCTCTCCCCCGAATCCATTTCCCGCGGGATGTCCAGCGGAGTGAAAGATCTGCCGCCTCCGGTATATCTCGGTCGCATAGAACCGGGTGGTAAGTTGGTAGTGATGTCCCGCAATCGTGTCGATCGTAGTTCCTGTCACCGCGCCGCTTACCAGGGCGCGAATTGTCGATTCCCCGCCGTTCGGCGTGACCCGAAATCCGGCCAGGCAGCCCGCGGAAGAAATGGCATTGGGATACAGGCCGCCCAGCACGCCGTCCGACGATGCGGTGAACGCGATGTCGCCATGCTGCAGGACAAGCGCGCCCCCAAGCTCGATCTTTTCGGCGAACACGACCGTGCTCTGACCATCCACCCCGGTCCCGCCTGCCAACTGCAACTTCCCGTTGCTCACGGTCACGGCGCTTGCAGGATCGGTCGCGTTCCAGCGGGTCGGATCCAGTGCCGTCCCGGCATATTCTTCATCCAGCAGAATCCGGCCGCGCCGGGTGAAGGGAATCTGTGAAAGATAAAATTTCAGGGTGAGACCATCGCCCACGAAGTAGTCTTTTACGTAGTCTTGAGGCTCGGTCAGCCCCACCACGGTCACGTCGTTCACCTGCCCATCCGCCTCTTGCAGGGACAAGCCATCGGGTGAAAAATCAGCGTCTGCCTCGGCGATCGCGAGCGCGGTTGCCCCCACCGGTTGGAAGCTCAATGTTCCGCTGATGGTTCGATAGCTGGCGCGCGTTTCGAGAGCAATCTCGGCGGCATGCTGCGACCACTTCTTCTCGGGATCCACCGGGTACCAGACCAGGGAGTCAACATCCAGCGCCGCGCTGGTGACGAAGACACCGGGCAGCAGGTCCTCGGTGAGCTGTCGAAGCGCATTGCCTCCGCCCCGATCCACGAAAGGAGATCGATGAGGAAGCCGCTTACGATCCAGCGCCAACTCGTCACTCTCCGCCACCAGGTTGTAACGGTAGACCGGTCCGCGGTGCCCCCAGCCCAGATACTCAAACCCCGGCGCCTGTTTCAGATAACCGGTAAAGACATCCTGCCCGTTGGTTCGCCCCAGCATTACACGCGCGCCATTCGCCGGCACCAGGAATTCCGGACCATCGGCCACCAGGCTGAATTTCAGTTCGGCTGGCTTGTTCAGTCGCCGCACGACCCGGGGAGAGCGCGAGCCATCGATCGCGGACGTATAGTCTCGCAGCCCGTGGCCGTCCAGATTGTCGATCTGCAGCTTCATGTTAGCCAGTGAACCAACCCCTTCTTGCTCTCAAAACAATTGGATTCCGTTGTCTCTACAGTGGGGACTTGCTCCCACCGGAACGAGGCACTCCGCAGTAATTCCGGCCGGTTACCAAAGGCATTTTGGGCGTTTATCGCCAGGAGTTATGCGGTATCAGGAATGCTGGCGGGTTGCAGCGATGTGAGACGGGTGGTGCGCAATCCTGGTTTTAATACACTGCCGCCCCGCCCGCGGGAAAATAGCTCCGGTAACACAACACTCTTTGCGCGTCGTTCTCATCAATGTGAGGCATGGCAACGAACGCCGCCCGCAATGCGATGGCGAAGATCGGCTTCATCACTTCGACTTCTTCCTCCCTCTGAAAGTCGTAGCTTCCGTTCGCCCCTCCCAACTTCGTGGTCGGGCTCAATCGGGGATAGAAGAAACAGATGCGCCCTCCCGATTCCTCTTCCGAGATGAAGAGCCCGGACCATTCCTGGAAAAACGATCCCCCCTCGCGGTCGACGAACGCGACTACCTTTTGCGCTCCCACTCCTGCCGCCGGTGGTCCTCCCAGCAGCGGCTGCGCCAGCAACAGGGAGGTCACGGTTTTTTCCGCCACCCTTCCGAGGTTGAAAGTTACGCGGCGCACGTAATTCGAGTCGCGGTTCACGTCGGCAGGATCGTTCACATAAGCGGCGGCGATCCCTGTGCCAACGTACCCCGTCTGCTGCTGGTAATTGGCGTCCACCGCCACAATGTCGCCGGAAGAAAAAGCATCAACCGCACCCGCACCCAGAACGATCTCGGTCGCGGTCGAGCCGGGAAGCACCGCCGCCGCTCCTACAGGCGTTCCTCCCGAAGGTTGTGCGTTTGCGTTGGGATCGCTGGCCAGCACATTCATGTGCTCCGATCCCGAGGCCAGCGCCATCTGCAGCTTGCCCCATTCCCGGAAATCGAATTCCACGCGAGCTTCCAGCGAGCCGCGAAACTGTACCACGGTGGTGGCTCGCGCGGACGATTGCACCACTTCTGTGTTCGTGCCACAGAAACGTTGAAAATGATCGACCCACCCCAGATCGAGCCAGGGCGCCGGAGGCGCGTCCAGCATGAACGCACCGTGTTTGCCGGGGTCAAAAATGGCAGGCGTTTCCGTCTCACGATTTACCGGCGCAAAATATGCCCGGACTCGCCGCGTGACCGGGACCATCGCGGAGCGCAGCGACCACATGCTCATAGCGTATTTACCTCGGTAAAGAAGAAGACTTTGAGAAGCGCTCTTCGTTCCAGCCGCACCGACTGTCCTTTGCCGGGAAGGGTTTCATTCCTGGGGCCGTCGCCGCCTGCCACTGCGCCCAGTTGAGGCGCGGTCCAGAAGACATTGGTTCCCAGGCCGGCGCTCGGAGTCTGGGTAAAATCCTGTTTGGCGGTCCGCGCCGGCTGGCAGATCGCGATCAGTTCCATGTCGAGCGCAGCCAGAGTCCGGCCGCGATCTACACCGCTTTCCACCGTTCCCAGAGTGTGGTGAGAAATTAGGCAGTCCATTTCCATGAGCGCCCGGCTCCCGGTCTGGCCGTCCACCATGTGGCTGGCTGCCCATTCGATGTAGAACGCGTCCGGCAGTGGTTCCACCGGAATTACCAGTTCATTCTCAGCCACGATGACCGCAGGCCGGCCCGCCCCGTTCAGCGTGACCGTCCGTTGCGGATTGAGCGCGGCTAACCGCTCCCGCAGCGCCATGTAGAAACTGTCTTTGGCAAATTGCATAAGGTCAGCCCTTGGTCGTCAGTTGCTTGAAGTGTCCTGCCAGTGTGTCGAGCGGCCGGGGCTGAAGACTGAGGCCTGACAACCGCCGACTGTTTTCTCACTCCACCCCAACTACGCGGTAGAGATAAGCCATTCCGCCAAAATATTCGGTGCTGAAACCCTCGATATGAAACAGGTCACCGTCGTACACAACCCCCATGACGCTTTCAAAAAAAGCCTCGGCGGAGGCCACGTTGCGTGAACTCAGTTCGGCCATAACCGCTGCGGCTGGAATCAGGAACTCCAGGCGCCGCCTTGGCCCCGTGTTGCTGGTCGGGAGGTTGCGTACCACAACCGGCGACAGCCTCACTTCCTCGACCCCGGGGTCCGCCAGGCCGAGTTGCGCGCCGGGATCGTCCCCGATCTGGAACCGGGGGAGCAGAAGGCTGATCTCTGAGCCGCCAAGCGAACGCAACATGGCTTCCGCGGCTCGCACCAGCGCCATGCCGGAGACTCCGAATTGCATTCCCGTCTGCGACATCTTCAGCCCACTTTCTGCGCCACATAGGGCGACAACAGGGTTCGCACGGTTTGATCCACCAGGCTGTCGGAGAAGTAATCCAGTTGCATGCGATCCATTTTTCCCGAGCGGACATTGAGCGCTGGCGTGGCTTGCGCATTGCGAACGATCTGCGCGCAAGCGACTTTCACCGCGTCGGAAATCGTACTCAGGCCCGCCGTGTACACCAGATCGATCTCGCTGTAGCCCAGTCCCACCGCATTGGCGGGCAAGGTCAACTCGCCCGCGTCCGCATAGACGTCGATGCCGGCCGGATCCACTGCATTCCAGGTGCCGGGCAAGCCGAACATCAAGGCCACGTCGGAGCTGAGGTCATCGAAGGGCCACTCGCCCCGTCGCGGGATGGCGTAACGCCCCCGCGCCGAAACAATCGGTGTGGATGCCGGCGCTACGGTCGCCAGTGGTACATAAGTCACTCGCACCGTGTTTCGACCCGTGGCAATCCGGATCCGTTCTTCATATTGGGTGACACCCAGCGTGGCCCTCCGACAATGGGCGTCGATGACGGTCGACGCTGCCGTCACCCACGCCGCTGGGGTAGTTGCTTCCAGCCCGTAAGCTTCGTATTCCGACGGAGAAAGATAATTCATAAGAAGTTCCAATCGACGAAACACCGCCGGTCGTCAGTTCTTCGTCGTGAAGCCTGAAAACCGAAGCCTGACGACCGACGGCTGTTCTTACCGGTCTACCTTTATTTCGTAATGCGCGTACGACGCGCCCTTGACCACGACCCCGCCGAACTTCACCACCACCATCTGCGAAGCCAAAGACCCAGGCAGTCCGAGTTGGAACACCCGGGGATTGGAATCCGTCAGCCAGTGATACTCGATGAGCTCTTCGGTGACGATGTAGCAGGGCAGAACCGCCGTGCCACTGCCCGGCGTCCCGGTGTAGCCTAGCGACCACTCCGGAATCAGAGGCAAGTCGCCGGCTTGCGTGGACAGCGTTTTCACTCGCAATCCGCCCGCGACTTCCGTAGTCGAGAGCACGATGTTGAATGCCGTTTTCACCTCCCGGTCGATCAGATCCAGCAGCACCGGGTTGGCGTAAATTGCGGTCGGCCGCACTTCGAACGAAGAATTCGCGACCATTCCCGCCACCACACCTTTGATCCCATCCACAATGCTTTCTGTAGTTGCGACCGTATGGGTGTTGCCGCCGGCCACAATCTGCCCGATGGCGCCGAAGTACTGCACGGTCGTAGGCGTGCCCAGCGACGTGTCGTTGCCGTTCCACAGCGCCACATCATGAGTGCGCATCAGTCCCTCGACTGCGTCAGCCAGGTCCTTGGCTTGCAAAAATGCGAACTGGCTTTGCTGCGACCCCACTTCCATGTCGAAAAGGTTGTAGTTGATCTGCGAGACCAGGGCCTTCAGCGGTACGCTGCGTTCTACTCGCGTAGGACTGCCGGCTGTGGCCACGATGTTGCGTGGATCCACGAAGCCGGCCGCGGCTGTTGGCGAAACGATCGTGGCCTGTTCGAAAAATCGCGATGGATGCCCGCTCGCCGGCACCTGCCGGATTCGCTGTCCGAATGCACCCCGCCGCCTCACGATGTCAAAAATCTCTGTCTGATACCGATTGACCTCCACCGCGCCCGGCCCCAGAAAGTCTGCCGCCGCTTGCAGATCGAGAAATTGTGCTTTCATGTGCTCTCCTGAAGAAGAATTTACCTGCCCTTAATGAGTCGTCTAAAAACAAAGGGGCACGACCGAAGCCGTGCCCTGAGAACCGCGAACTGGAAACTAAGAACTGAAAGTCAGCCAGCGAAGACTGACCATGCCATGTCGTACGGACCGAACTATTCGATCATTCCGGCCCGCGCCATCTCTGCCTTCACCGCGATCCGCTGATCCACCGTTAATGACTGAAGAGTTTTGTCCAGCGCCGCAGCCTCGAGTCTTTCGGCCGCCTCTCCATTTTTGGCGAGCAAGGCATTCACCAGCGGTGGAAGTGTCTTTCGCGCCAGTCGCGTGGCCTGGGCTTTGAGATCGCTGTTGGTTTTCTCCAGTTCGGCCACGCGCTGCTGGAGCATGTGATTATCGGCCGTTTCTGTTCCGGCGTGGTTTGCGTCGGCTTCCTCGAACCGCTCTTCGACAGCGGCCACAATTCGGTCAACCTTGGCATTGAGAGCTTCCTGCTGACCGTCGAGTCGTCCCAGGACGCGATCCAACGCCTCGGCGGCATTGGCCAGCCGCTCAGCCGTTGCTAACAGTTGCTGCGTCATCTCCTCATTCATGATTTCTCCTCGTGAAAAGTATCGTGAGGCTTGATGCCTCACTTTGTTGCCATACGACATCCGGGCTGCCCTACACCAACTCGATCCATGTGTCCCGGTAAGCCGCCTTGTCGCGGCGAAGAACCGCCGCGCCGGTAAAGGTCACGTGTGTCAGCGTCCAGACGCTGCTGCGCACGTCAGCCACGCGTGCGTCAGTGATCTCGTAGGACATTCCCAACAGGGTTTCGGCATGGTGGTTGTGCCCCAGGGCGTGCAGGGACGGCCTCGCAAATCCTTCCCCGGCCGGGTGCCGCCGTCGCATCCCGCTTCCCCGTTCGATCTCCCGAACTATGTCGGGAAAATCTTTGGCAAACAGATGTCCGTCCAGCTCCAGTTGCTTGCCCACAATGTCCGCCCGGGTGATCACTCCGATCTTCCGTTGGGTATCGTGCCGGTCCAGTGAGGGTGCGTAGTCCAGTCCCATGCCCAGCAATGACGCCAGGGCTGCGTCTGCCGCAGCCCGTGCCAGTACCACGCGGTGGCCCCGCGCGCCGGATGGCGCTTTGTCCGATACCACATCCACCAGCGTCAGCACCCCGCGAAACCGCTGCCGGTTCGGGTGCCCTGCGACGCTGGGCATCTCGATCGCCATCGATTGCAGTTCAATGTTCATTAGATTTCTCATCCCTGAGAGCGAGCTTGTGCCCCCACTCGCCGGATAAAGACGAGTGGAAGCGGAATCGTGCTAACACGTACGCGGAATGCCAACTGCCGATTACTGGCGGGACTAGAGCGGAGGCAGCCCCCTCATACTTCTCACTTCATTCACGGTGAGCACGCCGTTCCTTATCAAAATCTCCTGAATTTGAGCCTGCTCGATCTCACTTCCGGAAGAGTCCACGTCGGAGAAGATGAACTCCAGATCTTGCCAGTCCAGCTTCTTGCTGATCGCATCGCGCGTGAGATGTTCCGCGAAAAGTCTGGCCGTCGGCACAATCGCTTGCCGGAATGCCTGGTTGGTCATCTCCGCAGCGGTCGAACGGTTTACGTCTTTCTCCAACCCCAGAGACTGCGGCGGAAGATCAAAGGCGTCCGCAATGATCCGCAGCAGGAATTCCTGCCACTGCAACCTCAGGTCAGCATCGGTGCCCCCGCCAAAGCGCAACACCTCCGGCTTGTTTTCTGCCGAGAGAATGGGCACGCGTCCCGTGCCTTCGATCTCATCCTGCCACCACCGGATGAGCCGCTCGTGGTGTTCTGGGCTCAAGCCCTGCAGCCACAGCGCATATTCCACAACTGAATTTGAGGCCAGCCGCGACGCGTACCGGTTCGCCCCCAAAAACGCGTTGATGGTCTCAAAGGCGACTTCAAGCCGTCCCAGGCCAAAGGGCGTATGGGTTCGCGGATTCAGCCGGATATAGATCAGTTCATCGTCATTGAGCGCGATTTGAGCTTCCGGACCCAGCCTGCCCGTGACCTGGGCATAGCGCGGCGATCCTGGCCGCCCGTCCCAATCGCTCCTGATGCGAATAGATGCTCCATCCACCGGCCAAAGAGTAAGAGGCCGCAGAGGATCGCCTGTATTCACGACTTCGATGGCTCCGAAGCCGCCAACGATCACATCTTCGAGCACCTGCTCCGCCAGCGAGCGGAACGAATCGTCCGGATTCGGCGCGAGAAAGGTCTCGGTCAGCGTCCGCGTCCGGGCCTTGATGTCCGCCGGGGCCGATTCCAGTCCCGGTCGCGGCTGGATTCGCCACCGCATCCCGGCGATGCTGTCTTTGATCGTGTTGATCGCTTTCCGCGCCACCGGCGTCTCGGAAAAGCGGCGCAAATTTGCCGGTGATGGCTTGGGGTAAACATCCGGCCGTGGTCCGTAGGTATTCAAGATAGAGGGCAGCGGCATGCTCCGCCGCTTACCTTCCGCGCCTCCGGCCAGGGACACTTCGGCGATCCGGCGCATCGCGCCGCGCAACTTTTCTGTAATGTTCATGATGTGATTTTGAATGTGTGGCGCGGGCGCCCTCGCCCGCGAGAAAAATTATCCCAACTACCGGTGCCTCAAGCTCGCAAATCCAATCGCGCGGTCTCCGCGATCATGGGCATCTCCGTCAATGGTGCCACCCGTATCTTTTCTTCTTTCAACGCGCTCAATGCAAACTGCACCTCCGCCTGCCCTCGATCCAGATCGTCGTCTATCACGGCGATCAGCGAGGCCCCCGCCTGAATCGTCTGCGCCATACCCTGCGCAATTTTAGGATACCGCGCAGCCAGCATGATCGCGGGCTCCGCGCTGGCTTTCAGAGCAACTGCCTGAAACAGCTTGATCTCCCCGCCAACCCGGTATCCGAAATCAAACTTGAACGGATCTCCCGGCCGGGTGTACGGAGCCGCGGGGATCTCCTTCATCAACGACGTCCATATTCCAGCCTGTTCGAACCCGGCTCGCATGCTCTTCAGTATCCGCTGTCGTTCCGAGGACCCCAGCCGCGCCACCGGCTTGGGGCCCTCGAAGTAGAGGCGGGCCAGGGTTTCCATCTCTTTTCCCGGTTCCTCGGCCAGACACGCCTTGGTCGGCGAAACCTGGATGAGATTCGAGAACGAATCATTCAGCTTCCACAACAGCGCCTCGCGGTCTCGTGCCTCGCCCAATTGCCCGCGAATGTCGCGCTCCAGCGCCTCCAGCATTTCGACATCCGCCTGGGGATCAAGGCAACGGACGCGCCGCCAGTCCCGGGTGAAGCGCACATCGGCAAAACCGTCGCCATTCGCGCCAGGCTCGAGCATGACCACGCCAACGTTCACAAACTCGTCCTTTACCGCGTCCGGTACATAGCGCAGCAGAAAGAATTCGAGCTTTTTCAATTCAACCATGACACGCAACTAACAACTGACAACCGACAACTGACGTTCTGTAATTCCGCAACTCAGCGCCATGCCGTAAAACTCTCACGAAAGCGCATTGCCTCTTCCTAGGCCTCGTCCTTCCAGTTCGGAAACGGCCTCCGCGGCGAGGTACGAAACGCGGTAATCAACTCCCGCACCAACGCTCTGCGCTCCAGCAGCAAGCGCACCAGCGTCTCCAGCGCGTCCCACTCGTGGCTGTACCACTCGGGCGGAATTTCGCCCGCTGCCCTCCAGATCAGATCGTCACCCATCTTTTCGATCCGCGACAGCCAGGGCTCGAACGATTCCCAACCGCGGACCCCGGTATACACTTCGTTGCGTGCGTACACGCCGCGCAGCGGATAGTCCGGAAATGTCCATTCCCCCGCGTTAAAGCAGTAGCCCTGATCGATGAATGTAGCCGTATACCTGCGCTCCCGCATTTTCCGCCAGAACGCCGCCTGTCGTCCGTTGGCATTGCCCGTCCACTTGTCCATGGCGAGGATGCCGGCAAACGTTTCCAGATTCCGCACCCGCTCCAGCATATCGACCGGAAGATAATCGAAGACCTGTCCTTCCAGCGGACTCACGACGTATCGCGACCCGAATTGCAATCCTGGCTGGCACGGGATGGTGTTGCCCCCCAGTTGAATGTTCAGCTCCGGCGTGTGCTGAACCAGCCAGTCTCCGACCTCCACAACTTCGGTTGCGGGCACCGGCAGCTCCGCGCCTTCCGCCAGCCGCGTCGCCAGAAGTTCATTGGCCAGCACCCGCAGATGCTGGGGATTGTTACGAAATTTCACGACATAGAATTTTCCGTCTGAACAGCGCATCAGGTGTCCCTGAGCTCCGCCCCGCATCCGGCGCACGTGCTGCACTGCAGTCACTGCCAATGTCGACTCCGGCATAGCGGCGGCGTGCCGCCGGCTGTGGCGAGGACACCTGCTCCCCGCCAGGGCAGCGCGAAACCGTTTTTGCTCGTGCAAAAGCGATTCCACTGCCGGGCGTAGGCTACACGCGCCCGTCACCCCTGTCTGTGACGGATGAACATTCAGTGCCGCAGGGGTAAGCTGGCCACTTCCAGCATGGCCTTTCGCGAAAGCTCTCCCACCACGGACCGCCGCGCGGCCAGCGCAACCGCCATGGCCATTACACAGTCGTCATGCGTGCCTCCGGCCGCTCCCGAATTCCCGTCCGGATATCTAACGAAAGTTCGGCACTCGTTCAGAAACCGCCGGCTTCGGAACAACCCTGGCTCAGTCGCCAGGACGGCCGCCAGGTTCTCCACCATGGCCGGCCGGCTGGCGGCGGAGGTCAGCCAGCCATCCTGCCCGCCGTCGCGGAATACATTCGAGCAGCCCTGTGCCCGCAGATGAGCCAATACTCCGTACCCATGATTGTTCCGCTCCACTACCAGCAAAGCATCGTTGTATAAATTTCCCAGCGTGATCGTCTTCATGGCCAGCTCCCGCGGCGGAAAGTGACCGTGCAGCTCGGCGCACTGCATCGCGGTCCGGCGCTCGATCACCTGCGCGCATGCGTAATCGCCTTCCGAGCCGCCGCCGGCCGGGTCCACGCCAAGAATGTATTGCCTGCCGGCCTGCGGCGGAAACCATGTCGTCAGCCGTCCGCTTTCGAGCCTTTCCACGGGCTCGCCGCACTCAGCTAGGGCCTGTTGGATTGCCTCCAGATCGAACACGCACTCACCCGATGCTCGAAAGCAGGTGACCGCATCTTCGGCAAACTCCTGGGCCGCCAATCCTCGCAGTTGCGCCCGGTTGGTCCGTCGCCATGCAATTTGTCTTTCCGTGAGCCCTTCATGCTCCATCAGTTGCTCTTCTTCCGGGCTGAGCGGTTGTACTGTCGCGGGTTCATCCCCGGTGCAGTAATCTCCGTCATACCACCACGGAAAGAAGTGGCGTTGGTATCCGGTTTCGTCGGCCCGCTGCCACTCTTCGTAGAAGACCCCGCCGGCTCCGTTGGGCGTGGATTCCAGCACTACCTCGCCGCTCTCCGGTACCGCTGCGCGCAACGAAGCCAGCGTTTCCATTCCGTCGCGGGGCCAGCGGGCGACTTCCGAGCAATGCAGGTTATGGATCGTCATCCCGCGGCCCGCGTTCGCGTCCGCCGCTGTTGCCACCTTGTATTCACTGTCGAGCCGCGGGAAAACGATCTGGCGGACGTTGCAGCGCGATGTCACCAGCGCGCCCCGTCGCATCCCCTCGGGCAGGTTTTCCCAGAAGCGATGTACGATCTTGAAAATCTCCTCAGCCGATTCCTGGTTGTGCGCCACCTGCACCGCGGTCGTCCCCGGTTGCGTGATGGTCTGGATGAAGAATCGCGCCGCAATGTATGTCGTCATCCCCAGCTGACGTGCCTTCAGCACAATGTTTCTCTGGGTACATTTCCGGGAATATTCCGCCTGTGCCTTATTCGGCCGCAGCCTCACCAGGCCTCTGGTCTTGCTCCGCACTTTCAGCAGGCCCTCGATCAGCAGGTCCTCTATGGTAGGCCCGTCCGCGCAGCCGCCTCCATCAGCGCCATCTTCTGCAGAGGCCCGGCGTTTGCCGGCATCCGGCAGACGATGCCCGAGCTCGGCGCCCAACCGCCTCAGCAGTTCGAGGTCAGCCATCACCGGAATCCTCTCTTGAGTCAGGCATTATCCAGGCGGTCATCCGAAACCGGAAACCGGCAATCGGAAACTCGGTCATGGTCCTGCTCTGACGTGACCTGCGAACTCAGGAACGAACGCTTCCGGCCCAATTTCCCATCCCGAACCGAATTGCGTTTGATCGATCCCCATAAGGTCGAATTTGTATTCCGCTCCCAGGTCGGCGCCTTGATCGACCAGCGGCGACCTCTGTCCAGGCCGCAAATCCGGAGCCGCACCCGAGCTGGAATCTGCGTAGTATGTGGTGCCTGCATTGAGCTGGGTCCCGATGAGGTAACCCACCAGTTGGGAATTGCTCATCAGCGTCGCTCCCGCGGATTTCAGCGCATCGAGCAATACCCCCACCTGGTGCGGCGAGAGTTCATTCATGTGAAAAAACACTCCCATGGGAACGCCCCAAACCGCCGATTTGAAAACCAGCGCTCGTAGTTTGTTGGAAAGTTGCACGTCGCTGAGGTTCTGGAAATTGGGCGCTACCCCCTGGCTCAAGATATTCTGTACGTTGATGCCTGTCCCCAGGACGGTGGCGGCATTGGGGGAGGGCTGCATCACTCCACCGCCCCGTGCGCCGGTGTATCCCGTGGCCACCGCGATGGTTTCCGTGGACGGGTCTTCGTAACTGCCCGGATACACATAGACCCAGTCTCCGGGAATGCTGACCGAGGCTTGGTTGGAACTGTCGGACTCACCCATCTGATCGAGAGCGGTCACAACGTAATACCACACCTGCTGCGGGCTGATGCCACTGTCGATATAGACGGTCCCCGTCACCGGCCCCGCAATCTTTGCAAAGGGACCGCTGCTGCTTTCGGAGCGGTAGACGTTGTAGCCGACCGCACCAGCCACGACATCCCAGGTCAGTCTCACGGAGCGGTGGCCGTCGATTCCCATCAGGTTCGCGTTCATCCATGCTTTCGACCAGGCAAGCTCGTCATTCATCAGACGTGGCTTGTCCATAGTCAGCGTGTAGGCTGCGCTCTTGATGTCCTGTGAACTGACGTCCGCAAGATCTTCGCTCTTCACTGCCGTCTTCATATTTGGATCTGGCGTCACCGCGAACACGCCGCGTTGCCTTAGCGTGGCGATCACTCCGCCCAGCGTATCCAGCCCGGTGGGAACCAGGTCCGTGCCTGAGGCACTCAGGTCCCAACTCACCTGGGCATTTCCATCTCCCGGCGCGGTGATGGTCAGCTGCTTGTTTGCAATCGAAAGCGTCACGCTGGACGCGGCGGTTCCCGTGTAACGCAGCGCGAATGCATTTGGAAATACAAAGTACTGGTGCGATACCGAATGGCAGTTCAGGTCCCATCCGGCGTCGATCCAGGCCTGGAATGTCGGGATCAACTGTCGCGAAAGATCGTAGCCTGTGACCACCGCGATGCTCAGCGGGCTACTCCTGGCCTGAAATACCGGCAGCAATGCCTGAATGAATTGGTGGGAACCGTCAATCAGTCCCGGATCGTCATAGGTGACGCTGATTCGTGCTGGATACCGCTTGAACCCGCGTACGTACGGCGGCGTGTCGGGCGCGAGATTGTGTCCTCCATCGATGGGTCCCGGAGTGCCCGTTACATCGGTAGAAACACCGGTCGCAAGATTGTTCGCGTAGAAGTGACAATACGAATATGTAACCACCGCCGTGTTGTCCATCAAACCGTAGGTCCGGTTCGCATATCCCCGGCAATTCTTTAATTCGATTGCGGTAGCGCTGCCATCGAACCGGTAGCCCACGTAGTTCCGATGGGCGTCGGTGTTGTAGATGTGGATGTCTCCCACCGTCACCGTGGGATGCACGTAAAATCCGATGGGAACGGTTGCATTGGGCACCTGGGAGTCGGCCACCATGTTCGCCAGCCAGACATGATCGCTGGTCCCCTGCACCTGCACCCCGTAACCGTCGTACCAATCCAGCTGGATGTGCTGAATTTCGATGTAGCTCACGCTGTTGATATTGATCAGGCTCTGTCCACTCAGGATGATCGGCGCCACGCCGCCGTATGCGACTACCGGGTTCCCGCCCAACGAATAAACAGAAAGGTTTTGCGTGCCGGCGTCGTAAAACCAATCGCGATCGTGCGCCAATGCACCCGCCGAAGTCTGCGCGTTGCCCCAAATGGTGCCGAACTGCACAAAGTTTAGTTGCGAAATCGCCTGGACCGCGCTCAGCGTCGTTTGCCAGATGTTCCCCGAAGGGTTTGTCCATTGGGCCGCCGCAGTCGTGAAAAAGCCGGTGAACCTCGGTGGCCGCCCGTTCCCATAAGCGTCAAACTTGATCGGGCTTCCCGCAGTTCCGCTCGACGGTGGAGTCAGCCACTCGTTCCAAACTCCGTCTCGCTTGAACAGAATTATGTCCCCCGGCTGAAACGTTGAAAGCCCCACTTTCAACAGCGTGCGCCAGGGCGTCGTCGGGGACAGCCCATCGTTGGCATTGCTGCCCAGGGGATCCACGTAGTAGGTCGCTCCCCATACCTGGGCCACAAGCACCACCACCGAGATTGCAAGTTTCTTAATCATGACTGAGAACCGACAACCGAAAACTGAAAACTGAATCCAAAAGCTGAATCTGAAATCTTTTGAATCAGTATCCGATCAAAACAAAAACGCTCGGACTAAGCCGGGCGATCTCCGGAAATATCCACCGGTTCTATGGCGGCGCAGCCGCTTACTGCACCGATCCTGAGAGACTGGATGGTGGCGAGGGCGGCACCTGAAATGTGCCTTGGCACTTCGTCCAGTCGCTGGAGATAAGGTTCCCGGCATTGTCCCGGCCCACCGCGGTGACCGCGAACGTTCTTTGCCCCAGGCTCGAGGTTTGAAATGTTCCCGTGATCGCCGTCACTTTGTCGCTTGCGTTCGAAGGATTTTGCACCGGCGCAATCAGCACCGGAGTTCCGCTGGTGGCATCGTTCATCTCAAAATGGTCGAGGCAATTTTTGGTGACCGTGGCGCTGCAAACCTGCAGGCCGGTGTAATCGTAACCCCATGAAAGGTTCACGGTGGACCCACATGCCCGCGAAGCGGCCAGCATTAGAAGGATTGCCGGAAGAAGTCTGGTCATTGCTATGCTCCTGAGGTTGTCACCCGGGTCTTTCACTGTATCGACCAGGTTGGAATTGTGGTTGCCGTATAGGCGTCGGCCGGAATTGTGATCGAGCTGGGCAGCGTGCCGCCCGCCGTCACACTTTCCTGCACCGCACCCGCAAAGGTTAATCCGACGCCGGTCGAACTGCCGATCAAGGCCGCGCAGGAACTGGCGCAACTGGTAGTGATCGCCAGGTAGTACTTGCCCTGTTTCAGCGTGCTCGCTGAAGTCCAGTTCAAATTTTTCCAGCCCGGGGACGGCGCGAAGGTCGTGCCTGCGGTGCTTCCAATGTGCGCCAGCAATACGCCCGAGCTACTGTACAGTCCAATGTCGTAGGTGTTGGATGTATTGTCCGCCGTCTGGACGTTGTAAGTGACCTGTGTCATCGCCAGCGGAGTCGCACTGCCATACACCACGCCGTAAAGCTTGGCCACGTTCGCTGTCGTAAGAAAGGAAACGCTGCCGGCCGCGCTAGGCTGGGTAAACCACGGGACTGAACTCGCGGTGCCCGAACTGGGCGGTTCCAGGCTGGCAAACACCATGTAAGTTCCGGCGCCGCTGTTCGTGGTCAGGGCGCGCCCGATCACCTGCACTCCGCCCGGCCTCGTGGCTCCCGCGTCGTGGCAGTCGGCGGCGTTGGTCGAGCTCGCCACCACATAGTCCCCGCCGGTGGTCGATCCGTCAAAACTGCATTGCGCATACCCGCGGTAAACCACAGTTGCGCTGCCGCTGGTTCCGCTGCCTCCGCTGACAATCCCGATGATTCCATCGCTGTCCGTCGTCGCTGCTTTTACCGCACAGGGAGAAGCGGCGGCATTGTACTTGGCCAGGAAGTTCAAACTTGTGCCGGTCGTACCGTCGTTGCACGGCTCAAAGGTCAGAGCGCCGGAACCGGTGATGTCGAACGAGGTGGCAGCATAGTAGGTTTTGGGGCGCAGTGTGACCGAGCCCACGCTGAACGAATTGTCGGTGAAGGGCTTCAAACTCGACGCCGGATCAATGGCCCATCGGACATTGTTGCCAATCAGGAACGCGATTCCTCGCTGCTGGCTTCCCGTCCCGGCGTTCTCGCTGGCCAGGGCGAAATATCCGTCCGTGTTGTCCCACTTGAAGCCAATCCGTTCGTAGTTGGAGGCATCTGTCCGGGTGCCATAGACCCGCAACGTCTGGGGATTCGTTCCGTTATATTCTTCCAGCGTGTTGGCGTCCGCGTTAAAAACGTTCACCAGGCCCAATTGCACCGCCTGGCCGTTGTTGCTGATCACCTTCGGACAGTGGCAACCGGAGTCAAACCAGAACAGTCCATAGTTCGCAATGCCGCTTGGCGGGGTAGTTTCGGCAATCTGGATCACATCCGCTGTGCTGCAATTTGCATTTCCGTTAGCCTGAATACCTGTGGCAAAACTGCCGCTGCATTGGGTCGGAGTTTGGGAGAAAACGAAAGAATTTGCCTGTACCGCGCCCGACACCGTCAGCGTGCCATCCATCTGCACGTCGGTTTTGAACTCTTTGAGAGCGGAGGTCAAACGTTCCAGCCAGTTGGTGCCGTCTCCCACATTGGCGATGTAATTGGAGATCGATTGCGGCGCTCCCAGACTGATCCCGATATTCACCGGATTTCCATCTCCCTGGTCGTACCCGATGAACGCGTCGTTGGCGTCGTTCGTGGGCCGGTTGTTGGCTGTCGCAATGGTCTTCTGGAAATTGGAATCGGATAGCGTGATGATGTGTCCCGGGCCGGTTCCCAGGGTGGAAAAATTCATCCGCCCTTTCAGGTTCGTTCGCAGGCCCCCGTCCGCATTGGGTTTTACCGCCAGCAGAAACGCTCCCTGCTCATAAAACGCCGTAGGAGCCATCGCTGAGTAACAGCTCAACCACAACGGTGTCCATCGCGAGAGCGAATTGCAGTTGGTGGAGATCAGCGCGGGTGCGGCTGATCCTTGTACTGCGACCACATTGCCGGGAGCACTGTCCATCCATGCGACCGCTCCTGAAAGAACACTGGCCGAGTCCGCGTCCGTGCTTAGCACCAGGTTTCCCGGCCAGAAATCCAACAGGGGGAAGTAGGTGGGGGCCGCCACACTATAGGATTGCAGCGCGGCCTGGGTATCGGTGAACGTGCATACCCCATTTGTGCAAACTGAAGCACGCGAAAGATTGGCCGCGACAGCATAATTCCCGGTGCCGTAGGGCGCTTGCTCGCGCAGCCCCCCGATCGGGCTCACTCGCAGCAAATCGAGGGTAGTGGCTCCCGCGATGTCAGGCGTGGTCACCGTGATGTTTCCCGACCCGTTGGTCAGGGCGCTTCCTGCATACAGCGGGTTCGAGGGACCGTTGGTCGCGTGATGCGCGACCACGTAGTAGCGGTAGTCCGTGGTTCCGGTGTTGGCGAATAGCGGGGCCGTTCCATTGGGCGCCTCCCCGCCTTGAATTTTGACCGTGCTGCCTTGCGCGATAACTCCCGCCTGCCCGATGGCTCCCAGGGGATTGGCACACGCGCCCACCTCTTCATACACATTGGCCAGCTCAAAACCGCCAAAGCCACCTCTCCGCACGCCCGCGCGAACGCCGTATTGCGCATAACCCTGGATTACGCTGTCGGAAATTCGCAACGTGTTCCCGGCCTGCCAGTCAATTCCATTTCCCCCGCACTGCAGGGATATATTCAGGTGCTTCAGCCAGCCCACGCCCGGAAAAGTGCCGAACGGTCCCGGCGCATAAATGATCGGGTTGCATGCCGTCGCATCGCATCGAACTCCGTCGTTTCCAGCTCCGGCCCCAATCGTAGTGTCCAATCCGTCCAGGAGAAACGACTCATCGTCGTCGACTTGCACGTAACTGCCAAAGGTGCCTCCTCCTGAATTGATCCGGGTCGATACATTGAACAGCCTGGTTTTCTGAGCGTTCACTTCGATGAACGGTTTTTGACCATTGGCCACAGTCGGACGCCCGCGCGGGTTGATCAGGGTAATGTCCTGATAGGCGTTGGAATCCGAGGGGTCGCCGATGAATATGCAGGGGTCATTCATCCAGCACTCCACGATGGATCCCGAGAAATCCACTGTCAGGTTGGAAGCGCGAATCGAGATTCGGGCGAATACCTTGTACTCTCCGGGCGGCACCACTACTTTTCCGAATTGTGAAGCGCCGGTCGGGTTCGTCGGAACAAAAGGAGCTGCGATCACGGCTTCCTGCAATCCAGCCGAGGCGCTGCCGATGGTGTACCCGGGGGGATGCGCGTTCACCGTGGTAAATTGCAGCGTTCCCGGCTGGCCGTTCCCGTTGCACGTTCCTCCCGTCACCAGGACCGCTTCCGCTGTTCCGGTGCCGGCCACATAGACGTAATATTGAGATTGCGAAGCCATGACGCCTGCAACGCAGGCTGTCAGGTTTACCGTCTTGGCGCCAGCCGTGGACAGGCTGGTTGATGGCGACTGCGACCAATTGAAGTCCGACGAGTATTTCACCGCAGCCATTCCAGCCGTTACTCCACTGCCCGCCCTCGGCTCATATTCTCCCGAAGAGGCCACGTAGGTGATGACCTGGTGGTCGCTTGGCGCCGTGGTTGCGACCGGGACATTCTGAATTGAGATGGCATTACTGCTATCACCGCACGCTCCCCACGTTGAGTCGCCATGGAGACATAGAGTGTTACTCGCTGTCCCGTTGCCCAATTGCCCGGTTGGAACGATCCCCCCGATTACGTCCGCCTTTGCCGCCAACCCGCTGTCCACGTAGTGCTTGGTCGCTGCCTGATTGGGGGCCACGGGATCGCCCGGCAGCTGAAGTGGGCCCGACATTGAGTCTCCAGCCTTGCTCACGAACGATCCGCTGCCCGAGGTGGCGACCCCATTTCCCGATCCCAGCACGGTTCGGACCGCCGCAATAGTGGTCGGCGAAGTTGAAGTTACAACCCAGAACTCAGTCTTTACCGTTCCATCATCAAGCTGGTACACGACGGTGTAGAAGGTTCCCGCCGGCGTCGCGCCTGTGTTCGGAACCAGTGCTACTAACAAGACTCCGCCCGTCCCCAGGGTCACGCTCTTTCTACCCGCCGCCACCGATTGCCCGCTCGCGGTGCTGAATGTCGGCCACGAGATCAACAATGTCCCGCCCGCCAAAGTGCCATCAGCCCGGTAAACGACGTCGCTAATCGTGGTCGTGGCCGGTGCCTGTCCCCACGCCGCGGGCAACACCGCCACAAATGCCAGCAAGTAGAAAAGCCGCCTCCATGGGCGGCAGCGCTCGTCGAACATGTTTTCCTCCCTTGCCGAGTTGACCATCGCGAGGCGGACCTTTCCCCTAAGGGAATGAGCCTCGCTAAAATGTCCTGGATTTGTTAAGGAAAAGCTGACTGACAACAGAGAACCAGCAACCGGGAACTGTTTTTTATTTTCCGGCTCTAACCTGCTGGTCCAGAAATCTCTCTACGCTGCGCAAATAAACATCTGCAAAATCCACCACCGGACGTTCTTTCTCTATCAAGTGCTGTGCCGCATCCGGCGTCCAGCCCAGAGAGCACAAGACCGCCAGGGCCATCATGGGCGCCCGGTGGACCCCAGCTGCACAGTGAATGAACAGCTTGGTGCCCTCCTGACCGAGAGCTTCGGTCGCGAATTCCACTCCGTTCTGAAACACTTCCGGAGGCTTGGGTTGAAAGTCGTCGTCAATCGGATTCCAGAGCACTGCAATGCCGTGCGGCTCTGCCAGCCTGGTGTCGTCAAATTCGATCTGCATGTCAATGATGTGCGTAACCCCGGACTGTGCCACGGCCGCCATGTTTTCTGCCTTCCAGATTCCGCCGCCGACGGCGATCCGGCCGGTCACCCATGTCATGTCCATTCTGAATGCCCCGTGCAGTAAAAGCTGATGCGACCCCGGCCAGGCTGTGTTCCTCGCGGCGCGGCCGCCGAAGGCCAGCGACAAACGATCCGCAACCTGCGACCAGCGACTGGTTGACGGCGCCCAACTACTGGCTTTCATTCTAAGGCATCCCCGGTGGCCGCGCCGGAGTCGCCCGAATCTTTGGTAACTCCGTGCTCCTGTACTGGCACTTCTGCAAGGCCCAACCTTCGCAGCAGGGTCGCAGCCAGCGAATCGTCGACCGCTGCCTCGTCCGTCGATGTAGCGGGATAGAGCCCGATCATCTCGAACAAGTACTTCATCCCCAGATAGTGGCCCTTCCCCACCTCGTCGATCGTGGTCTCAACCATGCCCAAAGCGCCGTTTCCTACCAGATCCGCGATCTGTCGCCGGATCTCCGCCAGGTCTAAGACCGTGCCCTCAACCGACTTTGCTGGCAGAGTCCCTTTCACGCTTCCTGTTTTCGTTCGCGGTTTCGCCTTGCTGGTGCTGCGTGTTGGTCTCTGATGCATTCGTCACCAAAAAAAAGAGGCGCGCTCTCTAGGCGCGCCCACAATTTTGTTTTTCTTAATCTCTAAATCTAGAATAGCAAACCTTTCCGGGGAAATGGGACACGCTCTCCCCAAATTTATTCTCTCTGCACAGAAGCACTTACCGAAATTTGTTCGGTTTTCCCCTCTTGACAGTTTGTCGCCCGGGCCACATCGGTGGCCGGCAGCCTGATCAATAAACCGGATTCCAGAAAGATATCCGTCATCTGGTCCAGGGCTTCCGGGAAGCGCCGGCCGACGGTACGCCGCCAGCAGCCCAGCACGCGCGCAGTTTCGTCCTGCGTGTAGTCCTGGAGCGCGATCTTCGCAATCAACTTTTGCTCGAACTCGCCCAATTGTTCCAGTCCACGTGCCACATCATGCACAAAGATCACCGCATCTTCAAACGTCCCGGCGTGATAAGACGTTACTCGGGTTCGGAAAAACTCGCGGCCCAATAAGGACGGTAGCCTTCCCGCTGCCACCGACAGGCGCTGGTACCGCCTCAATATGGCGAGCGTGCGCTCCCGGTAGAGCCACAAATCGGGATCGCGTGCGCTCACTTGCACTTCGTCGTTCCCCCCGGAGCATGGGGCTGGACGTGGCTTGGTTCGGCATCTGCGCCACGGGTCCGCAACCTCATGCGATTTCCGCGGGGTGGCCGCTTTTGATCGAGAACACGCAGTGATCGTCATGCCGTCCCTCCTCTGCCGCAAAAGGCCGACAGTTCACCCGAACTTGATTTGATTTCGACCTTGTGGTTTCCGGGCAAGCGTGGCCTGGTTGCCCGGCGCGGAGAAGGCAGGTCCAGCATCTCCAGATCGCAGGGCGCGCAGTAGACCTCCTGGGTGCCCCGATGTCGTAACCACAGCGCCCCGCAGCGTTCACAATACTTGAGCTCCAATTGAATGACTTCCGGATCTTCGTGGTGCATGATTGCCTCCGTGGCTGAGAGCAAAATAAAAAAGCCCTGTGCCGATTTCTCGGTCACAGGGCTCGTTTCTCTTACGATGACCTGTTGGAATTATTTAGTTATGAGTACTGTGCAGCGTTGGGACGGGGGAACTATCGGCCCGACCTAGTAAACCGTCGGCTGGCGAAAATATCCCTCCTCATAGCCGGACTTCAGCACGCGGCCATTCTGCACCACGACGCTGAGGCGGCCCGTAAACTGGAGCTCTCGCAATAGCCGCTCCATGGCGGAGGAAAGCATTTCCGCGGCCCGCACTTTGCGGCGGAATTCCACGAAACTGTTTTCCTCGCTCTCGGATTGTGAATTGCTTGACATGGCCTTGTGCGCTCTTAATGATTAAAATTCCCCCTCAAGGAAAATGGCTATACAAGGCGCTCATCGTATAGCTCCTAATTTACTCAAGTCAAGGAAATATTTGCTTGTAGATGATGGTCAGAGAGTTGGAATAGCAAAATGCTATAGGTGCAGTGCTATACTTTGGGCATGAAGTTCCGCGCATTGCAGGAAAATCTGCGCAAGGCTCTGTGCGAACGGATTGAAGAAGGCGAACTGACCGGACTGCGCCTGGCCCATGAAACCGGTTTCAAGCAGGCCCACATTTCCAATTTCCTGAACCGAAAACGCGGCCTTAGCGTCGAAGGCATGGACAAGGTGCTGAACGTGCAGCACCTCTCCATACTGGACCTCCTGGATCCCGGAGAAATCAACAAGCGGGCCAGCATTGCTCCGCCCGGTGAAGATGAATTCGATAACATCTTTCTGGTGGACGGGGCAGTGGCTGCGCGTCAGCCTCTGATCATGAGCATGAAGATAAAGGAAATTCTGAAGTTCAAGAAAAGTTTTCTGCGGAAGCTGCGCCCTGAGATGGAGGGGGACCGCGAAGGTTGGGAGCGCTTTGTGATCATCCGGGCCGACGGGCGCGAAGGCATGAGCATGTATCCCCGTCTATTGCCTGGCGCCACCGTCCTGATTGATCGCCACTACAATTCGCTCAAGCCCTACCGCAAAGGCGAATCCAATATGTACGCGGTTGCCCGGCACGGCGACTGCACGGTGAAATATGCGGAGTTTGCCGGCAATCACCTGGTTCTGCGTCCGCACAATCAAGCCTATCCGGTTGAGGTCATGGCCATGGAACCGGGCAAGAAGGTTCACAATTACTTGATCGGCCGCGTATGCTACGTGGGCATTGAGACCTGACCGGCTCAGATTGAGTTCGGTCCGTTATGCCTCGGGCGGCCAGTCTCGTAGAATTCCCGCCAGCAGTCTCACGGCTTGGTCGATGGCAGCCAGTTCCGGCCGGGTAAGCCGGTTAAGATGGCCGGCCAGATATTCGATTCTTCGCCGCCGGCCCTCATGCAGCAGGCGCTCGCCCCGCGCAGTGGCGTGAATCCGCACCCGGCGCGCATCTTTGGAATCCCCCGAGCGCTTCGCCAGTCGGCTGCGCTCCAGTCCAGTCACAATGCGGCTCATGGTAGGAGGTTTTACCTGTTCGGCCGCGGCTAACTGGCCCAGCGTCATGGGGCCCCCGAAAACTAGGACCGACAGTGCCGACAGGCGGGCCGGACCCTCGCCCGTGGCTGCATCCTGTTTACGGACCTGGCGCAGGAGGTGAATCGCGGTCGAATGCAACCGGTCGGCGACGGCAGCTGTCTCCGGCAGGGGGCGTTTTTTTGGCTTGCTTTCGGCCATGAAATGTAGTTAGCTATGCTAACAATATAATCCGGAGAGTGAGCATATGACGGCGGCGACTCTTTCCATCGGCATCTCGCAAATCGGCCAGATCGCGATCAACGTACACGATCTTGACCGAGCCACCGCTTTTTACCGAGACATCCTTGGTCTGACTCTGTCGTTTACCTCCGGCGCCCTGGCGTTCTTCGATTGTAGCGGGGTTCGCCTCATGCTGAGCCGCCCCGAGAAGCCGGAATTCGATCATCCCAGCTCAATCCTTTACTTTACCGTACCTGACATCGTGAGCGCGCACCGGCAAATGCTCAATGCCGGCGCGCAGTTCGAAGATACGCCCCATCTGATCGCGAAAATGCCCACCCACGACCTGTGGATGACTTTCTTCCGCGACTCTGAACAAAATCTGCTGGCCCTGATGTGCGAGATGCGGCAGTAATGTAGGCGCGAGCGCCCCGCTCGTGCGGCAGCGCCTCAGGCCATGTTTTTCCAGGAGATGTTTTCCCTGGCATGTTTTCCTAACCCTCCCTTCAAGGAAGGCGCCCTGTGTCCTTCGCTCGTCCCCCATTGCCGAGCTAGTACAAGCCAGAATGCCCACGTCCGCATTGGCAAAAAATAGCCCCTGACCCAGCCAACTCTTGCGGGCGACGCAAAAGAATCAACCGGTCCAGAGGCATGGGGAAAAATCTGCACCGGAACTCCGGACTTCAGACCTGTTCCGGTCTGAGTGGTCTGAAGTCCGACGTCCGACGCTGCTTACTGCTGCGGGCTGCCGCCGGCGGGGGGAGCGCTGTCGCCTCCCTTGTGCCATTGCTTCATCCGGTCATGCTGCTCGTCGCGCATTTTATCGAAGTTCTTTTGCTGATCGTCGTTCAGCACGCTCTTGATCTGGGTGTCCGAGTTCTGCCGGATCTCCCGCATCTTGCTGAACCGGTCTTCGCGTGAAAGCGACGAGTCATTGCGAAGGTCGTCCATCTGTTTGCGCTGATCCTCGAGAATGGGCTTTAATTTCGCCTGCTGGTCATCGCTCAGATTCAACTTCTTGGTCAAATGCTTAACCTGATCGTCCACGCTGGGCATCTGGTGGCGGCCCATGTGCCTTCCCATTTCCTGGCCGGATTGCTGGTCGGACGCCGGCGGCGGCGCTGCGCCTTGCTGATCCTGGGCCAAGGCGCTGCCGGCGCCGAAGCTCAGCAAGCCGGCCAGCACCGCCGCAGCAACCAAAGACCTGCGTTCAGCGCGTTTGAAACATGATCCCTGGGGGACAATTGATTTTGACATGTGGTTACTCTCCAATTCTCATTCCTTGACTATCGGAAGTTTCATTCTCCCGGAGAAAAATCTCTCTGTAGTTAGAACACTCCGCATCCAGCCACAGGGTAAAGACTTGGTAAAGTCACGTAAAAGTTCGTAAAGCAGTATTCCGTCCTCAGGCTTCGGTAATCATCTGCACGCCCTAAGACTGAGGGATGACAACTGACGCCGTCGACTGCCTTCGCGTTTTACAAGACTTTACCCCTCTTGACGCACTCTTTACGCAGCCGCAGCAACTCCGGATTGCAGGCCGAGCATCAGTCGGTTTTTACCCCGTGTAACTTCCAAAAACTTCGCAGTCAAGGAGAGAAATTGTGGACCGAATCTTGCGGCTGACGTTGTCGTGTGCCGGCATTCTGTGTCTGGGAACAATCCTGCTCATCGCGGGATGCGGCGGCGGAGGAGGGAGTACTCGTTTCCGCGTGATGAACGCGGTCCCGGACGAATCGAGTCTGATTGTGCTGTTGGACACTACAACGGTGTCGAGCAACCTTGCTTACGGTACCAGCACCGAATACCAATCAGTGAGTTCCGGCTCCCATCAGGTTACGATTGAGCCTGCGGGGACAAGCACCGCCCTGTTGCAACAGTCGATCAGCTTTACGTCCGGTACGGACACAACCATCATTTCTTCCAACTTTTCTCAAAGTGTGTCCAACCTCGTGCTGGCCGACAATAACTCTGCGCCGGCCTCGGGCGATTTCAAAATTCGCGTGGTCAACGACTCGCCGAACCTCGGACCCGCCGATCTCTACATCGTGACCCCCGGCACCGATCTGAATACAGTCAGTCCTGTGGTTAGCAATTTGCCGTTCGGGTCGGCGGCTGCCTACCAATCGATTACGGCCGGCAGCTATGAGGTCGCGCTCACGTCGGTAGGGCAGAAACAGAAGGCGATTGACACCGGTTCGATTTCCTTCGGCGCCGGCCAGGTAAGGACTCTGGTGGGTTTGAACAGCCAGTCGGGCGGATTCTCCTACACCATGCTCATGGATGTGAACTGAGCCGCCGGGTGCGGGGTAAACACTCTTGTCCGCCATCATACGGAGACCTCACGCGGAGCGAGGCGTCATGCTGAGCTTGCGAAGCATCTGGCGTGAAGCGGATATGCGGCTGTTCCTGGCAGGCGGGGCTGCTCGCGAGATCCTGTCGACTTCGCTCAGGGCAGGCTCTTCGGGACTGAAGTCCCTCAGCATGACGGCGGGATTGGGGGAGGCGGACCGGAATGTCCGCCCCACATGTCATCTGTTACCATCAAACTCTCGAGACTTTCTTTCTCGGAATAAACGAGAACATCCCAATCTTCGGTCACACGGGAGGCCCTGATGGATGAAACATTTGGCGGAGCGCCGGGAGCGCGCCGCAACGAAGATATCGCACTGGATCTCATGAAGTTCGTCGCCATGACCACAGGTTACGGCCGAACCAGTTCGTCGGGAGTCGGATTTCAGGGCACCGGCGCGGCATCCAAGCCGGAGGAATACGCCGGACATCTGCTCGAGCTGTACAGCAAGTGCCTGCAGACGGTTTCGGCGAAGAAGTAACCGCTCGTCTGCTGTCAATCTCAACCACAAACGATATCTCAGTGTCGTCCAAAGCCATTGGTGCAGCTGAGCGCTGGTCGACCCTGATTGCGCGCCTTCCGACTTGCGAAAACCGTGCCCGTGGAGCAAAATGTGCCGTCCGAAACTCGACCGGGCAGGCACAAATGGTTGCACAACCGTCCTCACTGTTACGGCAGGCATCCGGCTGGTCCATCGTCTGGGGAGTCCTGCTTATCGTCTTTGGAATTCTGGCCATTGGAGCGCCGCTTCTGGCTGCGGTGGCAGTCACCGCGCTCATCGCCTGGCTCATCATCCTGGCCGGCGTCATCCACCTGGTGGTGGCATTTCACGCTCACGGCGCCGGCAGCCTGATCTGGAAACTGCTGGTGGGCCTGGCTTACATCTGCATCGGCGGATATCTGCTCATGCACCCGCTTTTGGGAGTGGCGTCATTGACTCTCTTGCTGGCTTCGCTGTTCCTCATCGAAGGTGCGCTCGATGTGGTGCTTTATTTCAAACTGCGACCGGGCCGAGGCGCCGGCTGGGTGTTGTTCGACGGCCTGGTCACCCTGGTGCTGGCGCTGTTCATCGGCTTCCACTGGCCGTCCAGTTCTGTGTGGGCAATCGGCACACTGGTAGGCGTGAGCATGATCATGAGTGGAGTCACGCGGCTGATGATGTCGGTGGCGGTGCGCAAGCTGACCGAAAACACTACGCTGCCCAAGGCGGCCTAGCACCGGACGCTTCGATCGCAGCGCTATTGATTTGAAGAGAATGAGGGCGGTCCTCGCCTGCCCGGATCTTCCAGGTCAGCGCGAGGACCGAACCTGAATTTACCGGCGGCCGCGTTTGCCCTTGCGACGCGATGACTTCGCGGCCTTGCGCGCCGGCCGCTTCTTCGCGGCTTTTTTCCTGGCTGGCTTGCGCGCCGGCTTCTTCTTTTTCTTTGCCGCTTTTTTCGGAGCGACTTTTCTTGCCGGCTTTTTCTTGACCGCTTTTTTTGCGGCCGGTTTACGCGGCGGCTTGGGTGAGCCTCCGCCCCCTGACGGTCGTGGCGCGGCTGGGGTCCGCGGGACGGGCTCGGGTTGCGGCTCAATCATTCCCGGCACCTCGGCCTCTTCTTCCTCTTCTTCTTCCTCGTAGTCTTCTTCGAGCGAATCGCCATAGGCGCCGCTGTCGCCAAACTCATCCATCTCATCGTCACGTGCGTAGAGGGTCTCGTCAAAGCTCATTTTTCCTCCTGGTTTTGGACCGCGCCGGGCGCGGGCCGCTGCGTAAGCGCTGCGGATACTAGGGAATTAAAAAGACAACCGAAAGACTGATTTGCGGCTGAACGGGGCGCGATTATAGCACAACGTTTTCGCGGGACCGTTTCGACGGCCGATTTGCGGCTGCCTGCAGGTTGCATATTACACCGGCGCCGCAAGATGGAATAGCTGAGCGCCGACATTTCGCCGCAGCCTTTTGGAGGGAACAAGCCGAGGCAAATTTGCGGGAGCAGCCGGAAATCAGCGGCCTGAAGGCCCGACCGCCGGGCCCTAGCGAACGCCCCTGATCACCAGAATCATCCCGGGACGCAGTCTGGGGAGATTGCCATTGTCGCGTTTCAAGGCTTCCACGGTCGTATGGTGGCTGGTGGCAATCGAGGTCAGGGTTTCTCCAGGCTGCACTTTATGGCGCCGGACGGTCGCCGCGGAGCCATTAGATAAGTCCTTGGTAGATCGAGACTTAGATGGGGCGGCCTGATTGCTGGGAAGAGCGCTGGGAGTGACTGGCAGGTGAACATAAACGATCCGGCGTCCGTGCAGGCTGTCTCCCCGCAGGTGATTCCAGCGACGAATCATGATGGGAGGAAGACTGAAATTATCGGCCACCGACTGTACCGTATCTCCCCGGCGCACCTTGTAACGGGTAGTATGGCGGGCGTAAGCGGCGCCATCTTCCGTGGCTGCATGCTTGCCCGGCGGAATCGGGATGATGAGTTTGCTTTCCGACTTCAGCTCATCGTCAGCCGGGAGATGATTTTCCCTTTCGATGGCGTTCGCGCTGGTCCGGTAAGTACGGGCAATCGAGGCGATGGTGTCACCCTCTGCCACTTCGTGGTAGCGCCACCATACCCGCATCTGAGGCGGGATGGGATCGATGGCCGCCAGATAGCGTTCTTTCGTGCCCGCCGGCAAACGAAGCTCGAAGGTCTGGTCTTTGGGAGTGGTCAAACGCAACAGGCTGGGATTAAGGTCCTGCAGGGTTGCTGGTGAAACCTCGATGCACTGGGCCGCCAGGCGCAGGTCCACGGAATAGTCGATCTTGACCGCATCATAAGGAACTGGCTGCTCCGGAACGATATTGTCCAGCCCGTACTGGGCCGGATTCTTGGCCATGATCGTGACCGCCAGAATGATCGGCACATAGTTGCGGGTTTCCTTGGGCAGCACATTGCGGCGGTAAAGCTCCCAGAAATCGGCGTATCCGGTGCGCCTGACCGCGCTCTGAACTGTGCCCGGGCCGGAATTGTAGGCGGCCATTGCGAGATACCAGTCACCGAACTGGTTGTAGAGATCTCTCAGGTGATGGGCAGCAGCGAGTGTGGATTTTTCCGGGTCCTGGCGCTCATCGATCCACAAGTTGTGCTTCAGGCCGTAGCCCCGGGCGCGGCTGGCCATGAACTGCCACATCCCGCGCGCCCCGACCCGCGACAACGCCAGCGGATGGAATCCCGATTCTGCCTGGGCCAGGTAAATCAGTTCCTGGGGCACGCCCTGCTCCCGGAGCGTGCTTTCGATCATTTCGCGATAACGGCCGCCGCGTTCGAGCGCATGCTGCAATGTCTCGTGCCCCTTGGCGGTCGAAAAATAATTGATGAAGCCGGCCACCTGATCGGTCAGCATCAGCGGCATCTCGGAATGTGTGGCTTTGACTTCGGCTTCGGCTCGAGCTTTTACGCTGGGGTCGACCGGAGGCGTGACATCATTCACCTCATCAATGGGCGCGGGTTCCGCCTTCTGTTTGGGCGATGGGTTGTCCGACTGCAGGGCGGCCAGTTCCGGACGGTTTACACCGTCCAGGACCCGTTCCAGTTCGTGCTGCACCAGTTCGTCTGAGCGAATCTCGGGCGGACTTTGCAGCAGCATATCGGCCGCGCGGTCAAAGCTCCGCTTGGCCGCTTCGAGGTCCCCCGCTTTAAGCCGGTCCTCTCCTGCCTGGTATTCCTTCTCGGCGCTGGCAATCAGATCGGCAACCGGATCTGCGTGGACCTGAGGCGTAATCTGGGCCGATTCGGGCGCGAGCGGTGCGGGATCAACCCCGGTTTGGGCAACAACCCCGGGAAGTCTCATTGCCGGCGCAAGGGCCTGGGGCGCCGGCTCTTTGGCCAGGCGCTGATCCGTGTGACAGGCCGGGCTCGCCAGAAGCAGGACCGGCAATAACGCGGTCAACAGTTTGAAATTCTTAATCCCCATTTTTATCTATGACTTAGGCTTCTCCAGACTCGAGCACGTTTGGGACTCGCGGGCCTTCGCAGGACTCATAAATCGTACTCTCCATCAATTTACAGGGTCAATCCGTAACCAGGCACCCCCTGTTACTTTAGGGACACGCCGGCCTTGAAGCTGACGGCCACTGCGGCGCGCCAGGGACCAAAATCGGGTACCCAGCACCAAAGGCTCTCTTCAATTTGCGCGGCAGGGTTATACTCCACAGATACAGGGGGACTCGGTGGACACTTGCCCGCAGTTCTTTCGCTGTCATCCCAATCTCGACGATGTGGTCAATCGCAACATCGTGGAGTCGGAGATTGAAGGCGGCGCATTTCTCGAGGATCTTCCGGCCCGCACCATGCTGCAGATTCAGACTCAGCATCGCTGGTACACGGTCGTGCATCGTGGACGCGGCGAGGCCTGGATATGGGGCCATCCCGCATTCTGTCCCGAGCCTGTGCTGGTGAGAATTGAAGGTTCGTCCTGGGGCGGTTCCATGCTGAAGATCGGTTTTGTGGGCCGGGGCATGCACCTGGAATTCCGCCACCCTGCTTATCGCACTCCGATTGTGACCTCCCGTATTCTGGAAATACGCCAGTGCGACCAGAACGCGTCCGAGCTTGCGACCGCTGCCTACGAAAGCCATCCCACAAACTAGCGCTTGTGTGGCGCCGGCGCCACGCGTGAACTCTTGCCCGTTAGTGCCTCAGGTTGAAACTGAGGCACATCCGGTTGTTAGTAGTTCTATATCTGCGGTCATGCTGAGCTTGCGAAGCATCTGGCATGCAGTGTCTTTGCGGCTGGGTGACGATTTGAGCAGATGCGCGCCAGATCTCTTCGACGTCACTCAGGGCAGGTTCTTCGAGACTAAGGTCTCTCAGGACGACGCCAGGAAAAGATCGGTTCAAACTGAGGCACTCCCCTCTGCCGCTTTCTTGACTGGCTTTGTGCCGCCTGTATAACCTGACCGGTCTTCGCACGTCTAACGCCTGGGCCACAAGTGTCCTCAGAATCTTCAGGAGAATCATGAACCGCAAATTTGTGGGATCGTTGTTCACTTTTGTGCTGCTGTCTGCAGGCTCATTTTGCGCCGCCCAGGAGCCCATGCCCGCGCCGGATGCTTCGAGTTATCTGGCCGGCACCGCAGAATCATTCCTTACTTCCTGCCGTAGCGATGTGGACGACGGCAAGAAGCGAATCGCGGCCATCAAAGGCAGCCCTGCGCCTCGGGATGCGATGGCCATGCTCCAGGCATTCGATACCGCGCTGGTGGTGATCATCGACGCAGCGAACCGCGCCGGCCTGGCCGAGCAAGTGCATCCCTCAAAGCCTTTTCGCGATGCCGCTCAGACTTGTGAACAGGAAGTTAGCCACGTACTCACCGACATCTCGCTCGATAAAGAGATGTACAAGGTGCTGGCGTCGCTCGACGGCGCCCGGCTCGACTCTGCCGGCAGCTATTACCTGAGGACCTCACTGCGCGATTACCATCGCGCCGGCGTCGACCGCGATGATGCCACCCGGGAGAAGATCCGGCAGCTGCAGGACGAATTGGTAAAAATTGGCCAGCAATTCGATCAGAACATTGCCGCCGATGTGCGCAAGCTCCAGGTCAATACCTCCGATCTGGACGGCCTTCCCGAAGATTTCAAACGCTCCCACCCTCCCGACGCATCGGGCAAAGTCACGCTCAGCACCGACAACACAGACTATTTCCCGTTCATGGACTACGCCAGGAGCGAAGCCGCGCGCAAGGACTTCTATTCGCTTTATCGGCAGCGCGCGTATCCCCAGAACATCGAAGTGCTGGGGCAGCTGTTGCAGAAGCGGCACCAACTGGCCAACATTCTGGGATACCGGGATTGGGCCGCCTACATCACCGAAGACAAGATGGTTGGCACCGAACAGAACGCCGCCGACTTTATCGAAAAAATCGCCGGAGCGGCCCAGCCAGGTTCAAAGCGCGACTATGACGAACTGTTGGCCTACAAGAAGCACGAAGACCCCAAGGCGGAACGAGTCAATGCCTGGGACGTCGCGTACCTTGTCCGCGGAGCAAAGATTGAAAAGTTCGGATACGACGCCCAGGCCATACGCCCCTATTTCGAATATTCGCGGGTGTTGCAAGGGATTCTCGACATCACCAGCCGCATGTACGGCATTACTTACAAACCGGTAACTTCGGCAAAGGTCTGGCATCCGGATGTGACAGTGTACGACGTCTACGACAAGAGCAAATTGATTGGCCGGATTTACTTCGACATGTTTCCCCGGGAAAACAAGTACAAGCACTACGCCATGTTCACCCTGGCTACCGGCAAGCAGGGCTTTCGCCTTCCCGAAGATGTGCTGGTTTGCAACTTCCCCAAAGCCACCGGGCAGCCCGGGCTCATGGAACGTGACGACGTCATCACTTTCTTCCATGAGTTTGGGCACCTCATCCACGGGATCCTGAGGGGAAACAGCAAGTGGGCCGAGGGCGACCTGGAGAATGACTTCATCGAAGCCCCTTCCCAGATGTTTGAAGAATGGCCGCGGGACCCCGCTATTTTGAAGCTTTTTGCCCGCCATTACGAGACTAACCAGCCTATCCCCGAGGAACTGGCGGAAAGAGCCAAAGCCGCAGACGACTTCGGCCGTGCCCTCAACGTGCGCACGCAAATGTTCTACGCCGCCATCAGCCTCGATTTCTACAACCGCGATCCGCAAGGCCTCGACACCGACAAACTGGTCGCCCAGCTGCAGGCGCGGTACACGCCTTTCCAGTTTGTGGACGGCACCCACATGCAGACCTCCTTCGGCCATCTCAATGGCTACTCTGCGGTTTACTACACCTACATGTGGTCGCTGGTCATCGCCAAAGACATGTTCACCGAGTTCAAGAAGGATGGATTGCTCAATCCCGAAGTAGCCGCAAAATACCGCCGCTCGGTGCTGGCCGCCAGCGGCACCAAACCGGCCGCAAATATGGTGCGCGACTTTCTGGGACGGCCCTATTCGTTCCAGGCCTATGCCGATTGGTTGAACGGCAAATAGCGATTGGTCGTTGGCCCTTCGTCGTTGGTCGTTGGCCAGAATCAAAAGCAGCGGTCACGGATTCTCACGACGTGAAATCCGTGGTCGAGTTTTTGTCTGGCACTCACGGCCAACGACGCTATTTCTTCCTCGAATACGCGCGCGCGTATTCCGGCACCGGGGTGTTTGGATCGAGCCGGGGATCGTTGATCGAATTACCTGCGACCATCTGCAGCGGGATCACGCCGGCCCAGGTCGGGAACGAATAATCCTCCTCATCGTCAATCGGCGGACCTTCCCGAACTTTCGCCGAAAATTCTTCAATGGGCAGCCGCATCACCAGCGTCTGCTTGAGTTCTTTCTCATTAGGCTGACGTGATTCCGCCCAGCGTCCGGGCAGAATGTGCTCAGAAAGCAGTCTCAGCGCTTCCAGTTTTTCTTTTGCTTCAAATACTGCCACCGCAGTTCCCAGCACCACCACCGAACGATAATTCATCGAATGATTAAAGATCGATCGGGCCAGCACCAGGCCGTCGAGTAAAGTCACAGTGACGCACACTGCAACACCTTTGTCGAGATTGCGCAGCATCCGGCTGGCCGCCGAACCGTGGATGTAAAGGTTGTCGCCCGTCCGCCCGTAGGCGGTCGGAATCACAAAGGATTGCCCGTCCACGGCAAACCCGACGTGGCAGATGAAGCCTTCGTCGAGAATTTCATAAGCAGCCTCCCGCTCGTACACCCCGCGCTGGGCCTCGCGAACCACACGAGTACGCGCGCTGGGGACATGGGTTTCAGGCATTTGAAGGAAGCTCCGGCAAGCGCCAAGAATAGAAGAGCAGTTTAGCAGAACGGGGGCGTCGGACTTCGAGCGTCCGACTTCGGCTTATGACCCCAGTGTCATCCTGAGCGAACACGCTTCTTCGCTGGCGAAGAAGCGGAGAGTCGAAGGACCCCTATTCCCTCATGCGAACCTGGCGACACCCGAAGTAGCGGTGCCCGGATTAAATACTCCGCACAGGCAATCGGACCAATCATCCGCGCGCTGGCAAGCATTCTTGAAGGGCATAGGGGTGCTTCGACTGCGGATGAGCGGCCGCGAGCGGCCACTCATCCTCCGCTCAGCATGACAAAAGGTCCAACGTCCGGTTTTCCCTACCAGTTCACTTTCAACGCGAATTGAAACTGACGTGGATCGGAGGCCGCGGTGGGCTGTCCTGCGCTGGTGAACAATGGGTTCACGTCGGCTACGTTGTACCGGTTGGCCAGATTGAAGATGTCCGCGATCAAATCCAGGCTCAGCCGTTCGCCGAAGTTGAGGCGCCGGGAAATACGCAGATCGTTGAAAATCGTCCACGGCCTCAGACCTGCGTTTCGGCTGAGGTTGCCGTCGAAAGCGGCCAGTGTCGGCGTTCCTCCTGCCGCGAATCGTACGTAGCAAGGCTCCTGGAAAAATCCTGTCGGCGAATACTTGGAGGCGACCGTGGGGCCGCACGGAGTCGCCGGCGTGCCGGAGGCCACCACGTTGGGACGGCTGGTGCTGGGGGAAAATTGAAAGTTGTCGGGGTTGCCGGTGATGATGTTGAAGGGACGGCCGGAGGCGAATTCGAGAATCGGCGCCAGCGTCCAATTGCTGAAGAAGCGGCTGGCAAAGCCCGAGCCCGCGAGCTTGCCGCTCTGGTAAACGCCGCTGAAAACCAGGCGGTGGCGCTGATCAAACAGCGACGTTGAACGCTCCGCGCTGGGGAAATAGCTGTCCTGCGGCGCCAGCGGAGACTGCAAATCGGTCGAGTCGTCGATGGCGTGCGACCAGGTGTAGGACGCCAGGAACTCATAGTGATTGCCGAAACGCTTTTTCAGATTGGCGGTGAGCCCGTGGTAAATCGAACTGCCGTTGGAGTAATTGGCGTCCATGTCGCTGAACGGGACGCAGCCCGTCAAGGTTGTGGGATCGCAGGCCGCGCTGAGCCCCGGGGACTGCGCGAACACCAGTGGCGCCACGCCTTGCACGCAGCCGGCGGTGGTCGGGTCCGAAAGCAGAGCAATCGCGATCGCAGGGTTCAGGCCTGAAGGACGGAAGAAATTCATCAGCGCGGTCGGCACATACGGACCCCCAGGCCCCACGCCGCAGCTGTTGACGAACAGCGGATTGTCCGTGGGCAGCGCCGCTCCGGCCGCCAGCGCCGCCTGCCAGTTTTTCACCAGCAGGTCGCCGCGCGTGGTGTTGGCATTGATGGGACGATTCAGATGGCGTCCGCCGTTGAAGTTGTAAGCCAGGCTGAACGACATGTTATGCCCCAGGTCCTTCTCGAAGGTCAGGTTCGCCTGTTGCGCATAGGCATAGACAAAGCCCTTGCCTTGCGGATAACCGAAAGGCTGGAAAGCCACGGGGAAAAATGTTGCCGGGTTCAGATAGTTCTGGTTGATGAACAGGTCGGCGTTCGATGGATCAAAGCGCTGTTGGTTAGGCTGGTATCCAGGGATGGTGGGCAAACATGAACTGGTGTTGAGAATACCCTGGAAGATATTGGTCGCGTTTAAGCTGGCGGCGCCGGCTGCCACTCCTGGATTGCAGGGGCTGGCTCCGGCAAACAACAGCTGCCCGCTCTTCGAGCCGTCGGAGGCGTCCCCCAGGAAGTACAACCCCAGCAAAGGATGATCGTAGAAGATGCCATAGGAGGCGCGAAACACGCTTTTGCCGTCGCCGTGCGGGTCCCACGCCACGCCAATGCGGGGCTGAATGTTGTTTTTGTCCGTGTCGATGCCTTTTTGCAGGCCCAGCTGGTTGTAGGCCGCAAGGGGCAACCCGCTCAGCTTGGCCAGTTGGGGCGGGAACTCGATGTCGTAACGCACACCCAGATTAAGCGTGAGATTTGATCGGACGCGGAAAGAGTCCTGCCAGAACAAGCCCAGGGGCTTGTTGGTAAAACTGTCTTTGGGATTACCGATGCCCTGCACCAGGGTGCTGGGAATGCCCAGGCCGAAGGCCTGTAGGCCGGTGAAACCGGGAAAGTCAGGGCACAGGGTCGTCGGCACCAAGCCGGTGCACGCGTTGGAGAAGCCCAGGCTGGCGGCATCGAGTGAACTGAAGTTGTAAACGCCGCCGTAGTTCACGGTAAAGGTGGCGGTGAGCGGCAGATAGTTAAAGTCCACTCCAAATTTGGTGTCGTGGCGCCCCAGGGTCCAGGAAAAATTGTCGGTGAACTGATAGCGCTGCTCTACTCGTTGAATGTAGGAATAAGGCTCGCGCCCGACAAAACCAAAGCCCGCGATGTTAGACGCCACGTTCTGGCCGCCGGGCGCGTCAGAATAAAAATACTGCAAGCCGCGGCGGGCGTATTGAAAGCGCAATTCGTTGACCTTGTTGGTGCCGATGGTCATGGTGTCTTGCGCCAGGCCGGTCACGTCGCGGTAGGTCTGCGATGAGGTCCGCGAAAATGCGTTCTGTCCGTAAGTCTGGTTCTCGCCGTTGACCTGAATGCCGGTCACCGTGCTGGGACTCACGTTGGCGCGAAACATCAGATGGTTGTTGTTATTGAGGTTGTGGTCCAGCCGCAGCGAGTACAGGCTAGTGCCCTCGAACACGGGATAGTTCCCGGCTTGCGGCGCCAGGCCAAGAAATCGGCTGGGCAATCCATTGCAAAGGAAATTCGGCGCGCCGACGTTGCAGGAAGTCGGAAACTGGGTCAGCGGATTGCTGCCATTTCCGGGGATAGGAATCAGCGTGCCTGCGAGCGCCTGGAACGAAGCCGGATAAGTCCCATTGAGCGCGATCCCCGACGAGCCCCCGACAAAAGCCGCGTACAAGGCCGCTTCCTGGCCATAACCGGCAGCGAGGGCCGGACTGATTGCTCCCAGTTGCGCCAGCGCGGCCGGCAACGTCTGCTGGAAATACGCCGCCTGTTGGGGCGTGGCCTGAATGTTGAAGCCTGATCCCGGCGGCGCGCCGAATACCGGGGAAGCGTCGAACGTTACCATGCCAAAGGTCCCGTTGGGTGCGCCTACGCTGGAGAAACCGGTCTCGTGCCGCCGCGTAACTTCGTAGGAGAAGTAATAAAAAGTTTTGTCTTTCTTGATCGGTCCGCCGAACGCGGTTCCCGCCTGCACCCGTGTGTAAGCCGGATCGGGAACCGTGCTGAACGGATTCACCGCCTGAAAGTTGCGGTTCCGCAAATATCCGTAGACGTCGCCGTGGAAGTCATTCGATCCGGAGCGCGTAATAATATTCACCACGCCCCCGGACGCTCTGCCATATTCGGGAGCGTAGCCGTTGGTGATGATCTGGAACTCCTGTACTGCCTCCTGCGAAACCGTGGAGCGGACGCCGTTGGTGGAATTGTCGGTGGCATCGGCTCCGTCCACGTTCACCAGGTTGGCCCGGGCCCGCTGCCCGCTCATGTTGAGTCCGGAGGTAGGCGCGGCTCCGATGCTGGGAGCGTTGTCGCGTAACACCTGCGAGTCGGTAAGAGCGAAGTTAATGTAATTGCGGCCGTTGATGGGAAGATTGTCGATGCGCTTCTGGTCGATGGTGTCGGTCGAAGAGGTGCGTTGGGTTTCCACCAGTTCCGCTGCCGAACTCACATTGATCACTTCCTGCGCCCCGGCCACCGACAGATTGACGGGAAGTTCCGCCAGCTGTCCCACGGTGACGGTCACACCATTTATCGTGGCGTTGGCAAAACCGGGGGCTTGCACCGTGATCGTGTACTGTCCCGGAGGCAGCAGCAGAATGTGGTACTGGCCCTCGGTGTTCTCGCTGGTTGCGCGCTCCAGACCCTTGGACTCGTCCCGCACCGTGACCGTGGCGTTGGTCACCAGGCTGCCCTTCGGGTCTCTGACCGTTATGTGCAGATCGCCGGTTGACGCCCCCTGAGCCCAGCCCAGAGCAGCCAGCATGGTTATCACACACGCAACTGAGACCAGCTTTCGCACCACCATAAGAGTTATCTCCGTCGAGGGCAGGACCGTGAGTGCTCGCCGCAGCGGTCACCCTTCGTAGGCAGGAATTGACGCAGCACGTTTTCGGACCAGGAAACGCCGCACGGTTTTTACCTCAGGTAGGGTCACTAAATCAAGCTAAATCACTGACGGGAATTGGCTTAGTTAGCACTAAAAACTCGGAACTGAAAACCGGGAACTGAGTTTAGTTCGTTCGCTCGATGCCGTAACTCTCATGCTTTGAGGTCTTAAGCGCCCAGGCCATGCGCGGCGTGTTGTGGGCGATGCCAAAGCGTCCGCGCGCGTCGAGCAGGATCATGCCGCCGTGCCCGTTCACTCGGTCTTTCAGATAGTTGACCGCCTCGGCGGCCACCCATTCGGGCAAACTGCCGGCAGCCACCCGGTCGGCGGCCCACTTGGCCAGCACCAGTTTCATGATGGGCTCGCCCCATCCGGTGGTCGATGCGGCCGCGGTCTGGTTGTCGGCGTAGCATCCACATCCGATGAGCGACGAGTCGCCCAGTCGTCCGGGAGCTTTATTCAGCGTGCCACCGGTCGAAGTCGCGGCCGCAATGTTGCCGTCGCTATCGAGCGCGACCGCGCCTACGGTATCGTGAGAAATCGCGGGCGCAAACAGGTCGACTTTGGCGTCCGCCGCCCGCAACTGAAACTCCCGCAGGCGCTCGACCTCGCGCGCAATGATCAGATCTTCATTTCGGCAAAGCGGGATGCCATGTTCCTCGGCGAAGCGCTCCGCCCCTTCCGCCACAAAGTACACATGCGGGCTGTCGCCCAGAATCTTGCGCGCGGCACGAACCGGATTGCGCAACCTCTCGACGCATCCGACTCCGCCGGCGCGCAAGGTGGCGCCGTCCATGATCAGCGCATCCAGTTGAACCTTGCCGTCGCGATTCAGAAAGCTGCCGCGACCGGCATCGAACGTCTCGTCATCTTCCATGATCACCACGGCTTCTTCCACTGCGTCGAGCGCCGCTCCGCCGCGCTCGAGCACGCGCCAACCGGCAGCCATGGCATGGCGCACACCGTCGAGATGGGCTTCGACCGTGTCATCGGGAATGGCCCAGGCGCCGCCGTGGACAACCAGAACAGGATCAGGCAAAAGGAGTGCCTCGGAAGAACGGCCAGATTAGGATATCAGGGCCGATCGTTTGAAAATGTACGGGACTTTAGAAGGGGGCAGGTCGAAACCTCGCGCGGCACTTTTGGCGAGAGTTACGGAATAAAGTCAGCGAGAAAAAGCCTCGGTAGCCAACCGAGGCTTCGTTACCAGAAAACGGACGGTGTCTGTCAAACATCTTCAAGGATAGCTCTGCTATCGGAGTTGTCAAGCAGAATTGAAGCGTTCGAGTGTCCGCGGAGGGCAAGGGAGTTGAACCCTAATGGCTGGCTAGCCACTCGAATGTTTGACAGACATCGTCCAGTACCCACTGGCAACACCCTCCAAACGTTGTCTGCGCGAAACCGATTGTAGTACCTCGAAGCGTCCGCCTACTGTCGGGATCCACAAACAGATTGGAATAGAGGTCAAAATTGGGAAATCGGCTTACGCGGCCTGCCCGGCCTTGTGCGGTACCGCGTCTACGCCTTCGGTCCGCGTCCAGGTGTAACGGATGCGGTGGATCACGGTGATCGTCGAAAGCACCGCGATCAGCCACAGCACCGGAGCCATGCGGTTGAACAGGGCCCCGATGATGACCAGTACCAGGCGTTCGGGGCGTTCCATGAAGCCCACGCGGCAGGATCCGATCAGAGACTCGGCGCGGGCGCGGGTGTAGCTGACCATGATGGCGCTGATCATCACGAATGCGGTCAGCACAACATAGAAGAAGCGATCTCCACGAGCGAAGAAGACCAGCAGTCCGAAGAATTGAGAAGCGTCGCTGTAGCGGTCAATGACCGAGTCGAAGAATCCGCCAAAGCGGGTCACCTGGTTGCTGGCCCGGGCCACGCGTCCGTCGACCAGGTCGAAAAAACCGGAGCCGATGATCACCAGCCCGGCGTAGCGAAACATGCGGGCCTGGTTGTCGCCATTGGCATAGCCGAACAGAAAGGCCGCAATGGTGTTCACCACCAGCCCGAGGAAGGTGAGCACGTTGGGGTTGATCCGCGCCAGGGCGAGCCAGCGCACGATGGCGTCGAGCAGCACGCCGCAGCCGCGCCCAAAGGCGCTAGTCCAGGTCATTGCGCTCCATCGTTGAACCCAGTCATAAAATTCGCCGTAAGCTTATCCATCGACCAGCTTACTTTGGTTCGGTCTGCTCGTGGATTGTGGTCAGGCTCAGAATTTCCAGCTCGCGATTGCCATTCGGGGTCACCACGACCGCGCTGTCTCCTACTTTCTTGTTCAGCAGGGCGCGGCCAATGGGCGAACTGGTTGAGATCTTGCCCGCGGTCACATCGGACTCTTCGCTGGTCACCAGTTTGTATTCAACTTCTGCATTCTTGGAATTGTCGTAAACCCGGACCGTCGAGCCCAGCCCCACTTTGTCCTTGGGGATATTCTCCATGTTGATAAGGGCGAGCTCGGCCATGCGGGCCCCCAGCTGGCGGAGCCGGGCCTTGACGAACTCCTGCCGCTGTTTGGCCATGTGGTACTCGGCGTTTTCACTGAGGTCCCCCAGCGCAGCGGCCTTTTTTATTTCTTTCGGAAGATCATGAACCAGCTCGTGTTCGAGCACGTTCATCTCTTCCTGCAGCTTTCTTTTGATAGCCTCAGTCATGTGCTTCGGAATTATAAACCCGGCTGGGAGGGCACTTCCTGCGAACGGAGCGGCGATTCCGACGTTCCATGGCGAAACTGCCGGCCGCGGGTCAGTTTGAAACGCCCATCTCCTGCCGTGATCCTGAAAGGGCTGCAGTCCCGAAGAGCCTGCCCTGAGCGAATTCGAACCGATCTGGCGCGCGGGTTGCCAATTGCTGGCGCGGCTGCATATCCGCCTCACGCCAGATGCTTCGCAAGCTCAGCATGACGCCTCCATTAGCGGGAGACAGTTCAAACTGACCCACTACCAAATTGCCTTTGGGCCTTGACTTGAGGTAAACTGAAAGGGTGCAGTCCCTCATTGGCCGTGTCCTCTTGGGTGTTTCCTCATGATCATCGGGGATTTCCACATAGGCGATAAGGTCGTCTATCCTAATCATGGCGTTGGTGTTATCGAACAAATCAGCAGCAGAACCATCGGCCAGACCGTAGAGAAGTTCTACCTCCTCAAGATCAAGGCCAACAGCCTTAAGGTCATGGTGCCGTTCCACAACGTGAACACAGTGGGACTGAGGCGGGTGGTCAAAAACGGAGAAATTCAGAAAATCGTTGATTTTCTTACAGATGGCGAATGCGACAACAACGCCGACTGGAAATACCGTTTCAAGGAAAATTCAGAGCGGATGCGTACCGGTTCGCTGCTGGAAGTGTCTGCCGTCCTCAAGGGCTTGCTCCTGCTGAATCAGTCCAAACCCCTGTCGTTCCGGGAAAAAAAGATGCTGGAACGTGCCCGCTACCTGCTGGTCAGCGAATTGGCCATGGCCAAGAACTGCGAAGAAGTCCAGATCGAGGAAATGTTGTCCAAAGCTCTCTCCAAGAGCAAATTGCGCTTTCCGGAAGCCTCGGATTTCGTGGCCTAGCCCACGTGATCAGGGCGCCCTTGCCCGCCGCACACGAAACTACTCACCCATCCAGGCTCCATACGGCTTCAACGACTCAATGTGGTCGAAGACTATCTTCATGGCGGCCGTAATCGGAACTGCCAGGACCAGTCCCATTGCTCCCCACAGCCATCCCCAGACCAGCAGGGCGATCGTCACTGCCAGAGGATTCAGTTGCAGGCGATTGCCCAGGTACTTGGGATAGAGCACGTTGAGCGCGATCAGGTGCAGGCCCAGCACGGTGATCACGATCACCACCGCGTCTCCGGAATTGATGTATCCCAGGCTGACGAAGATCGGCGGGGCCATGGCCAGCACGACTCCAAGGTAAGGAACCAGGCTCAAAAATCCGCTGATGAAACCAATGAAGTAGAAGAAGGGCAAGTGCAGAATCGCAAATGCGATGGTGCTGGCCGTCCCCAGAAAAAGGCCGATGAGCAGATTCCCCACCATAAAGCTGCGGATCATGGCGGAAATCAGGCCCAGAGTGATATAGGCAGTATTCCGGTTCTCCAGGGAGAAAAGCATTACTGTGGCCGAGCGCACGTGATGCTGCCAGCTCAGCATGAAGTACACCAGAAAAGGCACGAACGAGGCGGCCAGCAATGCCTGCGAAACCGAACCGAAGCCGCGGGTCAGGATTTCCTCCCAATTGGTGCCGGGACGGACCGCGGACTTCGCCGTATCTGACTCGGGATTTCCCAGCGATTCCGCCCGCTCCTGGGCCTGTGAAATTTCCTGTCGAATGGTGTGCGTATATTTGGATAAGTCCTGGATAAAGCGAATGGCCTGGTTCGACGAGTAGTAGACCAGTCCGGCAATCAGGGACATCAGCAAAACTACAGCCACGGCGGCGGCCAGACCGCGGGGCAGGTGAAGGCGGATAAAGAGCTCCATCACGGGCGCCAGAATAAACGCCAGTAAAACCGATACCAGCATGACCGCCAGCACCAGTTCTCCCCAATAACAAAGACCCAGGATGGTGGCGATTCCGATGGCTTGGAATGCCCAATGCGGCTTTCGTGGCCTCAGGGGTGGCGCGGACGGGGCTTGCACCGGAGGGCGGTCGAGCTCTGCCTCGTCAATGGCCATAGGGTATCGTAGCCTAACAGCAAAATAGTGTGTGCGACATATAATCGCCAGGTGCCTTCCCACCAAACCGATGCCTTGCCAGCGGAGCGTCCGCCTCGAATCCTGGGTTTGGACGTTGGCTCGCGGCGCATTGGGCTCGCTATCTCCGACCCGCTGGGCATCACGGCACAGGGGCTGGAAACGTTGCACCGGCAAAATAAGCGATCCGATTTTGCCAAACTGCAGCAGGTCATTCGCGAGCACCGGGTAGCCGAAATTGTGATCGGCCTGCCTCTGCGCATGACCGGCGGCGAAGGGACGCAGGCGGAGAAAATGCAAACCTTCGCGGAAGAGGTTCGCCGGCGATTCAGGTTGCCGGTCCACCTCTGGGACGAACGCTTGTCCTCCGCCCAAGCCAACCGCCTGTTGCGGGAAACCGACATGTCGATCAGGCGCCGCGGCCAGGTGGTCGACCAGATGGCCGCAGTCCTGATATTGCAGTCATGGATGGATGCAAGCGGCGGTCGTTAGGTGCCGGTCCTTCGTCGCGGGTCAGAACATCAGTCACGGATTTCGCGGATTTTCACCGATCTGATTTAAATTCTTGTCTTGCCTTATTCGTGCATGGGGCAATCTGGGGCTTTGCTGGCGGCGGCCCAAAACCAACGACCCAAGGCCAAAGTCCAACGATGAACGACCAACGACCAAAGTCCAACGACCACAGACTACGAACAACGACCAATATTCATCTAAACTATTTCTATCGTGCGCAAGTTTCTGACAATCCTGCTGCTTGCCGTCCTTGCAGTTGGCGGCTGGCTGGCGTGGGCAGTGTGGCTGCCCGTTACGCCATCGGGGCAGAGGTTCGTCATGCTCAGGCCGGGTTACTCCACCCGCCGGATCGCGCTTGAACTTCAATCCGCAGGAATCATCCGGAGCCGCTTGGCCTTTATCCTCTGGCATCGCTTCCATCACAAACAATCGCTGAAAGCGGGCGAGTATCTTTTCGACCAGACCGCGCGAATGCGGAATGTGCACGACCGCCTGGTGCGGGGCGACATCTACGTGCACACCGTGGTGATTCCCGAGGGCTTCACCATGTTCGACATTGCGCAAGCCATACAGGATGCAGGCCTGGGTTCGAGCCAGGAATTTCTTGCCGTGGCGCGCTCCAACGAATTGATTTCAGATCTGGCGCCCGACGCCAAAAGCCTGGAAGGCTACCTGTTCCCCAATACCTACGAGTTCACTCGAACCCAGAGTATGAAGGAGATCGCGTCTGTCATGGTCAAACAGTTCCGCCAGGTAGCGGAACAGATCGGGTTGACCACGGGTGGGCACGGAACCGATGTGCAGAAGACGGTTATCATGGCGTCCATCATAGAAAAAGAAACCGCTGTCCCCGAGGAGCGCCCGGTTGTGGCCAGCGTTTACTATAACCGGCTGGCGCGAAACATCGCACTGCAGGCCGATCCCAGCGTGATCTATGCCGAGCTTCTCAACGGAAATTACTCGGGAGCATTGCATCATGCCGACATGGGATTTCAGTCTGCGTACAACACCTACACTCATCCCGGACTTCCGCCAGGGCCGATCGGCAATCCCGGCCGCACTTCTCTCGAAGCAGCTCTCCATCCCGCGCACACGGAGTACTTCTACTTTGTCAGCGACGGCAACGGCCATCATCGTTTTTCGCGCAGCCTCGAGGAACACAATCAGAACGTAGCCCGGCTGCGGCAGGCGATGCAGGGAAAGTAGCTCGCGCAATCCGTTGAATACGCCGCAGGGTGCTGATTTGACACCCCCAGGGCCCCTGAGGCGCATATTATTCGCATATACTTGCTTCTATTGATGAACCCAACGGCGTCCTGAGGAATCCAATCCACTTTACATGCATATTTTTCCCCGCTATCGGACCCTTGGTTTTCTATTGGTGATTCTCCCCCTGACCGGATGCCTGTTCCGGTCGCGCCGGGTGGAAAGGCAGCTCAGCACGGCGCCTTTGAAGTCGGCCACCCAGGCCCAGTTGATCGAATACATCAATTCCCAGGCGGCCAAGATCAAGAGCCTGCAGGCGACTGTGGACATCGATACTTCCGTGGGCGGGGTCAAAAAAGGGAAGGTCATCGACTATCAGCAGATCCGGGGATACATCCTGGCGCGTAAGCCGTCGATGTTGCGCATGATCGGGTTACTGCCCATTGTGCGTAACAAGGCCTTTGATATGGTGAGCGATGGCCAGGACTTCAAGCTGTGGATCCCTCCGAAGAACCGCTTCATCATCGGTCGCAATGACGTCGAGACGCACAACCCGCAGCAACCCATGGAAAACCTGCGTCCCCAACAGATTTACGACGCTCTCATCCTGCGTGAAATCGATCCCCAGCAGGAGATCGCGGTCATGGAGAACAGCTTCGAGATCATTACCGATGCCAAACACCACCAGGTTCAGCAGGCCGACTACGAACTTGAAGTCATTCGCAAGGGAGAGCGGGGCTGGTTTCTGTCACGCAAGATTATCTTCAGCCGCACCGACCTGCTGCCCCATCGCCAGCTGATTTACGATCAGGAAGGAAACCTGGCCACCGATTCGCATTACGAAGGATATAAAGACCACGATGGCTTGAACTTCCCTTCGCAGATCGAAATCTGGAGGCCCCAGGAAGAGTACGATATCACCCTGACCATCGTGAAGCTGCAGCTGAATGAGCCGCTCCCCGACGACAAATTCGCGCTGGAGCAGCCGCCGGGGGCCCAGGTTGTGCATCTCGATCAGCCCCAGGCCAGCCGCGTAACCGAAGTCGTGAAGTGAAGCGCTCAGAGATCGGCGTGAAAACTGTTTGAGTATTTGCCGGCGCAATGCTCAGTGCCGGAGGCTGCGCCTCGAAGCCGTTAGCAAACCCGCATGATGAACAAAATGATCATCGCAAACTTGGTGCACCGGCCTATCCGGTCTGCGATCAGCATTGTGGCGATTGCGCTGGAAGTGACTCTGATCCTGCTGATCGTGGGACTTTCGGTTGGCATGCTGAATGACGCGCGCCAACGGCAAGCCGGCATCGGGGCCGATGTAATCGTGCAACCGCCCAACACTTCTTTCATGGCGGGCGTCAGTAACGCTCCCATGTCGATCAAGGTCGGTGCCGTCATTTCGCAGTTGCCCCATGTCAAGGTTGTGTCGCCAGTGATCTGGCAGCTCACCACCACGAAGAATCTGGAAGTCATCTATGGAATCGATCTCAAGACTTTCGAGGCGCTGGATCCTTTTCATTTCCTTCACGGCGGTCCTTTCCAGGGTCCGAACGATTGCCTGGTAGACGATTATTTTGCCCAGTCGCAGCACGTGAAAGTAGGCTCTACCATCGAGATTCTCAATCATCCGTTCCGGGTCGCGGGCATCGTGGAACACGGCCGCGGGGCGCGCAAGTTTATACCCATGGCCACTCTGCAGGAGTTGATCGGAAGCGAAGGCAAGGCCTCGGTGTTTTACGTAAAGCTGGACGATGCGGCGAACGCGGATGCGGTGGTGCAGGAAGTGAAGCATGTGCCGGGAATGCAGGACTATTCGGTGCGATCCATGCGTGAATATCTCTCCATGATGACTACCAGCAGTTATCCCGGCTTATCGACTTTCATCAATGTGGTAATCGGCATTTCCGTGGTCATCGGTTTTATCGTGATCTTCCAGGCCATGTACACCGCGGTCATGGAACGCACCCGCGAAATCGGGATCCTGAAATCGATGGGAGCGTCAAAGCTGTACATCGTGAATGTGATCCTGCGGGAGACGGTGCTGCTGGCCGTCGGTGGGATTGTCGTAGGGGTGATTTTCAGCCTGGCTGCAAAAGCCGGAATCCGCTATCGCCTGCCCACCCTGCCGGTGGTGGTCACGGGCAAGTGGATTTTGATATCGACGGTGATTGCCATCATCGGGGCCATTCTAGGGGCGCTTTATCCCGCCTACAAGGCGGCGCAAAAAGATCCCATCGAGGCCTTGGCATACGAGTGATGGTGTGGTGAGGAGTGGCGCGGGCGTCCGCAGACAGCGGTAGTGGATGAGTTTGAAACTGCCCATCCCCCCGGCGTCATCCTGAGGGACTTTAGTCCCGAAGGATCTGGCGCGTGCCTTGCCGATTGGTGACGCGGCTGCATATCCGCTTCATGCCAGATGCTTCGCAAAGCTCAGCATGACGCCGCCACGAGCAGGGACGGTTCGAACCGACCATACAGCAGGCCGCTCTTGCGTTGACAATATCCTCTATCGTACGTTATCTTTAAGTCTTTAGCAGTCCTGCGGTTGCCCGCCTGGTACCCTGCGCCTTCGGCGTTGAAGTGGATACTCAGCGGTCTTCTTCGTTTTTTTAATTTTCTGGGAGACTCGTAATGTCAACCTATTTCCCCAAAGCGGGGGAAATTGTGCGCAAGTGGTATGTCGTGGATGCCTCGGGGCAGACGCTCGGCCGGCTGGCTTCACAAGTCGCCCGCATCCTCATGGGTAAAGAGAACCCGCAATATACGCCGTTCCTGGACACCGGCGATCACGTGATCGTGATCAATGCCGAAAAGGTGAAGGTGACCGGAATGAAGGCCGAACAGAAGGTATATCAGCATTACACCGGATATCCCGGCGGGTTGCGCTCGGAGGATTTTCGCAAGCGTTTCGACCGCAAGCCGGAACTGATTGTCGAAGCGGCGATCAAGCGCATGCTGCCCAAAACGAAATTGGGCGGCCACATGATCACCAAGTTGCAGGTGTATCGCGGAGACAAACATCCGCACGAAGCCCAGAAGCCCCAAGTGCGGGCGCTGGAAACGCGAGCGTAGGCAGTCCGAGTTTCTGGAGAGTACGACGAATTCTTTGAAAGGTGAGATAGCCGGCTTCTTTCCTGGGAGTAAAGCCAGGAGCTAGAAGCCAGAAGCTAGAAGCTAAACCATGGCAGAGTTAGTTCAGTATTACGGCACGGGACGCCGCAAGTCGGCAATCGCGCGCGTCTATCTGCGTCCGGGCAGCGGTGATTTCAAAGTCAACGGCCGCCCTTTCGAGCAATATTTCGTGACTGAGTCGCAGCGATCGAGTGCCAAGCAACCTTTGCTTTCGACCGAGACCGCAGCCACTTTCAACGTTCTCGCCCGGGTAAGCGGCGGCGGAGTGAACGGCCAGGCGGATGCGGTGAAGCTGGGTATCGCCCGCGCGCTCATGCTGTTCAACCTCGAACTGCGCAAGAAGCTGAAGGCGGAAGGCATGGTGAGCCGGGACTCGCGCTCCAAGGAACGCAAGAAGTACGGTCAGAAGGGCGCGCGGAAGCGGTTCCAGTACAGCAAGCGTTAAGTGGACGGGTCCGAGCCGACCGAGATTCCTCGCTCCGCTCGGAATGACAAGGTTGATTTGAGTTGGTCTGGTCAACGATCAGCGGTCAAAGACCAAAGACCAACGACTGACGACCAAGGTGTTCAATTCATCCCGTGCCTCGCGGTGCGGGGCGGGAATGGCAATCCGGAAGAGCAGTGTTCAGTTGATAGTTCCCGGTTCCTAGTTTGAAACCTGAAACTGGAAACGAAGCCCGGCCGGATGCAGACCAAATGAGGAGGTTAATTGGCTAACATTACCATGAAGGAGTTGCTCGAAGCGGGTGTTCACTTCGGGCATCAGACCAAGCGCTGGAATCCCAAGATGAAGGAATACATCTTCGGAGAGCGCAACGGGATTTACATCATCGACCTGCAAAAGACGCTGAAGATGTTCAAGGAAGCGTCGAAGTTCGTGGCCGACCTGGCTGCGGCAGGCAAAATCGTGCTGTTCGTGGGCACCAAGCGACAGGCCCAGGACGCGATCGCCGAAGAGGCCACCAAGTGCGGCGGCTTCTACGTAAACCAGCGCTGGCTGGGCGGACTGCTCACCAACTGGGTGACGGTGCAGAAGTCGGTCAAACGGCTCAAGGAACTCGATGAGATGGCCACGGATGGCCGCTACGAGTTGCTGCCCAAAAAAGAAGTCATCAAGCTGGAGCGCGAGCGCAAGCACCTGCAAGCCAACCTGGCCGGCATCAAGAACATGAGCCGCCTGCCGGATGCGATCTTCGTGATCGATTCGAACAAGGAGCAGATCGCAGTGCGCGAAGCCCGCAAGCTGGGCATTCCCGTGGTGGCCGTGGTGGACACGAACTGCGATCCCAGCGAAGTGGATTACGTGATTCCCGGCAATGACGACGCGCTACGCGCAATCCGCCTGTTCGCTTCGAAGATTTCCGATTCGGTTGCCGAGGGCGCGCAACTGATGACGGACAAGCAGGCGGCCGATCTGGCCGCCGCCGTGTACGCCGAGCCCGAGGCGGTTCCGGCGGCAGAGGCTGCCGCCGAGGTTCAAGCCGCTGCGGCTCCCGACCCTGGTTCAGAAGACATCAGCATGGAAGACGTTCTGGGCAAAGGCGTGCGTAAACAGCCTGCTGCCGCCAATGAAACTGTGGATGAAGACGTTCCCCAGGTTGAAACCCAGACGTACTAAGCCCGTCGTTGGCCTTCGGTCGTTGGTGGTTGGCTAAGACCTTCGCCTTTGAGGGAAATCAGACCCGCGCGGGTCGTCCGGCGCGGGTCAAAGTTTGTAAGGGCTATCGTCGATAATCGGCGCCTAGGGGTTTTGCCAACGATTAACGACCAACGATCGAACGATCGACGATCGAACGACCAACGATCAACGATCAACGACCAACGACGACCGGCCGACGCGAGCACTAAATGAGCAATCTGGAATAATCTATACATGAGCACATCTACCGTGAATATTTCTGCTAATCAAGTGAAAGAGCTCCGGGAAAAAACCGGGGCGCCGATGATGGACTGCAAGCATGCTCTTACCGAGGCCAAGGGCGATCTTGAACAGGCTGTGGTCCTACTGCGCAAGAAGGGTATATCCGTGGCCGGAAAGAAAGCCAGCCGGGTGACCAAGGAAGGCGCGGTCGCCAGCTACATTCACGCCGGAGGCAAAATCGGCGTTCTCGTGGAAATCAACTGCGAGAGTGACTTTGTCGCCCGTACCGACGATTTCAAGGAACTGGTCCACGATATCGCCATGCACATCGCCGCCAGCGACCCTAAATATGTGCGTAAGGAGGACGTGACTCCAGAGGCTTACGAGCGCGAAAAGGATATCTACCGCGCTCAGGCTGCGGCTACCGGCAAACCGCCGCAAGTCGTGGAAAAAATCGTGGAAGGCAAGATGAGCAAGTTCTACGAAGAGGTCTGCCTCCTGGAGCAGCCTTTTATCCGGGACCAGACGGTCAGCATCGGCCAGCTGGTTGCCACCAAGATCGGCAAGCTGGGCGAGAATATCGCAGTACGCCGCTTTGCCCGCTTCAAGGTGGGAGAAGTGGGGGCGACGGTGGCGTTTACGACCAGTAGCCCAGAGGATGGGGGCGAGACCTCGGCTCCGGCCGTGAAGTAGGTTGTCGCTCACATTCTTTGTTGGAAATGCCTCGGGACAGCCGGCGGGACGCCGGCGCTACAAACCATCATGCCGACTCCGGTGTTCAAACGCATTCTGCTCAAGCTCTCGGGTGAGGCCCTGGCCGCGAACCAGGGCTTTGGCGTGGATCCCTTGCGCATCCACGAAATCGCAGCCGAACTGGCAGATGTCCATTCCCTCGACATCCAGATTGCCATCGTGGTCGGCGGCGGTAATTTTTTCCGCGGTGTGACTCAGCAGGCGCGTGAAATGGATCGCGTCTCCGCCGACCACATGGGCATGCTGGCGACTGTGATTAACGCTCTGGCTCTTCAGGATGCGCTGGAGAAGCAGGGCATTCACACCCGGGTGCAGTCCGCCATTGAAATGAACCAGGTAGCCGAGCCCTTTATTCGCCGGCGCGCCATTCGCCATATGGAGAAGCAGCGAATCGTCATCTTTGCCGGCGGCACCGGCAACCCCTACTTCTCGACTGACACCGCCGCGTCCCTGCGCGCCATGGAAATCAAGGCTGACGTGATTCTCAAAGCCACCAAAGTCGATGGCATCTACGATGCCGATCCCATGCTGGTCAAAGACGCCAAGAAATTCACCGAGATCAGCTACATGGAAGTGCTGAAACAGGGACTCAAAGTCATGGATTCGACCGCCATCTCCCTGTGCAAGGACAATAACCTGCCTATCATCATTTTCAATCTCAACCAGCGCGGAAATATCCGGAAGGTCGTCATCGGTGAGAAAATCGGGTCGCTGGTAAGCGCCTGAAAGCCTCTTCCCCTGTCATCCCGACCGGAGCAGAGCGCAGCGAGCGAAGTGGAGGGACCTGCTTCGGGCAGTGCCACTACTGCCGTGGTCCGCGACGTTCTTGACCCTTGAGAGATAGTTAAGGATAAGCAATGATACGGAGCTCCAGTTCCGTGGCACTCCCCCAAAGCAGGTCCCTCCACTGCGCTCGCTGCGCTCGCTGCGGTCGGGATGACAGGGAGCTATATGGTTCCAAGGTTTATAATTCAGCGTTTTGATCCTGAGATGTCAACGGAGTTGATCATGGCTGATGCTGGTCCTCTTAGAGACATCCGCACCCAACTGAAGACGCGGATGGACAAAGCAGTGGAAGACTTTCGCAAGGCGATGGCTGCAACCCGCACCGGACGCGCCTCGGTGCACATGCTGGATGCGGTCAACGTGGACTACTACGGTTCCCAGATGCCGCTGAACCAGATTGCCCAGGTGCACGCGCCCGAGCCGCAGCTCATTACCGTGCAGCCCTTCGATCCCAGCTCGCTGACCGCCATCGAGAAGGGCATACGCACCGCCGATCTCGGCCTGAATCCCATGAACGATGGCAAGATCATCCGCGTGCCCGTGCCGCCGCTCACCGAGGAACGCCGCAAGGACATGGTCAAACACCTGCACAAGATGCTGGAGGAGCACCGGACCGCCGTCCGCAACATCCGCCGTGACGGCAATGACGCCATCAAGAAGGCCGCCAAGGACAAGAAGATCGCCGAAGACGATGAAAAGCGGGCCATGGACGAAATCCAAAAACTGACCGACGACGAAATCAAAAAGATGGAAGAGATGAGCAAGGGGAAAGAAAAAGAAGTGATGGAAATCTAGGCTGACGTCAGACCTCAGACCTCGGCCCTTCGGCTTCCTCCAAACATTGGCAGGCAAGCCTGTCATCCTGAGCGAAGCCGCTTCTTCGCTGGCGAAGAAGCGGAGAGTCGAAGGACCTCTATACCCTCATCAACATCGAAGCTCAGTAATGCTGTCGCGTTCCCATGGGGAACGGAACCGTGCCGGCAACAGGGTCCTTCGACTTCCGCTCAGCAAGACCAGGGGCCTACCCTCGGACCTCGCCCTCAGACTTTGGACTTGCGCTCGCAACATCGAAAAAGGGCCCGGAGACTCCAACCTCGATGTCGCCATTGCCTTTAGACGGGATAACGCCCTGCCCAGGTTACCCTCCGAAACCCGCGTCTAGAGCGGGAATTACCTATGTACTCTGTCCAAAAGTAACGCAACTTCGTTAAGCTGGGTGTGTTTTCATCCCGGTACCACAAATTTATCGATTTTCAGAATTCAGGAGTTTGCCATGAGACGGTTTCTGATGCTTTCCGTATTTCTTGCCTTGTGCGGGTTGACGCTAGTCGGCTGCGGGGGCGGAAGCGGGACGACGCTTACGAGCAACTCGCAAGGCGCGGTATACGTTACCGGAGAGGATGCTCCGCTTCCGTCTGTCGTGGGCCTGAATCTCACCATCAATTCGATCACGCTCACTGGAGCCAGCAATTCTCCGCAGCTGGTGTCGTCACCCATCACGGTCGATTTTGCCCGCCTGGTGGGACTGCGTGAGCCGCTGACATTTAATACAGTTCCGGCGGACACCTACACCCAAGCGACTTTTGTGCTGTCGAGTCCGGTGATCCACTACATCAGTTCCGTGGCTCCGCCGCAGGTGAGCACGTTGAACGGGACGTTTGCCAATCCGACCAGCACCAGTCCGCAGACCACGTCTGTGACCGTCAGCTTTCCCACGCCGATGGTAGTGACCGCAAATGGTCTGGCTGGAATGCATACGGAATTCGATATTCGTCAATCGCTGGCCGTCGACGGCAGCGGTCAAATCACCGGGGTGATCAGTCCGGTAATGTTTATCCAGGCGGTAAAGGCGATCAATCCTGAGGGCCAGATCACCGACCTTCTGGGAACCATCGTTTCCGTGAATGTCTCCGCTAATTCGTTCGTCATGCAAGGGCCCTTCGGACAGCAGTTGACGGTCGATGTGAATGGCAACACCAACTACAACAGTGGCTACACTCTGGGCACGTTGCCCACTGCGGGCGGATTTGTCGCGCTGCAGGGCACGATGCAGGTGGACGGCAGCATTCTGGCCAGCGACGTGGAAGTTGTTACCACCGACCGGGCCTTCATCTCCGGCCGCATCCTGGCCCTGAATCCGGCCACGGGGCCAGTACAAACGGTCACGCTGTGGGTGGGCGAAACCGGGGGCGGGACTTCGGGCCTGGTCGACACGGTACAAACGGTGGATGTCAGCGCCGTGTCCAACTATGCCATCTGCTTCTTCAACAACAGCTGGTTCAGTCCCAATAACCTGTTCGGCAATTCTTCCATGCTGACGGGCCAGCGCATCTTCATCGGCGGCACGTTCAACAGCACATTCACTCCGGACTTCATCTCTCTGCGGCGCCAGGGCGTGTACGGACTTGTGGTCCCGGGCAGCGTGACCGTCACCGGCGGCAACGCAGGCAATTTCCAGTTGCTGAACACCGGGCTTCTGGGGCTGTCGCTGGGCGGACCCTTGACGGTCAATACCGGCGCTGGGACCCTGTTCTTTCAGGGCAACAGCAATACACTGACCCTCACCGACCTGCAGACGGCGAGCGCGACGGTGTCGGTGCCGGTGGTGGCCCGTGGCCTGGTCCTGAAAGACTCGGTCAGCGGCGATCCGGTACTGTGGGCCCATCGCGTGCGACTGGCCCAGACGGCGCAGTAGCCTTCAACTGGCCACGGCGATTTAGCGGGCGGCTTCGCAGCCGCCCGTTTCTTTTTCGAGGCTTTATAATCGCTTCACCATGAAGAAGGTTGTGCACGCCGCTTGTCCCCACGATTGTCCCGATGCCTGCGGGGTTTTGATCACCGTGGAAGATGGCCGCGCCACACGGATTCAGGGCGATCCTGCGCATCCCGTGACCCGCGGCTTCCTGTGCGGGAAGGTGGCCAAGTATCTGGATCGCGTGTACTCGCCCGACCGCGTGCTCTACCCGATGCGGCGAGTGCGGGAGAAGGGGTTCGCGGGCGAGTCGTCCGCGGCCACACAGGCCTTCGAGCGGATTTCATGGGATGAAGCGCTCGACGAAATTGCCTCACGTTTGCGCCAGACTGCCGCGGAATTCGGTAGTGAATCCATTCTGCCTTACTCCTATGGGGGAACGCTGGGAGCGCTCAATGGGGCATGCATGGACCGTCGATTCTTTCATCAGCTGGGGGCTTCGCAGCTGGCTCGCAATATCTGCTCCGCGGCGGGCGAGGCCGGGCTGAAGTCCGTGATTGGCATCAAGCTGGGCACTGATCCGGAGCAGTTTACGCACTCGCGTTACATCGTCGCGTGGGGCGCTAACATCCATGGCAATAATGTTCATTTGTGGCCATTCATTGCCGAAGCCCGCCGCAAAGGCGCGAAGCTGGTCGTGATCGATCCGTACCGGACCCGGACCGCGGCCTGCGCGGACTGGTATTTGCCCATCAATCCCGGAACCGACGCGGCGCTCGCGCTTGGCATGATGCATGTCATCATCAACCAGGGTTTGCACGACGCAGACTATCTCGCGCGCTACACCGTTGGTTTCGCTCAGCTGCGTGAAAAAGTGCAGGAGTACTCGCCGGAGCGGGTGGCGAAGTGGACGGGCATCGCAACCTCTGACATCTTCAAGCTCGCCCGCGAGTACGCGACCACACACCCGGCTGTGATTCGCGTGAACTACGGAGTGCAGCGCTCCGAGGGCGGCGGCATGGCTACGCGTGCCATTACCATGCTGCCCTGTGTTACCGGTTCATGGAAGGATGTTGGAGGCGGTCTTCAGCTTTCCACCAGCGGGGCTTTTGGGCTGAATAAAGATGCCCTGGAACGTACCGATCTGATGGAGAAGTCACTGGGGCGACCCGCCCGCACCATTAACATGGTGGAACTGGGCACGGCGCTTAACGCGCTCGACGATCCGCCGGTCAAAGCTCTGTTCGTCTACAACTCGAATCCCGCGGCGGTTTGCCCCAATCATAACTTTGTCGTTCGCGGCCTGAAGCGTCCGGACTTGTTCACGGTGGTGCATGAGCAGTTCTTCACCGATACCGTCGATTATGCCGACATTGTGCTTCCGGCGACCACGTTTTTTGAGCACAAAGACCTTCAGGGCGCATACGGACACTACTATCTGCAGATGTCGGACGCAGCCATCGAACCGCTCGGTGAGTGCCGTTCCAACGTTGAAGTGTTTCGGGCCCTGGCCGGACGCATGGGATTTGAAGACGACTGCTTCCGCGAATCCGTGGACCAGATGATCGATGCCGCGCTGCATTCAACGAATCCATGGCTGCGGGGAATTGACCGCCATCGCCTGCAGCGGGAAGGACACGTGCGGCTCAATTTTGAAAATCAGTTCTCGGCGCCCAGTTCCCGGTTCCCGGATTTCTTGCCCTTCGCCGACGGCAATTTCGGGACTAGCAGCGGTAAAGCTGAACTCTACAGCGAAGACCTCAAGGCACAGGGACTCGATCCGGTTGCGAGTTTCGTTCCTCCCGAGGAATCGCGCCATGGTTCTCTGGCCACGGCTTTTCCACTCGAACTACTGGCCCGCAAAGCCGACAACTTCCTCAATTCCACTTTTTGCAACCTGCCGGTGATTCAGCAGATGGAAGAACTGGGTCTGCTGGAAATGAGTGCGGCCGACGCCCGGGAGCGTAGAATTGTCGATGGCGACATGGTGCGCGTCTTCAATCGCCGGGGCGACCTCCTGCTGCGGGCGCGGGTGGATGGCGCGGTGCAGGCGGGTGTAGTTTCTGCTCGGCTGCACTGGGCCAAGTTGAGCGCGGCAGGCCGCAATGTAAACGTCCTTACTTCGGAAAAACTTACGGACCTAGGCAACTCCGCCACGTTTTATTCCGTCTTGGTTGAAGTAGAGCTCGCTAAACCGTCTCCCGGAGGTGGTGGCGGTTTGGACGGTCTCCACGGCTCTACCGTATAATTGCCACTTTCCATACTCCCAGGATCCGAGGTAGTAACGATTCTTCGTTTTCATCAGGATAGCCCTGTAGTGACGAAGAGCAGGTCGGGCCATCCATGGTCCGTTCCGGCTGGGGCATCGCCTTCAACTTCTTCAATCATAAAGATTTGTAAAGCATGGTGGCCTTTCCTGTGCTGCTTGCTGTTGCTGGGCTCGGTGGGATGGGGTCAGCAGGATTTAATCACCGAAATCGTGATCCACGGGAACCGGCGTATCCCGGCCGAAACCATTCGAGGACGCATTTTTACCCGTCCTGGCGACGTCTATGACGCGGCCGCACTCGAGCGCGATTTTAACTCCCTGTGGAATACCGGATATTTCGAAGATATCCGGTTCGAGCGCGAGCAGACTCCCAAAGGCTGGCGTCTCCACGTTTACGTCAAGGAGCGTCCTACCATCAGCGAGATTGAGTATCTGGGCCTGAACTCGGTTTCGAAGAGCGACGTGCTCGACCGGTTCAAGGAACGCAAGGTTGGACTCTCGCCGGAAAGCCAGTATGACCCGACCAAGGTGAAGAAAGCCGAGGTCACGATCCGGGAATTGCTGTCGGAGCACGGGCGGCAGTTCGCAACGGTGCGCACCGAGGTACGGCCCATCCCGCCCGCCAAGGTAAGCGTCACCTTTGTGGTGAAGGAAGGGCCCAAGGTCAGCGTGGGTAAGATTACTTTCATCGGCAACAAGCATGTGAGCTCGCGCGTTTTGCGCGGCGCCATGAAAAACCTGAAACCGATCGGGATCCCGCACTCCATCTTCCTGGAAAACATCTTTGCCAAGACCTACGACGCCACCAAGCTGGATGAGGACATAGAACGGGTGCGCTCCGAGTTTCAGAACCGCGGCTACTTTAAAGCGCTGATCCCGGACGCCAAAACCGAAATCCACGATACCGGCCATCCCGGGTTCCATATCCCGTTATTGATGAAGGGACTGGGCAAGGCGGTAGACATCACCATTCCGATCGATGAGGGCGATCAATATCGCCTGGCGGCGATCACTTTCTCCGGCAATAAAGAGGTCACCAACGTCAAGGCCCTGCGCTCTCTGTTCCCCATGAAGGACGGCGATATTTTCTCGCGAGAGAAAGTGGCCAAGGGCCTGGAGAACCTGCGCAATGCCTATCGCGAGCTGGGCCATATCAACTTTACGTCGATTCCCAACACTACTTTCGACGAAGACAAAAAGCTGGTGACCCTCACCATCGATATCGACGAGGGTAAAAAGTTCTATGTCCGCAGAATCGAATTTGCGGGTAATACCACGACCCGCGACAAGGTCATCCGCCGCGAGGTGGCGCTGGAGGAAGGCCAGGTTTACGACGAGCGTTTGTGGAAGCTAAGCCTGCTGCGGCTCAACCAGTTGGGGTATTTCGAGCAGTTAAAGCCCGACGACCCGAATGTCACCGAGACTCACCTCGACGAAAAGGATGGCACTGTCGACCTTACGCTCAAGGTCAAAGAGAAAGGCAAGAACAGCATCGGTTTGAACGGAGGCGTAAGCGGATTGGCCGGGGCCTTTGTCGGAATCAATTACTCCACCAACAACTTCCTCGGTCTGGGCGAGACCCTGGCGGTTCAGGCCAGTATCGGCAACAGCCAGCGCATTCTGTCGTTCAGCTTTACCGAACCCTATCTGTTTGATCGGCCGATCCAGGGTGGTTTTTCCGTCTTCACCCAGAAATACAACTACAACCAGGCGCGGCAGCAAGCCCTTATTACCGGCCAGCAAATCAATCTTCCTTCCACTTTCCTGAACAACCTGCAAAATTATACGCAGTCCAGTACCGGCTTTACCGGGTCACTCAGCTACCAGTTGCATCATTCTTTCAAACGCGTGGGAATTACGTACTCTTTTGACCGGTCGTCCATCGTCGCGGTCAGCAATGCGTCGAAGATATTGTTCACTGATTTGGCCTTTCGCGGAATCAGCGGTCCCAATTCACTAGAGGGCATCATCACCAGCAAAGTCCTGCCCAATTTTTCGTTCAGCACTATCGATAGCCCGATCACGCCCCATAAAGGCACCAGCGTTTTTCTCGGGGGCGAGATTGCCGGGCTGGGGGGGACGGTGCGGTCGGTGCGCCCGATCGTTCAGTACAAGCACTTCAAACCGGTGCAGAAGGGCCGCAATACCGTCGGATTTAACCTGCAGGGTTCTTTCCTGGCCGGATACGGTGGCGTGGTCGCGCCGCCGTTTGAGCGCTTTTATCTCGGCGGTGAAAATGACATCCGCGGTTTCGATATACGTTCTGTTTCCCCGGTGGCTTTTCTTCCAGACAAAGGAAGCATCGTCCTGCGTAATCCGGACGGCACCGTCGTCCCCAAAGACCCGGCCAATCCCCTGCGGGGCAGCTATACCATTCCGGTTCCGGTGGAGCGGATTGTGTTTCCCGGCGGCGATGCCAGCATCGTCGGAAATCTGGAATACCGGGTAACCATCGCGGGGCCAGTTGCTCTGGCGCCTTTCGTGGACATCGGAATGAATCCCATTGTTCGTGGGTCGCAGTTGCGGATCAACCCTGGGCAACTTGCCGATATCAATAACACCGTGTTCGGTTGTCCCGCGCTCGATATCGCGCTGAACTGTACCGGTGGACACCCTCAGACGCCTCCGTTTTCCCAGAATCTGCAGATTGTGAGCTCCACCAACTGGATTCCGAGGATGTCCACCGGATTGGAACTGCAGGTTTTTCTGCCCATCATTAACGCTCCGTTTCGGGTCTATTGGGCATACAATCCGCTGCGTTTGGACAATCTCACCCGTGGTCCGGTGCCGATTACCCGCGACATGTTTCCGCCCGGAGCTGCGGGAGATTTTACCTTCGAGCAGGCTTCCCGCAGTCTGGCCCCGCAGTTTCAGCTGCGCGAGCCCCGTAAGACATTCCGCTTCAGTGTGGCAACCACGTTCTGAAGACCGGTCGTTGGCCGTTGCTCGTTGGCCACAAGAGCTGTCGGCCAGGCAAAAATATTTGCAGTGAGCGGGCAGTCGCTTAGTCTGAATCACATCGCTACTATTTCAGGCGTCATCCTGAGGGACTTCAGTCCCGAAGGATCTCGGCGCATCGCTACAATTGCCCAGGCGAGGTCCGTATCCGCTCCACGCCGGATCCTTCGCGGCCTGAAGGCCGTTCAGGATGCGCCTTTCCATTAAGAGGCTTTCCAAGCCAACGTAGACCGGCGTCATCCTGAGGGACTTCAGTCCCGAAGGATCTCGCGCGTACCTGCGCGTGCCGCGAGCAGCGTATATCCGCTGCGCGCCAGATCCTTCGAGACTAAAGTCTCTCAGGATGACGCCAGGGGAAAGATATGTTCAAACTGAGGCAATACCACGAACCGCCTTCGGTTGACCTTAAGCGGAGGCTGTACCTATAATGGCGCTATCCACGCCCTGATAGGGAATAGCCAACGGGGTGGTCACCACGCCGCTTCAGGTTCGGCGTGAGGCGCTGGGAACTCCGGCCCAGTCTCTTCCGTTGATAGCAAACGGTCGGGTTAGTGCTGAGGCGCGGCCAGCATTGGCTTGTATGAAAATCTAACCGATTTCCCGGGATAAATTCCAAGGAGTTCTAAAATCAACCACATGACAAGCAAGTTCGCGCGATTCCTTATGTCCTCTGTTTTTGCCGTATCGGTTGCGGCCCTGGCCCAGACGGCCGCGTTGCCCGCGGCTCCCAGCGCCGCCGCCAGCAATGCCGCCGCCCCCGTCGCCACCACCGCTACGGGAACCAAAACGGGGACCGTCAATGTCGAGCAGGCCATTTTCGCCACCAACGAAGGCCAGCGCGATTTCGAGGCTTTGACCAAGAAGCTCGAGCCCAAACAAAACGAGCTCAAGGGCCAGAACGATGAAGTCGAGGGCCTGAAGAAACAGCTCAACACCCAGGGCGAAAAGCTCAACGAAGATAGTCGCGCCATCCTGGTAAAACAGATCGAGCAGAAGCAGAAATCCCTGGAACGGTCGGTACAGGACGCGCGCGAAGACGCCCAGAATCAGCAAAACGAAATCGCGCAACGCATTCTCCAGAAGATGGGACCGATGCTGGTGAAGTACGCGGCTGAAAATGGCTATGGAGTGATCATCGACACTTCGAACCCATGGCCCAATGGACCCGTGCTCTGGGCCGGGCCGGCCGTGGATATTACCCGATCCGTGGTGGAGCTTTACAACGCGCAGTCCGGCGTGGCCGCGCCCGCTCCGAGGCCCGCCGCAACCCGGCCAACCACGCCCGGTGCGAAGCCCGCCACCGCGCCGGCAGCGCCCAAACCGCAACCAAAGTAGTTCGTGCCGGTTGCTTTTGCGACACCCGATGTCGTAAAAAAGTTCCTGAAGGCCGCGCGAAAGACGCGGCCTTTTTTCTTGCCGCATATCACTCAGGATGCGCCCGAAGATTCGTTCCTGGTGTCCTTATAGGTAGTCGCCCCACCTTGAGGAGGACACCATGTTCGCCGACTCACTATCCGATTCCGCCTGGTTTACTCATCGCGGATGGACAACCCTGATTTCATTCGCGCTGCAGGCACTCGCTGTCGGCTGCCTGCTTTTTCTACCCCTGCTCTACACCGAAGGACTGCCGAGGTTGGCCCTGCTCGCACCGCTGCTTGCGCCCGCCCCACCGCCCGCGGCTCCGCCGATTCATCTGCACCCGAATGCAAATCCCATTGCTCTGAGCAATCTGATGGGCGACCGGCTAATCGCTCCCCGGCAGATCCCGCCTGCGGTGAGCATGGTGACAGAAACCACGCCGCCACCGCCGATGGTCGACCCCAACGCAATTGGCGCAGACCGTGGAGTCGGCGATCTTCGCGGGCGGGGGACTGTTCTCGATTCCATCCTCGGCGCCAACCAGATTCTTGTTTCGCCTCCGCCCGGAGTCCATCACCCTCCGATGTCGCACATGATGGAAGGAAACCTGGTTTATCGCGTCCAACCCGACTATCCAGCGCTGGCAAGGCAGGTTCGGGTCCAGGGCCGAGTCGTGTTGCGGGCCATGATCAGCCGTGAAGGCAGCATTGAAAACCTGCAGGTCCTGAGCGGCCATCCCATGCTGGTGCAGGCCGCCGTGGATGCCGTGCGCCAATGGCGATACCGGCCCTACGTACTCAATGGCGAGCCCGTGGAAGTGGAAACCGAGGTCACGGTAAAGTTTGTTTTGTCAGGCGGATAACGGATTGCTACCCGGCCAAACCGGCAGTAGCACAGGCGTAACCTCGCGACGGCCGCAACGCCCGCTATAATCGGCAGCAGTGGCTACCGCTGAAATTCTGAAACGCGCCGCAACCCGGCCTACCTGGGCCCAGGTGTCGCTCGAGAACCTGCGCTACAACTTCGGTGTGGTGCGGCGGCACATCGGAACGGGTATAACCGTTTGCGCGGTGGTGAAAGCCGATGCCTACGGCCATGGCGCGACCGAGTGCGCGCGGGCGCTCGAGGAAGAAGGAGCGCGCTGGCTGGGCGTGACCTCGCTCGATGAAGCGATCCCCCTGCGCGAAGCCAACATTCGTACTCGCATTCTGTTGATGACGGGATTCTGGAGCGGCGAAGAAGAAGAGATTATTCGTCTGCAGCTGACGCCCACGGTTTGGGAGCCGGGCCAGGTCGAGCTGCTGGAGAAGGCTGCAGCCGGTATGGCTTTGCCGAGACTTGCCGTCCACCTGAAAGTAGACACCGGCATGGGACGGCTGGGCGTCGATCCGGAAGATTTGTACCGGGTCTGTTCCGCACTGAAATCATCTCCGCATTTACTGCTCGAAGGCCTCTCGACTCACCTGGCTTCTTCCGAAGTGCTGGATGCGCCTTCGGTCAACGAGCAGCTCCAGAAGTTCGAACAGGTGCGACGCCTGCTGCGGAACGAAGGATTCGACCCGCCCCTGGTTCACGTGGCCAACACCGGCGCTGTCATTTCACGGAGGGAATCCTGGAACACCATGGTGCGTCCGGGGATCGCACTATACGGTTATCATTTACCGTTTGAGCGGGCGGGAAGGGAAGTCAGCGGAAGCAAGCTGCGGCTGGGCGTCAAGCCGGTGTTGACCTGGAAGACCAGAATTCTTTCTCTTCGCGACGTGCGCGCCAACCAGGCTCTCGGCTACGGCGGCACCTATGTGACCAAGGCTCCGGCGCGCATTGCGGTGCTTCCCGTAGGGTACGCGGACGGATTGAACCGCGCGCTGTCATCCCGGGGAAAGGTGATTGTGCGCGAACATTACGCTCCCATCGTGGGCCGCATTTCGATGGACCTCACTCTGGCGGATGTAACCGGCTTGCCGGGTGTGGCCGTGGGCGATGAAGTGCTGCTGCTGGGCGCTCTCGACGGGCTGAGCGTGGATGCTCGGGAACATGCCGGACTGGCGAACACGAATGTATACGAAATTCTCTGCGCCATCTCCAAGCGCGTGCCGAGGAAATACAGCTAGTTGCTGGTCATTGCCTGTTATCGTTGACCAGACTGAATTGGCCAGACCAAACTGACCAGAACAACTTGACCAGAACAATGGGCCGGACCAAACTGAATCCTCATCTGCCTGAGTTTTTTACGACCTCCACATATTTCCTTAGAACGGCGTTAATCGAAGTCTGATAGCCTTTTCCGCGCTTGCGAAAAAATGCAAGCACGTCCGGATCCAGGCGCAATGTGATCTGTTTCTTCGGTCCCGGCCAGAGTATCGCTGTGGCGAAGAAGTCGGGACCGAGTTCGGGCGCCTCAGAAAAATCTATCTCTGAGTCTCGAAGGGCATCAACCCGTTTCCAGTCCGTCCTGGATCGCTTTTTCGTATTCTTTGCGTTCACGACGGCTTGCCTTTCTTAGTGAAATGATTCGAATGGTCTCTGGGCCAACTTCCGTAAAGACAACATGCGCGGCACGTCCGCGAATCAAACCAATTCCAATCCAACGCTTTTCTTCGTAATCCTCCCTTGTGTCGGGGTTAGCGATTAGCATACCGCGAAACAGTTGTTCGGCATCCACGAAGTCAAATCCATGCTTGCGAATATTGGCGCGATTCTTCGCAGCGCTCCACTCAAAAAGCATTGTAACGCCAAACGTAGCTACAGTCAAAGACTTACGAAGCGATTATAAGTTCTCATCGTGGACTGGTCTGCTGATCGCCGTCCCACGCCCCGGGGAAGACTCGCCCTTTGAAAATGACCCGCGAATGCGAATACCTGCGACTTCACTGCGGCCGTGCGGACCTGCCGCGTGTCCTTTGATATGCTCAGTTATCAATGCCTTCCCGCTACGAACAGTGGATGTATGACTGGGAAACCCGCCTCACGTCGGTGGACAACAACCGCGTGGTGCGCCCGCTGGAGTGGGGAGTCGAGTGGGCCCGCGATTGGCCGTGCCGCAACGGCTTCGCTCCCGGACATGTCCCGGGAAAAGCTGATTCGGAAAAATTCCTGCGCGAGTATAACCAGCGCATCGTGGCCTCGAGCGACGAGTTTTATTCTTATACTTCGCCTTCGGATTTTCGCCTCGAGCGCCGTGAAGTCCAGGTCTTCAGCACGCGGGAAGTGCCGGACCCCGAACTGGAAGCGAAAGTGCGCGGCACGCACGCTCATTTCCTGCGCTTTACTTCGCCGGTCGACACGCCTTACCCGGAAAACAATCTGGCCAACGCGCGCTGGTTTCCGGCGCGAGGGCGGCGCGCCGTGGTGCTGCTGCCGCACTGGAATGCCGATGCCCTCGCTTATACCGGACTCTGCCGCGTGCTGAACCTGATGGGCATCGCAGTGCTGCGCCTGAGCATGCCGTATCACGACATCCGCATGCCCGCGGACACACGCCGCGCCGACTATGCGGTGTCCGCCAATATCGGGCGCACGCTCGACGCTTGCCGCCAGGCGGTCGTGGATGTGCGCTGCTGTCTGGACTGGCTGGAGCAGAAGGGATACAGCCGGCTGGGCATCCTGGGCACCAGCCTGGGTTCCTGCTATTCATTTCTTGCGGCCGCGCACGACGCCCGTATTCGCGTGGCTGCTTTCAATCACGCTTCCACCAATGTTGCGGACGTGGTCTGGCACGGACAATCCACACGCCACATCCGTAAGGGCATCGAAGCGCAAATCGATCTCGACCGGTTGCGTGCGTTGTGGAAAGGTATCAGTCCGATTTCCTATTTCGAACAGTTTGCCCGCTGGCCCAAAAAGTCGCTGATCATTTATGCGAAGTACGACATGACATTTTTGCCCGGGCTTTCCCGCGATGCGATAGCGGAGTTCGAACGTTACGGAC